>CAJUCW010000004.1 GCA_910585275.1 uncultured Muribaculaceae bacterium
ACACTATACTCTTGACATCTTCTCCGCCCACCGGAAAAATCCGTTGACCCAAAGTTTATCAGGAAGATAAGTGTAAGATTGCGTACCTGACATCTGTCCTGTATCATGGATTGACAATATAATTCAACAAATCAATAATATACAAACGCTTATGACAAGATTTACCAAAACGGCATTTGTCGCGGCCTTGGCATCGTTTATGCCGTTGGCGGGCAACGCACTGACAGTGAATCCCCATTCGTTCGACCTTTCCGCATATCGCTACAAAGGGAGTGTATCCACACCTTTTTCGGGTGTAAGGTCAAGCCAACTGGAACGCGCGGAAAGGATTATGACAAGGGTTGGCGACGTCGAGAAAGAAGAGACGCAGCCCACCCCCGACATGATGATTCCGAAAAGCAACACCAACGGAAACTTTGACGGCCCCGATGGCAAGCTATGGTATTATACCGGGAATTATGTCTATGATTACAAGTATGTAAGTGAACATTACAGTCAGCCCATCATGAAGGAATTCGAATATACGATATATGATTCCGGCATGAATCTTGTGGGCACTGTAAAAGACAGTGTGAGATATAAGGAAGATGAGACGGCCGTGGCTGCTGCGGATTTCCTTCCCGTGCTGACGCGAAATTTCTTCAACAGCGACGACAAGTATGAGGTGATTGTCGGGTTGACAGTCAATACAGAGGCTCACATCAACCGTGACTATTCTATAGTATATTCAATCGGAGGTGAGAAGAAAGACGGATTGGATGTGCCTGTCATGAATGTGAACATGATTGTGGGCGACGTGCTCAATGCCTCTACCCCTGATAAAGAGGAATATTATATCACGTTCATGCTTGATGACAATGAAGAGGTGCCCGATGACTGGGAGCCGGCTCCTGATGATCCCGATAAGCTCGGATATTGGAAGATGCTGACTTCTTACGGCATGCGTCTCGAGGTTTATGGAAAAGCCGACGCCTCGGGCAATCTGCGCAAATTATGGGAAAGCCGTTGCCGCCTGTGCGACCTCCCCGGCGACCAGCAGAACACGCCGTTCTTCATGTCGCTGACTCACAACGGCAAGCCATATTTCGTGTCGTCGCGCTATAAGGACTCTTTCTTCAACCCTTATTACAATTTCACGGAAGACAGCTCTATGAGGGAAAACAACGAGCTTATCGTGGATATTTTTACTTTAGAAGGCGATGCGCTTGGCCTTTTCCAGAGAACGGTAATACCCACCGCCCTCGACACAGAGATAGACAGGGTGATAGCCACATATACATCCGTAGGCACGTTGCGCTATCGCGAAGACATCCTGTTTGACGACAATGCAGGTAAGGCCGATATCATTGTCACGACCCAGAATTACCAGGCGGGCAACGATGAGGCAAGCATCAACAGCTATGCCATTTACGGTCCGGACGGCGCGTTGAAGTCGAATATCTTCAAGCATGCGCAGAGCCATATATCGATGAGCGACCTTCCGGGACACGAGCCTCAGGAAATGTTTGTCACAACCAACATGGTAGGCGACTATATTTTCAATTTCGTTGATATCCTTTCCGGCAAGACCGTGCTTGAGCAGAACTACAGGTTTGAGATTGACCCATATTCGGATCCGGAGAGGGTGACATCTAACATCGACAGAGTTGCTTCCGGCGATTCATATATATATGCCGGCGAACTCCGCACTCCTACGCAGGATGAAGATGGCAACGACATATTGCGTGTGATATGGTTTGACAAGAACGGCGGTTTCATCCGCACGGATGATGTCAACATGGGCAAGCACGTGTTCTATGCGCAATGCTACATAGAGAACGCCGCTCTCAACCCGCATCTTTTCGCCACCGACGACTATCAAGAGTATATGATTCTTGTGAAGAGAGGTTATGAGAACGATGTCAAGAAGGAGGAGCTCGTGATCGGACAGGCAATCAATCCGGAGTATCCGGAGGGACGTCAGCTTCTCTTGCTTATGGGAAATGAGGAGAAGGGTGCGCTCGGCAACATCAGTCTTTATCTTGACAGCGACAATCCTATGATGCTTGTGGGGTATGTTGACAGCAAGGGCGAGGTGTCGATGGATTTCTATTGTCTTCCCTTGCTTGAGAATTCAAACTCATCTGTAGGCACACTTACCGGAACGGATGACGGCGGCCTTGTTTATGAGGGCGACGCATTGATTCTGCCCGGCCATGAGATAAAGGTGTTCGGTACAAACGGTGCCCTTGTTGCGTCAGGCAAAGACCGCGTATCGCTCAACGGACTCACCCCCGGCATCTATGTGGCGTTGGCCAATGGCAAGGGTGTCAGAATCGTGGTGAAATAAACATTGACAAATTAGCAGGAAGGCCTGCAGCTACAGGTCTTCCTGCACTCACTGAAATAAAAACTTATTTATGAGACGATTTACATTAATGATGGTGTCGGCCCTGTTGTGTATGGCTTTTGCCACATGGGCATCGGCACAGGATTTCGCCTATACGTTCCGTTGGGACACCCCGGGGGCCGTGAAAGTGTCGGTGGGAGTAATCACGAGCGATCCGGTGGAACTCGACGCGGATGCAACAAGCTATGTCGTTACCCAGACCGGGTCTGCATATATCCGTCCGGCGGAAGGGTATATAATCAAATCCGTGACTGACCAGAACGGAGTGGCGCAGCGCCTTTCGGGTGGAGAACGTTATGGAGGACAATATTGCTCGCTGAGTGTGTTTTCTTCGAAAAACGGTTATGTATATGACATAGTCACGGAGAAACTTACGAATGAGGGCGAAATTGAGATTGATGTGGTGAACGGCGCCCGCAAAATTGTGGCGTATTTCATGAATGACAATGCCGACGTTGAGCATTCGACCTATATAAAGCCTCAGCTTTCGGACGGAGTTCAGAAAGTGGCTCTCACGGCGTATGACAAGGTGCTTGTGCTGAGTGCCACCCGCGATGTAGGCAAGCTCTATTCGATAAAGAAGAACGGAGAGTCAGTGACTCCGGATTCTTATGTGTCGTTGCCGGTGGCGCATGGCGATAAGGTCGAAATCCGCGCCTATGAGGAAGCTCCGGAGATAGAAGACGTTGAGCTTTCCGTTAGCTTTACGGAAGGTTCTGCGGGGTGCGTGTCATCGGTATATAACCGCAGTCTCTATCAGTTTATAGAAGACGAACTCTTTGCTAATGGCAAGGTGGTTGTGGAAAATGGCAGCGAAATACAATTCAACATAAATGAAGACTTCGTGATCAATTCCATCAAGAAGAATGGTTTGGATGTGTCTGTTCCGGAAGAAGGGATGCCTTACCGTGTTACTTTGGATGGAAACACGGAGATAGAGTTTGACGCTACCGCCAAGGTTTATGAGGATGTCGAGGCGGTGATATATGCTACAGACGGGGCCGGACTTATCGTAAGGAAAGGCGCTTCGGAAGAGGATGAGGAAATTGTGCTCGGTGAAGGCGAGGATGTGGCGGATGACGTGACATTCACTTATTCCAATGGCAAGACATTTGTGATAAAAGCTGGCACGGTAAAGAAATATACGGTCTTCGCTCCTGGAAAGAGCCGGAAGTTCTTCTTCGATGCAAGGCCGGGGTATTGGATAGAGAAGGCGATTCTTGCAAATCCGGAAGACCCCGACTACACCAACGCAAGCCCCGGAGTCTTGGCAGACAACGCACCTCTTTATGTGGCCATATCTAAAATAGAGAACACAGCAGGCGCCGTGGTGTATTACGAAGGAGAGGAGCGTGCGGCGCGTTTCTATGCCGAGAGCAATGCTGTGGCAGGGCATATACCTGTTGACGGGGTGCCCGACATGTATCTTAAAGCAGGCTACACACAGATTGCATTCGACCCGACATACCACAAGACGTTCTCCACCGGAAAGGCCGGAGGCGACAACGGCAAGGAAATCGTGGCTTTTCTCGATGGTCGCAAGCTCAATTATGACGATGACAAGATGGCTTATTCGGGCATGAAGTTCTTTGACGGAAGCGTTCTTAAAGTTTTCTCTGTAAAGGAAGGCGACAATCCGGCTCTCCATACAGTGAAATTCATAGCCGCAGACGGCTGCGGAGCAAGTGTGATGTATGATATGGTCAAGAAGCATGCCGACATCTCTAAGAGCCTTGACTGCATAGGGGCAACGCTTGTGAGCATAACGCCGACGGAAGGAACCGTTGTGAAGGTTGACGGTGAGGCGATTGTGCCCGACTCAGACGGTGTGTGCGAATTCATGACATCGCGCTCACGCCATACTGTTGAGCTTTCGGCAGGCGACGAGAGCGGAGTTGACGTCATCGGCTCTGTCGAAGAAGGCGAGACAAAAATCTACAATCTTCACGGAGTGGAGATGAAAGGTGATTTCGAGTCTCTTCCTGCCGGAGTGTATGTGGTAAACGGCAAGAAAGTCATTAAGAAGTAACATCAGGGAAAGACTCCCGTGGCGACATGCGTCGTCGCGTGGAGTCTTCCCAATAATAAATTATAAGTATGAACAAATATTTACTATCTGCGGCAGCTGTGGCGTTGCTGTCGGCCGGAATTTATTCGGTGGCCCAGGAGTCTGACGCTCCGGAAGGACAGATTTCAACTTTCCCGATTGCGGAGTTCTCACCCGCAGACGGATCTGCCGTGAAGTCGATAGATTTTGTGAAAATAGGTCTTGTCATGGAAGATCCCGCGCAGCCCATGATCAACATGGAGCGCATTTCGGAGATAACCCTTACTCCGGCATCGGGCGATGCCATTAAGGCCGTTGAGTGTGGCGAGCCGGAATTCAAAGAGCCTAACGTATTGTTTTATCCGATTTCTTTCGGCGAGACCATAACGGAGGCCGGAACATACACGGTAAGTGTGCCTGAAGGGGTGTTCTATGAAGCTGTATGGGACAACACCGCAAGTGATTTCGTGAATAACGGGCGCGTCAACGAGGCTTCAACCATCGTTATCACCGTTGATTCCTCAATTAAATCCCCGATAATGAACTATACGCTCCATCCTGCGTCGGGAAGCAAGATGGAAAGCCTTTCAGGACTTGTCATCACTTTCGATTCATACGGAGTGGCGGATATGATTCAGGTTGATGAGAGCGGATGTGTGATTTCAAACGGCGAGAAAGAATTCGGCTGCAGCATCAGTCATGACTGGAGCGGCGACTATTCAGGCAAGGCTTTCACCGTGTCTTTTATGGATTCGGATGATTATGTCGAAGCCATAACCGAGGAAGGGGAGTGGACACTCACTTTCCCTGCCGGAGCTTTCTCATATAACAATGAGGTGAGTGACGAAATCACCGCCGTCTATACCATCGGCACTGTGGAAAATCCCGATTATAAGTGGGTATATCCTTCGGTTGACAAGATGGAACTTCCCCAGAACAGCGTCTTTACACTTGAAATTTCTTGTGAGAACGCTACGGAGATAAGCTATGAGCCGGCTGTGGAAAACGCAGCAGTCACTGTGAAATACGCAGGGAAAGAGGTGGCAAAGGTTGAGAATGCCATGACAGAGAAAGGTTTTTCCTTTGGCGACAACTATGGAGAAGGCTTTGTTTCGTTCCGCGTCAACGGTTCCGTGCTCGGCTATGGTGCCATTCTTGAGGTTTCTGCAGAAGAGGGTGCATTCACAATCAACGGACATCCCTCACCTGCGTTGCACTATATGGTTAGCATGGTAAACAACAGGTCTTATGAGGTTACTCCGGAGAATGGCTCGGTAGTGGCTATGCCTGCTGAAAGCGACGAGGCTGTCAATGTGACGTTCTCGTTTATGGATCTGTGGGACGACCCATTGAATGTAAGTGCCGAAGCATATCCCATCGACGACGAGATTGTCGGCATACGTGTGTCGTATAACGGAGAGAGCGTTTCTTCAGCATCATACACAAAGTCGGCATCCGAAGGAAATTTCGTGATTTCAATCGACAAAGCGGTGTTTGCAGAGCCCGGCAAACTTGTGATCGATGCCGACGAGGGTGCTTTCACAGTCGAGGGTAAAGCATCTCCAAAGATTGACTATGTATGCACATTCGGAGAAAAGAAGGTCTATGAAAATATTATCACCCCGACTCCCGGTAAGGAGGTTGAACTCAAGGACCTCAAGGAGATAAAGGTAGAGTTCCCCGATGCCGAGAATGTTACTGTGGATGAAGCTGAGACATATGTTATATTCTATCTTCCCGGTACCACATATCCCACGCAGTCACCGTCAATAACTGCGGTGGAAGATGCCGGACATCCAGCCTTCATAATTCATTTTGAAGATGTGGAGGAAGTTGCAGCGCCTGTAGGTGGCATGGCAAGACTCGTCATCGGACGGGGCACGTTCAATATTGACGGCGTAAAGTCGGATGATATCACGGCATCATGGGATGTTCTCCGCAACGGAGAGGTTGATCTTTCATGGGTGGCATCTCCTGAAAAGACGATTGTAAATGCCGGCCAGGGCATTTATGCTACGTTCGTATTCAACGAGTATGAGACAATAAGCCTCAGCTCTGATTTCCGTGATAAGGCTGTGGTGACGTTCGCCGGCGAGACAATCCCCTCTTCAGAGTGTGAATTCATGACCCAGGGAGGATTTAAGCTGCTCCTCAACCTCTATGAAGAAAGATTCTGCAACAAGAGCCTTGCAGGTGAATTGAGGGTGCAGATTCCGGAAGGTTGCATCACGGTTTCCGGAAAGGCTGTTCCCGCAATCGACTTCACCTGGGATGTGGTTGGAGCCAAGGATTATACCTATGTGTTTGATCCTGCCGCAGGTTCAACCGTATCTTCGTTGTCAACCATTACTGTCGAGATCCCTGAGGCAGAGACCGGCGAAGTGTATAACGCTAACGGCATTTCATTGAGGGCTTCCGATTACAGCTCATTCAACAAGCCGACTTCGGTAGAGGTTGTTGAGGGGGCTGCACATGCCACGTTCAGGATTACATTTGAAAATGCTCCGACAAAGAACGGTGAATATGTATTGTCGATATTCCTTGGCACGTTTACCCTTGACGGCGCACAGGAATCTCCGACAATCGACATCAAATATAATCTTGACACCAACAGTGGTGTGGAAGGCGTGGAGAACGCTTCCACCGTAACGGTATATACCCTCGGAGGCGTGCTTCTGCACAAGGATGCGCCCGCATCTGTGCTCGACACGCTTAAGAAAGGAATCTATATCGTAAATGGCAAGAAACAGTCGATTCGATAACTGACACAGCGGCAATGTGGGGCAATAGATTTGTATTGCCCCACATTCTGTCGTTTTTCAGATAGCAGTCAACTGTACGCACACTCATAGATTTAACAAGAACAGTATAATAATAATGACAAGGAAACTATTAGCATCTGCGATTTGTCTGTTGCTTGCATCGGGAACGTACGCGAGTATCATTTCTCCTGAGCAGGCACTTGCGCGTCTGGAGGAATCCGGATTAAAGAGGCCTTCCACGAGAGGGTCAGGCAGTCTGGAGCTTTCGATGGTGCGAAACGGAGAGGGAGGAGCTCCCGCCGTGTATGTTTTTAACAATCCGGAAGCCGGGGGGTATTATGTGCTTAGTGCCGATGATATCGCTTACCCTGTGCTCGGATATTCCGACCATGGTACTTTTACCGAGGCCGACATGACCCCGGAAATGGAGTGGTGGCTCGGCGAATATGTCCGCCAGATTGAATATGCAGCCACACATGGATCCAAATCCGGTTTTTCCATGCCTTCTACCCGCAGTGGCCTTGAACCGATATCCCCGATGATAAAAACGAACTGGGATCAAGGGGCGCCGTATTACAACCAGTGTCCGCTTGTTGGTGTTGACCGTGCCTATACGGGTTGTGTTGCAACCGCGATGGCACAGGTGATGAACTATTGGCAATATCCGGAGGTGGGTACCGGCCAGGTTGGCTATGAGGCCACATCCATCGGGAAGCGTCTGTCGATGAATTTCGGCAACCGTAAGTTCGATTGGGGCAATATGCTCGACGAATACGAAGAAGGTGAATACGGTGAAAAAGAAGCGAGCGCCGTGGCATATCTGATGAAGGCATGCGGCTACTCGGTGAAGATGGACTATGGCACGGATTCGTCGGGTGCGCTCGCCATGAACATCACCGGCGCGCTGAAGCGTTATTTCAAGTATGACCCCAACATGCATTATGAGCTCCGTCAATATTATTCAGCCACCACGTGGAGCCAGATGATATACGATAACTTGAAGGACGTGGGCCCGTTGCTTTACGGAGGCGCCTCGATGCTCGGTGGCGGCCACTCGTTTGTGCTCGACGGCTATGACGGCAACGGCTATTTCCATTTCAACTGGGGATGGTCGGGAATGTCGAACGGCTATTTCTCTCTGGATGCACTTAATCCTTCCATGCTTGGTGCCGGCGGTGGTTCAGGCGGCGGCTACAACTTCACTCAGGACGCAGTGTTCGGTATCCAGCCTCCTACGGGACTTCCGGAGGAACATCGTCCGTTGTTTATGACCCAGACGGGTTCGCTTGCCGGCTACATACAGGACGGCGCCCTTTATTTCGACCTCTTCGCGGAGAGCGGAGCCATGTGGGTGAATTATAACCCCGAGACAATGAAAGTGGGATTCGGCGCGATATTCAGCCGTAGCGGAGTCGTTGACGAGGAGCCGTTGCGTGTAGGAGTCAGCGAAAAGAGATTCAGTATCCAGCCAGGCTACGGTACAGACCCTGAACACCTTGTGCCGATGGTGAAGCTTTCTGACCTTGACCTGCAGGACGGATTATATGAAGTTACTTTCGCAACGTATGACGCCGAGGCGGAAGACCCCGAGTGGGTTCCTATAAAGACCTATTACCACTATTACGACCATATAGTTCTCAAGAAGGAGGGCGACGATTATAAGGTGATGGTGTATGATGTGGCAGGCGCCGGTATATCATCGGCAGAGATTATAGGAGATTTCTACCACGGATGCACGATTACGGTGAAGGCCACAATAACGAATGACTATGATATCGAGCTTTCGAGAGGTGTGGCTCCTGCGTTTGCTTACAACGGAGCCCTTTGTTTCCTCGGAGAGAGTATATTTGTCACCATCCCTCCGCATACAAGCATAGAGAGGGAATGGTCAACGCAGGTTTATTCGATGCAGGGCGCACCGGACATAACCGAAGACACGGAAGTGATTTTCACGTTCTTCGACGAGATGAGCTATAATGTCGATGCAGAAGATTTCCAACAGGCTGTGATAATGAGGGCCAATCCCGGGCCTCCGACGATGAGCTGCTGGGCGGGCATCGGTCCGAAAATCACAAATGCGACTGCGGTGAAAGAGATTATAGACGACCGCAAGCAGGTGGTGTATCATGTGGAAGACAAGAACGATATCCGAATATCGGCATATATCGGTCTTGATGCCGGATATTGCAATTATCCTGTTTATGCGTGTGTAGTGAGTCCGGACCAGGATGACTCCGGCTATATTGCCTTGGAGACATATGCGGGCTCCAACATGCTCATCACTCAGACAGGAGTCAGGAAAAGGTTCAGCACAAACTTGAGTTTCAATTCAGGCAAACAAGGCAAGTTATATTCTTTGATGATGGGTTACGGCTATGGACAGCAGCTGCAGCTTATCAGCGGCCCGGCCACCTATTTCCGAATTGTCGGCGATTATTCGGGTGTCGGGCAAGTGGAAGAAGGAGACAGTCTTGAACTGGTGTATGATTCCTATTTAAAAGAAGTGAAGGCTTATTCGGAATCCGGTGTTGCGGCCATCGAAGTCTATGGCATAAACGGAACATTGCTAAGGTCGTCGGGCGCCGGAGTCGATACCATTTCGTTGGAAGACATCTGTCCGGGCATTATTTTGGTGAGGGCGTATGATAACGACGGCAATGTCGGGAGTCTTAAGATAGTGATTTGAAAATAAGACCACGTCCCGAATAAAAAAGAAAAGACACCAGCGGATACACTGCAGGTGTCTTTTGTTTTTTTGCACTCTCGGGCGATTATTGCGCAAATAGAATGATTGTTAGATAAAAAAATGTTAACTTTACAGCCGATTTCCATGTTAATATATGGAAGGTGTCGCAAAATCTGAAAAATTTTAGAGGCGTGCCTATCGGCATGTTGAGGTAATATCCGGATTTTCAATGAGCATTGCAAAGCTGTGTCGTTGCTTTCCGGACTGTTTCATGGTTTTTGTGTCGCCCTCGTGAAATCATGACAATCATGGCAAATAGATTAGTAGATATAATACCCGCACAGGCAGGTCGTTACGGAGAGCGTGAGGCCTACCGTTTCTGTTGGCGGAAAGATGGTGAATGGCAGAAGACATCGTGGAATGAATTACGGGCGCAGGTAGATGTGGCAGGAAAGGCGCTGGCATGCCTCGGGCTCGTTGAAAAAGATACTATAGCCATCTGTTCTCCCAATACACCTCAGATTTTCATAACGGAACTTGGCGCGTTCCAGAACCGTCTTGCCGCAATTCCATTGTATTCCAGTTCTTCGCAAGAGCAGTTTGATTTCATAGTGTCAAACGGTGGCGCAAGAGTGCTCTTTGTGGGCGATTCCCACCAATATCCCCTTGCCTATAACTATTGGAAGAAAAACAGGGATGGCGTGGATAGAATAATTGTCTTCAAAAACGATGGGTTTTCGTTGAACGAAGACGACGATGTGACCATCTTTTGGGATGATTTCGTGCGTCTCGGTATGGGGGCGTCGGATGAAGTGGCAGCAGAAGTGAAACGCCGTTCTGAAGCGGGTTTGCCGGAGGATATGGCGACGCTGATATATACGTCGGGCACCACCGGCGAACCGAAAGGTGTGGCTATCACGCACTCAAATTATGACGCGGCCATAGAGATGCATCTTAAATTGCTGAAGCAAGTAAAAGACACCGACCTTTCGATGGCATTCCTTCCCATGAGCCATATCCTTGAGAAGGCTTGGTGTTTCTATTGCCTGTTCAAGGGAATTGCCATAGCAGTGAACTATGACCCGAGAATTATCCAGGACACCATCCACACTGTGCATCCTAACCTGATGTGTTGTGTGCCGAGGTTTTGGGAGAAAGTGTATGCCGGGGTCAAGGAAAAGATTTCGGGGATGAGCAAGTTCCAGCAAATGCTTGTGGCCCATTCCGTGAAGGTGGGAAAACGCCGCAACCTCGACTATCTGCGTACCGGCAAAAAAGTGCCTTGGCTTCTTGAAAAGGAATATCAATTCTGGAACAAACGTATTTTCCAGAAACTGAAGGATGCCATAGGGATTCCCAATCCGAATATGTTCCCCACCGCCGGAGCTCCGTTGAGCGACCGTATCGTAGAATTTCTCCGTTCGGTCGGGATTGAAGTGGTGATAGGCTACGGATTGAGCGAAACTACGGCCACCGTCAGTTTCCATCCGCCGGTCGGTTATGAGATAGGCACTGTCGGGATTCCGTTGCCCGGTATCAGTGTGAAGATTGACAAGAACGGGGAGATTCTTGTAAAGGGGCCTACGGTGACCCCGGGATATTATAAGAACCCGCAGGCAAATGAAGCTGCATTTACCGAAGACGGCTATTTCCGCACCGGTGATGCAGGATATTTTACGAAAGACGGGGCACTTGTGCTGACGGAAAGGGTGAAAGACCTGTTCAAGACATCGAATGGTAAATATATAGCCCCGCAGATGCTTGAAAGCCGTCTTGCCGAAAATAAATATATCGACGAGGTGGCGGTTATTGGCGACCAGCGTAAATTTGTCACGGCCCTTATCGTGCCTAATCTTTCCCAGCTCAGGCGTTGGGCAGAGGAGAAGGGAATAGATTATTCCGACACCGTGAAACTGGTGGCCCTCCCTGAAACGGTAGCGTTTATGATGGACCAGATTAACGGCGTGCAGGCCGATGTGGCGGAGTATGAAAAGATAAAGCGGATTACATTGCTGCCACATCATTTCTCAATCATGAACGGGGAAGTGACCAACACCATGAAGGTGAGACGTCCTGTAGTGGCGAAGCGATATGCAAAAGAAATAGAAGCGATGTATTCCTATTGAATCGTGTGATGCAGGAAACGACCCACAGACCGTTGAAGGATAAGAGGATTAAGGAAAAACATAAGAAAAGAGCATAAAGACAGATGATAACACAGGAACAACTTAAAGAGACATCGGAACGTCAGGAGGCGCTCAAGAGGTATCTTGACATAGATAGCAAGAAGATTGAGGTGGAGGAAGAGGAGCTCCGCACCCATGTGGCAGACTTTTGGGAAGACCGCGAGAAGGCGGAGGCGCAGATGCGTAAAATCAAGGAACTTCATTTCTGGATCGACTCATACACAGAACTTGAGAAACAGGTGGAGGAACTTAGACTCGCCTACGATTTCGTAAAGGAGGAACTCGTGACGGAAGAAGAGGTTGACGCCCAGTATGCAAAGGTGGTGGAAACTCTTGAAAAACTTGAACTCCGCAATATGCTCCGCCGTGAGGAAGATAAACTCGGGGTGGTGCTGAAAATCAACTCCGGGGCCGGAGGCACCGAGAGCCAGGATTGGGCCCAGATGCTTATGCGCTTGTATATCCGCTACGCCGAAAAGCATGGCTATAAGACCTCTATAGCCCAGCTGCTTGAAGGTGACGACGCCGGCATAAAGTCGGTGACGATAAATATAGAAGGCGATTATGCCTATGGGTTCCTTAAGAGCGAGAACGGCGTGCACCGTCTTGTAAGGGTCAGCCCTTATAATGCGCAGGGAAAACGTATGACATCGTTTGCATCGGTTTTCGTGACCCCGCTTGTGGATGACACGATTGAAATCAATGTGGAGACCGCAAGGGTTTCGTGGGATACCTTCCGCTCGGGAGGCGCCGGAGGCCAGAACGTGAACAAAGTGGAATCGGGAGTGCGTCTTCGTTATCAATACAAGGACCCATATACCGGCGAAGAGGAGGAAATCCTTATTGAGAACACCGAGACACGCGACCAACCGAAAAACAAGGAAAACGCCATGCGCCAGCTTAAGTCTATACTATATGAGAAGGAACTTAACCACCGTATGGAAGAACAGGCTAAAATCGAGGCAGGGAAGAAGAAAATAGAATGGGGTAGCCAGATAAGAAGCTACGTTTTCGACGACCGCCGCGTGAAAGACCATCGTACAAATTATCAGACTTCGGACGTGAACGGGGTGATGGACGGCGATATCGACGCCTTCATCAAGGCTTATCTTATGGAATTTGCCGGAGGTGAAGTAAACTGAGACATATAACAGATATTTATAGAAAGCCCCGGGCCATGCGGTCCG
Source organism: uncultured Muribaculaceae bacterium (assembly GCA_910585275.1). Taxonomy (GTDB): domain Bacteria; phylum Bacteroidota; class Bacteroidia; order Bacteroidales; family Muribaculaceae; genus Lepagella. Next base: position 13,258 of record CAJUCW010000004.1, read on the forward strand.
GGGTTTTGCGTACCTATAGGGGGTCATTTCCTTTCTTTTATGAAACCGTGGCGGTATGCATATAGAAGTTCGCGCAATTCTTCGATTTGCCCTAATAGCTCTTTACCGCGGTCGGTGTCGCGCACGCGCACACGGTGGGAATTTAGCTCAACAAGCCGGTTTATCGAAATGATGTCGGTGCCGTTTCTCACGGCCTCGTCGGCCGAGGTGAAAGGTTCGTGCTGCACGAGTTCGAAGCCGCGGCTGTGATAGACGAGGGTGTAGCCGGCGATACCGGTAGTGGTGTGGTAGGCTTTCGAGAATCCTCCGTCGATTACCATAAGTTTGCCGTTGGCTTTTACAGGGTTTTCCCCGTCGCCGGCTTTTACGGGGACGTGACCGTTGATGATGTGGCGGTGTTCCCCTTCCACGCTGAAAGCGTCGAGAATCATATCGCACACCTTCTCGTCGTTGCGCAGATGGTAATAGCACCCTTTCTCTTCGTGGTGGGTGGCTTTGTCGGCAATAAGGTAGCGTTCGAATGTGGCCATTTTAGATTTGTCGAAAAGCGGGGAGTCAGGGCCGCACCAGGCGTAGAGATAATAATCAATGGCGTCTTTGCGCTCTTCCTCGGGTGTGTCGCTGTTGATTGCGGAGCGCATGAGGAGTTCGATTTGCTGCAGGAGTTCCTTTCCTTTATAGAGCTGTCCGTTGACCGGCACTTCCTTCAGTGTGCCGTCTTCATTGAGGGGCATCGATGCGTGGAAAAGGAGGTTGGAGTTGTGGACGGCGTAAAGGCTTCCGTGCGAATAGAAAATTCCGATGTGTGCTTTCAGCTTGTCGCTTACGGTAAAGGAATGTATGATTTTATCCATCAATAGCTTTTCTTCGTCCGAGAGTGTGTAGGGGGCGGCCGGATTGACTGTCGGGAAATTCGAGTCGGTGAGGGGGTAGGCTTTACCATCTATCTCTACGGTGCCGGCTTCTTTATCGATGTGGTGCAGCAGTCGGCGGTCGTCCATCTTCCATTCCGGATGGCGGGAAATCATTTGACCTTCCAGCTTGAACTGTATTATGGTGATGGCTTTGTGCATCTTGGCGATGAGACGTCGGTTTTTGTCGGAAAGGGGTTCCTCTTCCGAAGCGTCTTTCGGCATGAATATGTCGCATGAATCGTCGCCGTATGTTTCCATGGCGAATGTGGCGAGAGGCACGAGGTTGATTCCATATCCGTCTTCGAGGGTGGTCATGTTGCCGTAGCGGAGGGATATGCGGAGCACGTTGGCTATGCAGCATTCGTTTCCACTTGCGGCACCCATCCAGAGCACATCGTGGTTGCCCCATTGTATGTCGAAATCGTTGTAGGCCATCAGGGAATCGAGCACGATATGTGCTCCGTCGCCTCGGTCATAGATGTCGCCGAGAAGATGGAGCTGGTCTATGCTTAGATGCTGTATCACATGTGAAATCGCGCTGATGAATTCTTCCGCCTGGCCGGTGGATATTATCGACTCTATAATGCGGTTGTAATAGGGTTGCTTGTTTTCTTCGGAAGGGGATTCGTGGAGCAATTCTTCGATGATATATGCGAATTCTTTCGGAAGGCTTTTCCTGACCTTGGAACGTGAATATTTCGATGACACGGCCTGAAGCACCTTTATGAGCTGGTGGAGGGTAATCTGGTAGAAATTGTCGAGGTCTTTTTCGGAGGTGCGTATAAGCGCGAGCTTTCGTTCGGGGTAATATATCAGGGAACAAAGCTGGCGGATATCGTCTTCGCGGAGACTGGTGGAGAAGATTTCGTTTACTTTTCTCTTGATGTTGCCGGAGGCATTTTTTAAAATGTGGCGGAATGCCTGAGCCTCTCCGTGGACGTCGGCAATGAAATGTTCTGTGCCTTTGGGGAGGTTGAGTATGGCTTCAAGATTAATAATCTCTGTGGCGGCTGCCGAGATGTTGCCGAAATTCTGCGACAGGAGCTCCAAGACACGTCGGTCGGACTCTATTTTCGATGGCGTGAACGATGATATGGATTGGGGAAGTGCTGTCATGGTTTAAGGTTTTGGACTTGGTGTGTGAATAAATAACAACTACACAGAGAGAATTGACACAAAGTTAGTAAGTTTGAATGAAAAAGCAAAAGAAAAAGATAACTAAAAGGGGTCTCCGGTTGTTAATCAGTTAAAACAAACTGAAATATGAAGAAAGTTGTGATAATGGGCGCCTCTACGGGCATAGGTTATGCCGTGGCGGAGGCATTGGCTTCGCGTGGAGTTAAAGTGGGTGTGGCGGCACGCCATACGTCGAGTCTTAAGGCTTTGAAAGAAAAGTATCCGGACTTTGTGGAATATCAGAACGTCGATGTTACGAAGCATGACGCGAAGGGAAAGCTTGAGTCGCTTGTGGAGAAACTCGGGGGTATGGACATATATTTCCATGTGGCAGGCATAGGATATGAGAACGTTTCGCTTGACCCGGAGCGGGAGGTGGAGATTATCAATACGAATGCCGCGGGGTTCGCGAGGATGCTTTGCTGTGCCTACCGTTATTTCCGTGATAACGGTAAGAAAGGGCAGATAGCTGCCATAACCTCCGTGGCAGGTACCAAAGGAATTGGAAGGTTGTCGGCATATTCCGCTTCAAAAAAATTCGGACAGACCTATATGGTGGCGCTCGAACAGCTTGCCCATGAAGAGGGCGCCGGAATATCATTCACCGACATTCGTCCGGGATGGGTTAAAACCCCGTTGATTGACGCCGACAGGAAATATCCTATGGAAATGAGCGTGGAATATGTGGTGCCATATGTCATCAGGGCTATAGTTAAGAAAGAAAGGGTAGCAGTCATCGACTGGCGATGGAATGCACTTGTCGGGGCATGGCGCAACATACCCAATGCCTTGTGGACAAAGATGAAGGTCAAGATTTCCGACCCCGACACACCGCTGCCTACGTTTGATGAGCAAAAGTGCGAAGAAACAGGGAAATAGCCGGTCAGAATTTTCTAAGAGTGACAACAGTCTCCTCGTTTCTCAAAACGAGCTTTTTCCCGTCAAGATATTCTATGTCGAAAACTACGGGATTGGAGTTGATTCCGTATTGACTCAGTGCGTTTAATTCCAATGAATTAAGTTCTTTCGGAAAATTTATCGACAGTTTATTGTCCGAGTAGTTCATATTGCCGGCTATCCATGCGCCTCCGGGTATGGATAGCTGGCATACGTGCATGTAAAAACAATAATACAGCCGTGTGTCGAACATAGGGTCGGGATCCACCGGTTCGGGTTCTACAAGCATGACTTGCCATTGGCCGTCGAGGTCTCCGTTGATCGGACTTTTCTGGCACGCTGCGAGCAACGCCGTAAGGAGAAAGGATGTTAATAAAATGACGATGTTTTTATAGATGCGCATGCTCATTTTCTTTTCTTTTTTGAAACAGAAAAACATCCTGTTTTCCCGATTGTAATCATCCCTCCGAAACTTTTGCCAATCAGGTCGCCGGAGTCGAAGGCAAGTGCCCCTTTTAAATACCAACCGTCAAATTTCGATGGTTTCCATGATATTTCTACGAGAGAATTAAAATTGTCTTCTATTTCCGGAAGAGGATATGCGTAGGTGCCCCAGTTGCGTGAGTATGAAAGAAGCACCCTGTAATTGATTTCAGGGGTAGGGTTGCCGGAAAAACCAAGATGATGTGCTTCCACACGGGTGGTTCGGAAAGAAAGGGAACGGTCGGAATTGTAGATTGGTGACAATACGAGAGGATTCCCTATGCCCATTCCCCAATGCTGCCAGCCTTGATAGACAGAATGGTTGTAATAATTGTCGCGCCCGCTTATTTGTTCCGGAATTTCCGAAGTTGAGTCGTGGTTGACGGCTCCGGTCTGGTCTTTAGTGTAAAGGTATTCATAGACCACTGACGAAACAATCCTGTTGGCTGGCAGTTGCGCCTCAATGCCATAGAGTCCGTCTTTCCAGCCATATTCGAAGGTCATCTGCGATTGGTCTTCGAAATAATGTTCGTAATATGCTTTGATTCCCCAGTCTGCTTCCGGGAGCCACGACATGACGATGTTGTAGGCGCCAAGCATGTTGCCTTCGATGGTGGTTTGTTCGCCGTTGAAAGTGTCGCGTTTGCCATAGGTAGGGAAAAGAGCCTTGAGCCAATCCTTGAATCCATGCGGCATCTTTACGATTTGTCCGTCTTTATATGATTTCCCGCCAAACTGGGTTGCCATTTCAATTCCTATTTCCCCTTGAAGCGGAAACACATTGGTATTTCCCCCCCTTATCCACAGCCCTTTGGAATGATAAAGCACATCGGATGTGTGTTTCGAATCGGGGGCTACCCACGATTTTTGCCAATTTGAATCGGAGAACATGCCGTAGGCTATATATCCCTTGACGGCAAACCATCCTTTGGCGCCCCAGAAATCGGCATAATCGAAGATGCCTGCACGCAATTGGGGCACAGGCATGGCATTGCCGGAGTAAAAGAGGTTGCCTGATGAGATTTCCGGATTGTTGAATTCTCCCCAGATTTCTTTACTGCCGAGAAGCACCCCTATCGACCGGTATTTGACTTCCGCGTATGCCTGATGGATGGAGAAAGGTGCCGTAAGGTTCCATCCTCCTACAAGGTCAAGCCCCGCACCCCAGGAAAAGCGTTGGCTTTTATCCATTTTTTTGAAAATGGCTCCCCGCACGAATCCGTTGTTTTTTTCTATGGAACCGAGACCTTGGAGATTGCTGACGAGCCAGAATGGCGTGTAATCGCCTCCGGAGAAAGTGGCCCTTGTTTCCAAAAGATACTCCAAAGAGTCTTGTTTTTCAAGCTTGCAGACCTCGGCGAATCCGTTAAGCGAAGTCGAAAACAATATGGCCGACAGGCATGTTCTCCGGATAACGGCAGGCAAGTCTGGATAAAAAAAAACTTTTGATATCATCTGTGGAGAGTGTGTCATGTTTTTTGAAATTGTGTGCAAAGTTAACATTAAATATCGGTATTCTCAATAAAATCCGGTAAAAAACGTTTGATGGATAGGGCGTATGAGGATTTGCACTATCCGATATGCACAAAAATATAAGGATTAACCCTATAGAGAAAATAAACAATAATGACGATTAGATTCAAACGGCTGGCACGGACGCTAATTTGCGCTGCAGGCTTTTTGTTTGTTGCAAGTTGTTCCACTCCGAAAGACGTGACGTATTTTCAGGATGCCAGCGAGACCGTTGTGCCTCTGGCAGGAGAAGGACATATAAAAATCGAACCGGGCGACAGGTTAAGCATAATTGTAAAATCAAAGGATCCTGCGCTCTCGGAGCTTTATAACCTTACAGTGAATACAAACCGGCTGGGGATGGCTTCTGTTTCTCCAGAAGGGATGTCGAGTTACATTGTCGGCAAAGACGGCATGATAGATTTTCCCGTATTGGGATCCATGAAGGTGGCGGGAATGACAAGAAGCGAACTTGCCGGATTCATTACCGGAGAATTGAGAGCGGGCCATGTGCGTGACGCCGTGGTGAGTGTGGAACTCTTGAACGCATCGTTTTCTGTAATGGGAGAAGTGAAACAGCCGGGAAGGATCCCTATCGATAAAGAGCGGATTACAATTCTGGAGGCTCTTTCCCTTGCCGGCGACCTTGATATCCAGGGGCGCAGGGACAATGTCTCTGTCATACGCCAGGAAGAGGATGGGGTGCATACATATCGTATTGACCTTACAAATATGCGGGATGTGGCGCAATCTCCGGCCTATTACATAAAGCAAGACGATGTGATATATGTGGAACCCAATGACGTCAAGAAACGCCAGACAACCGTAAACGGAAATAATGTGCTTTCATGGGGGTTCTGGGTGTCGGTTGCATCGCTGTTGACTTCCATTGCCGTGCTCATAGTGAAATAAAGTAAGGGATATAAATTAGATAATATGGATTTGACAAAGGATTATGTTTCCGGAAATCAGCCTACAAAGGAAGAAGTGGTTGATTTCTCAATAAAAGAGTTTCTTGAGAAGTGCCTGTCGAAATGGTTATGGTTTATAATTTCAATGGTGATTTGTGTAGGGCTTGGGGTAATATATTTATTACGACAGGAACCTGTTTTTGAACGATCGGAGCAAGTGCTTATTAAAGATCAGGATTCTGGAGCGGATATAGGAGGAGTGGCGAGTGCCTTTTCATCATTAGGTTTTGGCTCCGGCAATTCCGGCGTAAACAATGAGTTGATATCACTGACATCTCCTGCAATAATGTATGAGGTGGTCAGGAGATTGAAGCTTGATCTTAATTATGTTAAAAAAGGAGGATTTCATGGCATAACATTATATGGAGAAACGCTTCCTATTAATGTTGAATTTCTGGATATAAAGGATCAGTCAGGCGCAGCCATGCAACTTGCTATGAATGATGATGGCAGTGTCGTGTTAAGTAAATTCAGACGTACCACTGAAGATGGTGAAGAAAAGTTCTCACAGGAGGTAGTTGTGTCTAAAAACGGTGGTGTTGTAAATACTCCAATTGGGAGAATCCGGATTTCTTTGAATAGTGAATTCAGTAAGACAGTTAATGGCAAGATTGTAATTGATGTTTCGAAAACTGCTATGCAATATGCAGTGGAGATGTATGGTAGGAAACTGACCGGAGATCTGGTGGATCCTGATGCAGAGGTTATTGAGTTGTCGATTAAGGATGTTAACGTGGAGCGTGCCGTTGATGTCTTGAATATGATCCTTACGGTTTATAATGAGAATTGGATAGAGGATAAGAATCGTCTGTCTGTGGCAACATCTTCTTTCATAGATGAACGATTAAAAATCATCCAACAAGAATTAGGAGATGTGGACAGCAATATTGCAAAGTATCAGTCTTCTACCGGTACTGTCAGTTTGGGAGCTTCTGCAAATATGTCGATGCACAAGGAGGCAGAAATGGAAGCCCGCATTGTAAGCCTTGGAACTCAGCTTTCAATGGCGGAGTATATGCGAAGTTATCTTTTAGATTCTTCGAATAAATATAAGGTGATTCCACTAAATGTCGGTATAGAAAGTGATGGCATTACAACTCAGATTGCTAACTATAATGAGATGTTAGTGTCTCGGAATAATCTTGTTAAAAACTCTTCTGAGAATAATCCTCTCACAGAAGAGTATGACAGTCGCCTTAATGGTATGAGAGAGTCGCTTATAGAAAGCGTAGGTATGCAAATCGGTAATATTCAGAAGCAGTTGAACAGTGCGAAGTCTGAAAGAGGTAAGGCCGAGAAAGAGATGGTATCTACTCCCGGCAAGATATTGCCGTTGCTTACAGAAGAGCGCCAGCAGAAAATAAAAGAAAACCTTTATTTATTCCTATTGCAAAAAAGAGAGGAAAATGAGTTAGGAAGAAAGTTTACTGCCGATAATCTAAGGGTTATAACACCTCCCATAGGGCCTCTCAATCCGGTTTCTCCAAGAAAAAAACTTATTCTTGCGTTTGCGTTTTTGATAGGTTTGGCTATACCGTTGGTTATTCTTTATATAGTTGAGTCAAACGATACTAAAGTGAGGGGCAAGAAAGATCTTGACAAGGTGAGAATGCCGTTTGCCGGGGAAATTCCGCAAGTTGGTAAGCGAGGTAGTCTCAAAACTAACGCTAACAAGAAAAAGGGCAGAATCAAAGATGAGAAAGCCCCGATGGCTGTAGTGGAGGAGGGGAAACGCGATGTCGTGAACGAGGCGTTCCGTGTGATCCGCAGTAACATGGATTTCATGGCTGGAAAGAAACAGGGGTCGCGTGTGGTCATGTTCACATCGTTTAATCCTGGAAGTGGAAAATCCTTTATTTCCTACAACCTTGCCCTCAGTTTCGCGTTGAAACAGAAGAGAGTGCTTCTAATTGACTGTGATTTACGTCATGGCTCGGCTTCGATGTATGTAGGTATGCCCCACAAAGGTATCACTGATTACCTCACTGAAAATACCGACAATTGGAAGTCGATGGTGGTGCCGTGTTCCGCCAATGCAAATCTTTCTATTCTCCCGATAGGAAAGATGCCGCCGAATCCTGCAGAACTTCTTGAGGGAGAGAGGTTGAAGAATCTCATAGAAGAGGCACGAAAGGATTATGACTATGTTTTCCTTGATTGTCCGCCTGTGAATATAGTTGTGGATACTCAGATTGTAGCTCCATACGCGGATGCCACAATGTTTGTTGTCAGGGCAGGACTTCTCGAGAGAAGTGCTATCAGGGAACTTAACGAGTTCTATGAAGAGAAGAAATTCAATCATATTGCTCTTATTCTCAACGGCACCGACACGGCACACAGCCGTTATTACACATACGGAAATTATCAGAGTTTTGCCGAATGATTCTGATGTGATTATTCAACGAACGTGCTCTAAAAATAGATATGTGGCCATTTAAAAGCAAAGTAAAATCTCTTAAAGAATCCGGAATGTTCGAGGGGATGACCGACTGGCATTCCCACATACTTCCCGGAGTCGATGACGGCATAAAGACGATTGACGATTCTCTTAAGGTGCTTAAAATGTTTGAAGACCTTGGAGTGAATAGGGTATGGCTTACCCCTCACATCATGGAGGATTATCCGAATGAAACTTCGGCGCTCAAAGACCGATTCGAGGAGCTAAGGGAGACTTGGAACGGCAATGTGGAGTTACGTCTTGCCGCGGAAAACATGCTTGACTCTCTATTTGAGGAACGACTGAGAAAGAATGATTTGCTTCCCATAGGCGATGAGGGCAACCATTTGCTCGTCGAAACTTCTTATTACACCCCTCCTATGGGTATGGAGGATATTTTGCAACGTATATATTCCGCAGGCTATTTCCCGGTGCTTGCCCATCCGGAACGCTACCGTTATATGGAAAAAGATGATTATAAGAAATTGAAAGATATGGGCATCCTTTTCCAATTGAATTTTGTTTCTATTGTGGGCGGATATGGCGAAACTGCCCGCAAAAAAGCGGAATGGCTGTTAAAGAATGACATGATTGAATTTACGGGCAGCGATGTGCATAATATAACGGCAATTAAGGGTTGTATTGATAAGCAAGCTCTTAATGATTCGATTATCCAGCGTATAATCAAATTTTCATGATAAAATTTGATAATCGGATATAACTTGATATATTTTTGGACAATATAGAAAAACAATCTGAATTCAGGAAAATTATAAGATTGAAATCTGAATAGTTTTGGTTAACCATGTCGGAGTCACTTAAAAGAACAACTGCAAAAGGATTTGTCTGGAGTGCGATAGAACGTATGTCAGGGCAGATTGTAGGCTTTGTCGTGATTGTGATAATGTCGCGCGTGTTGTCACAGGCAGATTATGGTATGGTTGGGATGTTGTTGATTTTTATAGATATCGCGCAGACAATAACGGACTCGGGTGTAACCCAGGCGTTGATTAGAAAGCAAGATAGGACTCAAAAGGACTGCTCGACTGCTTTTTACTTTAATTTCGTATTATCGCTTTGTTTGTATGCAGTTTTGTATATAAGTGCACCATTAATAGCCGATTTTTATGGTTTGCCGGAACTTGTGCCACTTGCAAGGGTAATATCAATATCTGTGGTAATAAATGCATTGACAATGGTTCAAAAGGCATTATATACTGTAGAAATAGACTTCAAGACGCAAACCAAAGCATCATTGACGAGTGCCATTTTATCAGGTGTTTTAGGTATATACATGGCGTATTCCGGATATGGAGTATGGTCGATAGTGTATTATCAGTTGATAAATTTGTTTTTGACGGGTGTTTTGTTGTGGATATTCTCGACATGGCGTCCCTCATTACAGTTTTCGTTTAAATCGTTCAGATATTTCTTTGGATTTGGATCGAAGTTGACAATCGCTGGGGTAATGCATTCAATATATAAAGACATTTATCTGGCAGCTATAGGGAAGTATTATAATGCGACGAATTTAGGGTTTTATACTCGTGCACATCAATTTGGAGCTCTACCATCGTATAATGTTAATAATATAGTTCAAAGGGTAACATATCCGCTATTGTGTAAGTATCAGGATGACCATATCAAATTAGTAAGTGTTTTTACAAGATTCATACGTATGATATCATTTGGAGTATTCCCGATGATGATAGGATTATGTATTCTGGCGAAACCTTTGGTTGTTACTCTTTTAGGAGAACGATGGTCTTATTCAGGAGATTTGTTGTCGATATTATGCCTTTCGATGATTTGGATTCCGTTGGAGTCGATGAATTTAAATCTCTTGCAGGTGGGCGGACGCACAGATTGCTATCTTAAATGTGAGATATGGAAGAAAATTTTTGGATTTATAATACTTATAGCCACTCTTCCGTTGGGACTTATAGTTATTTGCTGGGGTCAGGTTGTAAGAGCGATATGTGATCTGATAATTGATTCATATTATACCAACAAATTTTATAAACTAAGCTTACTAAGGCAGTTGAGAGAGATATTACCGGTTATATTGTACACCATAGTAATGGCAGCGGCGATGTATTTAATAATGTCATTTGCAGAGTCTATGATTTCAAAACTAATCATGGGTATGACAGTCGGATTTTTGGTGTATATTGCTATGGCAATGGTTTGCGGCTCATCAGAGTTCAGAGAGATTTGGACGTTAATAAAATCTTATAAACAATCGAAATCATGATATATTTTCTGACGGTTATTGCTTTCTTGATTCTAACCTACGTCTATGATTACAGGCGTTGTGAAAAAGGCAAATTGCTATGGTGGATTGTCATGCTTGTTGTCCTAATCCTAATCTCAGGAATGAGATACAAGATGGGGACGGATTCAATTAAATATGAGAATTATTACAATTGGATGCATTCGATAACTGAGCTTAAACCGGCAGATTTCCAGAATACAAGGTTTGCACCACTCTATATCATATTGTCTTCGTTGTGCAGGACTATATCGTCTGATTTTATATTATTGCAATTTGTATTGGCAATAATTGTCAACACGACCATATTTTATTTTCTTTGGAATAATTCTCGTCATCCGTATATGGCGGCACTTTTGTATTTGTTTTTCTTGTATATAAACTTGAATATGGAGGTGCTTCGTGAGTCGTTGGCAGTAAGCGTGTTTCTGTGGTCATGGCCATCTTTTTACAAAAGGAAATGGATTAAATATTACATGTATTGTGTCTTGGGATTCTTTTTTCACATATCATCACTTGTGATGATTTTTCTTCCAATGTTGCAGATTCCTTTTATAAAAAGACTTTTATTGCCTGGAATGCATACTCTGATTATGGTGCCTTTGATTCTGATAGGCTCATTTGTTGCGAATTACTATTTTTTTGATATTATTCAGTTGATTGCCATAACAGACAATATGGCAAATAGGGCGGAATTTTATTCAGGGACTCGTCTTTCTGGGAATACCCTTAATATTCTGGGCTCTTTAATGCTAATGTTTAAATATGCGATTTATCCGTTGGTCGCATTATATTTTTTAAGAAAGCTTAAGGCAGACAGTTCGCCTAAGATGGAGCAGATCCAGGTGATGACAATGGTTTCATTGTATGTCGGGTTAGTCACAATCGGAATAACCATGTTTTTACGTTTTAATAATTATTTCTTGTTCTTTCCATTCGTAGTGATTTCAGATTGGACTTACTCATATCTTACCTTTAAGAAGAAACTTGTAAGATTCAGTTTCGTGCAGTGGATTATAATTTTATTGCCATTATTCGGTTGTCAGTTTATGACTTATATGGCAAATTATAATAAAAGTGGCAGTCTGAAGGTTTATAATATGTATTATCCATATTCAAATAGAATAGATGAGGACGTTAGTAGGGAACGACAGAAGGCGATACAGTATAGTCGAAATCTTTAGAGTGTAATCTTGGTATCTTTAAGAGCGCTCCGAAGAAAGCTTATCTATCCATATTTGGACTATCTGCTCTACATTATATTTTGCAATGCTTTCTTGAGCATTCTGAGACATGGCAATTCTTTTGTTTTCATCAGATGCGAGGTCAGATATTGCGTTTGCCATGAATTTCAATTTAAAAGGGGGGATAAGTATCCCATTCTTATTGTTTGTTATAATCTCTTCGGCGGATTCAAATGTATTGAATAGGACAGGGACGCAACCATAAGCCATAGATTCTGCAAGAGTCATAGGCCAGCCTTCATATAGAGATGTCATGCAAAGGAATTTAGCTCTTTTATAGTATTCTTCAACATTTGTTTTGTTTCCAACGAATGAAAGGTTCTTTAGATTCTTCTTATTAGCATATATTTCAAGAATATGACGATGTGGACCATCTCCTATAATTACAGCTTCCCAATCAGGATGGCATTTTTGAAAGATATTCCACACATCAATAAAGTCGCGGGTGTTTTTCTGGGGGTCATATAACCTTCCAACCCAAATAATTATATTCTCTTTACTTTTGACGTCGAAAATTGGGGATGTGAATGTATTCGGATTGTTTATATAGTCGATTTTAGAGGAGTCTTTGATGCTATTGTTTATATCCAATAATCGATACTTAAATTTATCTGAGAGCATGATGAATCTGTCTGACACATCTATTATCTGCTGATATAACTTATCGTTTCTTTGTTTAACGAATGCCCTATAGAGTAAAGGGAATACTCTGGTGGCATATAGGGATAGACGGTTTCGTAAGGATATGGGATGATTAAGCATTGCATATTTGCTTTCCATCCCTAATATCGCATAAGGTCTATTATGTAAGACAGAGATTACTTTCAGTCTATCAGACTTTAGGCCGTTAAGAAGTCGGACAGTGTTTGCCATAGAACTCTGGTTGATGATATGGCTTATGTTGTTGGATTTTATAATTTCATTTAGTTTGGATTTCTTTTCAAACTCGTTTCCTGATAAGTAAAACTGATTAAACTGAGATGACTCATGTAAGGACTTTCCTGTCTCAAAGTCTGATGCGACATATATTACGGAATGTCCTAGCATGCGGAATTGATTGGCAAGTAAATTGGTGACTCTTTCCACTCCGCCCCTGTTGGAGATAATCGGATAATCAAATAGAAATAATATATTCATATATTTAGATATTTAGTGAGTCTTTATAAATGGCTGTTATTTCAGAGATTGTATTTTCTATGGCAAATTTAAATAACCGTTCATTATTTTTAGCAGCAGTTCTGCTGGCGTTAAAATAATTGGATATTATTGAAGCCCATTTTTCAGGGGATTCATCTAATGATATAGGGAAAAACTGTTCAGTAATTTTTGAACTTTCTGATATGGTGGAAGAAACAAATACTGGAAGTCCGGAAGCTTGAGCTTCAATCAAAGCATAGGGAAGTCCTTCAAAAAGAGAGGGCATGATCATAATATCCATTGCCTGAAGAAGTTGGGCAACGTCATCACGCCGTCCTAAGAAAAGGACTTTTTCATCTATTTCAAGTTCTTTAGATAGACTAATCATTTTATTTAGAAGTTCTCCTTCTCCAACGCATAGCAGTATTGCATTGCTGTTTAATTTTACGATTTCCTTAAAAACACTAAGAAGAAAAGAGTGATTCTTTATTGTATTAAAAGCTCCGACATGCCCAATTACAAAAGAACTCTCAATATTTAAATCTTTACGTTTAAGCGTTCGGGAATTCTGGTTAAAAGCGAATTTATTCAGTGGCAGTCCATTGTATATAATCTTAGCTTTGCTAAATGCGGATGTATTGCCATAAGCCCATTCAAGAGCTTTTTCAGAGCAGGCTAAAAAAGTTGAAGCGATGTTTGGAATAAACAGTCTGTTAAATTTGTGTAATATTATGTTATGAAAACTTGCGCAATTTGAACTGTGAGAATGAATAATAATATTAGTAATACCGTATTTTTTTGCATAATAAATTGGAGCAATTGAGGAGAAGCTGCTTCCATGCCAATGAATGGCATCATATTCGTGTGCATGCTCCTTAAAAAAAGTTCTGATGCCTTTTACATAATTCCAAAAGCCCTTTTTCCTCGTTGGAAGAGAGTATATCTTGCCTCCTAATGATAAAACTTCATCATAAAAACCATCTTTATCTGTAGAAAAAATAAGAAAATCGAAAATAAAATCATGACGATTTATATTTCTAAAAAGGTTCATGATAAAGGTTTCAGTTCCATTCCTCTTAAGGCTTGATGTTATTTGTAGTATTTTCATTGATTGAAAGCATGTTTTTAATATATAACGATGCCATAAGATTGTTATTTTAGGTATATAGTGTATTCGTTAGAATAGCTTCCTATAAGGGATAAAGATTTGATAAAACGTTCAATAGTGTTATCTTTGTAACCTAAATGAGATGTATGAAATAGAGTTGTATATATATGAAAAAGTATAGTCTATATTTAAACAGCGTGATTCTGTGTTTCATGTTGTTTATATCCGTATTGGCAAGAGCTTATGTGTCGCCTACTCCAGGCGAAATATCGATTATGGCTACTACTGTATTCCATGATGACAGTATGCCGGATCCATCTGTATTTGTGGATGTAGAGAATTGTGGTTTCAATCTAATATGCCAGAATAGTAGTATGGAAGTGTTTGACAGTGTCTTTCGTATGCTTGAAGGTACTCATATTAAACTTGTATTATCAAACAGCTTCATTTATGACGGGTCTGAAGAAATATGTCGTAAATGGATTTATAAATATAAAGATGAAAATCATCTTGGTGGATGGGGATTTAAGGATGAACCCAAATTTGAAAATATTGATAAATATTCTGAAAAGTATAGGTTTATTCATAGGTTGGATCCCGACAAACTAATATATTTAAATCTTGTAGGAGGAATTGCACCTGAATTTACAGGAAATGATATAAATACAATATATGAATATCTGAAGTTGATAGAAACCAAGTTCTCTCCATTTCTTTGGTCGTATGATTTTTATCCTATATCGCAGTCAAGAGATGGAAGTTTACATGTTGATTATGATACTTTTTATTCAGACTTGGAGTCTTTTTCCAAAATGTCGAAGAAAACAAGGAAGCCCTTTTGGGCATATTGCCAGAGTGTGGGTTATAGAATGAACAATTTCATGCGACCTGTACCCAAGGAGGAGTATTTGCGATTTGAGGCATTCTCTGCTTTGGCTTATGGAGCACAAGGGATTGTGTATTGGACTTATATGCAACGCCCAAATGTGGAGTCAATTAAATTTGAGTATCTTACCGCTCCTGTTGACAGAAATGGGAATAAAACAAAAGTTTGGTATGCTGTAAGAAATGTAAATAGGGAAATTAAAAAATATAATGATATCTTTTTAGGATGTGAAGTTAAGAAAGTCGTGCATACCGGAGATGTAATATATAGGGATACAAACAGGTTAAGCGGGGGTTTTGGTCCATTTGCAAAAGTGGAAAGTAAAAAATCAGGAATCTTGATGTCTCACATCAGAAACAAGGGACGTAATTATATAGTAATGGTCAATCACGATGTGACAAGGTCTCAAAGAGTATCTCTGTGGAAAAAGAGGGGATATGATGTTAAACAGGTTTCAAATGGGTCTGATTTGTTTGGGAGATATGGTAGTTGCGAGGTGGATATAAGCGCAGGTGGTTATGTGATTTATTCCTTTTAGACTACGTTTAAGAATGTATAAACTTACGGTAAAGGCAAATATAGTTAGAAACCGTTTTTTTTATAGAATAATCTGATGCCCTTCTTTTTGATGCCTTGGAAAACTCATCATATACTTCCTTGTCGTTTAGAAGATACTGGATTTTGGAAGCAAGGTCTTTTTCATTTCCTTTCTCAAAGAGTAGCCCGGAATTATTGACAACTTGAGCCAACCCTTCAACGTCTGATGCTATAACTGGAATTCCTCCTGCCATTAACTCTATCGCGGAAAGCCCGAATCCTTCCCAGTGAGATGACTGAATTCCGATATATGCGTTTTTGACAATGCTTGGAATATCGGAACGCAATCCCAAAAAGATAATTCTGTCTGTTAGGTTTAGTATGTCAGAAAGTTCTTTGATTTCATTTTTCTTTTCTCCGTCGCCAACAAATACTACATAAACATCCTGTCTATTTATAAGTTTGAGTGCCCTTACAACTGTAGAGTGATCTTTGGGTTTGGAAAATCTGGAAATCATTAATAGCGGAATCCCTTTTTTTCCAAACATCAATTCAGGATTAAAAGACGTTTCTTTTTCAAATCTTTCAAGGTCAATGCCGTTTTGTATAATAGTATTTTTTTTATTGGTGATTTTTTTCCCAATCCAATCTGTCAATGAAGAAGCGGTTTCATTGCTTATGCATGTTATTGCAGAGTATTGGCTATAGATTGCTTTTTCTATTGGCCTTAGCCATTTATGGAGACGGCGTTTGTTGAAAGTGCTATGTTCTGTAAAGATTATTGTTTTACGGGAAAACAAATTTGCGATAGCCACCAGATAATTGATTGGGAAAAGGTGTGCGTGTACAATGTCAGATGCTTTTATAAGCTGTGTAATTTTTGGTATAGATTTGAAGGATCTTAGGGGATAATCAAGATGTATTATCTCTATGCCGTTATCAATAAGACGTTGTTCGAAAGGTGTATTACTTTTCCTGAATACTGCAACACGTACTTCTACGCCATATTCGGTTTTCATCAAGGGAAGCATATCAGAGACTAATCTTTCTGCGCCTCCCATTTCCAAAGATGGTATGATGTGAAGAATTTTCATTATTTGATATTATTATCATCAAGGTTCATTATCCGGGCGTAGTCTTTGATAATGAGCTTTACGTCGTATTTTGATTCAGCGATGCGGCGTGATTCCTGTCCCATCTTTTTAGCGAGATCAAAATCGTAAAGCAGCGTTTCCATCTTTTCTGCCAATGCCTCTACATTGCGGACTGGTACTAAAAAACCATTTCTTCCTTCGATAACGGTTTCCCTACATCCGGGAGCGTCGGTCGTGATGATGGGACGTCCCATCGCCATGGCTTCGAGCACACTTCTTGGCGTCCCTTCATGATATGAGGGGAGCACAAAATAATTGGCTTCCGAAATGAATGGACGGACATCTGTTTGATATCCTTTGAATTCGATTAGCCCCGTTTCCTGATATTGTGCAACTTCCGATTCTGAGAGGGAGGTCGGGTTGGTGTCGATGTCTCCGACCGCTATGAAGCGGGAATCGGGGAATTTGGCTTTAATGATTTTAGCGGCGGCGATGTATTCACGTATTCCTTTGTCGCGGAGAAGGCGCCCCACGAAAAGAAAAGTTCTGTTGTTGTTAATCGGAGTGAAAGTGAATCTGTTTAGGTCAACCCCTGAGCCGTTGACGATAACCGATTTATCTTCATCAAGCAGCCTGAGATTCAGAAGTGTTGAAAGATTGTCGCGATTTTGGAAAATAACTTTTTCGCTGCCCTTGAAAGCGTTTTTATATAGCAGGCACATTATGCGTTTGACGACTGCTCCTTTCAAGGAATTGGTGTTGAACATTGTTCCAAGCCCACTAACAAGCGGAAATATATGTTTCACCCCGGCGGAGCGTGCTGCCCAAGAGCCATAGGCTATTGCTTTGGCGTATATGCAGAACACAATGTCGGGATTAATCTCTTTCAGTATTGATTTAATCTGGAAATAAGAAGATATGTCGGTGACCGGGTTGACACCGTTCCGCTCGATACGGATTTGTCGGTAGTTGAACCCTTTCTGATTGCATCGAGGCGCGAATTCATCCTCCGGAAGCTCTCCGATGGCGGTGACCATGTGGCCATCGGCAACCCATGCTTCCACAAGTTCCTTGCGAAGGTTGAAAAGGTTCTGTGCCCAGCTTGTGATGACTGCTATATGCATTGCGGATGCTTTATTGGTTATTGACGGTGGAAATGAAGTGGTTACAGTCTGCCGTCGGTTCCGAGTTTGTCTCTCATTCCTTTTACATCGAAAACCACGTGTTTCGGCTTCAATAGTTCGGATATGTCGAGATTCTTGATGCTGTCGTGTGCCACAGCAAATATGACAGCGTCATATTTCATGTCAAGAGGTAGTTCGTTTACCACGTCAATGCCGTATTCGCGTCTGGCAGTGCAGGTGTTGGCGAATGGGTCATAGGTGGTGACATTGAGATTGTATTCCTTCAAGGAATTGATTATGTCGATCACTTTTGTGTTGCGCACGTCAGGGCAATTCTCCTTGAATGTGAATCCAAGCACAAGAATATTGCTGCCGATGACTTGTATCCCCTTTTTCAACATGAGTTTGATGACTCTGTCGGCAACATACTCTCCCATGCTGTCGTTCATGCGTCGTCCGGCAAGGATTATTTCAGGATTGTAGCCGTGTCTTATTGCGCATTGTGCAAGGTAATATGGGTCAACGCCGATGCAATGTCCGCCTACAAGCCCCGGCTTGAAGGGGAGAAAATTCCACTTGGTAGATGCCGCGTCGAGCACTTCCAGGGTGTCAATTCCCATGCGGGTGAGGATTTTTGACAATTCGTTCACAAATGCGATATTTATGTCTCGTTGTGAGTTTTCAATCACCTTTGCCGCCTCTGCCACTTTTATCGATGAGGCAAGGAAAGTGCCGGCGGTAATGACGCTTGAATAAACGTCATCAACCGTTTTCCCGGTTTCCGGTGTTGATCCGGAAGTAACCTTTTTGATTTTGTCAACTGTATGAAGCTTGTCGCCGGGATTAATACGTTCCGGTGAATAGCCAGCAAAAAAATCCTTGTTAAACTTCAATCCGCTTGTTTTCTCAATAATGGGAATACATTCTTCTTCTGTAACCCCCGGATAAACAGTTGATTCATAAACCACGATATCGTTTTGCGAAATGACTTTTCCTACAGTCTCGGAAGCCTTGATGAGAGGGGTTAGGTCCGGTCTGTTGTCACGGTCAACCGGAGTCGGAACCGCCACAATATAAAAGTTGCAGGATTTAATATCTTCAATATCTGAAGTGCATTTAAATCCTTTTTTTATTGCTTCCTTAAGCAGATTGTCGTCAACTTCAAGGGTTGCGTCATGACCGTTCATAAGCTCTGCTACACGGCTTGTATTGAGGTCAAAGCCTATGGTTGGGTATTCTGTGGAGAAAAGACGGGCAAGAGGAAGCCCTACATAGCCAAGTCCTATAACACAAATTTTAAATTCCTTTTCCATGTAATAAAATTAAAGGTTTTCCCAATACCAATCGACGGCTTCTTTAAGTCCGGCTTTCATAGAGAATTCAGGAGAATAACCCAAAAGTTTTGTTGCTTTGTCGATGCTTGCGAGAGAATGAGGAATATCTCCGGCTCGATTGGGACCGTATGTGGGTGTTATTTGTTTGATATTCTCGTCTTTTTCTCCAAGATATTCTTTAAGATATGTGACGAGTTGATTTAATGTGGTGCGCTCGCCAAAGGCGGTGTTGTATATCTGGTTGACGGCATCCGGATTCTCTGTGCGCATTGCAAGCATGTTCATGAGAATCACATTGTCTATATATGTGAAGTCTCTGCTATACTCCCCGTCCCCATTTATATTTGGACTCTCATGAGCCATCAGTTTTTTTACGAACAACGGAATGACGGCCGCATATGCGCCATTCGGATCCTGTCTTCTTCCAAATACATTGAAATAACGCAACCCGATGTATTCAATTCCGTAAGTACGTGCAAAAACATCTGCGTATAGTTCGTTTACATATTTTGTTATGGCATAGGGTGACAGTGGCTTCCCAATGATATCCTCTTTTTTGGGTAAAGATGGTGAATCTCCATAAGTTGACGATGATGCAGCGAATATGAATCTTTTTACATTCGCGTCGCGTGCTGCGACCAACATGTTTAAAAAGCCACCGATATTTACGTTGTTGGTCGTTATTGGGTCTTTTATAGAGCGTGGCACAGATCCAAGAGCCGCTTCATGGAAAACATATTCAATGCCTTCTGTTGCCTTATGACAATCTTCAATATTACGGATGTCTCCAATTTGGATTTCAAATGAGGATTTAAATTTATTGATTAAAGGAATGATGTTTTCCCATTTCCCTGTTGAGAAATTATCAAGGCAACGCACTTGAAAGCCATTTGTCAGAAGATGTTCACAGAGGTTGGACCCTATGAATCCGGCTCCACCTGTAACTAAAACCCTGGTCATTTTATTTGTGATGTTCATATTTTATAATAATACGCAAAATAAGGCGATTTATTATAGAATGTTTCCCGAAAGGATGAACCCTTATTTTAGCCGGAGTACACGAACAGGGCCTAATTCGCGTTTTTGTGTTAGAGCTGTCTGCAGGAAAGTGATGGCTGGTGAATATGAACTGTTTGTGTCCCACAAAAATGAAAAGACTGTCATACTATGGCTTATAGACATTCTGTAGAGAAGGGTAATGGGTTTCTGAAAGATATGGCGTATCTTCAGATAATCGGGATAATATTGGTTGTCGTGGGGCATTCATTCCATGAATATCCGGATGGTTGTGGAGGCAAGTCATTGTTGCTATATGGCATGATGTATAGTTTCAGAATGCCTCTATTCATGTTTGTGAGTGGCTTCCTGATGATTTATACCACGTTGCAGAGAGGTAATCCCCCTTCGTGGAGGAAGTTTACCCTCGGAAAGGTGAAGCGTCTGATGGTTCCCTTCGTGGTCTTGTCTTTGGTTACCTTTGTGCCGAGGTCGTTGCTTTCTTTTTATGCCGACGATCCTGTTGAACTGTCGTTGTCGTCATTGGCCGATTCGTTGCTATATCAAGATTCACTTGTAATTCCTTATTTCTGGTTTCTGCAGTCAAGTTTTACCTTGCTTGTGGGTTTATATCTCGTTTTTATATTGTTTGGGAGTGATGGAAAGAATGACAAGGTTCTGTATGTTTCTCTGATATTGTTTTTTCTGGTTCTCGGGGTATTAGGTCCCGGATTATCGGGGCTGTTTTCGCTTGACAATACAGTGAAATTCGGATTATATTTTGTGATTGGAGCATCCTATTGTCGTTTCCGGAAATATGTTGACAGCATTATACCCTGGACGAGACTGTGTTTCCTTTTGGGCTCTATGCTTGTTTGGGCACTTCTTTATTTTTTGCTTGATGACACATTACTTATGCCGTTATGTTCACTGTCGGGTATCATAATGTGCGTGTCATTATCTAAAGTGATGGTAAGTCGCGGCATACGGTTCCTTGACCATCTCGTGGGAGCAAACTACATTATATTTCTTCTTTCATGGTATTTTAATGTTCTCACCCAGCAGATTCTTCATGGCTTTGTGGAGTTGCCGTGGTTTGTATATACTGCAATGTCTCTTGTGTCAGGCATATATGTGCCATGGCTGTTTTATCGTTTTATGAGGACTCATCCAGACAATTGTATCACCAACTTGTCAAAGTTATTACTCGGTCAGTCGTTTAAGGTTCATTCACATAATTAGATAAATAAAGGTTGTTTAGATAAAAAAGGAGGGAACATGGCTTTGCTGTGTTCCCTCCTTTGAGATTTCAACTTGATTCGTAATTACTCGGCTTTGCCGTCGGAACCAAGCACGTTGATGATTTTGTGCTTGTAGAGTTTCTCCATTTCGTCGCGGGCAGGGCCGAGATATTTGCGGGGGTCGAATTCTGCGGGTTTCTCAGCGAATACCTTGCGAACGGCTGCGGTCATAGCGAGACGGCTGTCGGAGTCGATGTTGATTTTGCAGACATCCATCTTGGCGGCCTTGCGGAGTTCTTCTTCGGGAATTCCGATAGCATCGGGAAGTTTGCCTCCGTATTCGTCGATGATTTTTACGTATTCCTGCGGAACCGATGAAGATCCGTGAAGCACGATGGGGAAGTCGGGAAGTTTCTCCTCTACTTTCTCAAGCACGTCGAATGCGAGCGGCGGCGGAACGAGAAGACCGGTCTTGGGGTCGCGGGTACACTGTTCGGGAGTGAACTTGTAAGCGCCGTGAGAGGTGCCGATAGAGATAGCGAGGCTGTCGCAACCTGTGCGGGTAACGAAATCAACCACCTCTTCAGGGTCTGTGTAGGTGTGATGGTCTGAGCTAACCTCATCCTCAACGCCGGCAAGAACGCCGAGCTCGCCTTCTACGGTCACGTCATACTGGTGGGCGTAGTCAACTACTTTCTTGGTGAGGGCTACGTTCTCCTCGTAGGGGAGGTGGCTTCCGTCGATCATAACAGAAGAGAATCCGTTGTCGATGCAGTCTTTGCAAAGCTCGAACGAATCACCATGGTCGAGGTGAAGAACAATCTGAGGCTTTTCCCAGCCGAGAGATTTAGCATACTCTACGGCACCCTGCGCCATATAGCGGAGAAGGATGGCGTTTGCATAGTTGCGGGCGCCTTTCGACACTTGGAGGATAACGGGTGATTTGGTTTCGGCAGCAGCCTTGATGATTGCCTGGAGCTGCTCCATGTTGTTGAAGTTGAAAGCGGGGATGGCATAGCCGCCATGCACTGCCTTTGCAAACATTTCTTTTGTGTTTACAAGGCCAAGTTTCTTGTAATCTACCATGATTTGTCTAAACTTTTGTGCGCTGTGCGCATTTTGATGCAAAAATACAAAAAATGATTGTTATGACAAAATACGAATCTATATAAAAGTGGTTTTGCTTACATATTTTTCATTAATTAACTGTTGTGTGTCTTAAGGATTGGTAAAGTTGAACGGTGCCATAATACTAAATGCCCTTATTGAAGCGTTTGAATATGGAAGGCACTGAATCGTGATTATTGCAAGAGATTGCCGTGCCTTTTTTGGATGAACCTGTAAGGGATTTTGAATTGTGAGAATTGTGTGATTTATGAAATCTGTTAAGAATCTGGCAAAGTGGTATTTCTCGAAGGCTGCCCTTCCGTATTGGGGCATTCTTCTGCTTGATTGTATCTTTGTGATGCTTGCCGGCTTCCTTATATACATTGCGTTGCATGGAGTAGAGGACACGGTGGCATTTTCTTCTTCCTTGTTTTGGACGTTGTGTGCGTTTTTGGTGTGCTACATGATATCGTTCCGGGCGTTTCATACATATGACGGGGTGATTCGTTATTCATCGTTTCGCGACCTTTTTCGTGTGAGTCAGTCTGTGCTCGTGGCGGTCTTATTGATTTTTATATTCCAGTTGATTGCCGACGCGACGGGGGTGCCTGTGCTTTTCGGAGTGCTTGAGATAGTGTTGATGGCTTTGGTTGCGGTCGTTTGCATGTGGACGGCAAGGGTGTGGGTAAAAACGCTTTATGAGAAATTCAGCCATCCCGACAACCGGGTGCGCACTTTTATTTTAGGTGTAAATGAGGGTGTCGCTTTGGCGAAAAACATAAATTCTTCCGAAAGTTCACAGTTCGAAGTCTGCGGGTTTGTCACAGACCGCGTCAACCTTGAGCACCGGCGCCTTATGGGGGTGAAAGTGTATCGTTTCGACGGATCTTTGCCTGAAAAGATGCTTAATACGGGTACACGCACTTTGATAGTTCCTCCTCAGGTCATGAACGTTTTGCGAGACAACGAACAGATGGTCGATGATATGGCTGATGCGGGCATAAAGATTCTTGTGATGCCAAACGCCCGGGAATGGGACCGCAAACATGATATAAGCATCAGGGATTTGCATCCTGTCGATGTGGAAGACCTTTTGCCGAGAGAAAAGATACAGATAGATCTCCGTTCAGCAAGCGACCTTATAAAAGGTCATACCGTTATGATTACGGGAGCAGCCGGAAGCATCGGGTCGGAAATGGTGATGCAGGTGGCCCGGTTCGAACCCTCGTGTATGGTACTGATTGATCAGGCTGAGACCCCCATGCACGACATAAGGTTGATGCTTAGGGGGAAATGTCCGGATATAAAGGCCGAGACCATTGTGGGTAATATCACGGATTCTGTTTATATGGAAAGGATATTCCGTCAATACAAACCGGAATATGTGTTCCATGCCGCCGCTTACAAACATGTGCCTATGATGGAAGACAATCCTTATGAAAGTGTTGTCAACAATATAAAAGGCACGAAGGTGATTGCCGACCTTGCTGTAAGATATGCCACGAAAAAGTTTGTGATGGTATCTACCGACAAGGCGGTGAATCCCACCAATGTGATGGGATGCTCGAAACGTATCTGCGAAATATATGTACAGAGTCTTGACAAGGCATTGAAAGACGGTAAGGTGGAAGGCCGCACCCAGTTTGTCACGACCCGATTCGGCAATGTATTGGGTTCCAACGGATCGGTCATCCCGTTGTTTCAGGAACAGATAAAGAGGGGAGGGCCTGTGACTGTTACCCATCCTGACATTATACGCTATTTCATGCTTATCCCGGAGGCTTGCAAACTTGTGATTGAAGCCGGCACCATGGGCAAGGGTGGTGAAATCTATGTGTTCGATATGGGCAAGCCGGTGAAGATTGTCGAACTCGCTCAGAGAATGATTCGGTTGAGCGGTGCGAAAGACGTTGAAATCAAGTTTACGGGGCTTCGTGACGGGGAAAAACTTTATGAGGAGGTTCTGACTTCAGAAGAGACCACATTGCCTACGTTCCATCCGAAAATAAAGGTTGCGAAAGTGCGGGAGTATGCTTTTGAAGATGTCTGCCTTTCCATAGATGACCTTATTGAAAGAGCCGGGGGGCTTGATGATATGGAAATCGTAAGAAATATGAAGCGTATGGTTCCGGAATTCAAGAGCCATCATTCAAAATATGAATCGCTCGACAAATAAATTCTTAGTAGGAATGCGTGCTGCGCAAATTCGTCTTCAGTTTTGCATGAGTTGTCTGTTAAGTTTGCTGTAATGAAGCTGTATAAGAATTTTTTCAAGAGGGTGATTGATGTGGTTGCTGCCGGAGTGGGGCTTCTTGTTTTAAGTCCTGTTTTGCTTGTTGTTACGCTCTGGCTACATTTTGCCAACAAGGGGAGGGGGGCCTTCTTTTTTCAAGAACGCCCCGGATTGTATGGGAAAATATTCAAGGTTGTGAAATTCAAGACCATGACCGATGAGAAAGATAAAGACGGCACACTTTTGCCTGATGCCGAACGTCTTACGGAGATAGGGCGGTTCGTGAGATCGACGTCGTTAGATGAATTGCCACAACTTTGGAACGTGTTTAAGGGCGATATGAGTCTGATTGGTCCGCGTCCTTTGTTGAAATCGTATCTCCCGCTTTATTCCGAGGAACAGCGTCGCCGTCATGACGTGCGTCCGGGAGTCACCGGATGGGCGCAGGTACATGGCCGCAATGCCATTTCCTGGCAACGGAAATTCGAATACGATGTATGGTATGTTGACAATATATCGTTTTTAGTTGACTGTAAGATTATCTTTACGACAATCAAGAAGGTGCTGAAACGCGACGGCATATCGGCGGAAGGACAGGCTACCGTGGAACCGTTTAACGGAAATAATTGAATTAATCAGTGATTATGGATGGCAATATAAATGGAGGGGTGGTCTTGTATGGAGCAGGAGGCCATTCGAAGGTGGTTGCGGAGGTTTTACGCTGCATGGGGGTCCCTGTGTCATGTATAGTAGATGACAATCCTGTGGCCGACGAATACGATGGCATACCCGTCAGGGATGCCTTGGATTCGTATGGCAATCTCATTGTATCAATAGGAAATTGCAGCATCCGGCGGAAAATAGTTGAAAAAGTCCATGCCGAAAGTTTTTTTACGGCCATTCATCCTACCGCAATAATAGCACCCGGAGTGAGAATCGGAGAAGGGTCGGTAATCTGTGCCGGCGCTATAATACAGCCGGGCGCGACTATCGGCAGACATTGTATAATCAATACCCGGAGTGTGGTGGAGCATGACGTAAATGTCGGCGATTTCGTCCATGTCGCATCGGGTGCCACCGTATGCGGTGCGGTGTGTATCGGAGAAGGTACATGGGTCGGGGCCGGTTCTGTCGTCAAACAGTGTATTAAGATAGGGCGCGACTCCATGATAGGGGCAGGCTCCGTCGTTGTGAAAGATATTCCAGACAGGGTTGTGGCCTATGGCAATCCTTGCACAATTAGGAAGTGATTCAAAGGTGTGGATTTTTCTATTTTTTTATCCTTATCTTATAATAACTGAATGATGTGGTTTGGAAATAAGACTGAATTGTGAAATTTGATTTGGAGAATAATCGTTTAAACGTTAATTTTGCAGTTTGATTAGGCTGATGTCATGAGTAAGGTTGGCAACATTTGTTAGATATCGGCTTATCCGGAACAATTATGAAAATATTTGCATCTAACGTTATTCGCGAAATAGACAATGCCACTTGCGAGGCGCAGAATATAAACTCCATCGACCTCATGGAGCGGGCGGCCGGTGCGGTGAGTTGTGAAATAATATCGAGATTCCTTCCGAGCCAGAGGATAGTCGTGGTTGCCGGTCCCGGCAATAACGGTGGCGACGCTCTTGCCGTGGCAAGGATGCTGATTGAGCAGGGCTATAAGAAAGTTGAAGTGTTTCTTCTTAATGTGGTGGGTAAATTGAGCCATGATTGCGATGAAGAACGCAAGAAACTGATTACGATGGACGGCATCGACTTCACCGAGGTGAAGCGTGATTTTTCGCCTCCATATCTTGGGGAGAACGACGTTGTGGTAGATGGCCTTTTCGGTTCCGGACTTCGTCAACCCTTGCAGGGAGGATTCGTGGTTCTTGCCCGTCTGATTAATGATTCCGGGGCATACGTGATTTCGATTGACGTGCCTTCCGGGTTGTTTGGGGAGTGGAATGAGAATGTGAGCCACCGCGACATGATTCATGCCAATCTTACGCTGACATTCCATACGCCTCGTCTTTCGTTTATGTTTGAGGAGAATGCCGAAGTGATAGGGGAATGGAAACTCCTTGATATAGATCTTGACGAGACGAAGATGCGTGAAATGAAGTCCGACTTCATGCTTGTGGAGGCCGCAAGTGTAAGGCCTCTGCTTCGTCCACGTCAGATTTTTAGTGGAAAACGTGACTACGGTTCTGTATTGCTTATGGCTGGCAGCATCGGTATGATGGGTGCCGCCGTCATGTCGGCGAGGGCTTGCCTTAAGAGCGGTGCGGGTCTTGTGACGGTGCATAGCGCCAAGGTGGGTATGCAGGTGCTTCAGACATCTGTGCCCGAGGCCATGTTCGAACCGGACCGCAATGACAATTATATTTCGGATATGACTGTCCATCACGGCCACAAGGTCATTGGAATCGGTCCCGGCATAGGCACAAACGAACGCACGATCGATGCCCTCGAGACGCTTCTAAAAAACATCAAGTCTCCGCTGGTTCTCGATGCCGACGCACTCAACTGCATAGCGAAGCGTCCGACATTGCTTGAGCTTCTTCCTGCCCAAACCGTCATAACTCCTCATGTGGGCGAGTTCGACCGTTTGTTTGGAGAGCATCCTAATTCGGAAGAGAGGCTTAAGAAAGCTATCGACATGGCTAAATACTACAACATTATTATTGTGTTGAAAGGACATTATACCGCCACCGTCCGCCCCACGGGAAGAGTTTATTTCAATTCTACCGGCAATCCGGGGATGGCTACAGCCGGGGCCGGAGACGTTCTGACCGGGGTGATAGCTGCCTTCATAGCACAGGGATACCGTCCGGAACATGCCGCCACGATAGGAGTGTATGTCCATGGTCTCGCCGGCGACATGGCGGCAGACCAATTCGGGGAATACGGTATGGTGGCGTCGGATATAGCCGCTTATTGCGGGCGTGCAATCAGAGCCATAATCAATAGGGAAAAACTGTAATCTCCTTAACCAAGGGCTGTTTCATGGAACAGCCTTAACAATAGATAGATATGAAAATATGTAAAGCTTTTCTTACTGCATCTGCATTGCTGGCGGCATCCTTTCCTGCCTTTGCCCAACAAACAAAGATGCTGACTGCCGACAAACATAATGAATATGGATTGGTCTATACCCTTCCTGTGACGGCGTTTGACATAGAGGTTACCGCCACGCGCGAGGTGCGTAAGGCCGGTCCTTATTATCAGTATGCAAAAAAATATGTAGGCACCGATGTCGTTGTAAAAGAGGATGCGGAAATATGGACGATAGAGTCTGTGAAGGTGCGTCCGTATGGTGCCCCTGACGACAAATCGAAATATCTGATGCAGTTGAAGCCGGGCGCAACGGCGTTTATAGGGGTTGCCGCCGACGGGATGTTGCTTTCCATAAATTGTAATCCTGCGGAACCGGAAGACGTGGAGACGTCTTCACCGGGACGTGTGGAAGGGGAAGAGCTTTCAGACAGGGAATATCTGCAATATGTCGATGAAGATTTCATCGCATCGCAGTCTTCGGCCAAACAGGCACAGATGCTTGCCGAGAGTCTGATGGAGATTCGTGATGCCAAAATCTCGCTTACGCGTGGCACCGCCGATGCCATGCCTACTGATGGAAAACAGCTTGAATTGATGCTGAATTCCTTGCGCCACCAAGAAGCCGCAATGACTGCCGCCTTCCTCGGGAACATAACAAAGGAAACGGTGGTGCGCCACTATTCGTTTATTCCGGAAGAAGACGGGCGCAACGTTTTGTTTCGTATGAGCGATTTTTCAGGTTTTGTAGGGGCCGACGATTATTCAGGCGAGCCGGTTTATGTTAATGTCAATGTCACCAACGAGGCCACCTTGCCTGTCGATTCGAAAGGGGAGGCTAAGAAGCTGCCAAAGGATGCAGTGGCTTACAATGTGCCCGGTACGGCTGTTCTTTCATTGTCGCATAAGGGGAAAAGTCTTTTTTCGAAAGAATATGAGATGGCACAGTTCGGTGTGGTGTTCGGATTAAACCCTGATTTGTTCAGCGATAAGAAAGATCCGTCGTATGCGGTGTTTGACTCCGCAACCGGGGCACTCAAGGAGATTGGCTCCGTGAAAGATATCCAGAAAGAATGATTGGCGATTGTTTCTCTCAAGCCCCCGGGGCAATGACATTGCTTCAATTCACCACGGCAATAGGAAATGCCGTGCGCATGTCTCCGTCGCTGCAAGGGGCGTGGGTGGTGGCTGAACTCAGCGACGTGAGGGTAAACGGAGGTCATTGCTACATGGAACTTGTGGAGAAAAACGATGCGGGCCAGACCGTTGCAAAACTCCGCGCCACTATATGGCAGTCGCGTTTTCAATATATCCGACAGAAATTTTATGCCGCCACAGGGCGTGATGTCACGACCGGCATGAAAGTAATGCTTAACGGTTCCGCCTCCCATCACGTTTTATATGGTCTGTCGTTTACGGTAAATGACATCGACCCGTCTTATACTCTTGGCGACATGGAGCGTATCAGGCGTGAAATCCTTATGCGGCTCCACAGGGAAGGGATATTGGATAAGAACAAGGGGGTGGAGATGCCTTTGGCTCCCCAACGAATTGCCGTTATTTCTGCGGAAGGCGCTGCCGGATATGGCGACTTTATCAATCAGTTGACGGGCAACGCATATGGGTTCGTGTTTTATCCACACCTTTTCCCGGCAGTGATGCAGGGTGAAAAAACATCTGCGTCAGTAAGGGCTGCCCTCGAGTATATAGAACAGACCATCGACCTTTGGGATTGTGTGGCGATTGTCAGGGGCGGAGGAGCCACAACGGATTTAAACGGTTTTGACGATTACGAGCTTGCGAGGGCTGTGGCCACATTTCCCTTGCCTGTCGTTGTCGGAATTGGCCATGAACGTGACCGCACGGTGCTTGATGAGATTGCCCACACTCGGATGAAAACGCCAACGGCGGTGGCCGCATTTTTCATAGATACTTTGCATGCCGCGTCTGATAGGGTTTCCTCAATGATCGATTGGATTATTCGATATTGCAACGACCGGATTCTGGGAGAAGCACGCCGTCTTTCGAATTGCGAAGGAATGATTCCTGCCCTTGTGGAAGCAAGGCTTTCAGGGGCGAGGGCATTGCTGGAGAAGGAAATGACCCGTATTCCTGTGCTTGTGGCATCACGGCTTTCTGAAGCGCGAGGGCGCCTTGACGCCGCAGGACGCCTGATAGGTGCTCTTTCCGGCAGCCGTGTCGTGCAGGCGTCCGGGCGACTTGCTGATATTTCCGGACGTGTGACGATGGCCTCGGATACAGTCTTGAAGAGGGCTTCCACCAAACTTGCGGCACTTGAAAATATGGTGGAGGTTTTAAGTCCGTCAAACACCCTCAGACGAGGTTATTCCATAACCCGCGTTAACGGTGTCGCCGTCACGGATGCAGAGGTGCTGCATAGTGGTGACAGAATCGAAACCGTGCTTTATAACGGTGCGGTTGAGTCGGAAGTGATTAAAATATGTCTTAAAGATAACCAATAACCGTTAGATTATGAACGAAGAAATGACATACGGCAAGGCCGTTGCCGAACTTGAATCGATTGTTGCGAAAATGCAGTCGGATAATTGTGATATCGACCATCTTGCCGGTTACACATCCAGGGCCTTGGAACTTCTGGGCTATTGCAAGAAAAAACTTCATGCCACCGATGAAGAGGTGAAAAAGTGTCTTGCTGCTCTTAACGGTTGATGCCGTCAGTTATACATGTGGGCAGTCGGCTGCTGTCGGGAAAAGGATTTGTTGCCTTAAAAATATTAACATAGACATGCATGAAGTGGCATATAGGGTTAAATAAAGTAGAATTAAAGATAATTTGACACTATATTTTGATTATTTTGCGTTTATGATGATGTTTATGATGGCATAAAGCATTATCTTTGTATAAAAGTTTCAGACGGGCTTTCATTTTATCACCGACATCATGATTGCTGTGTTGTTCTTCTCTGCATTTCTGATGCATGCAGATTAAATA
Organism: uncultured Muribaculaceae bacterium; assembly: GCA_910585275.1. GTDB lineage: Bacteria > Bacteroidota > Bacteroidia > Bacteroidales > Muribaculaceae > Lepagella. The sequence goes on from CAJUCW010000004.1 coordinate 43,977, forward strand.
ATGTGTGACCGACTGGCTTTGATGAGAATTTTGTTGTATATAATTCCCTAAAATTTAAATTTTATATATGCTGACTGAGAAAAGAAGCAGTATGTTGCATGGAATCCTGCTGATAGGATTGTTTTCATGTGCGGCATTTTACATCGGAGACGCACAGTTTTTCAAGGAATTGTCGTTGAGTCCGATGATTATAGGTATCGTGTTAGGTATGTTGTATGCCAATTCGTTGCGAAATCATCTTCCTGCAACGTGGGTGCCGGGCATACAGTTCTGTTCAAAGAAGATACTTAGACTTGGCATCATTCTTTATGGATTCCGTCTGACATTCCAGGATGTATTGAATGTGGGAGTCGCGGGTATCCTTATTGATGCTGTAGTGGTAGTGGTGACCATATTGGGTGGCGTCTGGCTCGGAAAGCTTCTGAAAATGGACAAGGATATAGCGCTCCTCACCTCGATAGGAAGCGGAATCTGCGGGGCCGCCGCCGTGCTTGGTGCGGAATCCACCATACAGACGAAGCCTTACAAAACCGCTGTTGCAGTAGCCACGGTTGTTATTTTCGGAACGATTTCAATGTTTATTTATCCCATCGCTTACCGTGCCGGTTTCCTCCAGCTCTCCCCGCAGGAGATGGGCATATATTCGGGGGCTACGCTTCATGAAGTGGCGCATGCCGTAGGTGCGGGCAATGCCATGGGTCCTGAAGTGTCTAACGTGGCTATCATCGTCAAGATGATAAGGGTTATGCTCCTTGTGCCGGTGCTTCTTGTGCTTGGATACTGGGTTGCGCGTCAGGCACGTCGCGACGGGACTTCCGGAAAGGGAGGAAAGGTCTCTATTCCTTGGTTTGCCTTAGGCTTTCTTGCCGTGATAGGGTTCAATTCATTCGATCTTCTTCCGGTAGAGGTGGTGGATGTCATAAATTACATCGATACTTTCTTGCTCACGATGGCCATGGTGGCGCTCGGTGCGGAGACGAGCATCGACAAGTTTAAAAAGGCAGGGGCCAAGCCCTTCATATTGGCTTTCCTTCTCTACGTATGGCTCCTGGTAGGGGGATGGGCATTGGCCCGTTATGTCGCTCCGATGTTCTTGTAATAATCGAAGAGACGGTGCAATTACATAAAAAAGACGGAATCCGGCCGGATTCCGTCTTTTTTATGTAATGTCTTTATGCGTTGTGTCATGAATGTCTGAACTGAAGTTCCTTCTCTATGTCGGTGATATCGCAGTCCATTTGTTCAAGCAGCACCAGATAATGATACATCAGGTCTGCCGCTTCGTATATGAATCTTGAACGGTTGCCGTCAACAGCCTCGATAGCGGATTCCACCGCTTCTTCCCCGACTTTTTGGGCTATTTTCTTTACCCCCTTTATAAAAAGTCGTGTGGTGTATGAATTGTCGGGCATTTCTTCGTGACGCCGTTTTATGAGTGCCGAAAGTTTTCTCACGAATCCGTCATAGTCGGGAGTGTCGAAGCATGCTTCCGTGCCGCGATGGCATGTGGGGCCGACGGGATGGGCTTTGACGAGAAGCGTGTCGCCGTCGCAGTCTGCATACATTTCCACCACGTCGAGGAAATTGCCGCTTGTTTCCCCTTTTGTCCATAATTGCCTGCGCGTGCGGCTGAAGAAAGTCACCTTGCCTGTGGCGAGGGTTTTTTCAAACGCTTCTCGGTTCATATAGCCGAGCATAAGCACTTTAAGCGAAACGGCATCTTGTATTATAGCAGGGAGAAGACCGTCGGCGCATTTTTCAAGATTGAAATCGTCAAATTTAAGATTGTTCATAACCTAACTTCTATGCCTTTGCCTGTCAAATCTTTTTTTAGTTTATTCACGGTGGTTTCCCCGTAATGGAATATACTGGCCGCGAGAGCAGCGTCGGCTTTACCTGAGGTAAGCACCTTGGCAATGTCTTCAACGCTGCCTGCACCTCCAGAGGCGATTACCGGTATCGATACTTCTTCGCATAGTTTCGCGAACGTGTCGCAGGGATAACCGTTGCGGGTGCCGTCATGGTCCATCGATGTGAACATTATCTCACCGGCACCTCGCTCTTCCACTTCTTTTGCCCATGAAAAGAGTTCCTTGTCGGTGAGTCGCGATCCTCCGTGGGTTGTTACCCTCCAGACACCCTCAACGAATTTGGCATCTATAGCCACCACCACGAACTGACGACCGTAACGGGTCGCGATTTCCGTAATGAGTGCCGGATTTGCCACTGCCGCGCTGTTTATTGTAATTTTATCTGCACCCGCATCGAGCAGACGCGATGCGTCGTCGATCGACGATATGCCGCCTCCCACTGTAAAGGGTATGTTTATACGGTCGGCTATTCTTGCCACGAGTTCGGTGAATGTGTTCCTGTCTTCCTTGGAAGCGCTGATGTCGAGATAAACGAGTTCGTCGGCCCCTTCCTCGGCATAGCGTGCGCCGAGTTCGACAGGGTCGCCGACATCGGCGAGCCCTTCGAAGTTAATTCCTTTCACGGTTCTCCCGTTCTTGACGTCAAGACAGGGTATGATTCTTTTGGCTGGCATTTTGATTTAAAATTAGAATGTAAAATTATAAAAGATGCATCATATTGCCAAATTTAAATTCCATTTTTATTTTGATTGGCAGATTCTTTACGGTCTCCATTGGAGAATATATCAACGTAGTACATATTTTAAAATATTAAATTCTGTTAAAATAGAGTCTGTTTTGTTGTTTGGATTTGCATATTACTGTTAAAGAATATAAATTTGTGATGCAAACAGGAGGAGACTCCTGCGGGAATTACATCATCGGAATGTCAAGGAGGGATATACGTGTTCCTCATGGCATCGGCGCAATTCGATTGCCGGATGGCAATTGAAAGTGGTGGGACGGCTCTTTCCCGGTAACGACTACATAAAATCTGTGTCCCGTCTGCAGAATTATCGGCATCCATTCGAGAGCAATCTTGAAGTGGATTTTTGGATAATTCGAAGCAGGCATTTCATCGTATCGCGGCATCTGTTTCCGGTTATCCGGAAAACGGATGCTTTTTTTATATCCTTTTATGATGCATGATTCATGAGAAAATGCAAAAAACAATAATAACATCAAATCAAAAATCGAGTTTATGAAATCAGAGAGTTGTAACGTGAGATTCGGCGTTCATCGCCAATGGCTATGCAGACTTCTCTTCATGGCAATGCTGCTCCCTCTTTGCCGGGAATCGAAGGCACTGAATTTTGTTGAGGGAGATTTCAAGTATTTCGGTGCCGGCAAGACGGCGACGGTTTACGCAAATCGCAAGGATATGTCTTCGGCGGATATTCCCGAAAAAGTCACCTATGGAAAATACACATATACAGTGACTGCAATCGGAAGCGGGGCTTTCAGTGATTGTACGAAATTGAAATATGTGAGAATCCCCAAAACTGTAACTGAAATTGGTAGTGGAGCTTTCAGTGATTGCACGAGTCTGGAATCTATGGAAATTCCCGACGGTGTTACCACGATTGAAAGGAGCTTATTCAGTGGCTGCACGAGCCTGGAATCTGTGGAACTTCCCGCCGGCATAACAGCAATTGGGGAGGACGCTTTCCGTGACTGCGCAATGCTGGGGTCGTTGACGATTCCTGACGGGGTTAAGAAGATTGAAAGGAGCTTATTCAGTGGCTGCATAAATCTGACATCGGTGAACCTGCCGGATTTTATAACTTCAATCGGGTCGGATGCATTTTTCAAATGCACAAGACTGAAAAATGTGACACTTCCAGCCTCGTTGACGGAAATCGGCTACCGAGCATTCGGTTACTGTGCAACTCTGGGGTCGCTGGAAATTCCAGAATCTGTTTCTACAATAGGAGACTATGCATTCTATGAATGCGAGGGATTGAGTTCGATTGTTATTCCCGAACTTGTAACATCAATAGGCGAAAGAGCTTTTTATAACTGTGGCCACTTGAAGTCGCTGAAAATGGGTAAATCTATAACGACAATCGGCGACTATGCTTTTTACGAATGTGCGAGTCTGGAATCGGTGACGCTCCCTGACTCGCTGACGACAATCGGCAATCGGGCTTTCAGCGGATGCCATGGCTTAGTGACAATGACAATCCCCGATTTGGTGACCACAATTGGCGACGGGGCTTTTTATGATTGTCGTAATATGATATCTTTGACTTTAGGCAAGTCGGTGACTTTTATAGGCGATTCTTCTTTCAGATATTGCGGTTTTTATAATTTGAAAATACCGGATTCTGTAATTTCTATAGGGTATATGTCTTTCTATGGTTGCACAAGGTTGGTTTCGCTGACGTTAGGCAGCTCGCTAATTGAAATAGGGTCCTATGCGTTTTGTTCGTGCAATGAGCTGACATCGGTGGTTATTCCGGACTCTACAACCACAATCGCCGAGAATGCTTTTGGGAATTGCGAAAAATTGAATAATCTGACAATCGGAAAGTCTGTTTCCTCTATCGGCGACTATGCTTTTGGCGGTTGTGTTGAGTTGAGGGATATAAATGTGTTGAATCCGGAACCCCCGACAATCTTTCCAAGGACTTTTTATGATAATATTTATGATGATGCGGTGGTTCATGTGCCTCAAGAGAGTGAATCCAAATATAGGGAAGCAGCAATTTGGGGTGATTTTAAGAATATTGATAATGAGTTTTCATACGGAGAGTCGGAGGATAAGAAGGTTTTTATAATCGGCGATTTATATTATACTGGCGAGGCTGACAATGGATTGGCTGTATATGCCTCGAATAAGAATCTTTTGGAGGCGAACATCCCGTCAAAAGTGGCGTATGAAGGAGTCGAATATGCAGTGACCTCAATCGGTAGCGGTGCGTTTTCCGAATGTAAGAAACTGGAGTCGGTGTCAATCCCTGCCTCGGTTGTTGAAATCAGAGATTTTGCTTTCCAGAATTGTGACCGTCTGAACAGAGTGTTTATATCCGATCTGGAGTCATGGTGCAATATCGATTTTGAGTTTTTTATAGACAATCCTATCTATCATGCACACAATCTTTACCTGAATGGAGAGCTGGCGGAGCATATTGTCATTCCTGAGGGGATACAAACATTGAAGTCATACGTATTTGGCCACTGCACAAACTTGAAATCGGTGAAAATACCCGATTCGGTGACTTCAATTGGTAATGATGCATTTTACATGTGTGAGGGTTTGGAATCTGTGAAAATACCGGACTCGGTGACTTCAATCGGCTTCAGTGCTTTTTACGGATGCAAAGGAATGCGTTTAATGGAGATGGGCAAATCGGTAAAGACAATAGAAAGTAATGCTTTCTATGGATGTGACGGACTGCACTCGGTGTCTGTCGCCGACATTATGACTTGGTACGATATCGAATTCAAGAATTACGACTCCAATCCTCTCTATTATGCACATAATCTTTACGTCGGAGACAAATTGATGACTTCAATTTCGATACCCAACGGAATTGAGGAAATAAAACAAAATGCGTTTGTCGGTTGCACCGGGGCAACGACGCTTACTATTCCTCCATCGGTGAAAAAAATCAATGATGGCGCTTTTCTCCAATGCAAATTCTTCAATATCAATGTCTATCCAATTCTGCCCCCGGAATGTTATGCCGCGTTCTCTGACTATTCCGCGTATCTCCATGTTCAGTACGGTTGTAAGGATCGATATCAAGATTTTAATTTTGAATGGAAGAAATTTAAAAGCATAGTTTATGGTATGACCGAGGATTATGAGTCCGCTGTAGAGGAAGTAGAGGACGACCGGTTCTCTTCCGACCCCGTAGAGGTATTCGACCTGCAGGGTGTCAAGGTTGGCGATTCTGTCGGCAGTCTTGCAAAAGGAATCTATGTTGTCCGACAAGGGAACACCGTCAGAAAAATTGCCGTAAAATAAAAAACAGATTCAGATAACATGCATTGAGGCTGCGCCGTGAAATCAATTCGGCGCAGTCTCATTGCTTTTATATCAAAGTTCGAGGCTTGGTTACTATGGTTCCATCTAATCGCAGGCAAGGTCCGGAGTCGTGTCTGTTTTAACGTTATTAGGGGCGGGAACAAAGAAATGTGATGTAAAAGTATTATTTTTGCAGTATGGATTTAAAGAATATGGAAATATCGCGGCGCGTATGGCTTGTGCTTCTGGTGGCGTCGGCATTTTCCGTCATGGATATTTTAGGCTATTATGTCGCCCATGACATGGGGTTCTGGGTCGAGTGGGGTGTGAGGGGTTACGCTGTCTTGAAAGCGACCGTGATAACACTGCTGCTTGGTTTGGTGCGAAAACATCGCATATTGTATGGTATAGGCTGGGCATTGGTGTCGGTTTTCATTCTGTTAAGTATCGCGAATGCAGTGTCGTATTCTTTATATGGATTCGGAGTGTCGCGGAAGCTCGTCACAATATTATATGAAACCAACAGCGAAGAGGTTCGCCAGTTTTTACCCGGAATGATCGGGAATATATTCTCGTTGCTGTTTTCATGGCAGATTCTTTTGGAAGTATGCATTTTTATTGCGGCGTGGTTTGTCCTCCCGGTGATTCCCAAGCGATGGTTCTGGAATGCAATATGGGTTTTCTGTTTGTCGGGGATGGTATATATCATATGGTTTGCGGCCACTGCAAGATGGGGAAAAACGAACCATCTCATGATTGCACGTAGCGCCGTGGCCGTCAGAAGTGTGGTCAAAAGCACCTCCATGATTCGCGACCTTTCATCAAAACGACGTCCGCTCCCTTATCGGGATAGCGCCATATCCCGGCGTCTGGCGGAAAATATGATACTTATAATAGGAGAGTCGGCATCGCGCGACCATCTTTCACTTTACGGCTACCCTTTGCCTACCACTCCCGCGATGGATTCCCGTCGCGATTCTTTGTTTGTTTTCAATGACGCAGTGGCTTCATCTACCAGCACTGCAGAGAATCTGCCACGCATACTTTCCTTTATGAATTGTGAGCCTGGACAAGGTGAATGGTATGAATATCCTACGGTCATGAATCTGTTAAAGGCTTACGGATATTCCACGACGTGGCTTTCCAATCAGGAGCGGACAGGCGACTGGTCGAACCTTTCCGGCATTCTTTCATCGGATGCCGATGAGGTGGGGTATCTTGGGAGCGTTGATTCGGAAGACCATCTCACTGACCGTTACGACGAAGTTTTGTTGCCTGAATTTAGAAAAAGTTTGGCTGGCGGAGATTCCCTACGTTTCATTTGCCTGCATCTTATGGGCTCACACATTGCTTATAACGAACGTTATCCGAAAGACATGGCTCGGTTCTCGGCATCCGATGTTTTGAAGAAGACTTCTAAAAGGAGTTGGCTTGACGCAGGGAAAGCACAGAAAGTGGCGGAATACGATAATTCCATAGCCTACACGGACAGCATTCTCGGTGAGGTTGTGAAAGAATTATCCCGCCTGCAAGATCCGTCTGTTATGGTTTATTTGTCAGACCATGGTGAAAACGTCTATGACGACCGCGATTTTCAAGGAAGAGACCCTAAATTCGTCAGAGTTCCTTTCTTCATATACGCCAATAAGGCATATAGGGAGAATAATCCGGAAATAATAGAAAAACTTGAAAAAGCAGTAAGGGCTTCTTTTTCGACTTCCGATATCATCTACACAATAATCACACTGACCGGATCGGACTACCGGCTTTATGACTCCACCCGCGACATTCTCTCCGCCGAATTCCAGCCACGTATCCGTTATGTTGACGAAGAGACGTTTCATGACGATACTCACCGTCGGCAATAAAATGTGGGAAATAGGCAATAATTTTGTTATTTTTTGTGGTGTGATGTGGTATATATGCGTATAAGTATAAATGAAGTCGTACATTTGTACGACTTCAATACATGTCAGGCTTTGTCATTATGTTTGAATAGTGGCGGGGCTGAAGAATCGTGTTAACTGTAAAATCTAAACTGGAGTTTTTTAATAAGCTTCTCTGAATATTATACACTGAAGAATGATTAATGAGAAAGAAATACTCTTGTTAATGAAATCGGGCGACAGTCGGGCTTTCCGGTTAGTCTTTGACTGTTATTATCCGCAGGTTAGGTTTTTTGTGCTTGGAATAGTAAAAAATTCATATATTGCCGATGAAATAGCTCAAGGAGTGTTTATAAAACTTTGGACGCGGCGTGATCTTGTTGACCCTTCGGGACACTTCAGCGCATATCTTTATCGGATAACAAGAAACGCTCTTGCGGATTACTATAGGCAAATAGTAAAACTTGAATCTATTGATGCTCCCGGCATCGAGAAAGAGGCAAGACAGATAAGTGGTAATCCTGTAGAGGGCTATGATCTTTCGCATATTGAGAATCTTGTGAGGAAGATTGTGGAGGAAATGCCTCCGAAACGTCGTGAGGTCTTTATTATGAGCCGGCTTGACGGTGTTGGCAATGAAGATATTGCCAACAGGTTGGGATTGTCAAAACGCACGGTTGAGCGCCATCTGAATCTGGCCCTTAACACGCTCCGTAACAATCTTGGTGAATTCCTTACTTATATAATACTGATGATAATTTAGAGCGCGTCGTTCCTTAACTCTGTTTTTTTGTAAGGGGTAGGGGTGTGTAAGTGTGAGTTTTTTTGAGTACATGCTCATAAAACTGAAAAAAGTCGTAATCCGGTTGGGTGCGATTCGGTATTATGACGTATTCTTGATAAACTATCTGACTAATCATGAAAAAAGAGACGACATCAAATCTTAACGAATATTTCCACGACAAGGACGCTGATGCGATTCCCGAGGTGTCGCGACTTTTCCTTTCAGAAAGTATTGATGCATCCGCAGAGTCTGAACTGGAGGCGCTTTGGAATAGTGGTGCCCACGTATCGATGGATGGGGAAGACCTTGACAACGCTTTCGAGAAGGTGGGAGTAAGTATTGGAATGACAGAAAAGAAAACCACTATACATAATTGGGTGCGTGTGTTGAGAGATGCCGCTGCAGTATTGTTCATCCCAGTATTGGCTTTGTCACTATATTTTATTGTTGACCGTCAAAAAACGAAAGGCGAGGATGCGGCAGTATTGTGGCATGACGTGTATGCCAATTATGGAGAGCATCTTGAAGTATTTCTGCCGGATTCAACCAAGGTTGTTTTGAATTCAGGTTCACATCTTATTTATCCTGATAGGTTTGACAAGGTAAGACAGGTGTTTGCCGGAGGTGAAACCTATTTCGATGTTGCGAAAGATGTAGATAGGCCTTTCATTGTGGAGACAAGCGATATGACTGTCCGTGTTCACGGTACAAGTTTCAATATCCGGGCTTATCCGGAAGAAAAAAGCAGCGAGACGATGTTGCTTTCCGGTTCCATATCGTTGCGCGCCAAATTGGGTTCGTTTGGCGAAGAGATTTCCATGAAGCCCGGGCAGAAGGTCACTATCGGTAAAAACGAGATAATGGTTTCAGAATTTGATCTGTCAGATTATAAAGACTGGACAGACTCGGACATGGTGTTTAATAATGAAACTATGGAGGATATAGTGAAGGAGCTCGAGAGAATCTACAATGTCAAGATATCTATAAAAGAGCGGACGTTGTCCGAAAGGCGTCTTTTTGTAGCTTATGCACACGGAATGAGTCTTGACGACATGTTGAAAGCTCTTGATGTTGACGGCAATCTTGAAATAAGGGGAGACAGAAACAATTTCGAAATTAAAAGACGGCATTAACAATCACAATTAAAATACAATAACATGACTACTCAGTTAAAGAAAGCAACCGGCATAATAATGTCGGTAGTGGCAGTCTTGTTTCTTTGGGTAACCCCCGTGTTTGCCCAGACAGACGGAGGGCTTGTCACACTCAATGCCAATAATGAGACAATCGGGAAGGCATTGGAACAACTAACCAAGAATTACGGCTACACGTTTGTAATCCCGAGTGGAGAAATAGACACGCAGCGTGTGGTGCGTATCAAAGTCAAAAACAGGAACATCCATGACGTGTTGCGTCAGTTGTTCAAAAATCAGGAAGTGACAATAACTGTGGATGGAAAGACCGTGCGTATAACCCGGGCGGATGCTTCCGGCTCCGGCAAAAATGATAAAGGCAAGGGGCGTAAGCGGGTGATTTCAGGAAAAGTCACTGAAAGCGACGGGGAGCCAATGATTGGCGTCACCGTACGGTTGAAAGACGGCAAGACCGGCACAACTACAGACTTGGACGGTAATTATTCGATTGAGGTCGAATCGCAGAATCCCACGTTGCTGTTTTCTTTTGTCGGTTACAGCCCGGTGAGTAAAAATGTTGAAAACGATGACACTGTTAACGTGGTTATGCTTGAAGACATTACTAAACTAAACGAGGTGGTAGTTATGGGCTACAGCACTCAGAAAAAGAAAGATATTACGGGATCGGTGTCAACCGTAGATGCAAATGAGATTGAGAATTTACCTGTCAATGATTTCGGAAGCGCATTGGCAGGAAGGGCTCCGGGTGTGCAGGTAATTTCAGCTAATGGAAAACCAAACGAGGGTTTTTCCATGAGAGTCAGGGGAGCGACTTCAATTAACGCCGGGAATGAGCCTCTTTATGTAGTTGACGGTGTGCCGACAACCGACACCAAAACAATAAGCCCTTCGGAGATAGAGTCTATCACGGTTCTGAAAGATGCGTCATCAGCTGCCATATATGGCAATGCGGGAGCGAACGGTGTGGTGTTGATTACTACAAAACAAGGAAAGAAAGGCAAGGCGCAGGTTACGCTTAACGCTTATGGCGGCTGGTCTTCTCTCACGAAGAAGTATAAGGTGCTTAATGCCGACCAACACCGCCAATTACTGACAGATCTTGGTTATCCGGATTATGACAGGAGTGTCTATAATGCCGATATTGACTGGCAGGACGAGATATTCCGAACCGGTAGTATGCAGAATTACCAACTTTCAATTTCAGGAGGCACAGACAAGACACTTTATTATCTGTCGGGTGGATTTGTCAAGAATGCCGGTATTGTAAAAGGGAACGAGTTCCAGCGTTTGAATTTTAAGCTAAATCTTGATCAGGAGGTTTTCAAATGGTTTCGCATAGGCTCACATCTCGCCTATAGCAAGATTGACGACGTGGATGTTGGCGACGGCAACTCGGAATCGGTGATACTGAAATCGGTCACTTGTCCTTCAGTCGTGCCGAAATATAATGAAGACGGATCGTTCCCGACCCTTCCGTTCCTTTCAAGTCTTGAAAACCCTTTGAGCGATATAGAGGCTGACACTCATAGCTGGATGCAGCATAAGATTCTCGGGAATGTCTATGGCGAAATTTATTTCACTGATTGGCTGAAGTTCAAGGCGAGTGTTGCCGTTGACATGAACTATTCTCGTTATAAGGAGTTTCTTGACCCGTTCAAGTCAAACTACGGACGCAACCAGCAGGGAAGGGCAACCTACAATACTGCCATGAACTATAAATGGCAGAATGAGGAATTGCTTATGTTTGACAAAACGTTTGGCTACAGCAAGATTGGAGCTATGGCAGGATTCGTATCATCGCATTGGCAGGGTGAAGGTTCGGGCTCATCGATAAGAGGCTTTTCGGATATAAAGATACCGACCCTTAACGCGGGTACGATTCTTGACAAACCATATGAGACCTACGAGGCAAGCAGCAATATGTCGTGGCTTGCAAGAGTGACATACGACTATGACTCACGATATCTTGCCACGGTCAATTTCCGTGCGGACGGAAGCTCAAAATTCTCACGCAATAACCGTTGGGGCTATTTCCCCTCGTTTTCACTCGGATGGAGAATCTCTTCAGAAAAATTCATGGGGAGCGTGGAATGGATCAACGACCTTAAAATCAGAATCGGCTGGGGACAGGTGGGTAATGACCAGGTGGGTTGCTATAGTTCATACGGCATCTATGGACTTGGAGCGAACTATAACATAGATGATATAATTCTCAACGGATATTATCAGAGCCAGCTTGGAAATGACAAACTGAAATGGGAACGCACTTCGCAGACGGATATCGGTATAGACTTTTCTGTCTTTAATGGAAGAATCAATTTCACATTCGATGCCTACTACAAGAAAACTTCCGATTTGTTGCTCATGGTCAACCTGCCTCAGTCAACAGGATTCGAATCAGAAATGCAGAATGTAGGAAATGTTGTCAACAAAGGACTTGAATTCCAGGTAACAACGCGTAATCTTACCGGACCCGTCAGCTGGACAACGGATTTTAACCTTTCGTTGAATCGAAATAAGGTTACCAATATGGCTGGCAGTCCTGAGATATTCACTGGATGGCTCGACAAGAAAATATCCGGAACGGCATCGATAGTGAAGGAAGGGCACCCTCTTGGAACGTTCTTCGGATATAAGGCTGCCGGCGTGAATCCCGACAACGGACGTATGATGTATGAGAAAGCCAACGGTATGCTTGTGTTTGAGGAAGACCTGAGTGCGGATGAGGACAGAATGATAATAGGATGTGCGCAGCCCAAGCTCCTTTACGGTATGAACAATTCTTTGTCGTGGAAAGCTTTTGAACTGTCGTTCTTTTTCCAGGGCTCTTATGGCAATGATGTGTTCAATGCCACAAGAATGTTTACCGAAGGCATGTTCGATGCGAGAAACCAGTCGGACAGAGTATTAATGAGATGGCAGAATCCCGGCGACTATACCACAGTGCCTAAGGCGGAGAAAGACAAGTACTCTCCGATTTCTTCAAGATTTATTGAGGATGGTTCATACCTTAAACTCAAGAATGTGAAATTCTCATATACGTTGCCGTCAGCAATTACGCGCAAGGCGCTAATGGAGCGTGTGACATTCTATTTTTCTGCCGACAATTTACTGACGTGGACCAAATACAAGGGTTATGACCCGGAAGTGAATATCGGAGGAGGCTCAAGCACCGTGATGGGTATTGACCAGGGTTCTTATCCCCACAGCAGAACATATACGTTCGGCGCCACAGTGGTGTTTTGAAATGAACCGCGACTTATTGGATTTTAAATTACAAAACAATCTATAACCGGAAAAATGAAAGCAATTTATAAGATAATTATGGGCATGTGGTTTGTCGGCTCCTTTATGGTGTCGTGCAGCGATTTTCTTGACGAGGTGCCCAAAAACGACCTGACAGAGGCAAACGCCTTTACAACATACAGGGATGCCGAAGCTCTCATCAACGCATGTTATGACGGCATACAGCAGAGCCATGACGAGTATTACACATGGTATAACACGATCTTGTCTGACTGCTATGCCGATAATGCATACGCCGGAGGCGATGATGTGGATATCATCAATGTGGGACTCAACAATGTAACGCCCCGCAATGCTGTGGTTATGAAAGCTTGGAAGCAGCTTTATGGAGGAATCCTTCGAGCCAACGTGGCTCTCCGCAATATTCCGAATATTGACGACGGAAAACTTGAAGAAGAGGCGTTGCCCGGGGTTTCCGTGCGCGAGGAGATGCTTGCCGAGGCACGTGCCCTCCGTGCGTTACACTATTTCAATCTTGTCCGTTCGTTCGGAGAAGTGCCTCTTGTCACCACTACCGGGTCGCTGGCTCCTGAAGATGTGCAGCTTCCGCGTTGCAAGACAGTAGATGAGGTTTATGCCCTCATAAGGGAAGACCTTGATTATGCAGTGGAAAGGCTCCCGGAACGCAGGAACACCGAGGCCGCTACACGAGGACTCGCAAGCAAAGGAATGTGCAATGCTTTGTATGCCAGGCTTTATGCGATTATGGGTGCGCCCCATGAAGTTGATTGGAAGATGGTGAAACATTATTGCGATGCCGTGATTGAATCGCCTGTCTATGGACTCGTTGACCGGTATGAATTCCTTTTCGACGACAGCCACCGCAACAATGTGGAGACTATTCTCGCCGTGCAGTATAAGGTGAATTCAACGGAGTCTAATTATGTTCCTTTGCTCCTGCTTCCTCCTTCCATGACAAATGAAACATGGCGTAAGTATCTGATACCTTCGCAGGATCTCCTTAAAGCATATGAGGATGCAGGCGATGAAGTGCGTAAGGCATCTACCGTGGTGTGGGAAGATATCAACAATCTTTGGTTTGACGAATATTATGCAGTAAACAACAATGGAAAATGGGAAACGCGTGAAATTCCGTTCGCCTTTAAGATGAGAGGAATCAACCGTGTCGGATGGGATTGTGGAGATTTGATCTATATGATGCGCCTTGCCGATTTCGTCTTGTTGCGTGCGGAGGCGGTAAATGAACTTGAGGGGGCCGCCGCGGCATGTGCCGACCCGTTGCTCCAGAAGATTCGCGAACGTGCCGGTTTGGTGCCGTTCAATACTGAATCGAAGGAAGAAATGAGAGAATTGCTTCTTAAAGAACGCCGTCTGGAACTCGCCTACGAGGGTGAGAGATTCTTTGATCTTAAACGCCATGGGAAAGCCGTGTCAGTGCTTGGAGAGAAATCTTGGTCGGCAGTGGTGAATGGAACAAGGCAGAATGTCAGCGGACATTTTTCCGACTATCAGTTGTTGTTCCCTATCCCGCAGGACGAACGCGATAGGAATCCCAATCTCGGACAGAATCCGGGATATAATTAATTACATCATAAAATACGATACTCGGATATGAAAAACTATAATAGATTGATAATCCTGTCCTTTGCGGCATGTATGGCAATATCTTCATGTCAGAATAAGGACGACATGATATTTGATTACGATGCGTCGGCCCCTGTTATTTCGAAGGCGGTGGTTGATGTTGATGCCGTGCGCTATGGAGAGTCGGTTGAATATACGGTAGCCGCTAAGGATGCCAATGCGTTGTCTCACCTAAGAATTGAGATGACAGTGAATGGAGAGACTGTTTACTCCAAAACAGTGGCAGCCGACCGCAGGCAGGAGATGGAGGTGTCGGAATCGATAGGTATTCCGTTTGGCTCCAATTGTCTTGACTGCACTGCATCGTTAGAGGTCGTTGCAATGAATTCTAACGCGAAAGTTACAGGACAAGTTGTAGAAATCAGCGTGGCACGTCCGGATTTTCAGAAGATTTATCTTGTGGCAGACGGAGTGGAGACAGAGCTTGTCAACGCCGAAGACCCGCTTAACCCTTATCTGTTCAAAGGTTCTGTGGATATTGCCAACGGCACTGAGGCGTTTCTGTTCAGCGAGCCTGGACAGAAGGGATACGCTTGGGGATTCGACGAGGGGACAAACACTTGTAGCCTTGATTCGAAAGAACCTGTGAAACTTGAGGATTCCCTCTCAGAAGACGGCAAGGTGCACGAAGTGACGTTTGATGCTTTGACTTTCGAGATTCTTCCTTTGAAGAGGGAGATGTCGGTAAACGATGTCGCATTTATGAAATACCGAAGGAATCCGTCGGATGAAGGATTTGTGAACAATGCGCTTTGTGCTAAAAATGTGGCACTTGCAGAAGGGGAGGAGGTGCGTCTGTCACTTATCGACCTTGAGAGTGTGAAATTCGACCCCGATTATTTTACAGAGGCCGACGGCAAGCTCATCTACAACGGTAAAACAGGAACCGTAAACCTTTATATGAATACCCTTTTCGGTTTTGTGTTTGTAGAGTCGGATGAGAATCCAATACAGACAGGACTGTCTTACCCCGACATCCTTCTTTGCAATGGTTGGGGAATAGGGCGTCCGGAGCTTTGGAGTTATCAGCCCGACTGGAATTTCAACAACGCTTTGATTCTTCGGAAAATTGCCGAATCGGATGATGAAACGGTCTATTCCCAGACTGCGGTCGTTAGCAAATGGGCTAATTTCAAATTCTATTCGTCGCGCGACTGGGGAGGAGAATTCCCATGTCCGGAAATTGTATTTGATACAGCAGACTTCGTGGCACACGAGGAGAGTGGCAAACCGGGAAATTATAATATTTATACCGCTCTTGAAGATGATACGGAATGGAAATCCGCGGTAATAAAGATTGTTTTCAGGATATCGAAAGCAGGCAGTTCTTATAAGATGCAAAGTGAAATTTTGGCAACAAGCAATCAGGATTAATTAATTCACCATGAAACAGACAGTAATCAGTGTCGTGTCGTCGCTCCTTATGGGAGCGACGGCCCTCTCTCCTTCATCTTTTGCCACACGGATAGACCTCAATGGCGGGTGGCAGTTCAAGCAGTCGAAGGCCTCGGAATGGCATCCCGCCAATGTGCCGGGTGCAGTACATACCGATCTTATGGCTCTCGAAAAAATCAGCGATCCATTTTTCGGAGTCAATGAAAAAGACCTGCAATGGGTTGGGGAGAAGGACTGGGAATATATCAATACATTCAATATTACTACCGATGTGTTGTCATCACCGGGTATAGACCTTGTGTTTGAGGGGCTCGATACATACGCGGAGGTATATATAAATGACGTCAAGGCGTTGGATGCCGACAATATGTTCCGGACGTGGCGCATTAATGCACGTCCTTATCTCAAGGAAGGCGACAATGTGATAAGGATATGTTTCCGTTCGGTTTTCAAGGAGGATATGCCTAAATATCTTGATGCCCCGTTCAAACTCCAGGCGTGGCCTAACAATGACCAGTCAGACATTCCTTTGAGCCTTTATGCCCGCAAGGCAGGATATAATTACGGATGGGACTGGGGCCCAAGATTGATAACCACAGGAATATGGCGTCCTGTATATTTTGAGTTATGGGACAGAATCCGGATAGACGGCACCCATGTGGCCACGAGATCATTGGGCAAAAGTCATGCTTCTATGGAGGCAATCTGCGATGTTTTCAGCGATTCGGATGGCAGGGCAAGTGTGACGGTGGCTTTCGATGGCGGCAAGGAAACGAAAGATGTGACACTCAAGAAGGGAAATAACCGTGTAAAGGTTCCTTTCAAAGTTAAGAATCCGAAACTATGGTGGACGAACGGACTTGGCGACCATCCTTTATATGACTTCGACATCTCAGTCAGGACAGACGGCAAGGAAGTGCTTGGCCGGGTTACAACCGGAATACGTACTGTTGAGGTTGTCAGAGATAGGGATAAATATGGCACGTCGATGAAGATTCGTCTTAATGGTAAGGATGTGTTCATGAAGGGGGCGGATTGGATTCCGATGGATAATTTCCCTAACCGTGTGACGGAAGCCCGTTATGAGCAGATGCTCGGTTCGGCAGCAGATGCCAATATGAATATGATTCGCATTTGGGGCGGAGGCATCTATGAGCCCGACATTTTTTATGATATTTGTGACCGGAAAGGGATTTTACTTTGGCACGACATGATGTTTGCTTGTGGGATGTTCCCGGCCGACGACCACTATTTGAATTCAGTGGCGGAAGAGGTGAAAGACAATGTGAAGCGGCTTCGCAATCATCCTTCTATTGCCTTGTGGTGTGGCAACAACGAGAACGAGATTTCTTATTTCGAATGGGGATGGCGCGGCAAATATACTCCTGAACAAGACCGGATTTATCAGTCGAATCTAAAAAAGCTTTTTTATGAAGTAATTCCGGAGGCGATAAAAGATTACGACGACACCCGTTATTATCACCCTACTTCGCCTGTGACTGGTTACAATGGAATAGGATATGGCGAGGGTGACGCCCATTTCTGGTGGGTGTGGAAAGGCGGTTGGATTGAAGAATATCTTAAACCTGAAAACATTGCCAGGTTTATGAGTGAATATGGTTTTCAATCGTATCCTGAAATGAAAACGATAGAGTCATTTACAAGGGAGGAAGACCGCCATATAGATTCTGAGGTGATGCTTTCGCATCAGCGGGCCCGTCATGACCAGACGCGCGACCCCAATTTCGGAAACAATATGATGCGCATGTATATGGAAAAATACTTCAGTGTGCCGGAAAGCCTTGATGATTTTGTCTATATAAGCCAGATTATGCAGGCGGAGGCGGTGAAGATGGCTATTGAAAGCCACCGTAGGTCTAAACCTTATTGCATGGGTACGCTCTATTGGCAGATTGACGACTGCTGGCCAGTGGCCTCGTGGAGCTCGATTGATTATTACGGTCGTTGGAAGGCTCTCCACTACACTGCGAGGGATGCATACAGGGATGTGATTGTGTCGCCTTATGAAAGAGAAGGAAAGGTGGCGTTTAAGGTTGTGTCTGACCGTATGGACCCTGTATCGGGTGAGCTTCTTGTTACAACCATGACGCTTGACGGTGGAAATGTCTATTCCCGGAGGGTTTCGTTTTCGGTTGGAGCCAACGGATGTGACGATGTGGCTGTGGTCGAGGAAAAAGAATTGTATGGCAACAAGAATCCTGAAGAGGTATTCACATTTGTTTCGATATTGCAGAATGGGAAAGAAATTTCGTCTAATATCTGGTATCCTGTATATTCCAACCGTTATTCTTATCTTGAGGCAAATCCCGAAATCAAGGTGATGCCGGGAGGGAATGAAGTTATATTGGTTGCTTCTTCTCCGGTTCTTGTCAGAGGGCTATATTTCTATCTTGACGGAGATGGCGATGATGCGTTTTTCTCTGACAATTATGTCACTCTTGTGCCCGGAAAGGAGCATATCATGCGGGTAAAGACTTCCCTTTCCCCGGATATATTAAAAAAGAGATTACGTTTCAAAACATTAAACAATCTCAAATAACACCCCGATGTGGAGCATGAAGAAACAAGATATGGCAATTATTACATTATTGGCAGTGGCACTCGGCTTCACTTCATGTGCAAGCAGCGATCCATATCGCCCGGTTGAAAAGCCCACTTTGCCTGAGCCTCCTGTTGTGACGGCTTACCAACCGTTGTCTCTCACTAAGGGAGCCGTCGGCAGTTATAAAGTGAAGGATGAGGCATTGTCGATAACGACGTCGAACCGTAATTCTTCATACGGTGTTTGTTTTCCAATTACTGCAAGAGGGCATTTCATGGCTGAGGCCAAGGCGGATTTGACGCGGAACTCAGGGCTTGCCCTTGTCAGGGTTAAAGACGGGAAACCCGATTTCGATAATTTCACGTCGGTGTCGGTTTGCAGTGAGAATGGGGTTGTATATGCGAGGGTACTCGACCGTCAGAAAGGTAAGAACAACGTTTTGGACAACACTGGAAAGATAGAACAACGTGATTTCGACAAACGTTATGCATTGGCACTTGACGGATCTCTGTTTTCCATCCCTTTTACAGGCACTACAGGGAGTTTCAGGATAATCCGCAATGACATATCCGATTTTTTCCATTACTATGTGAGTGTGGCGAAAGAGATTGACGGAAAGGTATTTGAGAATTGGGTGGAACTGACTCCTTCTAAAGATTGGTGTGGCGACCATGAAGACTGGTTTGTATGTCCGTTTGTCAGGACTACGGGAAAGGATGGTGATGTCACGGTAACTTTCTCAGATGTTGGCATTAAAAACTTTTCTAAAGGTGATAATGTCTCTTCTGAAATTGGCTTTAATGTTAAGGAAGGAAGTTTTGTGTGGGCCGGTTTTCCCGGAGAAGCCACTGTGGTTAGTTTTGACCCGGTCTTTTGCCCTGCTTCGGACGGTGGACGGCAATTTGTTTTCTGGTCGGAAGCGAATTATGTGCCTGTGTGGAGGCTGAGCAACGAGCTCCTGTATTGCTATGAGTTTTGTGAGACTTGGACCGGAGAGGGGAACGGATGCTTCGAACCGATGTCCGACCGTCTTCTTTCCAATGCAAGAGTGAGCGTGGTGGAGGATAATGACGTCAGGAAGGTGGTGAAGTATCATTACGAACTTATAAATCCAGACTATAAGTCGCCTTATCCCGGCAACCAACGTCCTGAGGTGGATGAATATTATACTCTTTATCCTGACGGTGTAGGGGTAAGGAGAATAGAATATGTTCAGAAATCGGCAGGCGAAGGAAAATATAACTATCATGAACTTGCAGAGCCGATGGTGATAAGCGGAAGTTCCACGGTTCCTAAAGACCATTGCAAGTCTCCCGCCATGACAGTTTCTAACCTTTCAGGCAACCGTTATAGCCTTCATCCCGAAAAACCGTATGAAGAGGTCAATGCCAATGTCAGGAACTGGCCGGAACAGATTTATTCGGCACATCTTAATGGAGCTCCCGACGTATTCTGTGTGTTCTCGCATACTCATGAGAGACCGGAGGTATCTCCGCTTCCGATATCGAATGATTTCAATTGGCATGACACGGGCTATCAGATGTGTCATTGGCCCGTGAGCAAGATTGTGTATGACGGGGCATTTAATGGCGATTACGATAAGTCAACCGCTGTATGGGAAAGTCAGGTTTCCCATTCATCGCTCATTGGCATCGAGGCTACCGGCGACACTTCCTGGAATTCGTCATACTTGTTGAACGAAAAGGGGGATAAATATAGGGTTTACTGTATGCTTATGGGTATTGTGCCGTCAGGAAAGTCAGACGAAATCGATGCATATACAAGAGGATGGCTTTATCTCGGGAGTCCTGTTAAACTTGAGGGAGTGGAGTTCGACGCTTCTTCTACGGGATATTCCAAAAGAGAGAACGTCTTGAAGGCAAAGAAAGGTATAACGCAATGCGGGTTCTCATTCGATGCTGCCGGGACGGTGAAAAATCCTGTTTTCCGCATAGATGATTGGGAAGGCGATTCGAATGTGGGTGTAAGCCTGAACGGAGAGTCGCTTGAAAAGGGTAAGGATTATATCTCCGCGAAGGTTGGCGGAAGTCTGGTGGTATGGATTAACCGGTCGGTGACCGGAATGTTTGATGTAGGAGTTTATAGGTAATCATGCCGCCGATGCCTCCGGGGAAACATTTGAAATGGAATCTCCGGAGGCTTTAATTATTTATAAACCAAGATTTATGAGTTTTATGCATAAGGACATATTAAGGAGTATAGTTTGGATAGCCATATCGGTTTTTTCAACTCTGGCATGTGGCGCGGTGGTATCAGTCGATACCGTGGAATTCAGAGGATGGGATGGCTGTCTGCGCATTCGAGATGGCGTTGCCTCTGTAATAGTGAATCCTGAATATGGGGGCCATATAGTGTATTACGGTCTGGATGAGGTTGGCGATAATGTGCTTTGGACGGATTCTGTGGTTAACGGGTGGACATTGCGAGAGTTCGTACCTACTCGTCGAAGTCCCGACTCAGGTCGTTTTGATATCGGCAACGAAAGGAAAACAGAAAACATACACGACACTATATGGGCAGGCCCTTACAGTTCATATATGATCGAAGACGGAGTTGGAGTGGCAAGCCTTCCGTGTGAAAGCATGGGCGTTAAGCTAAGAAGGGAATATAGGTTGCAGAAAGGGAAGGTGTCTGTCTCGCAATTCCTCACGAATATAGGTACGGACCCGGTGGAATATTGCTTTTGGACACGCACTTTGCTTCCTGCAGGAGGCATGTATATGGCAAAGGCGGAAAAGTCGGAAAGATATGCTAAGGGTTTTGCGGAGATATGCCTTAAGACCGATAAATTGTTGAATGCTTCGGAGACTAATCGCGTGACATGTCGTAATGGTTGGTTTTGTGCATATCCAGGCGGCGACGTGGAACATAAATATGGAATCAATACAGAAGACGGGGTCTCGTTATATGCCTTCGGACGGTATCTCTATAAGAAGACACTTCCCGTATTCATTGTTGAATCAGACAACTCTTCAGAATCCAACTGGGTGAGGGCGTCTGAAGAGATGATGCAGGCGATGGGCGAAGGTGTTACGGCAATCGGATATGACAACAATGGAGGTGAGTCATTCCCTAACATGATATATTTCTGCGAGGATTTCATCGAAATGGAACCCAATAGTCCGGTCTTCCGTGTTTCCCCGGGAAACACGGCAATCTGGCAAGAATCTTGGCAGCTTATTCCTATCGAATAAGCCGGCTTTTGAGGTAGGAGGCGAGATTGGGTAGTGTGATGCGGCCTTCGTAGATTGCTTTGCCGACAATGACGCGGGTGAGGCCGAGACGGTCGAGCTCTTCGATGTCTTCCATTGAGGAGATTCCGCCGGAGACGGTGAACGTCACACCGGGATAACGCTTCATGAGGTCAAGGTACATTTCTGAGGAAGGTCCGGATAACATGCCGTCTTTCGAGATGTCGGTGGTTATTACTTCCGTGAGGCCGTGGGGCAGGAAAC
The DNA here is from genome assembly GCA_910585275.1 of uncultured Muribaculaceae bacterium. Taxonomy (GTDB): domain Bacteria; phylum Bacteroidota; class Bacteroidia; order Bacteroidales; family Muribaculaceae; genus Lepagella. The sequence goes on from CAJUCW010000004.1 coordinate 66,029, forward strand.
GCTCCATGAGGTCGTGGATGGAGAGGGATGAGTCTTCGAGCCATCCGCTTACGGATACTTTCCCGTCGCGCAGGTCAGCACCCAGTATGATTTTTTCGCCTCCGAATTCGCGCACCCATTCTTCGAATAGTTCGGGCTGCTTTACGGCGAGGCTGCCGATTATGGCATGGCCTGCACCTGCGTCAAGCACATCTTCAAGTCCTTTTCTGTCTTTTATACCCCCTCCCCATTCGATGTCGAGAAGTCCGAGCGAAGCTATTTCTTCGAGAGCGGGCAGATTGCAAGGATGTCCGGCTTTTGCTCCGTCAAGGTCAACGAGATGAAGACGGGTTACGCCGGCATCGGCGTATGCCTTTGCCATGTCGGCAGGGGTGGGGGTGTAGGTGGTCCGGCGGTTGTAGTCGCCTTGCGAAAGACGCACGCATTTTCCGTCGATTATGTCGATTGCAGGGATTATCTGGATCATTCGGGCTTTTTTCTGGAGATTTGTGCTCACTTCGTTCGCACCACAATCAAGATTTGAAATTAATTATGAATTATGCATTATGCATTATGAATTATGAATTAATCAGAGGGAAAGGAAATTGCGGAGGATTTGCTCGCCGACTGGGCCGCTTTTCTCAGGATGGAACTGAGAGCCGTAGAAGTTCTCGTATTTGAGAGCGGCGGAAAACATCTCGGGATGGCGTGCGGTGGCTATCGTATCGGGGCATAGGGGCGCATAGTAGCTGTGTACGAAATATACGTATGCACCCTTGTCAATGCCTTTGAACAGTTTGCTTTCAAGATTCGAAATCCGGCTCCATCCCATGTGTGGCACCTTTATGCCGGGCTGTTCCTTGAATCTCTTTACGTGGGCATCGAAAATACCCATACATTCGGCATTGCCTTCTTCCGATGTGCGGCACATCACCTGCATTCCCACGCATATCCCCAGCACAGGATGACGCAGCTTCCAAATCACTTCGGGAAGATGCAGTCTGCGCAGGTTGTCCATGGCTTCGGAGGCATTGCCCACACCCGGCAGGATGACGTGGCTTGCCTTCATGATTTTCTCCAGATTGGAGGTGAGTTCCCATTCTGCCCCGAGTCGGCTCAGTGCATTGCCGAGGGAGCGGATGTTGCCCATATTATAATCTATTATCGCAATCATTTCGGTTGGTTTTTAATGTGCTCACTTCGTTCGCACCACAATCAAGATTTGAATCAATTCATAATGCATAATGCATAATTTATAAATTTTCTTATTTGGAATTAATTATGCATTGTGAATTATGCATTATGCATTGGGTGGAAGCGGGCAGGATTTTATTTCAGAGAGAGCCTTTGCTCGACGGAAGGGTTTGGTTGAAGGGGTCGCGGCGTATTGCCATGCGCAGGGCACGGGCGAATGCCTTGAACACGCCTTCTATGAGATGATGGTTGTTTTCCCCTTTGGCTTCGATGTGTAGGTTGCATTTCATGGCGCAGCACAGCGACTGAAAGAAATGACGGAACATCTCGGTGGGAGTGTCGCCCACATATTCACGGGTGAAGGTCACATCCCATTGGAATTCAATCCTTCCTCCGAAATCGATGAGAACGAGGGCGCGGCTTTCGTCCATGGGCAGCACGAATCCGTAGCGTTCTATGCCCCGTTTGTCACCGAGTGCTTTCAGAAGGGCTTCGCCGAGAGCTATCGCCACGTCTTCCATGGTGTGGTGCTCGTCAACCTCAAGGTCTCCTTTGCAAGTGGCTGTCAATGAGATTCCTGCATGGTGGGGAATCTGCCATAGCATGTGGTCGAAAAATTTGAGACCTGTGTCGATGTGCGATTCCCCGTTGCCGTCAAGGTCAACGGCAATGTGTATCTTTGTTTCGGAGGTAGAACGGTCTATTACGGCCGACCTTCCTTGCGAAAGGATGTGTCGGGCAATACGCTGCCAGTCGGTGGTGGCGAGCACGCATCCCTCCGGCAATTCCCTCTCGTCGAGGTCAGACAGCAGGATTCCCTGCGCACCGAGGTTGCAGGCAAGCTGCACGTCGGTAAGCCTGTCGCCGATTACGAAAGACGAAGCGAGATTGTAGCTTCCGTCCATATATGAGGTTAGCATGGCAGTGCCGGGCTTGCGTGCCGGAGAGTTTTCATGCGGGAAACTGCGGTCGATAAATTGGGCATCGAACGTTATCCCCTCTCCGGCAAGCGTCGATAGCATCTTATTGTGGGCCGGATGGAAGGTTTCTTCAGGAAAGGAGTCGGTGCCGAGGCCGTCCTGGTTCGACACCATCACAAGCTCATATCCTTTATCCGCGAGAGATCGCAGCGCGGAAATCACCCCCGGCACGAATTCGAGTTTTTCGAGAGAATCTATTTGCTCGTCGGCCGGTTCCTTTATTATGGTTCCGTCGCGGTCTATGAAGATAGCTTTCTTAAGGGCGGTCATTTTCCGTAGTTTTTGAGAAGGTTTATGGTGCGGTCGTTTTCATCGGGAGTGCCGACTGTGATACGCAATGTATTATGGCAAAGGGGCATCCTTGTGCGATTGCGAACAATCACTCCGTTGCCTATCAAATAGTCATAGACGGCATCGGCATCCGTTACCTTTACAAGGAGGAAGTTGGCATCGGAAGGGTAAATCTCTTCCACACATCCGGCTTCATGGATTTCGGCTGCAAGACGCGAGCGTTCCGAAACAATCTCCGGAATATGATTGCCGGTGCCTTCTTCAATGCGTCGTAGCAATTCTTCCTGAATTATGGAACTCATGTTGTAGGGATATTTCACGCGGTCGAAATATTCTATTATTTCCGGCACTGCGAATGCCATGCCGCATCTCATTCCTGCCATTCCCCAGGCTTTGGAGAAAGTGCGTAGTACGATTACGTTAGGATGGGCATCAATTTCGGCAAGCATGGAACCTTTTTCTGAAAAATCGCCGTAAGCTTCGTCAACCACTACAATGCCGTCGAAGGCTTCTGCAATGCGTGTTATATCTTCTTTCGGAAAGGCATTTCCTGTAGGGTTGTTGGGGCTGCAAATCCAGATTAGCTTTGTGGAGCCATCCGTGGTATCGAGAATGCGCTCAACCGGAAGGGTAAAATCATCGTTAAGAAGCACTTCTTTAAGCAGCACGTCGTTGATTGCCGCCGCGACCTTATACACTCCGTAGCTTGGAGAGATTGCCACGGCATTGTCTTTGCCCGGTTCACAGAAAATCCGGAAGGTGACGTCGATGGCCTCGTCGCTTCCGGCTCCGCCGAGGAATATCGATTCCTTTTTTATACGGAACAATGATGACAGGCGTTGCTTTAATTGCCTCTGATGGGGATCGGGGTATCGGTTCACCCCGTTGGGGTAAGGTGACTCGTTGGCATCGAGCCATACGGAAATGTCGCCCCCTTTGAATTCATCGCGGGCGGTGGAGTATGGTTCGAGCGCCAATATATTTTTACGTATAAGCTTTTTCAGATTCATGGGCGCGTTCTGACTGTGACGGCGAGCGCATGGGCGTCGAGACCCTCGGCTTGCGCCATTGTGGTGATAACTGACGAGAGTTCGGAAAGACCTTCTTTCGAGAGTTCCTGATAAGTGATTTTATGCATGAAACTGTCGATGTTGACACCGCTGAACGAACGAGCCCATGCCGATGTGGGGAGCGTATGGTTGGTGCCCGAAGCATAGTCTCCGGCGCTCTCCGGGGAATAATTGCCGATGAAGACACTTCCGGCGGCGGTTATCGAGCCGGCGATATCCCAAGGGGCATTCATGGAGATTATCAAATGCTCGGGGGCGTATTCATTGGCGAATTCCACTATTCTATCCCTTTCCTGGATTACAATGATACGGCTGTGGGAGAGGGAGCCCTCGATTGATTCCCTTCTGGGGAGCATATCGGCGAGACGGTTGACTTCGGCGGCTATACAGGCTGCAATTTCTGGGGAAGTGCACACTGCTATCGCTTGGCTGTCAGGCCCGTGTTCGGCCTGCGAAAGCATATCCGCGGCAACGAACGTTGGGGAGGCTGAATCGTCGGCAAGCACCATCACTTCGCTCGGACCTGCCGGCATGTCGATGGCAGTGTGGCGGCTCACCGTCTGTTTCGCCTTGGTGACGAACCGGTTGCCTGGTCCGAAAATCTTATCGACCGCCGGCACTGACTCCGTTCCGAACGCCATGGCTGCTATTGCCTGCGCACCGCCCACCCGGAACACCTTGTGGATTCCACAGAGGCTGGCGGCGAAAAGAATTTCCGGCGCGATTCCCGTTTGTCCGTTTTCGGGAGTGCATAAAATCACTTCGCGGCATCCTGCTATCTTGGCGGGGATAGCAAGCATCAAGACTGTGGAAAAGAGCGGGGCGCGTCCTCCCGGAATGTAAAGCCCTACTTTGGAAATAGGCACGGCGCGTTGCAGACATCTCACACCGAGCATGGTCTCCACTTCCACAGGGGCGGGGAGCTGGGCACGGTGGAATGCCTCGATATTGGCGGCGGCTTTCCTTATTGCGTCAGCAGTTTCCGGAGCCACCTTTGCGGCGGCATTTTCAATTTCTTTTTCAGAAAGGAGAAGCTCTGAGCCATTGTATTGGTCAAAGCGGGCGGCATATTCGAGGAGTGCCTTGTCGCCGTTGCGGCGCACGTTGTAGATGATGGAATCCACGGCGGCATCAATCTCTTGATCGTCGGGAATGTTTCGCTCGCAAAGCTTTCGCCATGACTCGCGTGAGGGGTTGATGATTGTCTCCATTACCTTATCACGTTTTCGAGGGCGAGAACGAGGATGTCGGTGGCCCCGATGTTTTTTAATTGTTCTATTTTTTCCCAAAGTTCGTCTTCATGCAGCACAACGTGGAGCGACACCCACTCCTTGTCGGCGAGGGGCATAATCGTAGGGCTCTTCATTCCGGGAAGAATGCTGACGGCGTTGTCAACGGCAGACCTCGGAATATTCATAAGCACGTATTTCATCCCTTTGCTTTCTATCGTGGAGCGGAAACGGAACATCAGTTTTGCGATTTCCTGCTCCTTTTCGGCCGTAAGATGCGGATTGGAGATAAGCACGGCTTCCGACTGGATTACGGTTTCCTCTTCCGTGAGACCGTTCTGGATGAGTGTGCCGCCCGACGACACGATGTCGAAAATGGCATCCGCCATTCCTACGGCAGGGGCAACCTCCACGGAGCCTGCTATTTCATGCACGAAAGCATGGATATCGTTTTCGCTAAAGAAGTTGCGTAAAATCACCGGATAGGATGTGGCGACCCGCTTACCTTCAAACCATTTAAGTCCGGTGTAATCGACGGCGTTGGGCACGGCGAGCGACAGACGGCATGCACCGAAGCCGAGTTTCATGCGCACGTCCACATCCTGTTCTTTCTCAAGGACCTCGTTGAGCCCTACGATGCCGATGTCGGCTACTCCCATAGCTACGGCCTGGGGTATATCGTCATCGCGAAGATAGAGCACATGGAGTGGAAAGCCCTTTGCGTCGGATATTAGTTTACGATGGCTGGCCGATGCTGAAATCCCGGCGTCGGCCATGAGGGCGACCGTGTCTTCATTGAGGCGTCCCTTGTTCTGGATGGCGATAGTAAGCATATAATCTTTTTTATGTTTCCCTTGACAGGGGGATATGATTAAAACCTGTAAAAACTATAACATGAAATGCGTATAGTGTTCAAACGGATGCAAATTTATTCAAAATAGTGATATAATGCAAGTGTAAAGTGAATAAAGATGAAATTATTGTCAGAATATTCTTTAAATACGACAGAGAAGAGTATGGGTGATAGCTTGTCATGAAGGGGAGAGCGACAGTATGTGGGCATGGAGGCGGCCGTAGAAGGGATGCGAAGTGAGGGTAGGGACTGACCCTATTATTATCAGCTTCATGCGTGCGCGGGTCATCGCCACGTTCATGCGCCGGAGGTCGCTGAGAAAACCGATGTTTCCTTCGTCGTTGCTTCTTACAAGCGATATGACGATTACGTCGCGTTCCTGCCCTTGGAATCCATCGACTGTGTCAACCGATATGGCGCTTCTGAAGCGGCGGAAAAACGGAGTGCGTTTTATGAGATGTCGCAGATATTGCACCTGTGCCCGGTATGGTGAAATTACACCCACGTCGATTCTTTCGTCGAGAAATCTTTGGGAGCCGATACGTTCTATATAATTTTGAAGCGTGAGGAGGGTTAGAAGCGCTTCGTCTTTGTTTATGCGTCCGAATGAATTGCCCGCTATGGCTTCTTTGAAGGAAACTGCGGATTCTGCGTCTTCCGTGTTGTCTTCGGAGAATGAGGAATGCATCCCGGCAGTGTCGATCCATTCGATGGGGGTGTCATAATCGAGAATGCCTCGGAAGCGCACTTCGGGAGCGGCCACCATTGCGCTGCCATAAAACCATGAGTTTGAGAAGCTCATGATGTCTTCGTGCATGCGGTATTGTGTGTTGAGGAGCGTCACTGCCTCGGGATGATTCTCCACGAGGCGTTCCATAAGCGATTTCCCCAGTCCACCCTTCATTGCCTCGAAACATTTCACGGTAGGGGGTAGCTGGCAGTGGTCGCCGGCAAGGATTACGCGTCCGGCACGGCGTATGGGAATCCAGCATGCCGCCTCTAACGCTTGCGCCGCCTCGTCGATGAAGAGTGTGGAGAATTTCTTACCTTCGAGCAGCCGGTTGGCGCTCCCCACGAGCGTGCAGGCTATGACATGCGCATTGTTGAAAAGGTCGTTGTTGATTCTTATCTCGAGTTCCGTGGCACGGCTTTTGAGCCGGTCCATTTTCTGGTGCCATTGGTCGGTTGAATGGCGGCGTGCGCCTTGCAGTTCGCGGATGGCTTTACGTATGCTCCAGAGGTCGGGATAATCCGGATGAGACTCGAATCGGCGTTCGAAAGTGAAAGAGAGCATCTTGTCGTTCACTCGCGAGGGGTTGCCGATGCGGAGCACGTGGATTCCACGGTCCACAAGTTTTTCGGAAATCCAATCGACCGCCATGTTGCTTTGTGCGCAAACGAGCACCTGGCTCTCGCGTCTCAGCGTCTCGTTGATGGCTTCCACAAGGGTTGTGGTCTTTCCGGTGCCTGGAGGGCCATGCACGATTGCCACGTCTTTGGCATAGAGCACTTTGTTGACACCGGCTTCCTGCGTGCGGTTGAGGTAGGGGAAACGGAGAGGGGCGAACGAGAGTTCCCCGGCTTTTCTATGGGAATAGAAGAGGTCGCGAAGTTCGCCGAGTCTTCCCTTTGCCTTGACGACGTTGTCTATGGCATCGAACATCGTGCGGTAGGTGGTTTCGTCGAAAGAAATGATTATTCCCGCGTTTTCGGCAAGGGCCAGAAGCGAAATATCCGCGCTTTCCGGAATCGCCACGACCATCCTGTTGCCATCGACATAACTGATGGTGCCGGTAAAAGGGAAGCGAGGTTTGTCGCCGTCTCGGAGGTCTATGGTGAAGAATGCCGCCGCACGCCCGGACTCGAAGTTATGGTCGTCGTCGGCATCGGGGTCTTCCGGGCGGAAAATTTCTACCACACGTTGGTTGAGGGAATTGTAATAACTCCTGCCTGTCTTTATGTGCAGCCAGGCGTTGCCACGTTCCGCAAGCCGAGACAGGCCTATTTTTTCCGTGACCGTAGAAAAAGCTTCTTTCTCCGCTTCATATTCTAAAGAGAGGTGCCTCCGTTGTTCCAAAAGAGCCGATATTGCCGAATTCATGATGCAAAGTTACTAATACAGCTCCTCCCTAAGGGAAATAAAAAGTGTAATTAAAGATAAAATAGGAAAAATAGACCAACTAAAAAGAATAATTTGGATATTTGCTAAAATGTTGCTAACTTTGCATCGTGTAATCATGCTGCATGCGCTGAATGCATCGATTCATTCGGTGCGGATGTTATGGGATTTTTCTTTAGATGCGGCAATCCAAAAAAGACAAATATGAATATTTCTACAAAAGGCGGCATAATGCTATCTATGGCGTTGCTGCTTTCTCCTTCCATGGTTAAGGGGGAGGGTTACCAGGTCAACACTATCAGTAGTCGCCAGCTTGGCATGGGCCACACCGGGTTCGCACTTAAACTTGGAGCTGAAAGCCAGTTTTTCAATCCTGCCGGTATGGCTTTTATGGAGAGCAGAGTGGAGGCGTCGGGTTCTGTCAACGCCATCGCTCCCACATGTTATGCCAAAACGGGAGGACGGGAGTATAAGACTGACAATGACGTATCGACACCCTTCGGCATTTTCGGGGCTTACCGGATATTCGACAATTTCAAAGCGGGTATCGGCATCTATACCCCTGCGGGCAGCTCCATCAACTGGACCGATAACTGGCCCGGCTCTACGCTGAACCAGAGTGTGAAACTTGCTGCGTTTACCGTGCAGCCCACACTTTCATGGCGTATCATTCCGCGTCTTTCCGTCGGTGCCGGGCTGACGATGACCTGGGGTACGGTTGACCTTCACAAGGGGTTGATTACAGGCGCCCAGCTCGACGGGCTTCTCGGTGCCATGGGTAGCGACGTGAGGTTTGGTGAAATCACGCCTGCTTCGGTGGCTTTGAACGGAAAGGCCGATGTGGCGTTCGGGGTGAATCTCGGTGCGATGTATGATATAACGGACCATGTGACCGCCGGTGTGAATTTCCGTTCGAAGAGCATGTTGAAGGTAAAGGCCGGTAAAACGGAAGTGAATTACGCCACTTCCGACCCTACGATTCTCGGACTTCTATCGTCGAAGCTTGACGGAATCTCCAAGACCGAGTTTTCAGCAGAAATGCCTTGTCCGGCGGTGTTCGGTTTCGGAGGTGCCTGGCACAATGATAAGGTAACGGCCACGGTCGATGCACAACTCACATTTTGGAGCGCCTATAAAAATCTTGACATAGCGTTTAAGGGTGCGTCGCAGTTCGACCAGCACCTTGAGAAGAACTATCATGATTCATGGCTCATAAGAGGTGGAGCGGAATGGAAAGTGACACCTCGTCTGGATTTGAGAGCGGGCTTGGCTGTTGATTTCTCTCCCTGTGACAAGAAGTTCTATAATCCGGAGACTCCCGGCATGACTAAGGTGGAGCCAACTTTGGGGCTTACGTTCCGTCCGGTGTCTTGCCTTGGAGTGAATGTCGGCCTGATGTATATTGCCGGACTCGGCGAAGACAACGCCTCCTACAGTTCCGCCAATATCCTGACCGGACAGATGGAAACGTTTACCGCCGACTATCGCCTTCATGCCTTCGTAGGCTCCATCGGCGTTTCCCTCGCGTTTTGAGGTTTAAGGGTTTAGGGTTTTAAGGTTTAGATAATACCTTAAGCTGACGCGATGTAATGAGCGATTAAATGTATGGACATGCCTTCGGCATGTTTGAATAGACGGTCTGAATCCCAATACAGCATCCACCATGATGCCGTATTGGGATTCAGACCGTTTATTATGATGTATGTTTGATGGGGTAGAAAAATTAAGGCTGGCAATCATGCGATTGTCAGCCTTAATTGTCGGTACAGGAAGTGGGACTCGAACCCACACAGCCGGTAAAGGCCAAAGGATTTTAAGTCCTTCGTGTCTACCATTCCACCATTCCTGCAACAGATGCGGAAGCCGTGATGGCACCGTATTCGTTTGCAAAGATAGCTGAATTATGTGTGAAAACAGTGGAATAAATAAGTTTTAACACCTCAGTGCAAATAGTTGGCAGCACAGTGGGGTAATTTTGCAATAAAATTATGAAAAACTATGGATAAGATGAGAAATATTGCTGCCAACGGAGTTATAGACTACGCACAAAATACGAGTGCATTTCAGTCTTGCGGAATCAAACATGCCGAAGGCATGTCCCTACATAAAGAATGCAAAAATACTTTGAATCGGGTTTCTTCTAATGCTTTTGGATTTAAAACTTCCGGGATACGGAGAGAACTCGACGGGATGCGCAACAAAATCGAGAAGGGTGACAGGATTTTCGCCCGCCTCACTTCAGGGGGAAAGACCGTGGCGGAGTTCATGACGAGCCAGGCATCAAGTATGTCGGATATAATAGGGGAGTTGCGGCACGTTACCTACGGCCAACGCGGACTCTGCAAACTCTATGTGCGCAACCATAGCAAAGGGTGGAGCCGCGAGCGTCCGATGATGCTTTATTCACCCGAGGCGGAACCACGTAAGCCGATGGAAACGGTTGCGGCTTCGATGCTCCGGAGTGCATCTGCTTCGGCGGCCATGCTTACTTCGCGGCCACATACCATATTCCCGTGGGAAACGCATTGATAATTAGCAATTAGTAGTTAGTAATTAGTAATTAGTAATTGTGATTAGTTTAGAATTGGTAATCACAATTATAATTGGTAATCACAATTGCTCATTACTCATTGCTAATTGCTAATTGATTATGGGTTTAGGAGGTCGGGGTTGTAGAAGTTGAGGATGTCGTTGGCGTTGCGTAGTGCCTCCACGGCCCGGCTGTCCGGATTCAGGCGTATTGCGGCGAGGTAGTCGTTGATGGCTTGCGAACGATGTCCCATAGCCCAATGTTTCATTCCACGGACTACGAACGCTTCGTCGTCGTCGGGATTCTGCAATATATATTCATTGAGGGCTGAAATGGCTTCTTCTACGGGAAGTTTCTTTATTTTTTCAAGAGTCATATCTTTTATGAGGGTAGGGTGACACGTCGTGATTCCACGGGACAGTCCATAAACATAGATGCGAGGGAATCGAATTTCTCGGAACTTTCGGTGGTGAGGAATGTCATGCCATGGTTTTTCTCACATTTGCATTCGATTTCGGGATGGCGGCGCAGATAGTCGGCGAGGCTTTCCGCCACAAGCGAGCCCTGTGCCACCACCTTTATTCCGGCAGGAGCGAATTCCTTGATCTTAGGCATCAGTATGGGATAATGGGTGCAGCCGAGAACGATGGTGTCTATTTCCGGGTCGGCCTCTATAAGTTGGTCTATATATTTTTTCACGAAATAGTCGGCCCCTGGCGAGTTCGCTTCATTGTTTTCCACCAAAGGCACCCACATAGGGCAGGCGAGTTCCGTAATGGCCATGCCGGGTGCCATCTTTTCGAGTTCCATGCGATAGGAATGGCTCGCTACGGTTCCGGGAGTGGCGAGTAGCCCGATATGATGCGATGTGGAAAGGGAAGGAAGCACTTCTATGGTAGGGCGTATCACCCCGAGCACGCGCCGCGAAGGGTCAATCATCGGCAGGTCGTTCTGTTGGATCGAACGCAATGCCTTTGCCGACGCCGTGTTGCAAGCCAGGATTACAAGGTGGCATCCCCGGGCGAAAAGCTCTTTCACCGCCTGTAGGGTGAAGTCATAGACTATATCGAAAGAGCGCGAACCGTAAGGGGTGCGGGCATTGTCGCCAAGATAGAGGTAGTCGTATTGTGGCATTCTTTTCCTGATTTCCTTCAGGATTGTCAGTCCTCCATAGCCGGAGTCGAATATTCCGATAGGCATAATGTGGAAGTTATAAATTAAAAGCGGAACCGAAAGGCTCCGCTTTTATAGAATTCCTGATTATATCTTATTTGATGCCGAGCTTGGCTTTCACGTCGTTGGTGATGTCAACCACGGGGGCGTCAAAATAGATGGTGATCTGCGGGTTCTTGTCTTGCACGAGAGAGAAAGCGCCCTCTTTGCCTACAGCTTCGATGGCGGTGCGCACCTTCTGCACGATAGGAGCCATGAGTTCCTGCTGCATTCTCTGTATTTCCTGCATGGCGGTTTCCTGGAACTGCTGAACCTTTACCTGATGGTCGGTGAAATCGCGCGTCTTTCGCTCGCGGATGGCGGGAAGCTCATCCTCCTTCATGTTGTTGATTTCATCGTAGAGACGCTTCATCTCATCGTTGAGCTTCATATACTCGCTCTCATACTTCTTGGAAATCTCTTCCACCTTCTTCTGGGCTTCGGTAGTTTCCGGCATCTTGGAGATGATGTCGTTTTGGTCAACGAGTCCGATCTTAAGGGTCTGTGCGGAAGCCAGCATCGGAATAAGCAGGGCTGCCACTAACAAAATTTTCTTAAACATTACTGTCGGTTTGTTATTTTTGTTCTAAAATTTTATGCTAAATCCGTAGCATGGGAATGAAAAATTCGGCATGCAGATGCAAAGTTACTGAAATTATTTGGAATAACCCAATTTTGCAAGCACTTCATTGCTCACATCTATGCGTGGAGATGCGAAAACGATGCTTTGCGACGAAGCGCGGTCGAAAATCGTCTGATACCCTTTCTCTTCAGCCACAGCCTTGACGGCATTATATACGTCTTCCTGAATAGGCTTCATAAGCGACTGGCGCATCTTGAAGAGTTCCCCTTCCGGACCGAAATATTTATAGCGGGTGTCGGTTACGGTCTTCTCTTTCGCCACTATTTCCTCCTCGCGTTTTTTCTTTTGGTCGTCGGTGAGGAATACCATTTCACTCTGGTAGGTCTTGTACATGTTTTCCGCCTGTTGCGAAAGCTGGTTCACTTCTTTCTCCCAACGTTGCGAAGCCTGGTTGAGCTGCTCGTTGGCCATTTCATAGGCAGGAACGTTGCGCAGTATATAGTCCATATCCACAAGAGCGAATTTCTGGGCGGAAGCCATTCCGAAACTGCAAATCGCCACAAACAGGGCAAGGATTAACTTTTTCATATCCGTAATTGTTAAATTTAACATATTGACCGATGCCTGCAATTTTGGTTTAAACGCCAATTGCTAATTGAAGTTAAAAGAACCGCAATGGAGAGCTGGTATGCTTAATCTTGACTTCAACTGAAATCTAAACGAAAGCATCGGATAATAAGTTCATTAGAATTCCTGACCGAGCACGAAGTGGAGTTGGCTTCCGCCTCTTGTGCCCCACACCTTGTCGAAACCGTAGCCCCAGTCGATGCCGAGGAAGCCGAGCATCGAAAGGTAAAGACGGATACCCACGCCGGCGCTTCTCTTGAGGTTGAAGGGGGAGAAGTCTTTTACTGAAGTCCAACAGTTACCGGCCTCTGCAAACGCAAGGGCGTAAATCGTGGTGGCCGGCTGGAGCATGAACGGGAAGTGGAGCTCCATGCCGAAGCGGCCGTAGGCATATCCTTCATAGCCCCACGGGGTGAACTGTCCGTTTTCATAACCGCGCATCGCTATGGTCTCCGTGGCGTAGGTGTAGCTTCCCGACATACCGTCGCCTCCGAAATAGAACGTCTCGAACGGAGTCTTGATGTTCTTGTTCCAGGAACCGAGCAAGCCGAAGTCGGCACGGGTCATGAGCACGAGCGTCCATTGCCCTTCAGGGTCGGTGAGCGGGGTGTAGGTCTTGCTGTTGTATTTCACCTTCCAATATTCAATCCATTTGTAGAGCTGCTTGGAAGCCGCTTCTCGCTGTTCGGTGTTGGTGTTGGAGCGTGAGGAGAGACGCGCGAGTTCCGCCCAGTTTTTGTTTTTCGAGAAGAGCGACGCAGGAGGAGTCATCGTCACGTTGACCTGGAACGATGAGCCACGACGCGGATAGATGGGCTGGTCGATACTGGTTCGAGAGAGAGAAAGCCCGAGGGTGAGAGCGTTGGAAACGCCGTTGTTCATATAGTAGAGATACTCCCAGTTCTTGAGGTAATACCAACGGTAGGCAAGCGATGCCTGGAACTGGAAGAAGTCATCGGGCCACGTGAGTCGCGAACCGAAACCTACGCTTACGCCAGCCATCTGGAGCACCTTGTTGGGGTCGTAGGCGTTCTGGTAGTAGTAGGATGAGTTGTTGTAGCCGTATGAACCCCCATACCAAAGAGCATTCATATACCCGTTGTTCATCCACGAGTTGTTGTAGAAGCTCGAGTTGATACCTGTGGAGCGGCTATAGTCGAGACTCACGGAGAAAGAGTTGGGTCGTTTGCCGCCAAGCCAGGGGTCGAAGAACGAAATGCTGTAGCTTTGATAATATTTGGCATTCGTCTGGGCGGAAATAGAGAAAGTCTGGCCGTCGCCGCGCGGGATGATGCCTCGGTAGGAACCGGGGTTGAAGAGATTTTTGATAGAGAAGTTGGAGAACGACAGCGCTACCTGACCCGTCACACCCGTCTGTCCCCAACCGAAGGAGAGCTGCACCTTGTCGTTGGCCTTGCTCTCGAGGTTGAGCACGAGGTCAACCGTGCCGTCGCTTTCGTTGGGTTCCACCTGCGGGTCGATGGTCTCGGGGTTGAAATGTCCGGAGGCTGCGATTTCACGTACCGAACGCACGAGGTCGCTCTTCGAGAAGAGGTCGCCCGGGCGCACGCGGAGTTCACGCCTGATGACTTTCTCAAACAGCTGGTCGTTGCCATTGATGACCACCTTGTTGATTTTAGCCTGCGGACCCTCGATTACCCTCATCTGGAGGGCGATGCTGTCGCCGCTGATGTTTTCCTCGATAGGCACGAGGTTGAAGAAGAGGTAGCCGTTGTCGAGATAAATGTTGCTGACGGCATCGTCGTCATCGCGCGTGCGCTTTTCGAGGAGTTTCTGGTTATAGACGTCGCCAGGATATATGCCGAGGATATTGCTCAAGGTCTCGGTGGGATAGACGGTATTGCCCACCCAACGGATGTCGCTGATGTAATATTTCTTTCCCTCTTCCACTTCAAGGAAGACATCGACCGTCTTCTCGTCATAGCGCACCACGCTGTCTTTTACGATGCGTGCATCGCGGTAGCCGAGTTCGTTATATTTGTCGATGATTCGCTTCTTATCGTCCTTATAGTCTGATTCCACGAATTTTTTCTGCTTGAAAAGGTTGAGGATGTTGCCGTTTTCGTTGGTCTTCTTCATGGCGCCTTTCACCTTGCGGTCAGAAAGCACTTCGTTGCCATCGACATAGATTTTATGCACCTTCACTTTATTGTGACGGTCAACGTTGACATCGAGAATCACCTGGTTTTCTTTCGAAAGGTCGGGCACCTGCTTGATGTTGACCACGGCGTTCTTAAATCCTTTCGCGCCGTAATAGTCTTTTATAATCTGGGTGGCACGGGCCACGATGTTGGGGGTAATCTGCTGACCGGGCACCATCGATAGACGCTCGGTTATGTCTTTCTTCTCGCCTCCCTTCACTCCATCAAAACGCATTTCCGACATGCGCGGCTGCTGGAGCAGGTGGATAGTGAGCCAAACTTTGTCGCCCAGCATCTTGTCGGCAGTGATGTTCACCCTTGAGTAGAGTCCCTGCCGCCAAAGTCTTTTTGTGGCGTTGGTTATGGCATCGCCGGGGACTTCCACCCTTTCTCCGATTGAAAGGCCGGAATTGGCGATGATGACATAGTCATCGACATGGTTTATCCCTTCCACTTTGATGCCCGCGATTTCGTAAGAACGTGGGAGCGGCGAATAAATGACATCGGGGTTGAAAATGGTGTCGCCCTGTAAAGTGGGGGTGGTGACATCGGCACGGACGCCGGCGGCACCCGTAAGCATTATAGAGATTAATGAAATCTTCAGCAGATTTTTCATTCTTGATGGGGTTATTCGTTATTACGGACTTGCTCGCTTGTTTTCCCGAAGCGACGTTCTCGGTTCTGGAAATCGATAATGGCGTCGAGATATTCCTCGTTGGAGAAATCGGGCCAGAGCACCGGGGTGAAATATAGTTCGCTGTAAGCTATCTGCCAGAGTAGATAGTTCGACACCCTTTCCTCGCCGCCGGTGCGTATTAGCAGGTCGGGGTCGGGCATCCCGGAGGTGGTAAGGTTGGCTGAGATGTCGTCTTCCGAGATTGAATCGGGGTCTAATTCGCCGGCTGCCACCCTGCGGGCAAGTTTACGCGCCGCTTCTGCTATCTCCCATCGGGAAGAATAGCTGAGGCAGATGTTGAGCTGCATCCCGGTGCAGTGGGCCGAAGCGTCGCGGGCATAGAAAAGACGTTGCCTCGGCTCTTCCGGAATGCGGTCGATGTCGCCGAGAAGATGTATCCTGACGTTGTTTTCCAGGAGCTCGGGGAGTTCACGTTCTATGGCCCACCCGATGAGATACATCAAGGTGGCGACCTCGTCTGAAGGGCGGTTCCAGTTTTCGGTCGAGAAGGCGTAGAGGGTAAGGTATTTTACCCCGAGGTCAGACGACATTTTCGTGACCCTGTGGACGGTGGAAATGCCTTCGGCATGGCCGTCGCTCCTGATAAACCCTTTCTTCTTGGCCCATCGGCCGTTGCCGTCCATAATCATGGCGACGTGGACCGGAATCCTGTCCTTGTCGATGGAATCTATTTTTTTCTGAAGATCGTCCATTCGATTGTCAATCTTTATAGTTACATACGGCGCACCGTTTGCTGAATTCATAGCTCACCGTGAAAGTAAGCGTTGAATACCAGTCGGTGTTCTTCATGAAAGAACTTTTAATTCCAACCGTGTCGTCGAGCATAGGGCCGTCGAGACGGTCGGTAAAGGTTTTTTTCATAAGGAACTCAAGCCCGAGGTTCAGACGCCGGGATGGTTTATATTTGAATCCGATGCCGAATGGAATGGTGAAAGCCGCTCCGGTATTTCCTTCCACCGACCAGACGGTAAGTCCGAGTCCGGCAGTGATGTAGGGTGAAAACCGTTTCAGTTTCCTGTAATATTCTCCCATTCCGTAGTTGAAGAAATTAAATTCCGCCATTTCCCCGATTTCGTAGAAAACGGTAGAGAATTTATATGCCTCGTCGTTCGGAAAGACATTGGTCATTTTAGAGGAATCTCCTTTGAGGTTGCCGATATATATGTTTGATTTAAGCGCCCACCGGGGATTCATTATATACCTGAAGAGAAGTTCAAGGTCCCAGGAGGGAGAACTCCATAGGTTTGAGGTATTGGCATCTCCAAGATAACCTGTCATGCCGATTCCTCCACCGGCGTCAAACCGGTAGTCTTCCTGAGCCGTCGCCTTGTTGGGCAAAATTGTGGCAATCAGGATGAAAAGGGCGATGAAAAGCTTCTTTGTCAATTTGAAAGATGTAGGAGAGAAAGATTGTTGTCTTGATTATATGATAGGGGTGAAAGCCAACCGTGCGAGCACTCCGCGCCAGATTGAGTCGGAAAGCGCGCCGGAGGTGTCGATGCCTCCTATTATGTAGATATACGGGCATTTCCAGGTTATGTCATCGCCGTCAATCGTATATGGGGGCCTTTGCCAAGTGCCTCCGCTGCGTGTCGCCGCCCGGGTCCATGCATCGGAAAGGTCGGCGTCAAGCGAAGCATCGGAAACGATGGCGTCGGCTCCATAAAGTTCAGGGAAATAATCTGGAAGCTGCATAAGTTGCGAGCCTCTTTTCCAAGTGATTCCGTTGTCGGGAGAGTAATAGAGCGTACGGTTGTTGGAGCCATCGGCGAGTTTACCTCCGATTGCCAGCCAAATATTGTTGGCGACGGTGGGCTTTGTGAGACTCGTCTCTTTAAATATGACGTATTTCACCATAGTGGTTCCGTTCATTGCAGGAATGCCGTCGGCATTTAGAACCGCCCATGCATTTCCGTCGAACGCCCATGTGGCAGACGAGAAAGAGCCGTCGGGCTTTACGCCTCCGATGAAGAGCCCCGTCGGGTTGACCGCCCATTGTGTCTCTATGATTTTAAACGCACTTCTACCCGAGATGGGGAATTCGGGATCTACGGCCGGGTCAGCTATGCCCGCTTTGTCTGGATAATGGCAGTGTGAGAGGCCTGTGGGGGTGTCTTTTATTCCGAGCACACAATCTCCGTAGGGGCCTATTATGGATTCCCATTTTTCTCCGGTAGCGGTCCACGTCTTTCCGTCGGACGACGAATAGAGGGCTCCGTCGGAGTCAAGAATCCACAAGTTTTCATCCGTGGCATCGAGCGATGCGATGTCGGGGGTGAAGGGCAGCGACAGCTGTTGCTTTGTCCATTCCGATTTGAAAAGGTCGGTGGCTACCGAGAGTGTCAGCGAATTGTCGCTTTCCGAAATAATCGAATATGCTTTGCCCCCCTTATCAACGCATTTCTGGGCCTTTGGCTTAGGAAGCCTTGCAGGAAGGGACGCCACCGCCATTTTGTCCCACATCATGGAGTCCGGCTCCTGCTCGTGGACGTTCACCTTTATGCGGTAGGTGTAATTGTTGACTCCGTCGGCGGCGGTGACGTTGAGCGTAACGTCGCGCGAAAAGTCGATGGAATCGTTGGGATTCTCAAGATAGTTTACGGTCTTGGATTCCTCCGAACCTCCGCTCATTACGATTTCCGCTTTCGACATTCCGGTGGTGAATGTGATTACGGGTATAAGCTTGGTGATGTTAGTGCCTTTGGGAAGTGAATCGGCATTGAAAATCACGCCTCTGTTGAGATCGATTGAGAAGAAAACCGAGTCAAGTTTGTTGAGGACCTTAGTATCTGCCTTAAGATTGAAATTCTTGATGGCGACAGTGGAAATGGTTACTGCTACCTCGTCGGTAGTTTCGGTCTTGGAATTGCACGACGAAGCCACCCCCATGAACGTTAACATAGCCGGGAGCAGCATTGCGGGTAGGCGGAAAAGTGACTTTTTCACTATTGATGACATTGTTAGAAGCGCCCCAAGAGGCATCGGAGAAGTTCGATGACCCCGAGGCGCATTTGTTACAATCTGCAAAATTAGTATTTCTTGTGGAAAAATAATGCAGAAAAACTCCTCATTTTAACTATTAAGTGTTTTTTAGGGCTTTTTAACGTCTGAAAACGGTGATTGTGTTGCCTCGGCATATCTCCCGCGTTGCCGTTTTGAGCGCGTTGCCGTCAGCAAGAGGAAGTTCCGGAGCTGCAAGTCCCTGTCCGAGCACGACGGGCGACGATTCGATGCGTATTTCATCGAAAAGACCTTCGCGAATGAAACTACGGAGCAGGGTCGGTCCCCCTTCCACCATCAGGGATGTTATTCCGTCGGCTTTCAGTCTTTTCATAAGATCCGGCAGGTTCTCATTTGTTCCGCACTCTATCCGCACCGGATTCTTTCCGCTCCAGAGCCTTACGTCGAGTCGCGGTTTATCGATGGCGGCAGTATTGGCTCCGACCATTATGGCTTCGGCCATTGCCCTTTCTCGGTGCATCCACACCGAAGAGAGAGTGTCGGAAAACTTTACGGGCCGCGGCTTGCCTTCGTCGTCGATTGCAGCCATGAATCCGTCGGCGCTTTGGGCCCATTTTAGTTGAATCCAAGGTCGATGGAGGGCATGGGCTGTCATGAATCGGCGGTTGATTTCCAGGCATTCATCAAGTAGCACGCCTTCCTTCACCTCAATTCCGGCATCGCGTAGCATTTTTACTCCCCGCCCTGCCACGAGAGGGTTGGGGTCGGGCGCACCCATCACCACTTTTGGAATCTTAGAATCTATAATCAGTTTCGAGCATGGCGGGGTTTTCCCGTAATGGGAACACGGTTCGAGGGTGACGTAGATGGTGGACATGGGTAAAAGATGCCGGTCGGCATCTTTAACGGAAGCTATGGCGTTGACTTCGGCATGCGGGCCGCCGTAGGTGCGGTGGAACCCTTCGCCGATGATTCTCCCCTCGGCCACGACCACGGCCCCTACCATAGGATTAGGGGCGACGCGCCCTTCGCCGCCACGGGCGAGAAGAAGGGCGCGTCGCATATACATTTCATCCATAACGGTTATCATTCGAATCCACGGAGGCGTAGAAGGGCGTTTGCGTCGGGCTTATGGCCGCGGAAACGCTCGAAGAGAACCATAGGGTCTTCCGTGTCGCCGCTTTCGAGGATATTTTTCTTATAAGATTCGGCAGTCTTTTTGTCGAAGACTCCGTTTTTGACAAACTTTTCCCAGGCGTCGGCTTCAAGCACCTGTGCCCAGAGGTAGGTATAATAACCGGAGGCATAACCGTCGTCGCCGAATATGTGCTTGAAGTAGGGAGAGCGGTAGCGGAAGGTTATCTCTTCTGGCATACCGATTTTCTTAGCCACTTCGGCCTCGAATGAAGAAACGTCGGTGCCCTCGCCGTCGGTTTCGCCCCAGGCCATGTCGAGAAGGGCGGCGCCGGCAAGTTCCGTCGTCACGAATCCCTGGTTGAATTTGGAGGATTCGTTGAGCTTTTTGATAAGTTCGTCGGGAATCGTTTCTCCGGTCTTGTAATGTTTTGCATAAGTCTTGAGAAGTTCGGGAGTGAAGGCGAAGTGCTCGTTCATCTGCGAACTCATCTCCACGTAGTCGCGGTCAACGTTCGTGCCGGCTATCGAGCGGTAAGGCGCCTGCGAGAGAATTGCCTGCAGGGCATGTCCGAATTCATGGAATGTGGTCTCCACCTCGTCGATGGTAAGGAGAGCGGGGGTGTCGGCGGTGGGGCGTGTGAAGTTGCCTACGTTATAGACTATGGGGCGGCGGTTGCCGTCCTCATAGAGACCGCAGCTCTGGAGTTGTTCCATCCAGGCGCCTTGGCGTTTGGTTGCACGTGGGAAATAATCGGTCATGAAAACGGCCACATGTTCGCCGGTTTTGGCGTCTTGTACGTCATATACTGTCACTTCGTCCATATATTTGGGTGCGTCGGGCATTTCCACCATCTTTATGCCATAGAGGCGTTCGGCAGCGGAGAAGAGACCTTTCAGCACATTCTCGAGAGAAAAATAAGGGCGCACTTCCGACTCGTCGAGGTCATATTTCTGCTTCTTGACCTTCCCTGCATAATAGTAATAGTCCCACGGAGCGATTTTGAAGCCTCCGTTTTCTGCATCCACGATGGCCTGCATATCGGCCACCTCTTCGTGACTTCTTTTAACGGCAGGCTCGAACACCTGCAGCAGTAGGTTGGTGGCGGCCTCCGGAGTTTTTGCCATCACGCGCGATGTCATCATCTGGGCGAACGTGTCGAATCCCATGATTTTTGCCTTTTGGGCGCGTAGCTTCACGATTTTCTCGATTACAGGGTAGTTGTTGTTGTCGCCAAACGAGGCAAGGGTGGTATAACCCTTGTAGATGGCCTCGCGTAGTCCGCGGTTCTGTGCGTATTGAAGCACCGGAAGGCGGCTCGGGGCATGGATGGTGAATACCCAAAGTCCGTCGAGACCACGGTCGGAAGCCTCTTTGGCGGCCTGAGCTACCGACGACTCGGGGAGGCCGGCAAGGTCGGCTTTGTCATAAACCGTCACGAAAAACGAGTTGGTGGCGTTGAGAAGGTTTTTGTTATACTGTATGAAAAGCTTTGAAAGCTCGTCGTTAACTTTGATAAGCTCCGCTTTCTTTTCGGCGGAAAGAGCTGCGCCCTGCTCCGCGAACACACGGTAATATTTTTCAACGACGCGCTTCTGAACCTTCGAAAGCCCCATTTTGTCGCGGCGGTTGTAAACGTCCTGGATTTTCTGGAAAAGCTGTTCGTTTAGATTGAGTTGGTTGGAGGCTTCGTTGAGAAGAGGAATGGCCTCTTCCGCCATTGCTGCGAACTCGTCGGTGGAGAGGGCGTTGTCGTAATGATAGAACACGCCTGCCACGCGGTCAAGAATCGGAGAAAGGTTCTCGAGCGGCAATATGGTGTTTTCGAAATCAGGCACCGCACGATTGGCGGTGATGCTGAACATGTTTTGTTTCTGCTCCTCTATGCCTGCCTTTATGGCGGGAATGAAATCGGAAATTCGGATATCCTCGAAGGGAGGAATCTGATACTTTGTGGTGTAGGGGGTCAGAAACGGATTGGTATGGTTGTCTGCCATAATCCCTGGGATTGATGCGGAGCAGAGGAGAGCGGCTGCCGCAAGTTTAAAAAATAGTTGTTTCATATATAAACGTTAATTTGAATTTGTCGTATGGAATGCGACCTTCGGCCCGATGTTATTTCGAGAAAGCGAATTCCCCAAGGAGCGGGTAATGGTCGGAAGAATTGATTTTACCCACTTTCAGGCTCAATGCCTCGATTGGACCGCGATATAGCATCTGGTCGATATGGAAATAGAACGCATGAAGATTGTAGGTGAATGTCGGTCCAAAATTAGTTTCGGCGTATGCGTCGCGCAGGTCGTCGCCCCGGATAATGTTGTAGGCCCATGAGGCAGGCACGTCGTTGAAGTCTCCGCAGACAATCAGCGGACCCGTAATGCCGTTGATGGTTTCCCTGAGTTCTGTGGCGTTTTGCGCCCTCATCCTGAATGCATTTCTCAGTTTCGAAAGTATGGAGCCTTTGAATTCCTTGACGCTCGATTTTGCGGAGTTCACCGATTTTATTTCAGTCACGACTTGCCGCTCTTCTTCCGAAAGGTCGTAAGAATAAAGATGCACCATCGCTACGTTGAGCGTATGCCCGGGGAGGCAGACCTTGAAGAGATCGAACCGTTTATGGCTTCCGTTGCTGTCGGAGAGGGGGATGCCGGCGCGTTCTACAGGATATTTCGAGAGAATCTTTATGTCGGAAGATGATAAGCCCGCTTTGTAAGGATACGTGCGGAACAGACTGTCAATTAGCGATTGCGGGGCGTTTTTGAGTTCGGAGGGACTGAAATTGTTGAGTTCGGCGAGGCAAACGACGTCAGCCCCCGACGCAATCATGTATTCTATGGCACGGTTCCCTTTGTAGTCCGGTTTTCGGGTGTCTTCAGTGTGGAGCACGTTCCACGACATAATTTTGAACGTCTGTTGCCTCGGTTCAGCCTTTTTCGATGAACTCAAAGGCATGGCCTGGCTCAGCGGACCCATGCAGGCCACTATGGTGAGCACACCGAGTGCTGTGAAAAAGAACCGACAGCTCACGGCCCAGAAAACGGTGAGTATAATCGAAATGATAGCAAGATAGGGGAGTGCGAGGCAAAGCACGGCGGGGAGGGTAAGATATTCGGGATTGAATTTGCCTCCGTATGCCGACACAATCGTAAGGAGCCAGACCACGAGCGAGACTCCACGCATCACCATCCTGAAAACAGGGCTTAAAAGAGGGATGAACGCCATTGTGTTTTTAGTTTTTATTTGTCTTATTGATTCATTTGCAGGAGAGTGGATTATCGTTGGTTGCCGGTTTTATCGAGGCGACGCGAAAGCTCGTTGAGTTCGTTACGTTCTACGGTGGTCAGCGACGAATAACCGGAAAGCCTTATCTTGTCGAGCAGTTCGTCGAGTCGCGACGCATCCGACAATCGGCCTGCTACGGCCTTAGCTACGGCATTGCCGTTTCTGGCTACGCGTGTGGGCTTTCCCGGAGTGTATTGCCGTACCGTTTGAAAAGACTGAGGCGTAGGACGTTGTTGCCGGTTTTCTTTTTTTGCCGGCTTTCTTCTTTTTTTCCAAAATGCGAATGCCACACCGAACACCACTCCGCCGATATGCGCGCTCTGTGCGCCGGGGTTGCCGCCGCCGAGTCCGAGAAAAGTAAGGACTATGCAGGCTATGGCAATCCATTTGATTTTGACCGGGCCGATTAGAAAGAGATAAACCCTTCTGTCGGGAGATATGGTTGCCACTGCCGTCATGATGGAGAGCACCGATGCGGAAGCTCCGCAGAGGTATGCCCCCGGTGTTGACAATGAAGGCCATAGGGCCGTGACCGCTACGTATAAGGCCGTGCCTGCGAGGCCGCCTCCGAGGTAGAGCCGGATGAGGTTTTTATCGCCGGCGGCTGGAGTGAGCATAACCCCGAACCAGTAGAGCCATAGCATGTTGAAAAGGAGGTGGAGGAAGTCGTAGTGTGTCACCATATAGGTGGCGGTGGTCCAGGGATGGTGGAAGAACACCGAAGGGTCGGCCGACACGCACAGCCAAGGCATGGTGAAGTTGCCCGACAACCCCATGGAATCGCCTGAAAGGATTACGATCCATGCCAGAAGGAAAACCGTGACGTTGATTCCGATTAACGATGCGAGCGTCTTCGAGCCGCACACTCTTGTGAAATTGTCAATAAAAGTTGCCACCTCTCAAAATTCCTTTCTTTTTCCAATATAACAGGATTACAAGCGCGAAGAGCATGCCGCCCAAATGGGCGAAATGTGCCACCATGTCTTTCCCCGCCACTCCGAGGAAGAATTCGATTACGCCGTAGCCAATCATCATATATTTTGCCTTTATGGGCACCGGGATGAAGAAAAGGTAGAGCGGTCGGTCGGGAAACACGAATGCAAACCCAAGGATAATGCCGAACACGGCCCCCGAGGCTCCAATCGTGACCATCATGTTTTTGAAAGAAGCGATGGCGGAGGTGAATCCAGGGTCGTCGGCGGCGAGAGCTTGTTCCACTACCTCTTTCATGTGGGCGAAAGTGATGCCGTTCTGGCGTGCTATCGCGTCGATATAATCGTTCATCCAGGTCAACGCCCATACGCCTTCCTGTACTAACGCCGCGCCTATGCCGCAAACGAAATAAAAAACGAAAAAGCGACGCGACCCCCATATCCTTTCAAGCAGGCTGCCGAACATCCAGAGCGTGAACATGTTGAAGAATACATGGAACGGCGTGCCGGGGTCGTGGATAAAAAGGTAGGTCACAATCTGCGCCGGGTTGAAATGACTTGCCGAAATGAAGTGTAGCCCGAGCACATTCACTATGGTGGTGGAAAAACGCGGGAACACCGCCTCCACCACCCAGATGATGAGGTTGATAATGATAAGGTTCTTGGTTACGGGCGGTATTGACGCCGCGAAACCGCTCAATCGATTATGAAACATGTTGCAAAATTAACAATTATCACCTATAATAACGGAAAAAACTGATAGAATAACAAAAAAAAGAGTGGTTTGTAAATAATTTAAGGTGGAAATGTTGTTGATACATATAGAAAGTCGTATATTTGCTCCAAATTTAATTTTTTAAACGAATCAATTTCTAAGTTATGAACAAGACAGATCTTGTGAACGAAATCGCCGCCAAAGCGGGATTGAACAAAGTGGCTGCCAAAGCCGCCCTCGACGCATGCCTTGAGTCGATTGCTCAGGCTCTAGCCAATGAAGATAAAGTCCAGCTTATCGGTTTCGGCACATTCTCGGTGGTTGAGAAGCCCGAACGCACCGGCATCAATCCTCTCACCAAAGAGAAAATCACGGTGCCTGCACGCAAGGTTGTGAAATTCAAACCTGCTGCCGACCTCGGTAAATAATCTTTCAAAAAGATAAGGAAAAACAGGAGCGTTGCCACAGGGTTGGCGACGCTCCTGTGGGTTTAAGGAACGAACTCTAAGGCATACCGGATTGGATACATATTTTATTATGTGGCTTTTTTTCATTAACTTTGCATTATCGGACAGTTTATTACGCCCGACTTTTTTTATTTGAAAATAGCAATGGCAGTAGAATCGATTATTGCAGGAGCCGTAAGCACGGCTTTGAAAGACTTATATGGCGTAGAGATTGACGCCGCTTCAATAGTGCCCCAACAGACCCGTAAGGAATTCGAGGGTAACCTGACGATTGTGGTGTTTCCCTATCTTAAAGCTTCCCGCAAGAGTCCGGAGGCAACGGCTACGGAAATCGGGGAATGGCTTGTGGCAAACGAACCGGCGGTGAGCCGCTTCAATGTGGTGAAAGGATTCTTGAACCTTACGGTTGACCCCGCCTTCTGGCTTAAGATGCTCCATGGCATCGCATCCGACCCTGATTTCGGTTTCAAAAAGGTCGATGAAAATTCCGACCTCGTGATGGTGGAGTATTCTTCGCCCAACACCAACAAGCCGCTCCATCTCGGACACGTGCGCAACAACCTTCTCGGCTATTCGCTTTCGTGCATCCTCGCCGCCAACGGCCACAATGTGGTTAAAACCAACATTGTCAACGACCGCGGCATACACATCTGCAAGTCGATGCTTGCATGGCAGAAATGGGGCGAAGGCGTCACTCCCCAATCGTCGGGCAAGAAGGGCGACCATCTTATCGGCGACTTCTACGTGGCTTTCGACCGTCACTACCGCGAGGAGGTGAAAGAGCTTATGGCGCAGGGCATGACGGAAGAGGAAGCCAAGACACAGGCGCCCCTTATGCTTGAGGCGCGCGAAATGCTTCGCAAGTGGGAGGCCGGCGACCCCGAGGTGAGAAACCTTTGGAAGACGATGAACGGCTGGGTGTATGAGGGTTTCGATGAAACCTACAAGCGTCTGGGCGTAGGCTTCGACAAGATTTATTATGAATCAGACACCTATCTCGAAGGGAAAGACCTTGTGCTCGGCGGAATAGAGAAGGGTATAATGTATCGCAAGGCCGACGGCTCCGTATGGGCCGACCTTACTGGCGACGGCCTCGACCATAAGCTGCTTCTCCGCGCCGACGGCACCTCCGTCTATATGACCCAGGACATAGGCACCGCCAAACTCCGCTATCAGGACTATCCTATCGATAAGATGATTTACGTTGTCGGTAACGAACAGAATTACCATTTCCAGGTGCTCTCGCTCCTGCTCGATAAACTCGGGTTCAAATGGGGCAAGGACCTTACGCATTTCTCTTATGGCATGGTGGAACTCCCCGAAGGGAAGATGAAGTCGAGGGAAGGGACCGTGGTTGATGCCGATGACCTCCTCGACAAGATGGTGGAAGACGCCCGCGAGATGAGTGCCGACCGTTTCGCCGACATGCCGGCCGAGGAAGCCGCCGAAGTGGCGAGGATGGTTGGTCTCGGAGCTTTGAAATATTTCCTTCTGAAGGTTGACCCGAAGAAGAATATGCTTTTCAATCCCAAGGAGTCGATAGATTTCAACGGCAACACCGGGCCGTTCCTTCAATATACCTATGCCCGTATCCAATCCGTCATCCGCAAGGCGGGGGGCGTGGATATGTCTTCCACACCGGATGCCATCCCCAATGAGAAGGAATCTACGCTCATCCAGAAGGTGGCTGACTTCCCTGCAGTGGTGGCAGAAGCCGGGCGCACTTATTCGCCTGCGCTTATCGCCAACTATTGCTACGACCTCGCCAAGGAATATAACCAGTTCTATCACGATTATTCCATCTTACGTGAGGAAAACGAGAGCGTGAAGGCCCTCCGTCTGTTGCTTTCGGCTGTCGTGGCAAGGACTTTGAAGGCGGGTGTCGGGCTCCTGGGCATGGAAATGCCCGAGAGGATGTAATAAACCTGGCATGAGATTTGTTGTCTATATATATGTTGAGACAACATTAACAAATAGAAACCACAAAACATTATAATTAATATGGATTACAGGAATCAAAACATGACCCCTCCCCCTTATTACGGTGCCGGGTCGATGGTCAGCCAGACCAACGCTGTGCTCAAGAGAGTCTATGTGCGCATGTTCATAGGTCTCCTTATCTCCGCATTCTGCGCCCTCGGCATGGCGTCGAGTGTGCCAGCCATGCAGTTCGTTTTCGGCAACCAGCTTGTGTTCTGGGGAATTTTCATTGCTATGCTTGCCATGGCTTTCATAATCCCCGCGAGGTTGATGAAGATGTCAACCACCACTTGCTTTGCGCTTTTCTGCGTATTTTCCGCGCTGATGGGCGTATGGCTTGCCCCGATTTTCATCGTATATAGACTTGGCACGATAGTATATACCTTCTTCATCACGGCCGGTACGTTCGGTGCGATGTCGGTTTATGGCTATTTCACCAAGTCTGACCTTTCGAAGATAGGAACATATCTGATGATGGCTCTTTTGGGACTTATCATTGCCAGCGTGGTCAATATTTTCTTGAAGAGCAGCTCTATGGAGTGGATAATCTCGATAGTGGGAGTGCTTATATTCACAGGCCTTACCGCTTGGGATACGCAGCAGATCAAGCGTATGGCAGCCGGCAACTTCGAGCCGCAGCTTGCCGACAAGCTCGCCACGATGGGTGCTTTCAACCTTTATCTTGATTTCATCAACCTCTTCCTCTTCCTCCTCCGCATATTCGGAGGCGGCAGCAGGGATTGATAAAGACGATGCGAAACGAATCGCCGTCCCGGTCTTGCTTCACGGCGGGACCGGGACGGTTTTTTAATTAGCAATTAGCAATTTGTGATTAGTAATTAAGCCATTAACTAACGACTAAACTTAAATCTATGATTTCCGAAATACTTGATTACAACAGAAAATTTGTGGAGGAACGCGGATATGAACGTTTCCTTACCGATAAGTATCCTAACAAGAAGATTGCGATTGTCACCTGCATGGACACACGTCTTGTGGAACTGCTCCCGGCAGCTTTGGGTCTTAAGAACGGCGACGTGAAAATTATAAAGAATGCCGGCGGCACGATTACCAACCCGTTTGACAGCACATTGCGTAGTCTTTTGGTGGCGGTGTATGAACTCGGCGTAACCGAAATAATGGTGATAGGGCATACGGGGTGTGGCGTGCAGGGTATGGACAGCCGCGAGATGCAGCATCTTATGAAAGAGCGTGGAATTCCGGAAGGTAACATCAATCTCATGAAGCATTGCGGCATCGATCTCGACAGCTGGCTCCACGGCTTCGACAAAACCGACGACGCCGTCAACGAAACCGTTGACCTCATCCGCAACCATCCCCTCATGGCAAAAGACGTGGTCGTCCGAGGCTACATCATGGACTCCACCACTGGCGCCCTCACACCCCTCTAAGAATAGACCATCGGGATATCATAAAGGTAATTCCATATGCATTCTATGATAATTGTTAGACAGCCTCTTGATAGATTAGTCTTTTAGGCAGGAGATGGGTACAATCCAGATGCCGTCGCGGCGGAGGTAGGCGTATTGGCCTACGGCGGTGAGAATCATCAGGAATGCCGGTTTGCCCATTTTCTGTTCGTCGATTTTGGAGGCAAGACGGGTCAGCGTTTCAGTGGCATGTAATATGGCGTTGTCTCCACCTAATTTGATTTCTATTAAGCCGTAGGCTCCATTGCGTAGATGCACGACGGCATCGCATTCCAGTCCTGTTTTATCCCGATAATGATACACCGTCCCGTCCAAAGCTTCGGCATATACGCGGAGGTCTCTGACACACAATGTTTCAAAGATGAGTCCGAACGTCTTCAAATCGTTTATAAGGTCAGTAGGGCCTATGCCCAACGAAGCCGTGGCTATTGAAGGGTCGGTGAAATATCTTGTGTCGGCAGTGCGTATGGCTGTCTTTGACTTTAGATTTGGATTCCAAGAGGGCATATCTTCAATTACGAATATATTACGCAAGGCTGCCAAGTAACTATGAAGCGTGTTGATTGAAATGCCTGATGAGTCGGACGACGAGATATCATCGAGTATTACGGTGGCAGGTGTTTGTGTGCCTTGAATGCGTGCGTATGAACGCAATATCTTTTTTACTGTTTCAGAATCTGTCAGCTGTTTGTTGGTGCGCGCCACGTCGGCTCTCACGATTGCGTCGTGATAATTGAGCGAAACATGAAGGGATGCCCTTTCATTGAGCGCGAGTGATGCCGGCCAACCTCCACGGCAAGTAAGGTATGCCATTTCTTCAAGCGACTTTACGTTGACGCCGGTCATGTCTTCTTTTCCGTTAAAGATTTCTCCCAGGCTTACCTCTCCCGTTGAATCACCGGATTCCCAAAGTGACATGGTGCGCATCGTTAGCCATGCAAATCTTCCGGTGCCGGTATGATAGACCTCTTCGGTTGATGGAGGCACGGCAGACCCTGTCAGAATAAATTGTCCTGTTTCTCCCCGGCGGTCCACCTCCGAACGAACCGAATCCCAAATTTGAGGAGCTATTTGCCATTCATCGATTAGCCTTGGCGCTTCCCCTCTGAGTATTAATGCAGGATTGATTTGAAGCATGTCGATATACTGCTGACGGGTATAAGGATCGGAGAGATAGACTATACTGTGTGCTTTTTGTTCGGCAGTAGTGGTTTTCCCACACCATTTAGGACCTTCTATAAGCACGGCTCCCATCTCTTCAAGTCTATATTCGAGCAGCTTGTCTGCTATCCTTTTTCTGTAAATTTTCATACCAAATCTATTATGTTGCAAAAATAAGCTTATTCTTTTGAAAATGCAAGAGTTAATTGAAGTTATTGTGAGAGTTGGCCGCATTTTGTTGTGAGAGTTGGCCGTGTTTTGTTGTGAGAGTTGGCCGTGTTTCGTTGTGAGAGTTGGCCATGGTGCATCTTATGAATGGTTCTAAGGTGTCATTATTGCTATTAGGTTGCAACATTCGGGGAATGCACTATTTTTATGTTTTTTCTTTGGTAAGGTTACGTATCTGATAGAGTATGATGCAAATTTTGATATAAAGATATCTGTTTTAGCCTAAATTTGCATCATCGATAACAACCAAAAACAAAGGGAAAAACAGGGTATGAAAAAAGGTATAATCCTATTGCTTATATTGCAAATATGCAATGTGGTGCAAGGAGTGGAAAGGACGGCAAACATCGTCGTTGATAGCCGAGTGAAATATCAGCATGTGACCGGTTTCGGAGGGTTCATTCCAAGTCCGACGTGGTCGTATTGGCTGAAAGATGCAGAAATCAACAAACTTTTTGGCAGTGAAAGTGGCCGGCTTGGCTTAAACATCGGACGGCTTTATATCGCCAACAACAGGAATGGCTGGAGTGCGGGTGTGGCAAATGCCCGTCATGCTAAGAAGTCGGGAGCTTTCTTGTTTGCTTCCCCCTGGTCTCCTCCTGCTGAATGGAAATCTAACGGGAGCGACGTCAAGGGGGGCGAACTTTTGGAAGAACATTACGCCGATTGGGCGAATTTCCTTAACGACTACTACAATTACATGAAGAAACAGGGGGTGGAAATAGATGCCATTTCCATACAGAACGAACCTGATTGGAACACTGACTATCAGAGTTGTATATGGACCGGCGAGAAGCTTGCCAAATTCCTGCGTGAATACGGCCACCTTATCGAGTGTAAGATTATTGCGCCGGAAACCGTTCATTTTAACAGGGAGATGCACGACCCTATATTGAACGACGAGGAGGCATGCCGGGAACTCGATATACTTGGCGGTCACTTCTATGGTTGGGACGGCTCTTCATATCCCCTTGCCGAAGAGAAAGGTAAGGAAGTTTGGATGACGGAATATCTCATTAACGAACGCCAGCAGAATGATAAAAAGGACATAAATTGGAAAGATGACGGCTTCCTGTTTGCACGCAGTGTCAACGATGCCATGCTCGCCAACATGAGTGCATGGGTTCATTATTCATTGAAGCGCTATTATGGTTGCATAGGCGACGGTCAGTATGGCACTTCCGACAACGAAATCACGAAGCGAGGTTATGTGTTGTCGCATTATGCAAAATATGTGTCAGGCACCACCCGTGTCAAGCATGTGCTCAACGATGCATCGTCGTCCCTCAGTTCGTCTGCTTATCTTGCAGAGAGTGGCGACAGCATAGTTGTTATGTTGATTAATCCGTCTGCCGACGTTTATAGCGTGACAATCAATCTTCCCTTCTACACCCGAAGCGGGATGAAGGTGGCTACTACCGAAACATTGAGTGCAGAAACCTATGCCTTTGATATAGATGCTGAAACTTATGAACCTGTATTGAGCGTAGCCCCTTGCAGCGTTAACACGTATATATTCACAAAAAGCGGTCTGCGCGATGACATCGGGGATGAAGAGGATGGAAATGACGAACTAATATTCTCCGACCGGTTTGAGTATTGCGGAGCTTCCCGTATTCCAGAAGGCTGGCGGGCAAAATATGAGGGGGGCATCCGTTATTCCGGCGACTACGGGCTGGGACCCCGTATCATGGGGTTCGCTTCCGAGGGTTGTATGAAGTATGCTTTCTATTTCCGCACCGGCACGAACGATAATGGCTATCTCAGCTATGGGGAAGAAGAGGGATATCGTGTCAAGCTTGTTCCCGGAAAATACTCTCTTTCTTATTCTGTGACGGGTTGGAAGAATACTCCTGCCATTACTTCCGTCATTCAGAAATCAGCAGGCGGAATCATTGCCAGCCATTCATTGCGTCCAGATGGTTTTGTGTCGGAAAGCGGACCTTCACATCGGATTACGAATGCTACTGATTATTGCATGGACTTCGAAGTGACTGACGAGGATAATTATGTAATCAAGTGGATTATCGATAAAGCTACCGGCGGCTTTAACGAAGCGCTTGTAGGCAACATAAAGTTGTTGCGTCATGATGCAACCGGAGCTTCTGTGGAAGTTTTGACAGATGCGACGACCGGTGAAGTGGTTGCAATTTACGATATACATGGTCGCAGGCTTTCCGGGCTTCGTAAGGGAATTAATATAATAAAGTATGCCGACGGGAGCGTCCGCAAGGTTATAAATTGACAAAGAACAATAAGCTTATTATTCTGAGAGTGTGAGAGATAATTGAGTTTATTGCGAGAGTTGGCCGCGTTTCGTTGTGAGAGTTGGACAAAATAATCCCCGGTGGGCGCTTTTAGGAGTTTTTCACTTTGAACACCGACCGGGGAGGTTTCTTGTTATTCGATTCGCAATTATTCCTTTGCGTGTCGCTTCTCTTCTTTTTTGTCCTGATGGTAGAAATATGCGGTGCCACCAAGGGCAATGGCTATAATTAAGCCAAGCATAAACAATGCACCCATTATTGTTTTTTTTGAGAGTTATTATTCTTTTTCCTTTTAAACCTAAGCGGCTTGTCGGTCACTAAAAATAGGCCACAACAAAGAGCTACAATTACTGAGAGACTTCCGCCAATGTATAAAATCCATGTTTCAGCTTCACCGAATACTGATGAAAGAATAACAGCTGTAGCAATATATTTTGCGATATCCATAAGCCATTTGCCAAATTCTTTTCTCAGGATCATTGAAACTTGGTTCTTACAAAAATAGGCATTATTACTGACATGACCAGATATAATATCTTTCGGTTCATGATAAGTTGCTTTTATAGGTATAACATAAATTATTTGTGCAATTTTGAATGTAGGGACATGCCTTTGGCATGTTTGATTGCACAGAATTGAAATGCACAAGTTTTTACTGCGTTGGCTACAAAAACAGTTAGATAGTATAAATTTTTTTCTTAATCTTCCCGGCAAGCATATCTTCACTCTTTTCCATCCATTCCACCATCAAACGTGCCGGAGGCACGTCCCTACATATAGATTGCGCAATTATTTCGTGTTTTATGAAGAATGAAGGGGGGATAGGAAGGGTATTTTGGTGGGTTTTAATTGATCTGGATATATATTTTGTATTTGTTAACGTTTGGGTGCAAGACGATGGCAGTTGGGAACGCTAATTTTGCAGTGTGATTGGAAAGATGACGCATCCGGAGGCGTCGTCGGAACGTCGCCGAAACAAAAGGAAGTTGTTCAGGCAACTTCAATACAATCTATCTTTAAAACATTCAACACCAAAACGATTATGAAAACGAACGAAAACAAAGGTCAATTCAACGCGAACCGGGCCGGGCTCTGGTTCATCTATTGTATAGGACTTGCCATCGTAGCGTTGCAGCTTCGTAGTATCGTGGGCTAACCGTATGCCTCGTGCAGATATGCTGTATTTGATTTGAGGTAGGGACGTGCTTTAGGTATGTAATGTTTGGAAATCAAATTGTTATTCAAACATGCCGGAGGCATGTCCCTACATTTATATTGGTTTTGCAGCAGGCACCCTAAATGTTATCGGCGGGAGAATTTGGCGCATTTGGGAGAGTAGGCGAGAGTGACGCAATAGCCGTCGCTCTCGTAGCTGTATAGCTCCATGTCGCATGCCCGGGGTTTGTTAATTCCGGCCGCATTGTCAGCGTCGGTTGGAGTGGGCAAGAGAATTTTTGCTTTGCCGATGACGGGTGCCGGAGCTCCCGGGAGATTCATCTTACGGTCGATTTGAGGGAGCGATTCGATGACGATGGCGTTGCGGAAGTCGAGACCTTCGGTGAGGGCGGCCTTGTAGAGCGCTTCTTTCGCCGTCCATGCAATTATGTTGGCTTCAAGGTCGTCTGCCCCGACAATCTCTTTTTCCGAATCAGAAAGGAATTTATCTCTCACTTTCAGCACCTGTGTGCGGTCGAGGCTTTCGGCGTCTATGCCGAGGGCTGTGCGTGTGTTGAACCTGGAGAGGTCGGCTTCCGGCGTTTTAGGCAATGTTGCCACGGCAAGCAGATGTCCGGTATGGGTGACGGAGATACGAGCCGTCAGTCCGAAAAGGAACGGGGCACCGTTGGGGAAATGACCGATTTCACGGTATCCGTCGCGTCCGTTCTCACAATAAATCTGCATTGCCATATCGCGCCATATCGCGCCCGACTTGCTTTCCATGCCCGAAACTTCCTCCACGCGAATTCCAACGGGAGTGGGGTGAGGCCAATATATGAATTCGTCTTCCATTGCTTTATTGTTCTGATTCAACTACAGGGGCAGAAAGGGTCACCTTCACTTTAGTGATGCGGTGGCGTTCCTGTTTCACCACCTGAAAACGGCAGGGACCGCGCTGCAAGGTCTCCTTCATCGTCGGGAAATCTCCCTTTATTTCGAGGAGAAGGCCGGCAAGCGTTTCCGCCTCGCCTGTGTCGCCGAGTTCCTCTTCATCTATGTCGATGGCATGGCAGAAGTCACCGAGCGAAACCTTCGCATCGAAAATATAAGTGTTGGCATTTATTTTCTTATAGAAAGAGGTCTGCTCGTCATATTCATCGTCGATTTCGCCCACGATTTCCTCTATGATGTCTTCAAGTGTCACCATTCCCTGCGTGCCTCCGTATTCATCCACAACTATGGCGATGTGGATTTTCTTTTTCCGGAAATCTTCGAGCAGGTCGTCGATCATGCGCGATTCGGGCACGAAGTACGGCTCGCGCAGCAGCGTCTGCCAACGGAAAGAATCGCCCTGTTTGCCGATATAGGGTAGAAGGTCTTTCGAATAGAGGATGCCGCGTATGGTGTCTTGCGAAGTATCATAGACCGGAATGCGCGAGAATCCCGATTTAAGGATAACGTCCATCGCCTCGCTCCAGGTGTCATGATATTCTATGGCAGTTATATCCACGCGTGAAATCATAATCTCGCTCACTTCTTTTTCGCCGAATGTAAGGATTCCTTCGAGCATTTCTTTGTCCTGGCCCTCCTTGATGTCTGAAATCTGAAGCGCTTTCTCCAGTTCATCGGTTGAAAGGTTTTCGTTTTTCTTGGTGACAATCTTATTTACGAGGGAGGTGGAACGCACCATGAATTTTGCGAGGGGTGCGGTCAGCATGTAGAGTATGCCCAAAGGAGTTGCTGCCATCTTCACCCACTTCATGGTCCTGCCACGTGCCACCAGCTTCGGGAATATTTCACCGAAAAGCAGAAGCAGAAAGGTCAGCAACACGGTCTGAATGAGGAAGTCGAGCACCGCGCTGTTGAATTTGAGCACCTGGTTGAAAGCGAACGAAAGGAGCACAACCATCGTAATGTTGACGAGGTTGTTCGATATGAGGATTGTGGCGAGCAGGCGTTCGCTGTTGGCGAGCATGGAACATGCCTTCCGGCTTCCCGGGTCGTCGTCTTCGCTCAGTTCTTCGATGTCAGTGTGTGAAAGTCCGAAATATGCAATTTCGCTTCCTGATACAAAAGCCGAAAGAAGAAGGCAGCAAAATGCGATTGCAATAATAACTATCCACGACAGCCAGCTGGGGGGCGGCGTGAACTCTACGGCCTGTGAAAGTAATATCAGAAGTGAAATGGCTGGCGAGGGAGATGGTAAAGGGTCTGTATCCAAAATTATCAGGTGTTGGTTTACTGATGCAAAGTTAGTGAATTAGCGTGAGACCTGCAAATTATTTTACCTCCACGACCTTGCCTGCGCGCACATACCATACAAATCCGGCTACATTTTTAATACCGGATGCCTCTTTAAAGGCCTTCATATAGTCGTTTACCTGCTTGATGTGGACTTTCCCTTCAGGGACGGCGCCGAATTTATAGTCGATAATCACGGCGCTTTTCCCGTCGGGCGAAACCATTATCCTGTCAGGGCGGAGATTGCCTGACCGAGGGAAGAGTATGGCGCGTTCGTTGAGCACTTTCCACGACGGATGGAACCAACCCCTCACCGGTTCCCTTCCGACGGCTTCGGAAAGGAATGCCGTCCATTCGGCGGCACGGGCCGTGGTGACGAGCCCTCTCGTTTTCATCATTGTGACGGCCCTCGCGATATCGTCGGCGGTCTTCACCGACGACATCACGGCATGAAGCAGGTTGCCTTCGGAGCGTGGGTCGGTGTCGGCGGCATCGGGCATAAGTGTCGCGCCCGATTCGTCGTCCCCTTCTACATACTGTAGAATCGCCGGACTGCTGTCAACCCCATATTCTTCGATTACCCTGCAATCTTGCAACGAGGCGGCATCGTCGGCAGCCGGCGCCACGTCGGGGATGGAGCCGAAGGTAACGACGTCGTGGGCGTCGTTCCATACGGCGCACCCTTCCGGAAGCATATAGCTTCTCTCCTCGGTGTCGGCCACATCGTCGAGCCTTGCATCGGCTTCGTTGCATATTGAATAGAGGTAGGACCCGAGTTTATGCGATTTCCTTTTCTCCGGCAATTCGGTAAAGACATAAAGCTCACTCACGGCACGTGTGAACGCCACGTAAGCGGAGTTGAGGCTGTCCATCATGTAGAGGTCGAAATATTTTGTCCATACTTCCTCATGCTCCGTTTCTTTCAAGGAGGCGGTGGTGGTCACCGGCACGTAGGGGGGAAGCCCGGCGAACGCAAGGCTGTCGGAAGGACGCACCCACTTCCATTCCGATTTCATGGGGGAGGGGAGGAGCGAAGAATTGGCAAACGGCAGGATGACGCATTTGAATTCCAAGCCCTTCGATTTATGGATAGTCATGACCTGAACGGCATTCGTGCCTTCGGGTGAGGAAATGGAACGCGTCACCCCTTTTGAATTCCACCAGGAGAGGAACGACGCTACGTCGGCCGCATAGCGGTCGCAATATTCCAGCACCATATCCTGGAGGGCGGCGATAAACACCGCCTGCGTGCGACGCATTTCCAATGGAACGAAATTTTCGGTCACTGCCTCCACAAGCGCGGGAAGCGCCACGGTCTGCATTTTCGAAAGCATGGCGTTGATGGAATCTACCGGCGATTCTTCACTCAGGAATCCTTCTACCTGTTCGGCAGGGGTGAGGCCCGGGTTGCGGAGGGCATAGAAGCTGAAATTGCATTTTATGTCGGCCCATACGGCTTTCGAGGGGTCGGAAGAATCGCGTTTTACATCGGTGCCAGACACCATCTTTTCCAACACACTTATAATGATGCCTACAGCCTCCGATGAGGAAACGAGAAGCGATTCTTCGCTGATGAATTCGATGCGTTTTTCCCCTTTTGGAAGTGCGGCATTGTATGCCACGAGGGAAGCTATCACCTCTTTCGCAAGCTGGTTGGTGCCAACGAGCAGTGCAATGTCACGCTGGGCGTATCCGCGCCCTATAAGGGATGCCACAAGCGGGCCTATCCTTTGGAGTGCGCTGCGCCTCAGATATTCCTCTTTAGTGAGTTTGTCGTCGCCGGGAGCCATGTCTTCATCGTCGGGCGCGGAAAGGAAGTTTACCTCCACATATCCACGCCTTTCGCGATGGCTTGAATATTGTGCGACGTTGCGGTAGAGGTCGGCGAAATCTATCGTGCCTTGCGATTCTTCAGCCAGCTCGGCTACGAGCGAATGGAAAAAGAAATTGTTGAATTCCACGACGGTGCGGTCGGAACGCCAGTTGGTGTTGTCGGCTTTCGACATCCCGGCATCCACGCGGTCTGGAAACTCTTTTGGAACGCTCGTGGTGATGAGCGAAGGGTCGGCGTTGCGGAAACGATAGATGCTTTGTTTCGCATCGCCGATGATGAGATTGTCTTCCGCACGGCTTTCGCTCTCGCGGAGGAGGGGAAGGAGGTTGCCCCATTGCAGTCGCGACGTATCCTGGAATTCGTCGATTAGGTAATGGTTTATGGCCGTGCCCAGACGTTCGTAGATGAATGGAGCATCGTCGTCGCCTATGATGCGGCGCAACATGGTGTTGGTTTCTCCGAGTTGGATTGTGTTGTTCGACTCCAGATATTCGTGCATCTTGCGTCGCGCTTCGCCAAGCATGCCGAGATAAGGGACGAGCGGGGCATATAGCGCCCAATGTTTCCATTCACGGCTTTCACGAAGCTCCAGCCAACGGGAATATGCTTGATACATCCGGAAGGCTGTATCGGTGAGTCGGGCGATTTCGCCGCAAGATTCACCTTTTTTCAGAATCGAGTCTTTGCCGTCAAGTTTGAGAGGGGTGAAAATGCCGCTTTTAGATGTCTGGTCGAAACGCAGTTGCCGCAGTTTGGCAAGGTGCCCGGCAAGATATCGGTGTCCTTGCAATTTTATGTCGAGTCCGTTCTCTATGAAAAGACGCCGCAGTTCTTCCGCAAGTTTGCGGGCTTCTTCGAGGGTCTCCATCAATGGCTTGACTACGTTTTCCTTTATTCCGAGATATGCGCTCCTGAGCGGGTCGGAACCGTCGGGAGTGTCGAAATATGAATCGAGTTTGTCGCGGATACCTTTGAAATCCTCGTTCTCAAGGCGGAGAAGCGATTTTTTAAGGCGTGTATATATGGAATCGTCGCGCTGGCTTTTTTGGAAAACATTCCACGAGGTCTTTCCGGCATCGGCTTGTTCCCGCATCAGTTCC
Organism: uncultured Muribaculaceae bacterium; assembly: GCA_910585275.1. Taxonomy (GTDB): domain Bacteria; phylum Bacteroidota; class Bacteroidia; order Bacteroidales; family Muribaculaceae; genus Lepagella. The sequence goes on from CAJUCW010000004.1 coordinate 104,467, forward strand.
GTCATCCAGAACGAAGCGTCGGAAGGGGATGATGAGTTGTTGATTTCATCGAGGGTGGCGTCAACGGCTGCTGCTGCAAGGAAATCGGTGTCGATTTCCACCTGGTAGGCATCGTTCAGGTTCGATTCGTAGGCGAAAGTGCGTAGAATGGTCTGGAAGAAAGAGTCGATGGTGGAAACCTTAAAATCGGAATATTCGTTGAGGAGGACGGAAAGTGCGGTCCTGGCGGCTTTCCCTACGGTGACGGGGTCGGCGGCGAGGTCGGCGGCGAAATCTTTCAGATAGGCTATTTTATGCAGTTCGCTTTCCACAAGGGGCTCGGAGCCGTCGGCCCGCGCGATGTCGGCGAGTTTCTCCACGATGCGTTGTTTCATCTCGTTGGTGGCCTTGTTGGTGAAGGTGATGGCGAGAATCCTCGGCAAGCCGTCGGAAATTTCGCGCGACGTACGGAGCCGCCAAGGTCTGCCCGGCTCCTTGACTGCAATCAGAAACCAGATGAATTTTTTTGCAAGCGTATATGTCTTTCCCGAGCCTGCTGAAGCGCGCTGGAGTTGGAGCATGTGTCAGCCTTTTGTTTTATAGCCCAACGATTTGAGCAATGCAATCACATCGGCCTTGCGGTCGCCTTGAATCAATATTTCACCGCCACGTGCCGAACCGCCCGTACCGAGCTTCTGCTTCAATGTGCGGGCAAGCTTCTCAAGCATCTCGCCGGAGCCTTCAAACCCCTCGATGATGGTGGCGGTTTTCCCACCGCGACCTTTCTTTTCAATGAGTACATGCAGGGCGGTTTTCTGAATTCCTTCCGTTCCCGTTGGAGCGTCTTCCGGTTGGTCGGGGGTGTTGTCAACCGGTATGTCGCCCGAATTCCTGAGCGCGCTTAGAGCGTCTTTCCAGTCTAATGCCATCTTTTAGAAGATTGAATGTTTGTTAGCAACCACTTGTCAGAAGAATACCATCAAGCGGGCTTGAAAGCCGTTGAGGGTCATGGGATCAGCTCCCGCGCGGTCCCAGGTGTGGGCGTAAAAATAGTTGAGACGCGCCGTAATATAAGGGTTGAAATAATAGTTGAAGGTCACCGATGCCACATTGCTTCTTCCTCCGAATATTCCGGCCTTGTCATCGACGAGGGTGGAATAATTGTAGTTGAGCACGCATTCGAGAGTCTTTGACTTGGGGGCGGCCAGCTGTGCTGTCGATGAGACGTAGGAATAATCGCCGCCGCAAATCAATCCGCGCAGAGTGGCGTATCCGCTTTGCGATCGGAATGCATTAAGACCTTCCCGTCGGTTTATCTGCTGAAAGAAATATTGCCCCTCGAATGCGAGGCGTTTATGGGCAACAACAAGTTCGGGCGTGAACTTAAACAGGTTCATCGCCTTGTCGATGGTTGTGCCTATGGCTGAAACCTGTGCTACTTTCGTAGGGAAATTGGCCGACATCGTGAAGCCGTCGTGTATATCCACATTGTCTTCCACCCTCCTCTGGGGAGTGGCGAACCCTCCGCTTATCCCGACGTGCCATATCGGCGAGTCGTTTTTTACATGTCTATAAACGAGACGGGTGAGTAGCCCGTAGCCTTGCTGGTTGAACAGCGGGGCGTTTACCGCCTGTGTGAGCGCGCTGCTTTCCACATGTGCGCTTGCGGCGGCATAGAAACGTGGAGAATAATGCACGTACATGGCGCCCAGTTGGAGTCCCGGTGTGTAAAGGGCCGACGCCGTGGGTTGTTCATAAGTCACTTTCAGCGATGCTGACGTTGACTGAAGCCCATACTGATGGATGAAATTTCCTATTCTCAGCGAGTTGTGCTTGTCGAATCCGTATTCAATCCACATGTTGCGCAATCCGATTTTGGAATAGGCGAACGCCACGTCGATGTTAGAACTCCATTTCCCGTAGCTCATCTTGGCTCCGAGACGCACTTCCGGAATCGCCATCCCGTCGGGGAAGCTTTCCTTTTGAGGCGAGGCATAGAGTGCGCCGTCTATAAGAATCCTGCCGGAGGGGGCAACCTTGAATTCAGGTTGTTCTCCGGCAAGGATGGTTGACGGCAACAGTAGGAGAGATGCTGCCAATATTTTTTTCATAAAATCACATTGAAGACAAAAGACGACGCAATTCATCAACCGACACTGCCCTCGCGGCAAGTTCTCCCTGACGGTTGTAGATAAAGAAGACCGGGATGTCGGAAACGTTGTAGCTCCTGGCTGCTTTCGAATATTGTCCGTCCGGGTCGAAAACAGTCACCCACGGAAGATTGGCGGCGGCATCGCGCCATGAATACTGGTCGGGGTCGAGCGACACCTGATAGAATTCGGCGTTGCCACCCTGTGATGCATAAAGTTTGGAAAGTTCGATGTTGAGGGCGGGGGCGTCGGGATGTGTGAGAACCGTAAACATCACTACGACCGGTTTCCCTTTTCCCACATAGTCTGAAAGTTTCCGGGTGGTGCCGTTTTCGTCGGGGAGCTCGATGTCGAGCACTTTGATTTCCTGTGCTTCGATTTGCAAGTGTGTGCCACGCTCGGCGTTGCGCTGTTTGATGGCGCTTAGCGAAGTCTGTTCAAGAAGGGCGGTGCGTGGGTCGTCGGGGCGAAGTTCTTTGAATCCGGTGGCTACCGCCGCGAAATATTTGTAGTCTTTATCGGGGTTGAAAAGAGGTTTGTCGCCGATGGTTTTCGTAAGCACGTAATAACTTACGATTGAGCCTTGGGCGTCTTTGATATATTTTGAAAAAATATTTTTCTTGAAAGAGTCGAGCGAGTCGGGGGAAATGCCTGCTGGAAGCGCCATCACCTCCTTGTCGAAACGCTCCATGGCTTCGGCTTTGGGTGTGCCCGCGAGGGTGTATTGCAGACCGAAATCTTTTTCCGAGGTAGTGACGGTGACGGTCTCTACCGAATCGATGGGAAAGTATATATAACGTCCGCCGAGGTCAAGACGGAAAATCTCGGGTGCGGCGGGTGCCGGTCGCGAAATGGTGAAAGAGCCTGAAGAGGAGGTTCTTGTAGAATCTATCGCAATCCATCGTCCGTGGAAATCCGATTTCTCGAGGAGCACCGGGGCATTGTCGGCACCTGCAATCTCTCCCTTGATTTTGAAATGTGGTTCGCCGCACGAGGCGAGCATCATGCAGGACGCTATTAGAGCCATCTGGCAAGACCCTGCGAGGTATGAAAAATTCAGTTTCATGTGTTCATTTACTGTTTTGGGGTGCAAATATAGTAAGAATCTGTGGTTTTTACAGAAAAAAATGTTAACTTTGCGCAAATTTTACCCAGCGAAGAAAAACAATAAAGAATTTTATGTTAAAGCCAATTAAGAAGACCATCGAGCTTGGCGACGGCCGTCAGATTACAATAGAGACGGGGAAGCTTGCCAAGCAAGCGGATGGCGCAGTGGAAGTGCGCATGGGCAACACCATGCTTTTGGCCACTGTATGTTCTGCCAAGGAGGCTAACGAGGGAGTAGATTTCATGCCCCTCACGGTAGAGTATAAAGAGAAATATTCCTCCATAGGCCGCTATCCGGGTGGATTCCTCAAGAGAGAAGGTCGTGCAAGCGATTACGAAATCCTGACATCTCGCCTTGTGGACCGTGTGCTCCGCCCGTTGTTCCCTGACAACTACCATGCAGAGACTTTTGTAAACGTTACCCTATATTCGGCCGATGAAAACGACGCTCCCGACGCGCTTGCCGGCATCGCCGCATCGGCAGCCCTGATGTGTAGCGACATACCGTTCCAGGGACCTATCTCCGAAGTTCGTGTGGCCCGTGTTGACGGAGAGTGGGTGATTAATCCTACATTCGACCAGATGGAGCGTGCCGACATAGAGCTTATGGTCGGCGCCACCTACGACAATATCATGATGGTGGAGGGCGAAATGAACGAGGTTTCCGAAGCCGAACTTCTCGAGGCCCTCAAAGTGGCTCACGATGAAATCAAAAAGCATTGCGTAGCCCAGCTTGAGCTGATGAAGGAGGCTGAAAAGGAAGTTAAGCGTGAATATAACCACGAAGTAAACGACGATGCTCTCCGCAAGGACGTGGAAGAGAAATGCTACGACAAGGCTTACGCCATAGCACGCACAGGCAGCGCCGACAAGCAATGGCGCAACGAAAGCTTCAAGGCTGTGGTGGAAGATTATATCCTCAACCTTCCGGAAATGACCGAAGAGCAGCTCGCTCTCTATACCCCCGAGCAGCGCGAGGCCATGGTGAAGCGTTATTATCATGATGTGGAAAAAGAGGCCATGCGTCGCTGCGTGCTCGACGAAGGGATTCGTCTTGACGGCCGTAAGACCACTGAAATCCGCCCCATCTGGTGTGAGGTGGATTATCTTCCGGGCCCCCACGGAGCAGCCATTTTCACACGTGGTGAGACACAGGCGCTCGTGACGGCTACGCTCGGCACTACGCTCGACGAGAAAATCGTTGACGACGTGCTCAACCAGAGCAAAGAGCGTTTCTTGCTTCATTATAACTTCCCTCCCTTCTCTACAGGTGAGGCCCGTCCTGTGCGCGGCGTGGGACGTCGTGAAATTGGTCACGGCAATCTTGCCCACAGGGCTTTGAAGAGGATGTTCCCCGATAATTTCCCCTACACTTGCCGTATTGTGAGCGATATCCTCGAGAGCAACGGTTCTTCTTCAATGGCTACCGTGTGTGGCGGCACCCTCGCTCTTCTTGACGCAGGCGTGCAGATGAAGCGTCCGGTTGCAGGCGTGGCTATGGGCCTTATTTCCGATAAAGGTGCCGTGAAATATGCCGTGCTTTCTGACATTCTCGGCGATGAAGACCACCTTGGCGATATGGACTTCAAGGTGACCGGAACAGAGAAGGGTATCACGGCCACCCAGATGGACATCAAGTGCGACGGTCTGAGCTATGAGATTCTTGAAAAGGCTCTCGAGCAGGCTCGTCAGGGCAGGCTCCATATACTCAATATCATCAAGGAGACCATCCCCGCTCCCCGTGAAGACTACAAGCCCCATGTTCCCCGCATCGTCACCCTCGAGATTCCTAAAGAACTCATCGGCGCTGTTATCGGTCCTCAGGGCAAGGTCATCCAGGGTATCCAGGAGGAAACCGGCACCACCATTTCTATCGACGAGGATGAAAAGCTTGGAATCGGCCGCGTTGAAATCGCTTCGAAAGACAAAGTAAGCATCGATGCCGCCCTTGCGAAAATCAAGGCTATCGTGGCGCAGCCCGAAGAGGGCGAGGTGTATGAAGGCACCGTGCGTTCCATCCTTGACTTCGGCGCTTTCGTGGAATTCATGCCCGGACGCGACGGTCTGCTCCACATCAGCGAAATTTCATGGAACCGTCTTGACACCATGGAACAGAGCGGTATAAAGGAGGGCGACAAGGTGACGGTCAAACTTATTGAGATTGATAAGAAAACCGGCAAGTACCGTCTTTCGATGAAGGTGCTCACAGAGAAGCCGGAAGGCTATGTAGAGCGTGAAGCCCGTCCGCGTCGCGAAGGCGGAGACCGTGGTCCTCGCCGTGAAGGAGGCGACAACCGTCCCCGTCGTGACGGCTTCGGTGGTCAGCGTCGCGAATTCCGCCGTGAAGGAGGCGACAACCGTCCCCGTCGCGACAACTTCGGCGGTCAACAACGCCGTGAAGGCGACGGTGGTCAGCGTCGCTTCACTCCCCGCAACAACGAGGAAAACGCAGAGTAAAGACTTAGGTCTATAAAATAAATAGAAATTGCCGGGCTTTCCGATGGAGCCCGGCAATTTTTTTGTGTTTTATGTCGGTTAGAAACGGAATCCTATGTTGGCGGAGAAGTTTTCCACGGAACTGAAGAGCGAGTATGTGCCGCTCTTGTACCAGTGTCCGTTCATTTTGCCGATGAGACTGAAAAACCAGTTGCCGAGGTTGTAGGTGAGCGACATGCGCGAACCTATGCTCATGGCAAACATGTATTTCTCCCCTTCAAGCGAATCTTCAAAGCAATGTCCCACCCCGAATGCCGGCATCACCGTGAAATTGTAAAGTAGTCTCGGCTTGATTACCCAGTTGAAACCATAGCCTATAACGGCGGAATAGGAGTTGTAGTGGAAAAGGTAGGATTCCGCCGGAATTGTAAGGTAGGGGAGGAGGTCGGCGGGAAGTTTTGAGAAGTCAAACCGGAGTTTTACATTGGAATATGAAAACCCTGCGATCCACGACCCCTGGCTTCTTTTCTGGTATTTCGAGAAATTATAGGCGGCTCCGTGCGAATAGCGTTTGTTGTTGAGGAAATACACTGCTTCGATTCCGAAGTTATACATCTCAAGGCCGGGGAAGTCTTGTTTGAAAAGACGCCCGTTGTTGTATTTTCCGAATTTTCTAAGATATGTGCCTCCGGTGTTTTCCTGATAATATATTTCGGCGTTAAAGCGTGCGCAGTTGAAACCGAATTCCCATTTCTTATGATTGAGCGGGTTATTGCCAAAAAATTTGCCAATGTCAACCGTATGCCCGACACTGACCGCCATATATTGTATGTAGCCACCGAGGTTGGCATAGAGGTTGCTCAGCATGTTTGCCTGCAATTTTTCAGGCAGCGTCATGACATAGCTGTCAACCCAGTTGTCGTTGACAATACGTGCTTTCCATCTTTTCCCCGTGCCGACCACATATTCCGGATCGTAGGAATTGAAGAAGGTGTCGCCCCAGTTATATACGTCAATGCAAAATTTTACGAATCGCGGATAAATGATTGTTGTGTCTTTAAGGTCCAGAGAATGATGGTATCTCAGTTGGTTGAGCCACCACCGTTCTTCCCTCGATTTCCGGAGGGGTTGGATTGCCACATCTTTCGGTACGTTTACCTCGGTTGCAATGGATGGCGATTCTAACTTTTTCGATATTTCGACGAGGTCGGTATGCGGAAATACAACAGAATCCGCATCGGCGGTAATTGCCGATGCTTTCGCATATATGAGAATGGCGATGGCCAGCAGATATAGTCGTGGATTCATGTGTGTTTTAAAAACTTTTGCAAAGTTACTTAAAAAACGCTTAACATGAAAGACCGGTTCCACGTAAGGCCATTATTTCCTACTTGAAAGCAACTCTATTTTATTCCACGATTGTCGAGGGCTTTCTGATAACGGCGGGCGTTCGCCTGATGTTCAGAGTAGGATGAGGCGAAATTATGGTAGCCGGAGAAGTCTTCTTTCGCACACATATATAGATGGGTTGACGGTTGGGAATCAAGCACGGCGTCGATTGTAGCCACGCTTGTAGTGCGGATAGGGCCCGGGGGAAGTCCTTTGTTTTTATATGTGTTGAAAGGTGAATCCACCTTGAGGTGGTTTCCTTTCACTCGACGGATCGTGAAGTCGTCGAGTGCGAACCTGATGGTGGGGTCGGCCTGTAGGGGCATTCCTTTTTTTACCCGGTTTATGTAGAGCCTCCCGATTTTCCCTTTTTCATCGAGTTTGTTGCTTTCTTCATCCACAATGGAGCAAACCGTCATTACTTCTGCGGGAGTAAGCCCAAGTTCCGAAGCTTTGCGCAGGCGTTCGGCGTTCCACACTTTATTGTAGTTGTCGCCTATTTTTTTAACAAGGGTTTCGGGCGATGCCGACCAATAGACCTCGTATGAATCGTCGATGAAGAGGGCGAGTGCCTGTTGTGGCGTTAATCCGTATTTATTGAGGATTTCTTTCCCTGTGGCTGTTTCCAATAGAGAATCGGCGGAGAAATCGAGTCGGCGCGCCACCCTATCCGAAAGCGACGTAATTGAACGGAATCCGTTGATGGTGATGGTGAGCGGTTGTTGGGCGCCCTTCGAAAGCTTTCTTTCCGCACGTATCGGGGAGGTACCTGCCGGAATGAGATATGCCCCGTGGCGGTTGCTGAAATCCGTTCTGTTGATTTTTGCCATCCTCATCACAAGGGCGGCATAGTCGTCGCCAAGATAACGAGAAATGGAGTCTTTCACATTTTCAGAGGTTGCATTGACGGGAATCCGGATTATGGCGTCATCTTTGGCTTGTTTAAAAAGTAGCGGAAGGAAAAAGATAAGCAGGATGGCTACGGCAAGCGCAAGGACGGAAAAAATTATAATCACGTTTCTTTTTTTATTTGCGCCGGGAAGTGCGGGTGTTGCGTTCTGATGCTGTTTCATGCCGGTTTCAAAACATAGCCCGTCTTCCGGATATGGAAAATGGAAGACGGGCGAAGGTTGTCGTTTTTTCTGGTTGTCAGATTGCGCGGCTCTTGCCTTTCAATTTTTCGAGCTGGGGTTCGAGTGCAGCGAGCGAAAGGTCGATGGCCTCCTCGAAAGTGTCGGCTGTCTTGGATGCGAAAAGATCTGGGCTTCCGGGCACAGAAAGCTTTATGCCTGCTTCTTTATTGTTGGCTGTCTCTGGCTTTACGAGTCGGAGGTTGACTTCCGCATCGGTGATAACGTCGTAACGTCGTGTGAGTTTCTCGATTTTCTTGTTGACGAAAGCAACGAGTTTTTCGGAAATGTCGAAATGGATCGCTTTAATCTGTACTTCCATAATCTTAGAGTTTTATGGGTTATTGAAGAGTCGTCGCGGGGAGCGGACGTGCTTGCCCGGAGAGAGACTCCTGCCGACGGGTGAATACTCGTTTACAAAGATAAACAATAAATCGATACAAATTGCTTAAACGGGCATAAAATTTTTAATCCTGGTTCTTTTTTTTTGCCCTGGGATGTGCTAAGGTGTAGGCCTGTTTCATTTCGGCGAAAGAAATATGGGTGTATATCTGGGTGGTGGAGAGGGAGGCATGGCCGAGAAATTCCTTTACGGAGTCTATGTCGGCCCCTTCGTTGAGCATGGCGGTGGCAAAGGAATGGCGGAGGGCATGTGGGCTTTTTTTGCGTGCAGACGACGATGCCAGCGTTTTTTTGACGGAGCGGTATATCTGTTGGGGCGTTATCCGTTTCCCTTTCACCATAAGTAATGGCGTGGGCGATGGAAGGTCGGCCCATAGCGAATCACGAAGTTTCTGCCATAGCTCTATTTTTTGCATGAGCTTGGCGGGGACGGGCACGACACGTTGTTTGGCCCTTTTTCCGGTGATTTTTATTTCTCCTGCGGAAGGGCTTATGTCGCAGTCGCTGATGGCCATGAGTTCCGCCCGCCTGATGCCGAGGGTATATAACATCTCCACGATTAGGTCGTCTCTTACGAGCGTTTCGTTGTCGGGGGTCTCGGCCAAGGCCTCGTCCATCGGGGAGAGGATGCTTTCGATTTCGTCTGCGCGTACCACGTCAGGGAGACGTTTGGGCAGTTTTGGAAGTGAGAGGTCGGCGGCGGGGTTTATTGTGATTGCCCCTTTTTTGAGAAGGTGACGGAAAAAAGCTCTGAGACTTTGCGCTTTGCGCCTCAAAGTGCGGGGAGTGTTGTCGGTGCGTGCGAGGCTGGTGAGCCATGCACGGATGTCGTTGAGCGTTACGTCGCGTGGGTCGAAGCGTTCGGGATGGAAACAGGTGAGCCAGTCGATAAACTGGAGCAGGTCGCGTTCGTAGGCTTCCACGGTGAGCGGCGAGCGATTTTGTTCGTAGCGGAGGTAAGAAACGAAATCGGAGATATACATGGCGGTGGAGGTATAAATAAAATCGGCTCCGGTCGAAGAAAACGACGGGAGCCGGATAATTGTCCGCATAGCCTTTCGGCGTGGCGCGTCAAAGTGATCTGATCGCGACGAAGTGTCGGGAAGGCGCGATTACTGCTCGGCCTGACGAAGCTGCTGAACGTAGGCAGCCTTGATCATCTTCTTGCGATTGGTGACTGAAGGCTTCTCGAATGCCTGACGGCTGCGCAGTTCTTTAACTATGCCGGTTCTTTCAAATTTACGTTTGAATTTCTTGAGTGCTTTCTCAATGTTCTCGCCCTCTTTTACTTGTACGATAATCATTTGTTATGAGTTACTTTGTTGTTAATTTTTATCTGGTTAATATCACGCAAAGCCTGCGGCAACGGTGCCGACAGGGTATTTGCGGTTGCAAAATTAGTCAAACTTATTTGTTTGACAAAATTTTACACCAAATTTATTTAAAAAATAACGATATATTTAATTCCAGCCCCATCTGTTGAGGGTGGAGATGACTGTGTCGGCTTCTTCGGAGGTGAGGCAGGGAGATATGGGTAGGGAGAGTTCGGTGGCGTGGAGACGTTCGCTTATCGGGAACGATTTGGCAGACCATTCTTTGTAGCATTCTTGGCGGTGTGGAGGGATGGGGTAGTGGATGAGGGTCTGTATGTCATGCTCCGAAAGATAGTTCTGGAGTTGGTCGCGATGGTCGGTGAAGACCGGAAACACATGGAATACGTTTGAGTCCCAATCTTTGATTTCCGGAATCTTAATCGCCGGGTTTGTGATTCCTTCCATGTATTTTCGGGCTATTTCCTTGCGTCGGAAGTTGTCGTCGTCGAGATGGGGGAGTTTCGCTCTCAAGACGGCTGCCTGTATTTCGTCGAGCCTTGAGTTGATGCCTTTATATTTGAATATGTATTTTTTTTGTGAACCATAGTTGGCGAGCGCCCTGATGGTGTCGGCAAGGGTGGTGTCGTCGGTAGTGACGGCGCCGCCGTCGCCCAAGGCTCCGAGATTTTTGCCGGGATAGAAACTGTGGCCTGCTGCATCGCCGAGGCTACCTGTGCGTTTCCCATGGAATATGCATCCGTGGGCCTGCGCGTTGTCTTCGATAAGCTTCAGATTATTGCTCGCGCAGATTTCACCTATCCTGTCGGTGTAGGCACATCGGCCGTAGAGGTGAACGATCATCACGCCTTTTGTCTTCGGAGTTATGTTTTTTTCGATTTCGTCGGAAGAAATCTGGCATGTCGTTGGGTCCGGTTCGGCAAGCACAGGCACAAGTCCGTTGCGCGATATGGCCAAAATGGAGGCGATATATGTGTTGGAAGGGACGATTATTTCGTCGCCCGTATGCATCAGACCCATCTCCATGTAGGCACGCAGAATCAAGGTCAGCGCGTCAAGCCCGTTGGCGCAGCCTACGGCATGGCGTGTGCCGATATATGCGGCATATTCCCGTTCGAACGCATTTGTTTCCTCGCCGAGAAGATACCACCCCGATTTTACGGTGCGCATGACGGCTTCTTCTATTTCAGCGCCATGGAGGTCGGTGACTTTCCGGAGGTCAAGAAATTTTATCATCTGGAGTTTGTTTTAGGTCAACCGTGTAGGTATCGTAGCAGATAGCTCTGCCGCCGAACCCTTCTTTCTGATAGAGGAGGTTCCCGTTGAGCACGGTGCCCCCTTTTTCATTGGAGGTGCCGAAGTCGAAATATTCCACATCTCGATAGACGTCGTTGATGAGGTGGTCGAAAAGGAGGTCGAGCGCACCCGATTCCTTTCCTTCGCCCGAGGCCGAGATATATTGCGTGTGGGCTACGTTGCCGCAAAGGTAAATAACGACACCTGCGAGAACCTTATTTCCGAGCGAAGCCTGATGCAGCTTGATGTTGGAGGGAAACGACTTCGAAAGCATTGAAATCTCAGCAAGACTGTGAACAGGCATGGCACCGTATTTCGACATTAAGTTGTCTTCAAGAATATTCCAGAATGCGGAGAACTCGTCGGTTTCGTTTAGGGTTATCCCTATATTGCGGGCTTTTCGGATTCCCGATTTTCGGATGTCTCGGAATTTTATCCGCTCGTCTTGCCGGATTGTGCATGATATCAGCCTGGCGTCAAGTGTCGCACCGATTCGGAAAAGCGCGTACAGATCTTCTTCCGCAGGGATACGGTGGTAGATATGCGGCACCGGCTTGTAAACGAGCCGTTCCGTCCCTTCTCCGAGCAGATGGCTTTTTAAAAGGGTGAACATCTGGAGCACGTCTTCCCCTGTTGCTTTCCGGTCGGTTAGCAGTCCGCCATATGTAAGCCCTCCGTGAGACGACACCGTATGCCCGTCGATGGATGCCGGGAGGAGAGCCGTCGGTTTTCCATCGCGCATAAACAGAAATGAGTGGTCGGTGAAGCGGTGGGCATGATAGTCCATGTAGTCGCGCTTGAAGAGGAAGGTGGCGTTTTTCGAACGGTCGATAAAAGCGTCCCATTCCCGTTTCAAATCAGGACGGTAGGGTATGATTTCAAAAGCAGGCATCTGGTGTGGGGCATTCAAGGGTTCTTTTTGGTAAAATTTTGGAAATCGTCGTATTCTCTGATGTATTCACTTTCGTCATACGGACCGGAGACCAACACGAGGCATACGGCCCCTTCCGAGAAATTTTCGAGGATGTTCCATATTCCAGGCGGCACGAGCAAGCCTTCAGACGGTTTGTCGAGATGGTATGTGCATGAGTTTTCGCCGTCGTCGAGAATAACGGTGAAGCTGCCGCTGACAGCCACGAGCAGTTGTGTGTGGAGGCGGTGGGCATGTCCGCCGCGTCCGCGTCCGGAAGGCACGCCGAATATCCAGAATGCCCTTTCGATTGAAAAGGGAACGGCCCTTTGCTGTTCGACCACCGTGAGCGAACCACGGTGGTCGTGAAAGCAGGGTAGCGGTATAATCCCGGCAGGATTATTCTTCATACCATTTGGAATACATAAGGTAGTTGCGGGCGATTTTCTCGTTCATCTCCTTGGCCTTGGCCGGTTCCACCATTTTTACGAATTTGGCGGGGGTGCCTGCCCAAAGTTCATGGGCTCCGATTTTTGTTTTGCTTAGCACGATAGCCCCGGCTGCCACGATGGCACCTTCGCCTACTTCTGCATCGTCCATCACTACGGCGCCCATGCCGATAAGGGCGTAGTCGCGAATCTTCGCTCCGTGTATCACTACGTTATGTCCTATCGAAACGTCGTCGCCGATTTCTATGGTCGATTTCTGATAAAGGGTGTGGAACACGCTGCCGTCCTGTATGTTGACACGGTTGCCGATGCGGATGGAGTTGACGTCGCCGCGGAGCACGGTGGAGAACCATACGCTGCATTCATCGCCCATTATCACGTCGCCGATAATAACGGCGTTGTCGGCAAGGAAACAATCTTTGCCGATTTCAGGGGTGAATCCCCTGACAGATTTTATGATTGCCATATTTATGTCGAGTTGTTTTTATTTCTTTATAAGCGGTTGCGTTTTCGCCTTAAGCCATTCCGCTTCTTCCGCAGAGAGGAGCGGGGTGAGCCTATCGCGTACTTTTATGTGGTAGTCGTTGACCCATTCGATTTCAGCATCTGACATTTCCGCCGTATTGAAAAGATTGATGTCAAACGGGAAAAGCGTCATGTCCTTGAATTGCATGAAGCGTCCGAATTCGGTTGTCTTCCATGGTTCGGTCACCACAAGGTTTTCACAGCGGATGCCGTATTTCCCTTCTATATAAAGTCCCGGTTCGTTGCTTGTAATCATACCCGGGACGAGGGGCGTGGGGTTTTCGTTCAGGCGGATGCTCTGGGGCCCTTCGTGGCAGTTGATGAAGAACCCTACGCCATGCCCTGTGCCATGGTAATAGGCTTTGCCGTCGTTCCAGAGGAACTGGCGTGCAAGCACGTCGAGCTGCGCCCCACGTGTCCCTTCGGGGAACTTGATGGAAGATAGGGCGATGTGGCCTTTCATCACGAGCGTGAAGTCATGGCGTTGTTCGTCGGTGGGGGTGCCGAGGGCTACGGTCCTTGTGATGTCGGTGGTGCCGAATACGTATTGGCCTCCCGAATCGACAAGGAGCAGGCCGTCTCCGGTGATGGCGACGTCGGTCTCTTCGGTGGCCTCGTAATGCACGATTGCACCGTGTTCGTTCCAGCCTATGATGGGTGCGAAGCTCTCGTCAACGCATGAAGGGTCGGCAAGGCGAAGGTCGCGCAGACGCTTGCCGAGTTCTACTTCCGTAAGCTTGCCGGAGGGGTAGTCCTTCTCCACCATCATGAAGAAACGTGTCAGGGCCACGCCGTCTTTCTCCATAGCGGTGGAAAGATTGGCGAGCATGGTGTCGTTTTTCACGCTTTTCAACTTGGCTATGCCCGCTCCTCCGAACACCGATGTGCATCCGATTTTGTCATAGACTCCGCGAGCTGTCTTTGCCGGGTCGATGAGCAGACGGCAATCTTTGGGTAGCGCCGCCACGAAATTGAGCACGCCGTCGTATGGCATCACTCCTATATTATATTTATCGAGGTGGCATTTCACTTCGTCTGTTATTTTTTCTTCGTCGATGAAGAGTATTTTGCGGTCGGCGCTTATAAAAAGATATGATACGAAAATCGGGGAGAAGGAAATGTCGCCTGCGGTGCGTAGGTTGGTGGCCCATGCGATGTCGTCGAGCGATGAGAGAAGCACCGCGTTGGCGAGTTCCGTTTTGATTTCCGTCTCTATCCTTTCCATCTTGGAAGCGACCGTTTCTCCCACGATTTTTTCATCGTGGATGAAAAGTTTGTTTTTGGGACGCTCCGGGCGGTCCGGATAAATGAAATCGAACTGCGGGAAATTATCGTTGAATTTTATGCCGTTGTCAGAGAGTTCCTGCTGCATGCGTTGCGCGTATGCGATAGAGAATGTCATGCCGTCGATGCCTACGGTCTGGCCTTCGTTCATGTTTTCCACGAGCCAGTCGATGAGGTCAACGGCTTCGGGCCCGTCTTCCTTCATCATTGAGAATCCGGTGCCTTTGAGTTGTTCGGTGGCCTGGATGAAATATCTGGAGTCGGTCCAGCAAAGGGCTTTGTCGGCTGTGACGACGGCCGTGCCGTTTGTTCCGTTTCCGCTCCAGAATCCGGTGAGCCATTCGCGTCCTCTCCAATGGTGGGGTGGAAGTTCGGATTGGTGAGGGTCGGTGCCGGAGACCACTACGGCATCGATTCCTTGTTTTTTCATGGCTTCACGTAGCCGTGCGATATATTCAAGGTTTTTCTTTTGCATTGTCTGATGGTTTAAATGAGATTGTAAAGTTAAATAATAAAAAGTGAGTTTGCAACAATTTTGTATATTATGGTATGGCGATAAATGCCGAAAGTTGGATGCAAGTTTTGTTTTTTTATGCTTTTGAAAGCGGAAAATGTTCTATATAATGGCTTAAAAGGGGCTTTTTTGGTGTAAAATGGCTTTGTGTGTAAGAAAAACAGTTTTAAATTTTGTGGAATAAAAATTAATTTATAATTTTGCAGTGAGATTATCCGCAAGGACTTTTCGTAAGTCCTGCGGCAGTGAAAAATGGCAAGTCAAAAAGCTTTTTAAGTAATAGTGATATAAATTGTAAGTTAGTGGTTGAGTTAGGCAACTCAAGCTTGTGAAAGTATGACAGTCTACAAAATCACAGAACGGTGGAATGTTGTGAAACAATCTGCCGTTTTTGTTTTTTAGTTATAGGTTAATAAAAAGCCGTCCCTGCTTTTTTTATTAACCTTGCGGGGACGGCTGAGGTGGAATAGGTTCTTGTCTTTATCCTTTGAAAGTGGATGCTACCTGATAGACCTTTTCATATATTTTCCGGTCCGTGTCGGTGAGTTTGAGGTTGCGGCGTGACATGACGCGTTCGGCTATATCGTTGAATTTTTTCATCGGGACATTGGTGAATCCAGTAGTTGGGCTTCCCTCGCTGAAGCTTGGTACGAATACTCTCGGGAAGCCTGCGCCGTGGAGGTTGACGCCTACGCCGAGAACCGTGGCGGTATTCAGCATGCAGTTTACGCCTATCTTGGTGTGGTCGCCTATGATGGGACCGCAAAACTGTAGGTCGGTGCGCATGAATGTATGGGTATGATAGTTCCAGACGCGGATTTTGGAATAGTCGTTCTTAAGGTTGGAGGCGTTGACTCCAGCCCCGATGTTGCACCATTCTCCGACCACGGCATTGCCGAGGTATCCGTCGTGGGCTTTGTTGCTGAAACCGAATAATACCGAATTGTCGATTTCTCCTCCCACCTTGCAATAAGGTCCGAATGTGCAGCCCCCATAGATTTTTGATCCCATCCTGATTTTTGCGTTCGCGCAGAGTGCGAGCGGTCCGCGCAGCAATGAACCTTCCATCACTTCCGCATTCTTGCCGATATATACGGGGCCTCTTGTCAGGTTGATGATGGCTCCTTCCACCCTCGCGCCTTCTTCTATGAAGAGCATCTGGCGTCCCTCCCTGTCGGTAAGCGCGCCTATCACTTTGTTTGATTCGTCGAGGGGCTGCGACTCCCTTCCGCATGTGAGTCGGAAGAAATCTGCTTCTATTTGTGAGGGATTTTGGAGAAACACGTCGAACGCATGTCTGATAATACGGTATGAGTCTTCCGAAAGCCTTTTTGCAACCCATTCGTGTGAGAGGAGTTTGCTGTATGTGCCCCTGAAGGCGATTGCCGATTCTCCGTCGGTCAACGCTTCGCCCGTATGCAGTGCGTCTATTTCTTTTATTAATTCGAAGGAGGGCAGGAGCGACCCCGAAATGAAAAGTGCTTCTTCTTCCGGGTCGTTGACATCTCCGAATTTTTCGCGCAGATATTCGGCGGGAAGGTATCTGTAGCAGGCGGGGCGCATTGTCTCCCATTTTTCTCTTATGGTGGTGATGCCTATCCTGAAGTCTGCAACCGGACGGGTGAAACTTAACGGGAGCAGCCGTTCATGGCCCTCCTGCGTGTCGAAAAGGTATGTGGTTATTTGATTTTCCATGATTGTATGTGGAGAGAGTGTATTGTTTTCGGTTTTGTGTTTGCTCAGAAATGTCAATAATGTGCAAAAGTAACACTTTTATGAATATTGTCAAATAAAAATGGCGTTAAAAATCTCTTTCCGTGTGAGTGGGAGATGTCTTTGCAGTTTTTTTTATCTGGTAAAAAGCGTGAGAAAACGATTCGGTTTAAGCGAGTGTTTTGCGTTCCCCGGCGTGGCGCGTGTTAAAATATCGATATTTACAATTTTTTTTAGCTTGATATTTGTGTAATAGCTTAATTTTCATTATCTTTGCAAAGTTTTTAGAGCAGCCTCTTCTGTGACGGTGGACTAAGCGGTTGAATTTCAGCAGTTTGGTTTGCGTGTTGGCGTATGAAGGGGTATAGGCGAAGGAAACTACAATATAAACAATATCAAATTTTTTAGAGACTAAGAATGCCAACGATTCAGCAATTAGTAAGAAAAGGACGCGTGGCTCTTAAGGACAAGAGCAAATCGCCTGCCTTGGATTCATGTCCGCAGCGCCGTGGAGTTTGCGTTCGTGTTTACACGACCACTCCCAAGAAGCCTAACTCGGCTATGCGTAAAGTGGCGCGTGTGCGTCTCACTAACGGCAAGGAGGTGAACTCCTACATTCCGGGCGAGGGCCACAACCTTCAGGAACACTCAATTGTGATGGTGCGCGGCGGTCGTGTGAAAGACCTTCCGGGTGTGCGTTATCACATCGTGCGCGGCACGCTTGACACCGCCGGTGTGCAGGGCCGTACGCAGCGTCGTTCCAAATATGGAGCCAAGCGTCCCAAGGCTGCCAAGAAGTAATAACTGACCGGTGGTCTTTTTCTTCGCCATGATTTATTTTAGAAACAGCGGATATGTCGTGGCGAATGGTTGAGTAAACGGCGGCAAGAGAGCCGGCGTTGAAGATTCCAAACAACCGCAACACATTAATTAAACAACAACAATGAGAAAAGCAAAACCAAAGAAAAGGGTTACACTGCCCGATCCCGTGTTTCACGATGTCAGAGTGACCAAGTTCGTGAACCATCTTATGTATGATGGAAAGAAGAACACGGCATATACGATTTTCTATACGGCACTCGAGACCGTGAAGGCCAAGTTGCCGAACGAGGAGAAGAGCGCGCTTGAGATTTGGAAAAAAGCGCTTGAGAATGTTACTCCCCAGGTGGAGGTGAAGTCACGCCGTGTGGGCGGTGCCACCTTCCAGGTTCCTACCGAAATCAGAGCCGACCGCAAGGAATCAATATCAATGAAGAATCTTATCATCTTCGCCCGCAAGCGTGGAGGAAAGACTATGGCAGATAAGCTTGCCGCTGAGATTGTCGATGCCTTCAATGACCAGGGTGGTGCATTCAAGAGAAAAGAGGATATGCACCGCATGGCTGAGGCTAACCGCGCTTTCGCACACTTCAGATTTTAATATTGATATTTAAAATGGCTAAACACGACGATCTTAATTTAACCAGAAACATCGGCATCATGGCTCACATCGATGCCGGAAAGACCACTACATCGGAGCGTATCCTCTTCTATACGGGCCTTACGCACAAGATCGGTGAGGTTCACGATGGCGCGGCCACCATGGACTGGATGGAGCAGGAGCAGGAGCGAGGCATTACCATCACTTCCGCCGCCACCACCACTTTCTGGAATTATAACGACAATAAATATAAAATCAACCTGATTGACACCCCGGGGCACGTTGACTTCACCGTAGAGGTGGAGCGTTCGCTCCGTGTGCTTGACGGCGCCGTTGCCGCTTTCTGTGCGGTAGGTGGCGTGGAGCCTCAGTCGGAGACCGTATGGCGTCAGGCTGACAAATATAATGTGCCCCGTATCGGCTATGTCAACAAGATGGACCGTTCGGGCGCGAACTTTTTCGAAGTTGTCCGTCAGGTGCGTGAAGTGCTTGGCGCAACCCCTCTCCCCATTCAGATTCCCATCGGTGCAGAGGAGACTTTCAAAGGAGTCGTTGACCTTGTGCAGATGAAGGCTATCTTCTGGCACGACGAGACCATGGGCGCTGAATACAGTGTGGAGGAAATTCCCGCCAATCTTCTTGAAGAGGCAGAGGAATGGAGAGACAAGATGCTTGAGACCCTTGCCGAGTTTGACGAGGTGCTCATGGAGAAATATTTTGACGACCCCTCCGCGATTACTGTAGATGAGGTCAAGGCCGCTATCCGCAAGGCTACTCTCTCTATGGCGGTAAATCCGATGATTTGTGGTTCTTCGTTCAAGAACAAAGGTGTTCAGACCCTTCTCGACGCTGTCTGCGCTTATCTTCCTTCTCCGGAGGATGCAGGTGCGGTAGAAGGTCACGCAGTGGGCGACCCTGACGAAATCGAGACCCGCGAGCCGAGCCCCGAGGCTCCTATGAGTGCGCTTGCGTTCAAGATTGCGACAGACCCCTATGTGGGACGTCTTTGCTTCTTCCGCGTGTATTCAGGCGACATTCAGGCAGGAAGCTACGTGCTCAATAGCCGTTCCGGAAAGAAGGAGAGAATCTCCCGTCTTTTCCAGATGCACTCCAACAAGCAGAACCCGAAAGAGGTTATCGGCTGCGGCGATATCGGTGCCGGCGTTGGTTTCAAGGATATCCGCACCGGCGACACGCTTTGCGACGAGAATGCACCCATCGTGCTTGAGGCTATGGAATTCCCTGATCCCGTTATCGGTATAGCCGTAGAACCCAAGACACAGAAAGACCTCGACAAACTTGGCGTAGGTCTTCAGAAACTTGCCGAGGAGGATCCCACTTTCCGTGTTGAGACTAATGAGGAAACCGGCCAGACCGTCATCAGCGGTATGGGTGAGCTTCACCTCGACATCATCATCGACCGTCTGCGTCGTGAGTTCAAGGTAGAATGCAACCAGGGTCGTCCTCAGGTGACCTACAAAGAGGCAATCACCAAACCTGTAGAACTTCGAGAAGTGTTCAAGAAGCAGACCGGTGGTCGCGGTAAGTTTGCCGACATCATCGTCCGCATTGAACCTGCTGACGACGATTTCGAAGGCAGCCTCCAGTTTATCGATGAAGTCAAGGGCGGTAACGTGCCTAAGGAGTATATACCTTCCGTTCAGAAAGGTTTCCAGTCTGCAATGAAGAACGGTGTGCTCGCAGGCTATCCCGTAGAGCGTCTTAAAGTGACTCTCCTTGACGGTAGCTTCCACCCCGTTGACTCCGACCAGCTTTCGTTCGAGCTTTGCGCTATCCAGGCTTTCAAGAAGGGTTCGGAGAAGGCAGGCCCGGTTCTGATGGAGCCTATCATGAAAATCGAGGTGGTGACTCCCGAGGAGTCTATGGGTGACGTAATCGGCGACCTTAACAAGCGTCGCGGTCAGGTAGAGGGTATGGAGACAAGCCGCAGCGGTGCCCGCATCGTTAAGGCCAAGGCTCCGCTCGCAGAGATGTTCGGTTATGTTACCGCACTGCGAACCATCACTTCCGGACGTGCCACCAGCACAATGTCGTTCAGCCACTATGCAGAGGTAAGCAACTCAATCGCGAAAAACGTCCTTACCGAATGCCAGGGCAGAGTTGATCTATTGAAATAATAAAGCCAATTCATAATATGAATCAGAAAATCAGAATCAAACTCAAATCTTACGATCACAATCTTGTCGATAAGTCGGCAGAGAAGATCGTGAAGACGGTAAAATCGACAGGTGCGGTGGTCAGCGGTCCGATTCCACTTCCCACACATAAGCGCATCTTCACCGTCAACCGCTCAACCTTCGTAAACAAGAAGAGCCGTGAGCAGTTCCAGCTTTCATCTTTCCAGCGTCTTATCGACATCTACAGCTCGACGTCGAAGACCGTTGACGCTCTCATGAAGCTCGAACTTCCCAGCGGTGTTGACGTAAGCATCAAGGTCTGAACAATATAGCCGTCTCCCGTTCCGTTATATGGAACGGGGGATGGATGAGACCGGAAACAACAATATAAAACAACAGCCGGGCGTGTCCCGGCAATAAATAAATCAAAGTAAGAAATGCCAGGATTATTAGGAAAGAAAATCGGAATGACATCCGTTTTCAGTGCCGACGGAAAGAATGTTCCGTGCACTGTTATCGAAGTAGGTCCTTGTGTGGTTACTCAGATCAAGACAGTGGAGAAAGACGGCTATGAGGCTGTCCAGGTAGGTTTCGAAGACAAAAAGGAGAAACATACCAACAAGCCCGAGGCCGGCCACTTTGCAAAGGCAGGAGTAACTCCCAAGCGTCACTTGGCCGAGTTCAAATCATTTGAGACCATGCCGGAGCTTGGCTCCACTCTCACTGTCGATCTCTTCCAGGAGGGAGGCTTCGTGGATGTAGTGGGCACGAGCAAGGGTAAAGGTTTCCAGGGCGTTGTGAAGCGTCATGGATTCGGTGGCGTAGGCCAGTCAACACACGGCCAGCACAACCGTCTCCGTGCGCCGGGTTCAATCGGTGCCTGCTCTTATCCCGCGAAAGTGTTCAAGGGACTTCGCATGGCAGGACAGATGGGCAACGAGCGTGTGACTGTGCAGAATCTCCAGGTGATCAAGGTGCTTCCCGAGCACAATTTGTTAATGATAAAGGGTTCCATCCCCGGAGCCAAAGGTTCAATCGTTATAGTTGAGAAATAATGGAAGTAGCAGTATATAACATCAAAGGAGAAGACACAGGACGCAAAATCACTCTCAATGATGCAGTGTTTGCACGCGATTTGAGCGAAGGCAACGCCGACCACACTATCTATCTCGACGTTAAACAGTTCTTGGGCAACCAGCGTCAGGGCACCCACAAAAGCAAGGAGCGTAGCGAGATTTCAGGCTCAACGCGCAAGCTCGGCCGTCAGAAGGGCGGCGGCGGCGCTCGCCGTGGCGACATCAATTCGCCCCTTCTCCGCGGAGGCGCTACAGTGTTTGGCCCGCGTCCGCGTGACTACCGTACGAAGCTCAACAAGAAAATGAAGCAGCTTGCCCGCAAGATTGCCCTCACATCGAAGGCTCAGGCAGGAAGCATCTTCGTTATCGAGAACTTCAATTTTGAGAAACCTTGCACAAAAGACTGGGTCAACATCGCCAAGAGCTTCAAGCTTGAAGAGAAGAAAACTCTTCTCGTGATGAACGACCTTGACAATAACGTGCTTCTTTCAGTTCGCAACGTGCCTAACGCTCTCATGCAGCAGGCCGCCGACCTGAACGCCTACACTTTGCTCAACAATGACGCCATCCTCATGACCGAGGGCAGCGTGGAGCTGATCAACGAGAACTTCTAAAATAAGGAGATATAGAAAATGGATATTCAGATCAAACCCCTTGTGACGGAAAAGGCAACCGCCTACAGCGAGAAGCAGAATTGCTACACATTTGCTGTGTCTCCCGACGCCAACAAATTCCAGATTAAGGATATTGTGGAGAAACTCTACAATGTTCGCGTCGTGAAAGTAAACACCGCCCTCTATGCCGGCAAGCGCAAACAGCGTTACACCAAGGGAGGGCTCATCCGCGGTCAGAAACCGGCCTTCAAGAAGGCATACGTGACTGTGGCAGAAGGACAGAAGATAGATTACTATAGCAACATTTAAATCAGATGGCAGTAAGAAAATTTAAGCCCGTTACCCCCGGGCAAAGACACAAGATTATTGGTGTGTTCCGCAATGAGATCGCCATAGCCAAGCCCGCCGAGGGTGGCGAGAGCGTAAAGAAAGTCTCGAAAATCACACCAGAAAAGTCTCTTACTGTGGGCAAGCGTTCCACAGGCGGCCGCAACTCTTCGGGTCATCTTTCAACCCGTTACCGTGGCGGCGGTCATAAGAGAAAATTGCGTCTCGTTGATTTCAAGAGAACCAACGACGGCGTACCGGCAGTTGTGAAGACCATCGAATATGATCCCAACCGTTCGGCACGCATCGCGCTGCTTTATTATCAGGATGGCTCGAAGGCTTACATGATCGCTCCTAACGGACTTGAGGTGGGCCAGACAGTCATGAGCGGGGAGAATGCCGCTCCTGAGGTGGGCAACAGCCTTCCTTTGTCGAAGATACCTGTAGGTACTCTTATCCATTGTATAGAGCTTCGTCCTGGCCAGGGTGCCGCTATGGCACGTTCAGCCGGAACGTTCGCTCAGCTCACATCCCGCGAGGGAGACTATGCGATAATCAAATTGCCTTCCGGAGAAACCCGGAAAGTGCTTCTCACCTGCCGTGCTACGGTGGGCGTTGTCGGCAACTCCGACCATGCCCTCGAGCAGAGCGGTAAAGCCGGACGTTCTCGTTGGCTTGGCCGCCGCCCGCACAACCGTGGTGTGGTTATGAACCCTGTCGATCACCCGATGGGTGGTGGCGAGGGCCGTCAGTCTGGTGGACATCCCCGTTCGCGTACAGGCCTTTATGCAAAGGGCTTGAAGACACGCTCGCCGAAGAAGCACTCTTCGAAGTATATCATTGAAAGAAGGAAAAAGTAAATTTGATTAAAAGAAGTCAATTATGAGTCGTTCGCTTAAAAAAGGACCGTTTATCAGTGTGAAGCTGGAGAAGAAGGTCGCAGCCATGGACGAAAGCGGCAAAAAGTCAGTTATCAAGACCTGGAGCCGTGCGTCTATGATTTCCCCTGATTTCGTAGGCCACACATTTGCAGTGCACAACGGCAACAAGTTTATCCCCGTCTATGTGACAGAGAACATGGTGGGCCATAAGCTTGGCGAATTCGCGCCTACGCGCACATTCCGCGGCCACGCAGGCAATAAGAAGAAATAATTGCCGCCCCGCAAATAACAACAGTCAAAAAAAATAGCAAATAAATACAATGGGTGTAAGAAAAAGAAAAGCAGCCGACGCCATCAAAGAGGCTCGCAAGAGCGAATATTTCGCAAAGCTGCATAATGTGCCGTCATCGCCCCGCAAGATGCGCCTCGTGGTGGATATGATCCGCGGCGAGGAAGTGTTTAAGGCTCTCGGCATCCTTAAATTCTCCAATAAGGAGGCTGCCCGCAAGGTCGAGAAGTTGCTTCGTAGCGCTATCGCCAATTGGGAGCAGAAAAACGAACGTAAGGCAGAGGCCGGTGAGCTCTGTGTGAAGACAGTCTTCGTTGACTGCGCTCCTATGCTCAAGCGTCTCCGTCCCGCGCCCCAGGGCCGCGGCTACCGTATCCGCAAGCGTTCTAACCATGTGACATTGTTTGTCGATACTATTAATAACGAAAAAGCTTGATTGAAAGATGGGACAGAAAGTTAATCCGATCAGCAACCGTTTGGGCGTTATCCGCGGTTGGGACTCAAACTGGTATGGCGGAAAGAAATACGGCGAGACCCTCCTCGAGGACTCAATGATCCGTAAGTATCTCCGCACTCGTCTTGCAAAGGCAAGCGTTTCGAGAATCATAATCGAGCGTACGCTCAAGATGGTCACCGTTACTATCTGCACTTCCCGTCCCGGTATGGTTATCGGCAAGGGTGGAAAAGATGTTGACGATTTGAAGGACGAGCTCAAGAAGCTCACCGACAAAGACGTGCAGATTAATATCCACGAAATCAAGCGTCCTGAACTCGATGCTGAAATCGTGGCTACCAACATCGCACGCCAGATCGAAAACAAAGTGGCTTACCGTCGTGCCGTCAAGATGGCAGTGGCTTCTACCATGCGCATGGGTGCCGAAGGCATCAAGGTGCAGGTGAGCGGCCGCCTGAATGGTGCTGAAATGGCTCGCTCGGAGATGTTTAAGGAAGGTCGTACGCCTCTCCACACTCTCCGTGCCGACATCGATTATGCACTCGTCGAGGCTCTCACGAAGGTGGGAATCATCGGAATCAAGGTGTGGATTTGCCGAGGAGAGATTTATGGCAAGAAGGAGCTCGCTCCAGCCTATGCCGTAGGTCAGAAGGAGACTGGCCGTCCGCAGGGCGGCGGTCGTAAGGGCGGTTTCCGCAACAAGAAAAACAACAACCGTTAATAAGAAAGACCGACAATGTTACAACCTAAAAAGACCAGATACCGCCGTTCGCAAAAAGGCCGCATGAAAGGTGAGGCCCAGAGAGGCAACCAGCTCGCCTTCGGTTCGTTCGGCATCAAGACACTTGAGTCGAAATGGATCACCGGCCGTCAGATTGAGGCTGCCCGTGTGGCGGTGACACGTTACATGCAGCGTCAAGGCCAGATTTGGATTCGCATTTTCCCGGACAAGCCAATCACCAAGAAGCCTGCCGAGGTGCGAATGGGTAAAGGTAAAGGTAACCCCGAGGGGTTCGTTGCGCCTGTAACCCCGGGACGTATCCTTATTGAGGTTGAGGGAGTTCCATTCGATATCGCCAAGGAGGCACTTCGTCTGGCAGCCCAAAAACTTCCTGTGATCACAAAGTTTGTGGTTCGCCGCGACTACGATCCCAACCAGAACGTCTAATAAAATCGGAGTTTTTCCGTTATAACTCCGGAGCCTTTCCGAATCCGGAGTTATAACGGGCTCTCAAAAGACAAATAAATAATATGAAAAAGGAAGAAATCAAGGAATTAAGCATTCAGGAACTGCAGGCACAGATCGAGGCTTGCGAGAAGGCTTATCGTGAATTGAAAGTAGCGCACGCGATATCTCCCATCGACAATCCCTCCAAGATTACAAAAGATCGTAAGGAGATTGCCCGCTTGAAGACTGTGTTGCGCCAAAAGGAACTTGCCGCCAAGGCAGCAGCTCCTGTAGTAAACAACTGATCCCAAAAAGTATTTAAGAAAAATGGAAGAAAAACGTCATTTGAGAAAAGAAAGAATTGGGGTTGTTTCGAGCAACAAATGTGACAAGACCATTACGGTTGAAATCAAGTGGAAAGAGAAGCACCCGATTTATGGAAAATTTGTCAACAAGACAAAGAAGTATCATGCTCATGATGAGAACAACGAGTGCTCTATAGGCGATACCGTACGCCTGATGGAGACCCGTCCTCTGAGCAAGACGAAGAGATGGAGACTTGTGGAAATCATTGAAAAAGTTAAGTAATTATGATACAGACTGAATCACGTCTTACAGTAGCTGACAACAGCGGCGCTAAGGAAGCGCTCTGCATCCACGTGCTCGGCGGCACAGGCCGTCGCTACGCATCGGTTGGCGACATCATCGTCGTGACCGTGAAGAGCACGATCCCTTCGTCCGATGTGAAGAAGGGCACTGTCTCGAAGGCTGTGGTGGTCCGCACGAAGAAGGAAATCCGTCGTCCCGACGGAAGCTACATCCGCTTCGACGACAACGCCTGTGTGTTGCTTAACAACGCCGGTGAAATCCGCGGCACCCGTATTTTCGGCCCCGTTGCCCGTGAGCTCCGTGCCACAAACATGAAGATTGTGTCGCTCGCGCCCGAGGTGCTTTAATGTCAAGTTAAAAAAACGAAAAGTAAAATGGCAAAATTCCATATAAAGAAGGGCGATACGGTCTATGTAAATGCCGGCGACGACAAGGGCAAGACCGGTCGTGTGCTCGAGGTGCTTGTTAAGAAACAGCGCGCACTCGTGGAGGGCATCAACATTGTCTCGAAGAGCATGAAGCCCAATGCTAAATATCCTCAGGGAGGAATAGTGAAAATCGAGGCTCCCGTCCACATCTCTAACCTGAATGTGGTAGACCCTAAGACCGGCAAGCCCACTCGTATCGGCCGCAAGCTGAACGATGCCGGCAAACTCGTACGTTATTCTAAGAAATCAGGAGAGGAGATTAAGTAATGAGCGAAACAACACTTGGTAAAGACTATAAGGAGAGGATAGTTCCGGAACTCCAGAAAGAGTTCAACTATTCGTCAGTGATGCAGGTGCCCCGCCTTGAGAAGATTGTTATCAACCAGGGCCTCGGCGCTGCCACACAGGATAAGAAACTCATCGAGACCGCCATCAACGAGCTTACCGCCATTACCGGCCAGAAAGCCGTTCCGACGCTTTCGAAGAAAGATATCTCCAACTTCAAACTTCGTAAGAAAATGCCCATCGGCGCGATGGTGACCTTGCGTCGTGAGAAGATGTATGAGTTCCTTGAGAGACTCGTAAGGGTGGCGCTTCCGCGTATCCGCGACTTCAAGGGAATCAACTCCAAGCTTGACGGACGTGGCAACTACACGCTCGGCATCCAGGAGCAGATTATCTTCCCCGAGATCAATATCGACAATGTTCCGAAGCTTCAGGGTATGAATATCACTTTCGTGACTTCAGCACCCACCGACGAGGAGGGCTTCGCACTCCTCAAAAAATTCGGACTTCCCTTTAAACACGAAAAATAATAGCTATGGCAAAAGAATCAATGAAAGCCCGTGAGGTGAAACGCCAGAAGCTGGTTGAGAAGTATGCCGCAAAGAAAGCTGCCCTTAAGAAAGCTGCTCTTGCAGACGCCGAGGGTAATATTGACTATGAGGCTCTTACCAAACTTCAGAAGCTTCCTAAGAATGCCTCGAAAGTGCGTCTTCACAACCGTTGCGTGATTACAGGCCGTCCGAAAGGTTACATGCGTCAGTTCGGCATTTCCAGGATTCAGTTCCGTGAAATGGCGTCTGCCGGTTTGATTCCGGGCGTAAAGAAAGCGAGCTGGTGACAATAAATCGCGTCACAGACACGTTATAGTAATTGGTGGCATCCCATGGCGAAGGAAAATAGTCGTGGGAAGCCTCCAATCATTGTGGCATTATATGGCTTAACCCCATTGATGTCCAGACAAAAAAGAGACAAAGTGAAAATTAAATATTGTTCGGAAATTCTGAATCAATTTAACAATCAAAACAATGACTGATCCAATAGCAGATTATTTGACGAGATTGAGAAACGCCATCCGTGCGGGTCATCGCGTGGTGGAGATTCCGTCTTCAAAAATTAAAAAGGAGATCACGAAAATCCTTTTTGACCAGGGCTATATCCTGAACTACAAGTTCATGGAAGGTCCTACTCCTTCGGGCACAATAAAGATTGCGCTCAAGTATGATCCCGTTGACAAGGTGAGTGCTATCAAGAACCTCCACCGTGTGTCGCGTCCGGGTCTTCGCCAATATACCGGCTACAAAGATATGCCCCGCGTATTGAACGGCCTCGGTATCGCAATCCTTAGCACCAGCCGCGGTGTGATGACAAACAAAGAGGCCAAAGAGCGTAAGATCGGCGGCGAAGTATTGTGTTACGTTTATTAATCAATAGGAGGTATTCAATATGTCAAGAATTGGTAAAGCACCCATAGAGATACCTGCTGGCGTGACCGTACAGGTAAAGGATAATGTTGTGACCGTTAAAGGCCCTAAAGGTGAGCTTTCGCAGGAAATCAATCCTGTCATTATCATTGAGCAGGAGGGCAATCAACTTGAACTCAAGCGTCCGGACGACGAGCGTCAGAACCGTGCAATGCATGGTCTATACCGCGCTCTTATCCACAATATGGTGGTAGGCGTGTCGGAAGGCTACAAGAAGGAGATGGAACTCGTAGGCGTGGGTTATCGTGCCGCCGCCACCAACCAGGTGTTGGAGCTGTCGTTGGGTTATTCACACGCTATTTATATCAAGCTTCCCAAGGAGATAAAGGTAGAGGCTAAGACAGAGCGTAACAAAAACCCGCTCATCATTCTCGAGAGCGCCGACAAGCAGCTTCTCGGCCAGGTATGTGCCAAAATCCGTTCTCTCCGCAAGCCCGAGCCCTACAAGGGTAAAGGTATCAAGTTTGTTGGCGAGATTATCCGTCGTAAGAGTGGTAAGTCAGCCAACGCAAAATAATATAAACAAGGAAGACTATGATATCCAAGATAGCAAGAAGAAACAAGATCAAAACCCGTATCCGCGGGAAGATTTCGGGCACAGCCGAGCGTCCGCGCATGAGTGTGTTCCGCAGCAACAAGGGCATCTATGTACAGCTTATCGACGACCTTGCCGGCCGCACATTGGTTGCAGCTTCGTCGAAAGGGCTTGAAGGCGGCACAAAAATTGAGGTTGCCGCCCGTGTAGGCGCAGAAATTGCAAAGAAGGCTCTGGAGAGTGGCATCACAACTGTCGTATTCGACCGTAACGGCTACCTCTTCCATGGCAGGGTAAAATCATTGGCCGATGCAGCTCGCGAGGCCGGTCTTAAATTTTAAGCGAAAATCATGGCAAAGAGAAATAATAGAGTTAAATCTACAAATGATTTGGAACTGAAAGACCGTCTTGTGGCCATTAACCGCGTGACGAAAGTTACCAAAGGTGGTCGTGCATTCAGTTTTGCGGCAATTGTCGTAGTCGGCAATGAAGACGGTATCATCGGCTGGGGCCTCGGCAAAGCCAACGAGGTTACGGCAGCTATAGCCAAGGGTGTTGAGACTGCTAAGAAGAACCTTATCAAGGTGCCTGTGCATAAGGGTACGATTCCTCACGAGCAGAGCGCCAAGTTCGGCGGTTCGCGTATTTTCCTGAAGCCTGCTTCAGAGGGTACCGGTGTGAAGGCCGGCGGTGCTATGCGTGCCGTGCTCGAGAGCGTTGGCATCACCGACGTGCTTGCAAAGAGCAAGGGTTCTTCCAATCCCCACAACCTTGTTAAGGCTACAATCGCGGCTCTCGATGAGTTGAGAAGCCCCGCTCAGGTGGCCCAGAACCGCGGTGTGGCTGTAGATAAAGTGTTTAACGGCTAATTATACGGATATGTCACAGATAGCAATCAAACAGATAAAGAGCCGCATCAATTGCCCTGCAGTGCAGAAGCGCACCCTTGATGCTCTCGGACTGAGGAAAATGAACCACACAGTAGTGAAGGAAGACAATCCCTCGATCCGTGGCATGGTGAAGACAGTTCATCATCTTGTAGAAGTTACACAACTCTAATCGTATTAGAAACTCATGGAACTACATAATCTTATGCCGGCTCCCGGCAGCAACAAGAAGAACAAGAGAATAGGCCGCGGACCGGGCTCCGGCTACGGCGGCACTTCCACACGTGGACATAAAGGTGCGAAGTCTCGTTCGGGCTACAAGCATAAAGTGGGATTCGAGGGTGGCCAGATGCCTCTTCAGAGAAGGGTGCCCAAATTCGGTTTCAAGAACATCAACAGGGTTGAATACAAGGCTATCAACCTTGACGCTCTTGAAGCTCTGGCAGCTGCCCAGAACCTTACCAAGATTACGGTGTCCGACCTTCGCTCTGCCGGTCTTGTGCCGAAGAGCGGTCTCGTGAAGATTCTCGGCAATGGAGCAGTGAGCCGTGCCCTTGAGGTTCAGGCTGACGCTTTCTCTAAGAAAGCTGAGGAGGCAATCACAGCTGCAGGTGGAACCGTAAGCAAAAACTGATAACAATGGGATTTACACAGACAATAAAGAATATCTGGAGTGTGGAAGACCTTCGCAAGCGTATAGGGATTACCCTGCTGCTTGTGATTATCTACCGCTTCGGATGCTACGTGGTCTTGCCGGGCATTAACCCCGACGAGCTCATGGCACTGAAAAACTTCACTTCCGACGGCCTTATGCAGCTTCTCGATATGTTCTCGGGCGGCGCATTCTCCCAGGCATCTATTTTCGCGCTCGGAATCATGCCCTATATCACTGCATCGATTGTGATTCAGTTGCTTGGCATGGTTTTGCCCGCGTTCCAGAAGATGCAGAGGGAAGGTGAGAGCGGAAGAATGAAGCTCAACCAGTACACCCGTTATCTTACCGTGCTCATTCTCGTGCTCCAGGGTCCTGCGTATCTGATGAATCTCCAGTACCAGGTCAAGGCTGCGGGAGGCTATGTGGAAATGGGATTCTGGACAGTGGTGTTCATGACCATAGTGCTGGCCGCCGGTTCCATGTTTATCATGTGGCTGGGCGAAAGGATTGACCAGAAGGGTATCGGCAACGGTATCTCCTTTATCATCCTTATCGGTATTATGGCGCGCTTCCCCGAGGCAATCATCCAGGAATTCACTGGCCGTCTTATGAACTCGGCAGGCGGTGGTCTGGTCATCTTCCTTGTGGAGCTTGTAATCCTCGTGGCTGTCATCGCCGGGGCGGTGCTTCTCGTGCAAGGCACGCGCAAGGTGCCCGTGCAGTATGCGAAACGCATCCAGGGCAACAAGCAGTACGGTGGCGCACGTCAGTACATCCCGTTGAAAGTGAATGCAGCTGGTGTGATGCCTATCATTTTCGCCCAGGCGATTATGTTTATCCCTGTCACACTTGTAGGTTTCAGCACGGAGCATACCGGGTTTTTCGGGGCCTTGACCGACCTCTATGGATTCTGGTATAATCTGGTTTATTTCCTAATGATCGTGGCTTTCACTTATTTCTATACCGCAATAACCGTGCGTCCCGCACAGATGGCGGAAGATATGAAACGCAACAACGGCTTCATCCCCGGCATCAAGCCCGGCAAGCCGACCGTGGATTATCTTGATTCCATTATGTCGAGAATCACCCTTCCGGGTTCCATCTTCCTCGGCATAGTCGCTATCCTTCCCGCCATCGCCCATGTATGTGGTCTTAACCGTCAGTTCGCTGCCTTCTTTGGAGGCACATCGCTTCTGATTATGGTTGGTGTCATTCTCGACACTCTTAGAATAGTTGAGGGTCATCTGCTGATGCGCCACTATGACGGCCTTATGAAAGACGGCCGCATCAAGGGCCGCACAACAGGCAGTGGAGCTTTTTAACCTAAAGTCAGGTTCAGCAAGCTAATGATTTATATTAAGACAGCCGAAGAGATTGAAAGAATGCGCACGGCGTGCGATCTTGTTAGCCGTACGCTCGGAGAGGTGGCGAAGTGGGTTAAACCCGGAGTCACCACCCTCAAGCTCGATAACATTGCAAGAGAGTTTATCCTCGACAACGGGGGTAAACCCGCTTGCCTTGGTTATCAAGGTTTCCCCGGCACTCTTTGCATAGAGGTGAATGAAACCGTGGTACACGGTTTTCCTTCCGGCTATGAATTGAGAGAGGGGGATATTGTCGGAACGGACTGTGTGGCCGAGCTTAACGGCATGAACGGCGATAGCTGCTACACTTTCGCGGTTGGCGATATCGACGAGAAGACTGCCCGTCTTCTCAGAATTACGAAGGAGTCACTTTATAAGGGCATTTCTGCTGCGAAAGCAGGAAAGAGAATAGGCGACATTTCGAATGCGGTCCAGACTTTTTGCGAGCATAACGGCTATAGCGTGGTGCGCGAAATGTGCGGACACGGCATCGGTAAGGATATGCACGAAGACCCAGAGGTCCCTAATTTTGGACGCAGAGGTATCGGGCCGGTGCTGAAGCCGGGTATGTGCATAGCCATTGAGCCTATGATTAATCTTGGCAGTAAGAATGTAGTTATCGAGCGGAACGGATGGGAATGCCGCACACGCGACAGGAAACCCTCCGCCCATTTCGAGCATACCATCCTTATTACTCCCGACGAGCCTGAGATTATGACTACTTTCGATTATATCGAGGCTGCGCTTGGCGTTTCAAACGAAGCCAAGCCTGAATAAACCAAATCACAACAACTGAAAAAGACTTATGGCAAAACAAGCTGCAATAGAACAGGACGGTGTTATTCTCGAGGCGTTGAGCAACGCAATGTTCAAGGTCGAACTTGAGAACGGGCATGAAATTACGGCCCATATCTCAGGAAAGATGAGAATGCATTATATTAAGATACTTCCCGGCGATAAGGTTAGGGTTGAAATGAGCCCCTACGATTTGAGCAAGGGCCGTATCGCTTTCAGATATAAATAAAAAAAAGACACTACATAATGAAAGTTAGAGCATCAGTAAAAAAGCGCACGGCCGACAGCAAGATCGTGCGCCGAAAAGGAAGATTATACGTAATCAACAAGAAGAACCCCAAATTTAAACAGCGTCAAGGATAATTTTATTACCTTTGCAAAAAATTTGTAACAACATATTATGGCAGTAAGAATTGTCGGCGTAGATTTGCCGCAAAATAAAAGAGGAGAGATTGCCTTGACCTATATCTACGGCATCGGCCGTAGCGCCGCCAACACCATCCTCAGCAAGGCCGGTGTTGACCGCGATATCAAGGTGCAAGATTGGACAGACGCACAGGCAGCCGCCGTTCGTGAAGTCATCCAGAGTGAGTATAAAGTTGAGGGTGACCTCCGTTCGGAGATTCAGCTCAACATCAAGCGTCTTATGGATATAGGATGCTACCGTGGCGTACGTCACCGTATCGGTCTTCCTGTAAGAGGGCAGAGCACTAAAAACAATGCCCGCACCCGTAAGGGCCGCAAGAAAACAGTCGCTAACAAGAAGAAAGCTACTAAATAAAATTAAAGTATGGCAAAAAAGACAGTCGCAGCTAAAAAGAGGAATGTCAAGGTTGACGCCAACGGTCAGCTTCATGTGCATAGCTCTTTCAACAACATTATCGTTTGCCTTGCCAACAGCGAGGGCCAGGTTATCTCCTGGAGCTCTGCAGGCAAGATGGGCTTCAGAGGTTCTAAGAAGAACACTCCCTATGCAGCCCAGATGGCAGCCCAGGATTGTGCCAAGGTTGCATACGACCTTGGCCTGCGCAAGGTGAAAGCCTATGTGAAGGGGCCTGGCAACGGACGAGAGTCAGCAATCCGCACCGTGCATGGCGCCGGAATCGAAGTGACGGAGATTGTAGATGTCACTCCGCTTCCGCACAACGGATGTCGTCCTCCGAAAAGAAGAAGAGTATAACATCAAAGCCCCTCGCGCCCGTCTCTGAATGCGAATAGACTGCCTCAGCATCTTTCTCTCGGCAGTCGCGGCTGCGCTAAGGAGCGGGCAGAATGGCCCACTTTAATTAAACAATAGAAAAAAATGGCAAGATATACAGGCCCAAAGACAAAAATAGCCCGCAAATTCGGTGAGGCAATTTATGGTGAAGATAAGGTTCTGGCTAAGAAAAATTATCCGCCGGGACAGCATGGCGCCAACCGTAGAAGAAAGACTTCGGAATATGGCACCCAGCTCAAGGAGAAGCAGAAAGCTAAATATACATACGGTGTGCTCGAGCGTCAGTTCCGTAATCTCTTCGAGAAAGCAGCACGCACCAAAGGCATCACCGGTGAGGTTCTTCTTCAGCTTCTTGAGAGCAGACTTGACAACGTGGTTTATCGTCTCGGCATAGCTCCGAGCCGTCCTGCGGCGCGTCAGCTCGTTCTTCACAAGCATATCACAGTGAATGGCGACGTAGTCAACATTCCTTCATATCATGTAAAGCCCGGCGACGTAGTTGCCGTGAGAGAGAAGTCGAAATCGCTCGAGGTAATAGCCGACTGCCTTGCCGGCTTCAACCATAGCAAATATCCCTGGATTGAATGGGACGACAGCAAGAAGGGCGGTAAATTCCTCCATGTTCCCCAGCGTGAAGACATTCCGGAGACCATCAAGGAACAGTTGATCGTTGAGTTGTATTCTAAATAATAAACAATAGAAACCCATGCCAATATTAGCATTTCAGAAACCCGACAAGGTCATCATGCTTGAGGCCGACAATAAGTTCGGCAAGTTTGAATTCAGGCCTCTTGAGCCCGGCTATGGCCAGACCATAGGCAACGCATTGCGTAGAATTCTTCTGTCGTCGCTTGGTGGCTTTGCCATCTGCTCGATAAGAATCGACGGTGTGGCGCACGAGTTAGACACCATCCCCGGGGTTAAAGAGGATGTGACGAATATCATTCTCAACCTTAAGCAGGTAAGATTCAAGCAGCTGACCGAAGACCATGAAACTGAAAAGTCTGTGGTCAACGTGTCGGGAACGGATGTGTTTAAGGCAGGCGACTTGGGAAAAGTGCTTTCCGGATTCGAGGTTTTGAACCCCGAACTCGTGATTTGCCATCTTGACCCTTCCGCAAGCTTTCAGATGGAATTCACCATCAATAAAGGTCGCGGATGGGTTCCGGCCGACGAGAACAGAGAGCTTCTCGGCGATGCCGATCCCAGCGTGATAGCAATCGACTCCATTTATACTCCCATCAAGAATGTGAAGTATTCTGTGGAGAATTATCGTGTAGAGCAGAAAACCGACTATGAGAAGTTGATTCTTGAGGTTACAACCGACGGTTCAATCCAGCCCAAGGATGCGCTTAAGGAAGCAGCCAAGATTCTCATATATCATTTCATGCTTTTCAGCGACGAAAAGATTGCGCTCGAGACTCCAAAGGAGAATGATGTCGATGAGTTTGACGAAGAAGTGCTCCACATGCGTCAGCTTCTCAAGAGCAAGCTCACAGACATGGATCTTTCAGTCCGCGCCCTCAACTGCCTTAAGAGCGCCGAGGTAGAGACTCTCGGTGAGCTTGTGGTCTTCAATAAGAACGACCTGCTCAAGTTCCGCAACTTCGGTAAGAAGTCGCTTACGGAGCTTGACGAGCTCCTTGCAAGCCTCAACCTCTCCTTTGGGATGGACATTTCAAAATATAAATTGGATAAAGACTAAACAACGATGAGACACAATAAAAAATTCAACCACCTCGGTCGTAAGAAAGGTCATCGCGACGCCCTCTTGATGAACCTCACTATTTCTCTTATCATGCATAAGAGAATCAATACGACTTTGGCCAAGGCGAAAGCATTGCGTATCTATGCAGAGCCTCTTATCACGAGGTCAAAGACCGACGATATGACCAACCGTCGCCTCGTCTTCAGCTATCTTCAGAACAAGGAAGCTGTGAAAGAACTTTTCGGCGTGGTTGCCGAAAAAGTAGCCGAGCGTCCCGGTGGCTACACCCGTATCCTCAAGACCGGACACCGTCTTGGCGACAACGCCGAGATGGCGATGATTGAGCTCGTTGACTTCAACGAGAACATGCTTGAGGCAGCAGGTGGCAAGAAAGAGAAAAGCACCCGCCGCAGCCGCCGCAAGAAGAGCGCGGCGCCTGCAGAAGCTGCAGCTCCCGTGGCAGAGGCTCCCGAGGCACCCGCTGCCGAGGAGGCACCCAAGGCTGAATAATCTTAGCCATATAATTTATATTAGTAGAGAGCGTCTGTCGTTGCAACGACAGACGCTCTTATAATTATACTTTTAGCTGCATTATTTTGCATCTGTCGATATTAATTGCTAATTTAGCATCGTCTTTCAAATCGTGGCATGTACATGGACGATTGATGACGTTTTGACAGTCTGAAAGGAATGACATGGCCTGAAACCATACATCTTAGCAGTTGGCTGGCATTGGCGTTGGTGCTCCTTTATGCAATTGTCGTGATAGCCTCTGTGGTTGTGGTGCTCCGGGAGAACCGCAATCCGATACGTGCGCTCTCATGGGTGATAGCACTTATTTTTCTTCCCGGCATCGGACTTGTGTTTTATCTTTTTTTCGGACGTAGCCTGAAAGGGCTGCACATGATTTCGCGCCATAACAAGCGCAAGCTGATGCATGACCATACTCCGAGGAAGATCGACATCAACACACTCAATCTTCCCCCGGAGCAGCGAACCTTGATTCGGCTTGCCCATACCCTTTGCCGAGCACCTTTCACCGTAAACAACGAAATCAGTATCTTTACGGACGGGGCATCGAAATTCGAGGCATTGAAAAAGGATTTGCGCGGAGCAAAGAGTTGCATACTTTTACAGTACTATATCTTTCTTGACGATAAAATCGGCACGGAGATAGCTGAAATTTTGATGGAGAAGGCGCGTCAGGGCGTCAGGGTCATGGTGATGTATGACCACGTAGGAAGTTTCTCGGCGAAGCGCAGTTTTTTCAAAAAGATGCAGACCGCCGGAGTTGATACGCATCCATTTTTTAAAGTCACTTTCCCTCAGCTTGCCAACCGTATAAATTGGCGCAACCACCGTAAAATCGTTGTCATAGACTCTGAAGTGGGTTATATAGGGGGTATGAATATAGCAGACCGTTATGTGTACGGACAGGAAGATAGTGAAGTTTGGCGCGACACCCATTTCCGTATGAAGGGAGATATAGTGGAGTCGTTGATTTATTCGTTTGCCATAGACTGGAATTTTTTGAAAAAACAGCCGGTGCTTCCTTCTGTTATTCCGCCGCCTGTTGATTTCAGCAATACTACGGGGGTGCAGCTTGTTACGAGCGGTCCTACCGGAAGTTGGAACAACCTTTCGATGGTGTTCTTAAAAGCTATAGCTTCCGCAAAAAAGACAATCCTCATACAGACCCCTTATTTTCTTCCCACCGATGGGCTTCTATCCGCACTGCAGGCTGCGGCGTTGTCGAAGGTAGATGTCAGGATAATGATGCCTGAGAAAACCGACAGCGTGCTTCTCCATTACGCTTCGTTCTCCTATATTACACAATGCCTTAAAGCGGGGATTAAGGTATATCTTTATGAGCCGGGGATGCTTCATGCTAAAGCCATGATTGTGGATGACGAACTTGTCACGGCCGGCTCAACGAATTTCGACTTCCGCAGTTTCGAAAATAACTTCGAGTGCAACCTTTTGATTTACAACTCTGCAATCAACCGCCGTATGCGCGACATCTTCTTCGAAGACTTGAAGAGATGCCGCAAACTTACCCTGACAAAATGGCGCAAACGCCCCCTCGGCCAACGTTTCCTCGAATCCCTTCTCCGCCTCGTTTCCCCGATCTTATAAATTCAAATTTTACGAGAAATGGGGAATGTTTAGCCGTGTTGTTTCAGCCATTCGGAGGCGGCGAGGGATAGTTCGTCGTACCATTCCTGGCCGAAGCGGCGGACGAGTGGATCTTTCAGGAATTCGTATGCCCGAACTCCTTTTGATTTTCCGAGGACTTCAGCACATTTGCAGATTTTCCATCTGTGGAGGTTAACGGCGGTCATAGAGCCGTATTTTCTTAGCCTTACGGGATAAAGATGGCACGATGACGGTTTCAACTGGGGCAATTTTCCTTCCCGATATGCTTTTTCGAGGGCGCACAGGCATTTGCCGCCTTCGGCATATGTGGTGAATACGCAGTCACGACCTTCTACAATCTGGGTGACAAGGTCGCCGTCAGGGTCGATGTATGAAGTGCCTTCCTCCTTAATGGTTCTTTGTCCGGCGGGGGTAAGCAGGGGCATGATTTCATCGATGTGCGAGTTGATGGCATCTCTTTCCTCTTCAAGAAGGGGAGCGCCAGCATCGCCGTCGATGCAGCATTGTCCGAGACATGAATCAAGGTCGCAGACAAAGAAACGTTCTATGAGGTCGAGGGAGACGAGGGTGTCTTTTATTACGAGCATTTTATTGATTTTTGAAGGTGGAGGGATGTGGTAAAGCCGTCATAAAATTCGTTGTAAAGGCCTTCCGCACATCCCCTTAATAAAACGGAAAAAGTGGACGGATTTCCCAATCAGTCCACTTGTCCTTTTGCTTAACTAAATAAATTCTTACATGTTAGGAATATAGATACCTAAAATTTTATACAAAATTACAACATATTTTGTAATTATTTCACATTTTAATTGTGAAAAAATATTAAAATATTGAATTTTGTTAACCGAAACAAGGATTTATTTGTTTATCCGTGCTTGGGCAGCTTCATTTTTTTATTACAATCCGGATGTGAGAAGCAATGTTCCTATCATACGGTCGGCCCTTGCGCCCGGCGAGCGTAGGAAAACTTTTACGAGATACTCGTTTTCGGTTTCATAATTGTTGCCTTCCACTACGGCTGCATTTACCGTTTTTTTGCTTCCGGCATCCGATGGTGTGTCATGCCTTTTGGGGAGCGCCACATATTGATAATTGTAGCTGCCCTGTTTGAGAGGTATTTCGGCAGTGTAAAGTCCGGTGTTGAAGTCGTAGGTCATCTTATTGAAGTCGGTGTGCCGGTTTTGTGCGAAATCTCCGTCAACATAAACGTCAGCCCCGACTATTTCCGGGGAATCGAGGGTGAAGTGTACGGTTACATAATCGGCCCCCAAGTCGGGGTCGGTAGCGTTGTATTCGTTGACAAGGAAACGGCCGTGTTGGGTACGATCGTAGATATAATTCCTTCCTGTCCTCGGTGTGTCGGTGGTGAGGTATGCGTGCCAGTTGGAGCCTCCGAATTTCACGGAATCGGTATGCATTCCCGGATAATCAGCTCGCACTGTCTCAAACCGGCGGTATTCGTTGCCAGCCTCGAAAATAAGATTCTGGTCATGGGCAAATATGGCGTGGTTGCTTTCCACCCGCAACGGATGGGAAACGGTACGGGTGGTTTCCGGACGGTTATTTTGAGTGACGGTCACTACGAGGTCCTGATAAGGGTTTTGTACCGGTAAGCCTGCCACGTCGATGTCAAGGTCAAGTTGCTGCCATTCCGTATTGAAACCTCTGTCGGTTCTCGATGTAACCGAGCCGTTGACCCGCGACAGGTTTTCAGATACCGAAAACCTCGCCTGAAGTATTACGTCGTCAGGGTTGTCTTCCCGATAGACCTGCATGAGGTAGTTTCCTCCTGCGAGGAACCTGATATCGTCGTTAGGGATGGATATATTGTAGTTTACGAAATGGACGTAAGTGTTCGAAGAATAGGCATAATCCGAAATCTCGGCTTCGTTGAATCCTTCGAGGTATTCGGATTCGAGAAGCCGGGAGGGACGCCAGTCTGCGTTGCAATGTATGAGACGGTAACGGAGATATTCGTGGCTGTCGCCGATGATGTCGAAATTTACGGAGAGTCGGTCTTCGCTTCCTATCCGTATTACCGGAGGGGCCATGAAGAAGTCTGGGTTACGCACCGAGAGGGTTTTTACCATGGGGTCGAAAATCCCTGTCGATGTGTCCGTGCCGAAAGAGTTGGCGGCAGTAGTAAGTGCCAACAGAAACATGGCGGCAGTCTTGTGAAGGTGCCTTACCATACAATGGGTGTTTTACCGTGGGCCATGAGATATTCGTTTGCACGTGAGAAATGGTGGTTGCCAAAAAAACCACGATGTGCGGAAAGTGGCGATGGGTGGGGCGACGTGAGCACGAGATGGCGGTTACGGTCGATTTTCGCCCCTTTGCGTATTGCATCGGAACCCCAAAGCAAGAAAACGAGATTGTCGCGGCTGTTGGCAAGGGCATCGACTGCGGCATCGGTAAATGTCTCCCAACCTATGTTGGAATGCGATTTCGGTTGATGTTCTTTTACGGTAAGCGACGAATTCAGCATCAGCACACCTTGCCGCGCCCAGCGAGAGAGATCGCCGTCGGCAGGTATAGGCGCCCCGGTGTCGGCGTTTACTTCTTTAAAGATGTTTACCAATGAAGGGGGCATCTGCACTCCCGGGGCCACGGAAAAGCAGAGACCGTTGGCTTGCCCGGGGCCGTGGTAAGGGTCTTGCCCGATAATCACCACTTTGGTGTTGTCGAAAGGGGAAGCGTCGAAAGCCGCGAATATTTTATTGCCGGGGGGATATACGGTTATAGACGGGTCGGCATAATCATGCCTTACCCTTTCGGTAAGGGCTTGGAAATATGGTTTGTCGAATTCGGGCGAGAGATGCCGTTTCCATCCCTCTTCAATTTTAACGTCCATGTTGACAATGTTTTTAGTGGCATATGTCGAAAATTTCATAGCCATGGATACAAAGTTCGGAAAAAATGATTAACTTTGCAAATGTAAAGGCGGCGAAACAGTCTATAATGATTGAAACTCCGCTTGGTTCAAATTAAAAGGTCTCCATAGTTCAATGGATAGAATATCGGATTCCGGTTCCGACGATTAGGGTTCGACTCCCTATGGAGATACAAGGCAGAAAGCGTAATTGATTGATTATTCGATTGATTGCGCTTTTGTTGTATCTCGATTAACCTTTCCCATTTGCTTCATTGCTGCAATGAATCGGCATTATATGGGCAAATAATCTTAATACCTGGCATTATTAATGATTTGGAAATAATCCGGTCGAAGATTTATGAAATAAGAGGTCAGAAAGTGATGCTCGACAGAGATCCGGCAGTTATGTATGGAGTGGAAACAAGGACACTGAATCAAGCTGTCAAACGTAATGGCGACCGTTTCCCGGAAGACTTCATGTTTCAGTTGACTGATGAAGAAGTCGCGAATTGGAAATCACAGATTGTGATGTCCAATTCTGTCAAAATGGGAATGAGGCGTAATCCATACGCATTTACCGAACTTGGAGTCGCTATGCTTTCAAGTGTATTGACCTCTAAAACTGCTATTCAAGTTAATATGGGAATAATGCGGGCTTTTGTAGCTATGCGGAAGATGGTGACCGCCAATCCGGTGGCGTTGCGCCTATCAACTCTTGAAAAGAATTTCGAAGAACTGAAGCAGGATTTGGAAGAAATCTTGCCGACTATAATGACATCAACGAGGATACACGTATTCAGTTGGAAGCTATCAACACGGCTCTCGCTGACCTACAGACTGACAGGAAGAAAGCTTCCACGCATAGGCGCATAGGGTTCAAAACCGATAATTAGAGTTTTATTGGATATTGTTTATTCAGAACCGAATGCGAAAACCAAGGCGGCAATCGAAGATGCGAAGGCCGGGAAGCTTGAAGGTAATTAATGGAAGAGGCAAAAAATGTGATTTCGCAATAAAAAAGTGATTTTTTTTGTGCAATTAGTTTCTTTTTTATAATTTTGTGTCCCGGACATAAACATTTTATCCGTGGAAACAAGATATATTTTCATTACAGGAGGAGTGGTTTCATCGCTTGGTAAAGGCATAATCTCCTCATCTCTCGCACGATTGCTTCTGTCGAGAGGGTTTAAAGTCACCATCCAGAAATTCGACCCGTATCTAAACATCGACCCTGGTACCCTCAATCCCTACGAACACGGCGAGTGTTATGTCACCGCCGACGGCCATGAAGCCGACCTTGACCTCGGTCACTATGAACGCTTCACCGACATCCGCACCTCCCGCGCCAACAGCATCACCACCGGCCGCATCTACCAGGCCGTCATCGACAAAGAGCGAAGAGGCGACTACCTCGGAAAAACAGTACAGATAATCCCCCATATCACCGACGAAATCAAGCGCAACATCGTCTTCTTAGGTGAAACGGGGGATTTTGATTTTGTAATCACCGAAATCGGAGGTACCGTCGGCGACATCGAATCCACGCCGTTCCTTGAAGCCGTGCGCCAGTTGAAATGGGAATTGGGGAGAAGGGCTGTAAGCCTTCATCTCACATACGTGCCATATCTTAAAGCCGCCAAGGAGTTGAAGACAAAACCGACGCAACATTCCGTGAAGCAACTCCAGTCAATAGGAATCCAACCTGACATCCTCGTCTTGCGTACGGAAAAGACTATCCCCGAATCAATGAAGGAGAAGGTGGCGCGTTTCTGCAACGTCGCCCCGCAGGCCGTAATCCAGAGTATCGACGCTTCTTCCATATATCATGTGCCGGCCCTGATGCACGAACAGCATCTCGATGACCTTGTGCTCGACATCACCGGCACGGAACACCGTAATAAACCCGACCACACCGCGTGGAATGCCTTTGTAAGGCGTCTTGAAGAAGCCCGTTCGAAAGTGAGGATTGGTCTTGTAGGTAAATATGTGGAATTGCAGGATGCCTATAAATCGATCAATGAGTCGCTAATACAGGCGGCTACATATTGCGACCGTGTGCTCGAACTCGTGGATATACACGCCGAGAAGATTAACGATTCAAATGCAGGGGAACTTCTCTCCGGCCTTGACGGGGTGATAATAGCTCCCGGTTTCGGCAAACGCGGCATAGCGGGGAAACTTGCCGCCATCAAGTGGTGTCGCGAAAACGATATGCCCACTTTCGGAATATGCCTCGGTATGCAATGCATGGTAATCGAGTTCGCGAGAAATGTGCTCGGACTTACCGATGCCGATTCCACGGAGATGACCCCTGAAACACCCGACAATGTAATCGACCTGATGGAAAGCCAGAAGAACGTTACCGAAAAGGGTGGCACGATGAGGCTGGGCGCATACGAATGCCGTCTTGCCGAAGGGAGCCGTGTAAGAGAGGCATACGGGGCCGACATTGTCAGGGAGCGTCACCGCCACCGCTATGAGTTCAACGGCAAATACCGTACCCGCTTCGAAGAAGCCGGGCTGAAGTGTGTGGGTGAAAATCCTGACACAGGACTGGTGGAAGTTGTGGAGATGCCTTCGCTTTCATGGTATGTGGGGACGCAGTATCATCCCGAATACCAGTCAACGGTGCTTAACCCCAATCCTCTCTTCATCTCGTTCATAAAGGCGGCGGT
Organism: uncultured Muribaculaceae bacterium; assembly: GCA_910585275.1. GTDB lineage: Bacteria > Bacteroidota > Bacteroidia > Bacteroidales > Muribaculaceae > Lepagella. The sequence continues at coordinate 147,122 of CAJUCW010000004.1, forward strand.
GAAGCATTCCGGAAGCAACAATGCAATCAAATAAGGAATATGGAGCAGATAAAGCATGAATGCGGCGTGGCGATGATCCGTCTTCTTAAGCCGCTGTCATACTATAAGGAGAAATACGGAAGCGAACTTTATGGTCTTGACCGGCTCTACCTCATCATGGAGAAAGAGCACAACAGGGGGCAGGAAGCCGCCGGCCTGGGATGCGTGAAGCTCGACGTGACCCCCGGAAAAGAGTATATTTTCAGGGAACGTGCACAGGGGTCGGGCGCCATATCCGAAATTTTTGCAAACGTCCACAATCGGATAGAGGCCGACCAGAGCGAAGGGATCGCCATGGAGGATGCCGCGTTTGTAGGAGAGGTGTATATGGGACATCTCCGTTACAGCACCACGGGGAAATCAGGCATCAACTACGTCCATCCTTTCATGAGGCGCAACAACTGGAGCTCGCGCAACATGCTCCTTTGCGGCAACTTCAACATGACCAACGTGGATGAAATCTTCAACGAAATTATTTCGAAGGGGCAGCATCCGCGTCTTTATGCCGACACGTTCATTCTGCTCGAACAGCTCGGACACGCCCTCGACCGTGAAAACGAACGGCTATACCGCCGGTTTCACGACGAAGGGATGTCGGCGTTGCCCCTGGCGGAGGCCATAGCACGCGACCTCAATGTGGCGAACGTGTTGAAACGTTGTGCCCCCGTTTGGGATGGTGGATACGTGATCTGCGGCATTGTGGGCAACGGCGACATGTGGACGATGCGAGACCCCAACGGCATACGACCTGCGTTCTATTACCGCGACGAGGAGGTTGTGGTGGTGGCGAGCGAACGCCCGGTATTGCAGACGGCATTCAATCTGGAGGCCGAGGACGTGAAGGAACTCCAGCCCGGATGCGCCCTTATCGTTGACCGCAACGGTTCTTCCCGCATCGACCGCATCCTCCCTGCCGGAAAATATCTGCCTTGCAGTTTCGAACGCATCTACTTTTCAAGAGGTTCGGACCGCGACATATACCGTGAGCGTAAGATGCTTGGCAAGATGCTCGTGCCGCCGGTGTTGAAAGCTATCGACAAGGATTTGGACCACACCGTGTTTTCGTTCATTCCCAACACCGCGGAAGTGGCTTTCTACGGACTCGTCGGCGGTATGGAAGAATGGTTGATAAAGCATAAAATCGACGATATAAAGGAGTTGGCAGCCTCCGGAGACCTGACGGACGACAATATATCGGCGGTGCTCCACCGTCATGTGCGCCGTGAGAAAGTGGCAATCAAGGATATAAAACTCCGCACGTTTATCGCCGAAAGCGAGGTGCGCAACGATCTTGCGTCGCACGTCTATGACATCACCTACGGCTCCGTCAACCCGGGCGATACGCTCGTGACGATTGACGACAGCATCGTGCGCGGCACTACCTTGCGCAGTTCCATCCTCGGCATACTCGACCGTCTGCATCCTCGCAAGATTGTAATTGTGTCGAGTTCACCGCAGGTGCGTTTTCCCGACTGTTATGGAATCGACATGTCGAGAATGGGGGAATTCATAGCCTTCAAGGCGGCTATGGCCCTGCTTGAGGAACGTGGTATGCGCGACGTTATTGATGCGGTTTATGAGAAATGCCGCAACCAGGATTCCGTCCCTACGGAGGAATTGGAGAACTATGTGAAAGGGATTTACGCCCCCTTCACAGATGAAGAGGTAGCTGCCAAGATTTCGGAATTGCTCACGCCATCATATGTAAAAGCTAAGGTGGAAATCGTGTTCCAGCCGATTCAATCCATGCATGAGGCAATACCGGAACATCCCGGCGATTGGTATTTCTCAGGCGATTATCCTACAAAGGGTGGAACGCGCCTCGTCAACAAGGCATTCGTGAATTATTACGAAGGGCGTACGATGGCACGCGATTGAGAAGGATTGCCATAATTGATATGAGGGTGTTGCAAAACGATAAATAAGGTTTTGCAACACCCTCATGGTTAATCAAACATGCCGGAGTTGGGGCCCGATACTAATAGTTTTGGGTGAGCGTCGGGTTATGGCGCGTCGCGCTTGCCGGGAAGGGGAGAATCCATAACGGGGAATCGGGAGAAAGCGTGTATGTGCCGTATTCCTTAAGGTCGCGCGAAATCTCTGTGCGGTAATCTTCTTCCGAATTCCATCTCTTGCAATCGAAGAAATTCTGGTAAGTGCCGATGCATTCTATCCATTTGGCGGGCTGTATCAGCGCCATTGCCGCCTTTTCGGAAAGGGGAAACAAGTCGTGGATGCGGGTGAAAGGGGAGTAGTTTTCAATGCGCAATTTCCTGACCATGTCGGCTTTGGCAAGTCCTTCCCTTATCTCGCCGGTGCGGATAAGACATTCGGCGAGGTCGTAATATAGAATGTCGGAAGTGATTCCGTAAGGATTGTTGCAGGTGTTCCAGCCCATATACATCCTTATCCCTTCGAGTCCGGAATACATTTTTCCCATGCCGTAGTCCCAGCCTGTGGCGCCACAGTATTTTATTACATAATCGTTTTTCTCGAATTTGGAGTTGGTTTCAAGCGATATGGTTTCGGTGGTGGGCGACACGTTGACTCCATATCCTATCCATACAAAATGGTTGGAGACGGTGCGTTGCAGCATCCATTCCCCTTCGTTCTTGATATATGAACGGTCTTCTATCGCCCCGTTTATTTCGAGAGCCTTAGTCAGCATTTCCGCCGCCTCGCCATACCTCTTCATCTGCATGAGCACTTTACCTCTCACTGCAAATCCGAAGGCTCGGTCGGCCTGCGAAATGTCGGAATTGTTGACAGGAAGGAGGGCGATTATTCCTTCAGAACAGTCTTCGAGAATTTTTTCATATGTGGCGGCAAGGGAAATCTTCTGTTTCACTTTATTGTTGTCGATGTCTTCCACGTAGGCTATTCCTCCTTCTTTCTCCGCCCATGAGGAGTCATATTGGCGAGCGTGGATACATACGCAAAGCCAATGGAGATATGCCCTCATGATGCGTGCTTTCGCTTTTATTTCCGATTTCCTTTCTTCAGTGCCTGCTACGCCGTCAATCTTCGTGAGTATGGTGTTCATGAAGTTCACGTATCTGTAAATTGCCGAATAGCGTTCGTCGTTCTGGCAGAGCATTTTTCTGTCGATGCTTTCGTTGTAAGTGAGATACGCATTGTTGAGCGAATTTTTAGAAGCGATTACTTCCGGAATAGAAACGAACGAACCGGTCGATTCGTTGCAGATAAGCGATATGTCGGCAGCAGGAGACACACCGAACGAATATTCCTGGTTGAGCAGGAGTTCAAGGTCTTCGATATTGTCGAGTGTCGTTTCCCCTTTCGGGATTATGTCGAGCTTGCTTTCACACCCTGTAAGGAAGGCAGAGAATAATACAAGCGATGACAGAATAAGCGGTTTTATATGTTTTATTGTCATGTCGTCAATCTTAAATATGAATGTCAGAACGAGAAATAGACGCTGAAAGTGTAGCTTTTAGGGGCTTTAAGCGAACGGCTGCCGGTCAGCGGGTTGTTGGCTTCCGGGTCGATTCCGAGGTCGTTTCTTGCCCATGTTGCCACGTTGTTCATTTGGAAACGCAGCCGCAGTTCGTCGATGCGGAGGGCTTTGCATACCGAAGGGGCGAACTGATAGGAGAGCACGATATTTCTGAGTTTCATGAAATCGGCAGGCACCACGTTGGTATGGATATATTGTCCGTAGCCTACCACGTTGGTCCCTCCTGCGTAGCCATTGGCCGGGAATCGGGAATAGTCGCCGGTTCTCCAGAAATCGAGGTATGCCGACGGTATTGCATCTATTGCCGAGAGGCTGCTGTAGCCATACATAGAGCCTTCCGAAGAATAGTTTTCCACGTTTGCCCGCATCACGTGGCCCGTATAGAAAGCCATCATCAGCGAGAGGTCGAAACGTTGCCAGCTCACTCTCGGAGTTATGCTTCCCATTACTTTCGGGTCGAGCGAGCCGCTATAGACTATGTCTTGCGGAGTGAAGATGTCGGTGTCGATGTTTGCCGTCTGCACGTTGCCGTTGTGGTCTCGCCATGAATAATATTGTATGCCCCCTTCTCTTACGAATCCGGCAAAGTCGTAGCTGAAAAGGGAATTCACCGGGTAGCCTTCATGAAGCGTGGTAGCAGAGAGCGCTTCAAGTCCGGATGTGGGGAGGTGGTCAACCTTGGTGACTTTGTTGTGGTTGTAGGCGATGTTGAACGAAAGGTCGAGTCCTACCGACGAAGGGTCGGCAGCCTGCAGTATCGATGAATTGAGCTGTACCTCCACACCGGTGTTCACCATCTTTCCGTTGTTGATTGTTAGCTGCCCCCAGCCGGTGGTAGGGTCGAGGTCGGTTGTCGAGAGGAGGTCGGAGCCATGTTTACGGTAGAAATCGAACGACCCTGACAGTCTTGAATTCCAGAAAGAGAAATCGGCACCTACGTTCCAGGTGGCCGTTTTCTCCCAGCGGAGTTGTTCGTTGGGGGGAGTGTTGAGGTAGGCGTATTTGTTGCCGTATATATCGTTGATGCCTATGGTGGCGGTCAGGAAGGAAGATATGTTCTGGGCGATGTTGCCTGTGAGACCGTAGGAAGCACGCAGTTTCAGCACGTCAATCCATGTGATGTCGCGCATGAAAGCTTCGTTGTGGATGTTCCAGCTCAGGCCCGCGCTCCATAGCGGGCGTCCCCTGAATTTAGGGTCGGCGCCGAAGAGGTCTGTTTTGTCGATTCTGCAGCTGAACGAAGCAGCGTAACGTGAATCATAGACGTAGTTGGCCAGTCCGTAAATCGAATAGAAACGGTGGAGGATATGGGTCGTTGCGAAACTGTCGCTGTCCGGTGCCCCATACATCGGATGGTCGGCCCCGAGCACGCCGGCGCTTCCTTCCATGTCTTTTATGAGGCCCCAGTTCATCATGTAGTTGCTGTTGGTCTGTGTTTGGTCGTCATAACCCATCAGGACATTGCCGTAGGTTTTTTCCCTTTGTTGGCGGTATTCGAACCCGACGGCTGCCGAGATGTCGTGTTTTTCGGCAAAGGTGTTGTTGTAGTCCGTCTGTGCGCGGAATGTATAGAAAGAACCTTCGGAAGTAGTGGTCTTGAGCATCCCTCCGTCGGGGATATAGTGCGTCACGGAGTTGGAGATGCGGTCGAATGCCGTGTATTGGTTATACATCGACCTCATTGTGAAGGAATCTTTTCCCCACATCGAGTCGCTTTTATAGTAAATGTCTTCGTATTGGAACATAGCGTTGGCCGACCATCCGGGGAGAATATTGACTTTAGCGTTGATCCAGGGGCGTATATTGGTGCGGCGAGTGCGGTTTTCACCGGTTCCACGCTCATCGATAAGATTGTAAGCGGGGCTTTTTAACCCATAAATAGTGTTGGCGTAAATCGGGTTTTCGATGTCGAACGTAGCCTGCATGGGGGCGGGAGTTCCATCTGCCGAATACATGGTGCGGTAAGGGTCGAACGAAGTTATTAATCCCCATTCCGAATTATAAAGCCCTCCGTGCGTCCGTTCGCTGACAATATTGAGCCCTACCGCAACATCAAAGAGTTTACCAAATTTCATTGCGCCCCGGTAGTTGAGCATGAAAGTATTGTTGGAAGCGTCTTTTATCCCCGTATTGTCGTTTTCGTAGTTGAGTACGAGACTGTTCGACATTGCTTTGCCGTTATATCTTACTGCAAGGTTGTATTGCTGGGTTACCCGGTTGCGCTCCATGGCGTCCTGCCATTCGCGTCGGTAATCGTTTGCGGCAAGTGAGTTGATTTCGTTGGAAAACCTTGTGGCATCGATTTCTCCGAGGTCGTGGCGGAGCATTAGGAGAGTGGCGGGAGAGATGGAGCGGTCTCGTCCGGTGTTGTGGTAATTGAGGAGGGAATTATATGCAGTGCGGTCGGCAAGTCCTTTTATATAATTGAAATTATATCCTTCAAGTTCAATTATTTCAGCAGCGGAAGCCCATCCCATGTAGCTGTAATCGTTTTTCCCGCTCACGGTGAGGTCTGCGTTGAATTCCACTTTAAGTTTGTCTTCACGCGCCCGTTTCGTGGTAATCACTATCACACCGTTAGATGCGCGGGCACCGTAGATGGCAGCTGCGGCGGCATCCTTAAGAATGGTGATGTTGTCGATTTCATACGGGTTGACCGATTCTATGCCTCCTTCTATGGGAAGCCCGTCAACCACTACGAGCGGGGCCGTGTTGGCCTGGAACGAGCCGGCGCCACGGATTTTCATCTCCTTGCCGTTGCCGCTGCCGTTGTCGTATGTCACGAGCCCCGGCACTTTCCCCTCAAGGTTGGAAGTGATGTCGCCGGTGTATCGTTCCGCCATATCGGCGGCCGAGATATTCTGGAACGCTCCCGTGGCGCTTTCCCTCTTTATCTGTTGATAACCCGTGACTACGACTTCTTTCATAAGCGTAGGTTCATCTACGAGAGTCACCATCACCATCTTTTCATTCGGCTTGACATTGACGGTTTTCGTTTTCATACCGATATAAGAAAAACGCAATTTGTCTTGTCCTTTCTCCATGATTATTGAAAATTGGCCATCAAGGTCGGTTGATGCTCCTGTAGTGGTGCCATCAACAAAGACAGTCACGCCCACGAGCGGTTCCCCTTTGGTGTCTGTCACGACTCCTGTCACGTTCCTTTTGAAATAAGGGGCGTTTTCAGGGGCTTTCGAAAGGATGATGGTTTTGTCGATAAGTTCGTATTTTATGCCGGAATCGTCGTTGAAGATTCGGTTGAGCACCTGTTCGAGGCTGACGTCGCGCAGTTTCAGAGTGACCTTTTCATTTTTATCGATAAGGTTCTTTTTATATACGAATTCGTAGCCCGACTGTTTCTTTATCTCTGCCATCGCCTGTTCTATCGGGGTGTCGGAGAATGCCACTGTCAGGTTTTTCGCAGTCATCGATGCCGGGAACAATAAAATTGCGGCAAGGATGATTAAAAAAGGTTTGAAGTGTCTCATGAAATGAAAGTTGGTTAGTGTGTAATGAGCTGGTGCATTAAATATGTTTGTGGTCAACTATTATCTTGTTGCCGGAAGTGCGGAACACAATGTCGCCCGATTTTTCGAGAATCAGCATTGCTGTAGAGAAATCGGCATATCTCGGAATGCTACCCATGAATACCATTTTTTTGATTTCGGGGTCGGCGAATTCATATTCGAAGTCATACCATCGGCCAAGGTCGTCCATAATCTGCTGCAATGTCTGGTCTTCGAAGACGAACCGACCGTGTCTCCATCCTGTTACGGTTTCGATGTTGACACTTTTTACGCTCGCCTCTCCGCTTTCCTTATTGAAAACCGCCTGTTTGCCAGGGCTGAGAAACAATTCCCCTCCGGCACCGTCTTTTTTTGCAATCGATACCGACCCTTTCTCAAGCGACGTAAGCACGTTTTCCTCTTCCGGATATGACCTCACATTGAATTCCGTGCCATATACCTTGACTTCCTGCCCGTCGCATTCCACGAAGAACGGTCTGTTTTCCTTGTCTTTCGCCACCAAGAAATAAGCTTCGCCGCTAATCTTTACGCGCCTGTCGGTGGAGTTGAAATTTTCGGGATATGTGAGCACGGATGCCGAATTGAGCCATACTTTGGTGCTGTCTTCAAGCACAACGATAAATTCGCCTCCTCTTGGCACTTCGAGCACCAACGGGCCAGCTTGTGCCGTTTTCTTTCGAAGACGTTCCACCGCTATACCTTGAGCGTTTATGCCGTTGCCGACGGCCAGTTTTTTCCCTTTGTCGAGGATGTATGCCTTGGTTTCGCCGGGAGAGAGGCTGTCGATAGATAATGTCTGATTGGCAAGGATGACTTCGGGGCTTTGTTGTGGTGTATTGTTGCCTGAAGTGTGTCTGAAAAGCCAAAACATTCCGAAAGCGGCTGCCGATGCTGCAATCCAGAATGTGCCTGTGAGTGCTTTCTTTTTGAACGAACCGGCATTTATGCGCCGACGCATATCTTTGCACGCCCTCTCCGGATTTACGAGTGAACGTTTACGATAGTTTTCTGCAAGGCTGTCAATGTCTGATAGTTTGTCGGCAAGAAGACGGCGGTCGGCATTGTCGCCAATCCATTGTTCAAGCTCCTTTCTCTCGGAATCCGATAAAGGCTCGACAAGACGTTTCGACAACAGTTGTATGATTCGTTCGGTTTCGGGGTTCATCGGTTGTTTTTTTATGACGGGAGTGTGCCGATTGTATTGACACACCCCCGCCTGTCGTATAGATTGAAAAAAACTGTTTTATTTCACTGCGGAAAGAATCTGGCTTTCTATCGCTTCGTCCGACGGACGGAGTGCATCGGGTTGGGCGATAGTGCCGTCGGCGTTGAGGATGATGAAACGGGGGATGCCGGTGATGTTCATCGAGGAGAAGAATTTTTCACATTCTTCAGCGGGAAGGATATATTGCGGCCACGTTGGATTGTCTTTCTTGAGCTTGTTGAGCCAAGCCTCGCGGTCGGTGTCGGAAGAAATGCTGACAAATACTACGTCTTTATTGTCTTTCATTTTCTCCACGAGCTTCTCGAGATATGGAATCTGCTTGCAGCAGGGTCCGCACCATGTGGCCCAGAAATCAATATAGGTCACTTTTCCCTTGAAATCCGAGAGCTTGGCTTTTTTCCCGTCGGGAGTTTCGATTACAGGGTCGTATGGCAGGGCATCGCCGGCTTCTATTTCTTTGATCGATTCTTTCCTAAGGTTGTAACGTTCGATAAGTTCGGGATATTTTTCCGCCACCTTTGAATACTCTTTCATATATGTTTCGGCTTGTTCCATTGTCGGCTGGGAATAAGCGAAGAATACATAAGGTAATTGGTTGAGCATCACCTTGTGGGTGTTTTCATTGGTGATGTTCTTGTCGAGGATGTGAAGTTGCTCGATACTGTTGGCGAGTGCATCCTTCTCGTCGCTTTTTGTCTGCATGTTGAGCCAGGGGAAAATAAGCGTACACATAAGGCTCATGTCGTCGTTCGGGTCGATGGTGCCTACGAGCTGGACGTATTCAGGATATTCTCTGACATCGGAGCCTTGTTCGAAAGCACGGTCCATCAGAAGCCGGATTTTCGTCCAAGTGTACATTCTGTCGGTCATTTTCTCGTAGTAGGCACGTTTTTCAGGGTCTTTAATGGCGTCGAGCCCTTTTCTCACCTCGGAGTTCTCTTTCTCAAGAGTGGCGAAATATTCGTCGAGTGAGGGACCTCCCTCAGGGTCGGGACTGAAATATTTCATGGAGTCGAAAGCTTGGCAAAGTGCATTGTAGTAGGTGTTGATGTCGGCGTTGTCACCGGTGAAAGTGATTGTCAGTTTTCCGTCGGCGTTGCGGGCGATATTGGCGTTTACGCTTTTCCCTTTTTCAAGATATAGGCCGAAGTAGTCGTTGTCGGCAAGAATCTGGGTGTGGAGGTCGTCGTTGACAAGCAGGGAGTCGGGAAATGTGAAATTTCCAAGCGAATCCGGGGTAATTTGAATTGTCGATACCGACATGAGGTCGTAGTCGGGGGCATAATTGAAAACCATGTCTTCAATGCCGTCCGCTTGCAAGGTGCCGTTGAAGACGGATTTGTTTTCGCTTGAAGAGCATGCCCCCAGCATTGCGACCACGGAAGCCGCGAGAATGGAGCTTTTGAGTTTTGTGAGATACATTTTAATTGTGTTGTTTGTGTTAATTGACGAAAGTTTGCCCGCAATTTGCAAGAAGCCGGGACAATGTCGTTTGCATGAATCGTCTATAATACGCAATGGTGGCGGAATGGTATATCGTAAAATCAAAAAAATAATAAATTTGAATTTTTTTGAATAAAATGCTAAAATCGGATATGCTTTAGGCGTAGGTTTGCGTACTTGAAAAGTATCAGGTGTTTTTCGCGCCGGGGCCATATTGGCCTTGATGCTTAATAATGCCGGTAAATCCATATTGTAATGTTTTTTGGAATTCACTTATAAACAAAATAGCTAAGTACATGACAAAAATTTGAAAATATCAAATTTCGGCTTGTAGAGAGGTC
>CAJUCW010000005.1 GCA_910585275.1 uncultured Muribaculaceae bacterium
AGGTCTACAGGCTTGAGTGAACTCGCCTCAGACACACTCAGTGAAACACTACCCGCGCATTTCTTAGATTCAATAACGAAGTGCATAAATCTTCCTTCTGAATAGCTCCATATTTTTTGGCGCGCAAGGCTTAATGGCGGATTGGGCTTCACAAGCCCACAGCCCCAATCCGATGTTAAGCCGCTCAAAAGGTAACTTTCAACTTGCAATACAAAAAAAGGAGACCGATTTTTAATTTATCTTTTTTCTTGCAGATGTCGGGGGGTTTAGCTACTTTTGCACAATTCAATTATGTAGAGGAAGATTCCATATTCTCTTCCACTCAGCACGACAAATAGACTTCAAATGAAACGGATTTTAGCGATTTCACTTCTCGCCGCCGGCATGCTCAACGCCCCGGCAGCGGAAAACGCCCGATGGCTTAGAGACGCAGCCATATCCCCCGACGGAAGCGCGATAGCTTTCACCTATAAGGGCGACATTTTCACCGTACCCGCCACAGGAGGCGAGGCTACCCAGATAACCTCAAACAGCGCATACGACGGAATGCCGGTTTGGACGCCCGACGGCAAAAGAATCGTCTTCATGAGCACGCGCGAAGGCTCGGACGACATCTTCATCACTTCTGCAAAGGGAGGCACACCACACCGTCTGACCACCAACAGCGGCCGCGAACAACCACTGACTTTCCTCAACGATTCCACTCTCCTCTTCAATTCGTCGAACCTCGTTGGCAGAAACACATCACGCGCGCCCTTCCTCACGCAGATATACTCCATCAACGTGAACATGAAGAACCCGCGTCCGAAGCTCTACCTTTCCGTTCCGGTGGTTTCAGCAAACGCCAACGCCAACGGGGAGATATTATACCAAGACCGCAAGGGTGTGGAAGACGTGCTCCGCAAGCATGAACGTTCGTCGGGAACAGCCGATGTATGGTTATACCGCAACGGCGACTTTTCACAACTCACAACTTTCAACGGCGGCGACCAGTCGCCTGTATGGGGCAACGGCAATACTTATTATTACGTAAGCGAGAAAGACGGCACCCTTAACGTGTTCGAGTCTAAAATCGGAAGTAAAGAGGAGCGCCAGCTCACCAAATTCACGAAACATCCGGTAAGGTCGCTTTCGGCTGCATCCAACGGACTCCTCGCTTTCTCGTGGGACGGCGACCTCTACACGCTGCGTCCGGGTGCCGAGCCTCAGAAAGTAAACGTAGAGGTGACCGCCGACGACTATGACGGCGACCTTGTGAAACGATACGTGAAATACGGTGCATCTGACATTGCGGTTTCTCCGGAAGGGAAAGAGATAGCCTTGATTATAAGAGGCGACCTTTACGTGACCTCGACCGATTATGAAACCACAAAACGAATCACCGACACCCCGGCCCAGGAACGCACCGCATCTTTCTCACCCGACGGACGCACCATTGTGTATGACAGCGACGTTGACGGCATCTGGCAGCTCTTCACGGCAAAAATCAAAAACGACAAGGAGAAAGAATTCGCCTACGCTTCCGACATTGTCATCGAGCCGCTCTACAAATGCGAGACATCGGCGATGCAACCCCTCTTCTCGCCCGACGGCAAAAAGGTGGCCTTCCTTGAAGACAGGACTATCCTCAAGGTGATAGACCTCGCCACCAAGAAAGTGACTACGGCACTCGACGGACAGTATAACTATTCATACAGCGATGGCGACATACCGTTCGCCTGGAGCCCCGACAGCAAATGGCTCCTCGTGTCGTATATCGGCAAAAGCGGATGGAACAACCTCGACATCGCTCTTGTGAAAGCCGACGGCTCCCAAGTTGTTGACCTCACCGAAAGCGGACATGCCGACAACAATCCCAAATGGGCACTCGACGGTAAAGCCATAACCTACTCCACAGGGAAATACGGCATGAAGGCACAAGGTTCGTGGGGCAATCAGGAAGACGTGATACTCATGGCCCTCGACCCTGAAGCTTGGGAACGATTCAACTATACGGAAGAGGAAGCCGCCCTTGCAGAAAAAGCGGAAAAAGACTCCAAAGACGATGAAAAGGGCGACGGCAAGGATTCCAAGAAAGACAAAAAGAAAAAAGGGAAAAAGGACAAGGAAAAAGCCGACAAGAAAGAGGATAAAGAAACTCCCCTCGACCTTGACAACCGCCGCTACCGCACGCGCCGCCTGACGGGACGCTCGTCAAATCTTTGGGATTATTTCCTTTCGCCCAAAGGCGACAAACTGTATTATGTGGCTGCTTCGACCGAGGGAGGCTACAACATTCATGTAAAAGACCTGAAGAAAGGCGACACCAAAGTGCTTCTTAAGGGTGTGGCCGGGGCTTTGAACCCCGACAAGAAAGGTGAAAATCTTTTCGTGCTTTCCGGATCGGGTATCAAGAAAGTGACTCTCTCGAATTCCGATGTGAAAGACATAGAGTTCAATGCTCCTTACGACCGCAAGCCTTCGCTTGAAAGGGCCTATATTTTCGACCACATGGCCAAACAGGTGGCTGACAAGTTCTACGACGAAAACCTGCACGGCGTTGATTGGGACTACTACACGAAGCATTATCGCGAGTTCCTTCCCTACATCAACAACAACCGTGACTTCGCCACCCTTCTGAGCGAAATACTCGGAGAACTTAACGCCTCCCACACCGGAGGTCGCTTCTATGGCGACGGTGCTCCCCTTTCGACAGCTACACTCGGAGCCTACTTCGACGAAAGCTACGACGGCGAGGGGCTTAAAGTGGCGGAAATCTTCCCGCGCGGTCCACTTGCATCAAGAACAGCCGACATCAAGACAGGCGATATCATCACATCGATCGACGGGGAAACCATCGAACCTGGTGCCGACTATTTCACGATGCTCGAAGGGAAGGCAGGTAAGAAAGTTACGCTCGGCGTGAAGAAAGCCAACGGAAAAACAACCACGGCGGTTGTGAAGCCTATCAGTGCAGGCGCACAGTCTCTTATGGCATACCAGAGATGGGTAGAACGCAACGAGCACATCGCCGACAGCCTTTCAGGGGGAAAAATCGGTTACGTCCACATTAAAGGTATGGACGGCGACAGCTACCAGGTGGCATACGACCGCATCCTTGGTAAATATCGCGATTGCGACGCCATAGTGGTAGATACCCGCTTCAACGGCGGCGGCTGGCTCCACAACGACCTTGCCATCCTCTTGGGCGGCAAACAATACGTAACCTTCAAACCCCGTGGCCGCGAAATAGGACACGAGCCCTTCGCCCAATGGAACAAACCCTCGGTGATGCTCGTAAACGAAAGTAACTACAGCGATGCCCACGGCGCACCCTACACTTACCAGACCCTCGGACTCGGCGAAGTGGTCGGAGCTCCGATTCCGGGCACAATGACCGCAGTGTGGTGGGAAACGCAAATCGACCCGAGTCTCATCTTCGGCATACCGCAAGTGACAAACGTGGCGATGGACGGCACAATCCTTGAAAACCATCAGCTCAATCCGGACATTATCATCTACAATGCTCCTGCAGATGTGGAAAAAGGAATCGACGCCCAGCTCGAAGGGGCCGTGCGCCATCTGATGGAAAAGACAAAAAAATAAGTTTTTCATGAATTAAAAATTTGGTTTATCAGACGGCTGTGTGCGTGATGCAGACAGCCGTCGTTTTTTTGATTATGAAAAACACTCACGTATGTATGGTTTTTAAGACACGATTTATTACCTTTGCAAAAAAGACAGAAAAAAATACCGATGGTTCCATTCACACATCTCCACGTACATTCGCAATACAGCCTTCTCGACGGGAAGGCCTCCATTCCAGAACTCGTTGACAAAGCCATCGCCGACGGCATGAGAGGGATAGCCCTCACAGACCATGGCAACATGTTCGGCATAAAGGAATTTTTCAACTATGTAAACAAGAAGAACTCCGGTAAGCCCGAAGAAGAGAAATTCAAGCCGATTCTCGGATGCGAGATGTATGTGGCCCGCGAGAAGATGACAGACCGTAAAGACAAATCGGACAACGGTTTCCATCTGATAGTTTTGGCGAAGAACGCCAAAGGCTACCACAATCTCATCAAACTCGTGAGCAAGGCATGGACCGACGGATATTACTACAAACCGCGTACGGACCGCGAACAACTTGCCTTGCACCGCGAAGGCCTTATAGTTTGCTCGGCGTGTCTCGGCGGAGAAGTGCCTCAATTCATAATCCACGACGACATAAAAAGCGCGGAGGAACGCATCTTATGGTATAAGGAAACATTCGGCGACGACTACTACATTGAGTTGCAGCGTCATCAGACTTTTAAGGAAAACGCAAACCGCGACGTCTATCCCGTCCAGGTAAAAGTGAACGAAGTGCTCATAGAGATGGCGAGGAAGCATAATATAAAGCTTGTGGCCACCAACGACGTGCATTTCACATTCGAAGACGATGCAGAAGCTCACGACCGCCTTATCTGCGTGTCGATGCAGAAGCGTTTCTCTGAAGACCGCATGCACTATACTAAGCAGGAATGGCTAAAAAGCCAGGAGGAGATGAACGGCATCTTTTCCGACATTCCCGAAGCCCTTTCCAATACGTGCGAAATTCTCGATAAAGTTGAGTTCTACTCCATCGACCACGGACCCATCATGCCGAACTTTGAGATTCCAAAAGAGTTCGGCACGGAGGAAGAATACCGCTCGCGACTTACCGAAGAAGACCTTTTCAATGAATTCACCCGCGACGAAAACGGCAACGTGGTGCTCTCGCAGGAAGACGCTGAAAAGAAAATCAAACGTCTCGGAGGCTACGACAAACTTTACCGTATAAAATTCGAAGCCGATTATTTGGAAAAGCTTACCATGGAAGGTGCTAAAGAAAGATACGGCGACCCGCTCCCCGGCGACGTGGCGGAACGTCTGAAATTCGAGCTTTATATTATGAAGACGATGGGCTTCCCCGGCTACTTCCTTATCGTGCAGGATTTCATCAACACATCGCGCAGAAACCTCGGCGTCAGCATAGGACCCGGACGTGGCTCCGCCGCCGGAAGTGCAGCCGCCTATTGCCTCGGAATCACACAGATCGACCCCATAAAATACGACCTCCTTTTCGAACGTTTCCTTAATCCTGACCGTATTTCACTTCCCGATATCGACGTCGATTTCGACGACGACGGCCGCTACACCGTGCTTAAATACGTTACCGAGAAATATGGGGCGGAGAAGGTGGCGCATATCATCACCTATCAGAGTATGGCCACCAAGATGGCCATCAAAGACGTGGCGAAAGTGATGGAACTCCCTCTCTCCGAGTCTAACCGTCTTGCACGCCTCGTGCCTGACCGACTGCCGGAGGTAAACGGCAAATCGCCGAAAATCAACTTCAAGAACTGCCTGGCATATTGCAAGGAGTTCGAAGCAGAAACCCACAACGAGAACCCTCTTGTGAGGGAAGTGATGAAATATGCCCAACAGCTGGAAGGAAACGTAAGAGGAACCGGCATCCATGCCTGTGGCGTGATTATCTGCCGCGACGACATAACCGACTGGGTCCCCATCTCGATGGCCACGGACGCCGACGGCACCAAAGTAATATCTACGCAATACGAAGGGTCTGTAATCGAGGAAACGGGACTAATCAAAATGGACTTCCTCGGGCTGAAAACGCTTTCCATCATAAAGGAGGCGCTTGCCAACATAAAACAAACCCGGGGCTTCGACCTTGACATAGACCACATTCCGCTCGACGACCCCGCCACCTTCAAACTCTATTGCGAGGGACGCACCACTTCCACATTCCAGTTTGAATCCGCCGGAATGCAAAATTCGTTGCGCGACCTTAAGCCTTCGAAATTCGAAGACCTTATAGCCATGAACGCCCTCTACCGTCCGGGACCTATGGACTATATACCTTCGTTCATAAAAAGAAAACATGGCGAGGAACCCATCACCTACGACATCCCCATCATGGAGAAGTATCTCCAGGAGACCTACGGAATCACCGTATATCAGGAACAGGTGATGCTTCTGTCTCGCCTTCTATCCAACTTCACGCGAGGCGAAAGCGACATGCTCCGCAAGGCCATGGGTAAGAAGCAAATCGACAAGATGGCCAAACTGAAAGTGAAGTTCATGGCAGAAGGACAGAAAAACGGACATAAGGAGAAAGTGCTTGAAAAAATATGGGCCGACTGGGAGAAATTTGCGTCATACGCTTTCAATAAGAGCCACGCTACGTGCTACACATGGGTGGCATATCAGACGGCATACCTCAAAGCCAACTATCCCGCCGAATATATGGCCGGCGTGCTCAGCCGCAACCTCAGCGCCGCCGACAAGCTCAAGAAGATTATGGACGAATGCATCCGCATGGGCATCAACGTAAAGGGTCCGGACATCAACGAAAGCCGCGAAAAATTCGGTGTTAACAAGAAAGGGGAAATACGTTTCGGGCTCGGTGCGGTGAAAGGCGTGGGCGTCAACGCCGTCTCTGCCATCATATCCGAGCGCGACGCAAACGGTCCCTTCAAAGACGTGTATGACTTCGTGGAGCGCGTGAGTCTGAGCAGTTGCAACCGTTCGTCGATAGAAAACCTCGCCATGGCCGGAGCGTTTGATTCGATGGGATATATGCGCGAAATATTCGTGGAGCCGATGAACGATTCCACTTACACCGACATGCTCGTGAAATATGGACAGACTATCCAGAATGATAAAAACTCACTCCAGATAAGTCTTTTCGGAGATATGGAGCCGATTGAAACCGCACGGCCGCCTATCCCCAACGTCACCCCGTGGGACCGCATGAAGCTGCTTGAGGAAGAGAAGAAACTCGTTACCATCTATCTTTCCGCCCATCCCCTCGACCCCTACTACATGGAACTGAAATACGGATGCAACTGCCAGTGTGCCGATTTCGAAGACAAGAAGGTGGCCGGAGCCAAACTCACCATGGGCGGGCTCGTCTCCGCATTCAATGTCAAAATCAGTAAAAACGGGAACCAATACGGACAGCTCACCATAGAAGACTTCTCAGGCTCAGTAAGTTTCAATCTTTTCGGAAAGGCGTTTGAAGCGCACAAGAACAAGTTCGTGGTCGGCGAAGCGATTTACATGAAAGTGAACGTTGTGCCCGGAAAATGGGACCCCACAAGAATAGAACCGAGCATAGACGAAGTCTATAGCCTCCGCAGCATAGAAGGGAATTCGGCAAATGCCGTGTCGCTCTATCTCGACCATCGTTTCGACACCGAAGACTTCTTCAAGACCCTGCTTGCCTTCGAACCTACAGAACGCCCCGGCGACCTTTTCATTGAATTGTATAACCCGGAAACGCGCCAGATGATAAAGGTTCATTCAAGAAAAAAATTCCCGATTACCAAGGATTTGGTGAATTTTCTCGAAGACTGGGGCGTGCGATTCAAGGTTGAAACCGTATGAAAGGATTTGTAGGTTTCAACATATTTTTATACCTTTGAACTTGAAAACCGGCAGCTTTTTCCCGTCCGGTTTTGCGAAACAGCTATACATTAACCAAATATATCATATAATACTATGGCATTGGAATTTACAGACCAGACCGCCCGTGAGGCAATCGAGTCCGGCAAGCCGGTGGTTATTGACTTCTGGGCAACTTGGTGCGGTCCCTGCATCAAGTTGGGCCCAATCGTTGAGGAACTTGCAGAAAAATACGCCGACAAGGTTACTATCGGTAAGCTCAACATCGACGACAACGACGAGATTGCAAGCGAAAACCGTGTGCGCAACATCCCCACCGTGCTTTTCTTCAAAGACGGCGAACTCAAGGAGCGCAGCGTCGGCCTTGTGAAACTCGCAGACCTCGAAGCCAAGCTCGCCTCGATTCTCTAAAATAGCGGAAACAAAAATGAGGGCGCATCAATTTCTGATGTGCCCTCATTTTTTGTTTGACCGAATCAGACGGTCACAAGTTCGTAACTGCGTGTGCCGAGACCGATTTTCTCGGCATGTTCAAGACCTGCCTGCCAGTCAGTGTCGGGATGAAGCAGATGAAATTTGTCTTTCCCTTCAAGGTCCTCATGCTCGTGATGGTCATGGAGTTCGTTGTCGGTGCAAAGCACAGGGGCCTTGGTGACAAGGTCAGCACATGCCTGGTCAAGCGCCACCGGGTCGAACGACGCGAGAATGCCAAGGTCGGGAACCACCGCGGCATCGTTATGATTCCAGCAATCACACTCAGGCGAAACGTTCATGATAAAACTAATGTGGAAATTGGGTTTATCTTTCAATACAGCTTTGGTATATTCGGCAATCTTATAGTTAAGCCGTTGCGACGTATCCCACGAAGCAAGCACCGCGCCGTCATGTTGGCAAAGCGCCACACATTGCCCACAACCCACGCATTTGTCATAGTCGATTACCGCCTTATGTTCACCGTCAAGATGGAGGGCGTCGTGGGCGCAATGGCGCACGCAGACGCCGCAGCCGATACAGTTGCCACGGTCAATCTTAGGCTGCGAATTTCCATGCAGTTCCATTTTTCCCGGCACGCTGGCACCACCCATGCCGAGATTCTTAAGAGTGCCTCCGAAACCTGCCTGCTCATGCCCTTTAAAATGGGTGAGGCTGATTATTACGTCGGCATCCACCAAAGCGGCTCCGATTTTAGGGGCCTTGCAGTATTCCCCGTCGATAGGCACTTCAACCTGGTCGGTGCCCTTTAGTCCGTCGGCTATTATCACCTGGCATTGTGCGGAAATGGGATTGAAACCGTTTTCCATGGCACTTTGGAGATGATCAACCGCATTGGCACGTCGGCCCGAATAGAGAGTGTTACAATCTGTAAGAAACGGCTTGCCGCCCAAATCAGAGACGAGCTTCGCCATGCGTGCAGCGAAATTCGGACGTATATAAGCCACATTGCCGGGTTCTCCAAAATGAATTTTCATAGCCACGAAATTATCTTTCATAGGCAACTCAGCAATTCCCGCCCGGCGCGCCAGACGTTCAAGCTTGTCGAGAAGATTCGACTTAGGATTGGTTCTCAGATTTGTAAAAAATACTTTAGAAGGTTCCATTGTTTATGGTTATTTTGAGTAGAATGTTTAAGGTTGATGGTTCGGGGTTGATGTTTTGGAACTGAAGTTGTCTAAACTTTTTTCTTTTTAATAAAAAGCCATAAGAAAATCAATCTCCGTAAAAAAGTTTAGACAACTTCACTTTGTCAAGGAACTCTGCCAAACATCTTGAAAGTGCGTTTATAGTAAGGAGTGCTTAACTCTGAAACAATCACGCCCTTCTTAGTTGACGCATGTACAAAACGGTCATCGTCAACCATAATACCGACATGGGAAATCACGGAGGGGTCTTTCCCGGTAGCGAAAAACACGAGGTCGCCGGGACGGACGGCCCCTTTCCTTATTTTCTTACAGTATTCCGCCTGTTTGCGGGAATTGCGAGGAAGCTTGATGCCTGCCACGTTTTCATATACACTCAAAACCATTCCGGAGCAATCCGTGCCTTTCCCCTTACGAGACCCCGCATATTTATATGGGGTGCCTTGCCAAGACAAAGCCTCCTCCACAATTTTCTTCTCTGTCCCTTTGAGTTTTTTAGATAGGCCCACCGTCTCCACCCTATCGGCATTTTTGTGATGCGCCTTGCGCGAAGAGTGGCATCCTGTGAAAACCCAAAAACAAACGAGCAATATCAAAACCCATCCTCTCCGCCAAGGATATCCTGATATATATTTTTTCCTACCTGATTTCGGTTTCATACTTATGAGGTTGTTATAACAATTATAGACAAACACATGGGAATTCCACATATCACTGGCCGGTGTAATCAAACATACTCAAACGTGCCAAAGGGATATCCCTACATATTCATGCGGCATTCTCGGTTAATGTGTAAACACACCATGTATTGGTCAATAAAGACAAAATCGGTTGCCATTGTGTCACAAATTTAATCACAATTTTAGAAAACACCATAAAATTTTAACAATTTTAGAACTTGAATTTTTATTTTATTAAATTAACTTAAAACACCGCACAAAGGGGTAAGAAAAATGTAATATTGGAAAGATTTTTGCATTGAATATATATCGGAGGCATATCCCCCAGGATTCCACGCTTCCATAATAACGATTAATAATATATAACAACCCTACATATTCAAAGACATGAAGAGATACAGCATCCCGGCAATGTTTGCAGCCCTCGCGATTCTCGTATCGCCGGCCTGCGCCGACAACCATGCAGAAAACACTCCCCAATTCATCCGTACGGCATCGGCTGCTTCGTTTGATACGGATTTTACGGAAGCTGCCGAAAACACAGTCAACACGGTAGTGTGCATAAAAAGCTTTACCAGCCAGCGTCAGAATCCTTATGGCAACGGTGGTGGCGGCTATGATCCGTTTGGCATGTTCGATTTCTTTTTCGGACCGCAGGAACGTCAGCAGCCACGCCAGCAACAGAGAAACAGCGAACCCGTGCAGAGCGGTCTCGGCTCAGGGGTGATTCTCTCCGATGACGGCTATATAGTGACCAACAACCACGTGATTGACGGAGCCGACAAACTCGAAGTGCTCCTCAACGACAACTCAACCTATGAGGCCCGCGTGATCGGCACTGACGAAGCCACCGACCTCGCTCTCATCAAAATTGACGCCGAGAAGCTCACTCCTATCACCTTCGGCGATAGCGAAGCAGTGAAAATCGGCGAATGGGTACTTGCCGTGGGCAATCCCTTCGGATTCAATTCGACCGTAACGGCTGGTATCGTGAGCGCAAAGGCCAGAAGCATCAGCCAAAACACCCGCAGCGGTAAAATGGGTATCGAATCGTTTATCCAGACCGACGCCGCACTCAATCCCGGCAATTCGGGAGGTGCGCTCGTAAATCTCAAAGGGGAACTCATCGGCATTAACTCCGCAATCTACTCCAACACCGGAAGCTACACAGGATTCTCCTTTGCAATCCCCACCACCATCGTGAAAAAAGTGATGACCGACCTTCGCCAGTATGGCACCGTGCAGCGTGCAGTGCTTGGATGCACCGTCACCGAACTTGATGCAAAACTTGCGAAAGACAAAGGGATTACAGCTATCAAGGCAGGTCTTCTCGTAAGAGATGTCAACGACAGGAGCACCGCCAAAGAACTCGGCCTTATGGAGAACGACGTAATCACAGCCATCAATAATGTGGAAGTACATAACTTCCCGCAACTTGTGGAGCAGCTCAACAAGTTCCGTCCCGGCGACCAGATCACGGTGACCTACTACCGCGACAACAAGAAATATACAAAGAGCGGAACTCTCCGCAACACGCAAGGCAACACCACCATCACCAAAAAAAGCGACTTCTCGGAAATAGGATGCGCCTTCATGAAACTCGGCGACGAAACCAAACGCAGGCTTGGCATCTCATCCGGAGTGAAAGTGGCAGGGCTGAAGGGCGGAGCCTTCCGTGACGCCGGCATCAAAGACGGTTTCATCATCACCGACATCAACGGCAGAAGCGTCAATACATCAGACGACGTGGAGATGATATACAACCAGATAATGAAAAGCGAAGGTGAAGACAAAGTGATGTTCATAACAGGCCTTTATCCCACAGGCAAGAAATATTACTACGCAGTCAATCTCTCGCAAGAATAACAACCCTCCCATTCTCTACTCAAGAGACCGTGTCAGTTCACTACGACACGGTCTCTTTTTTCATTCATTACCTTTTCCGACATGCAATAAAAGATAAAAAAGTTAAACCTTGGCCTTTTTTATGCAACATTCCGCCCCGCGACACGTTAATAAAAGGCAAAGCAATGGTTTTATTTGTAAAATTGAAAAAATCCGCTAACTTTGCAACAATTTTTTGGAAGGGAATATGAGACAGCTAAAGATAACAAAGTCAATTACAAACCGCGAAAGCGCATCTCTCGACAAGTATCTTCAAGAAATTGGCCGTGAGGAACTGATTTCCGTGAGCGAAGAGGTGGAGCTCGCACAAAGGATCAAGAAAGGCGACCATGCCGCACTTGAGAAACTGACACGCGCCAACCTTCGTTTCGTAGTGTCGGTGGCAAAACAATATCAGAATCAGGGCTTAAGCCTCCCTGACCTTATCAATGAAGGAAATCTCGGGCTTATCCGCGCAGCGCAAAAATTCGACGAAACAAGAGGTTTTAAATTCATCTCTTACGCCGTATGGTGGATTCGTCAGTCCATTCTCCAGGCCCTTGCCGAGCAGAGCCGCATCGTGCGCCTGCCGCTCAACCAGGTGGGTTCGCTCAATAAAATCAGCAAGGAACTTTCGAAATTCGAACAGGAAAACGAACGTCGTCCATCTCCCGAAGAACTTGCCGACCGTCTCGGACTTCCGGTTGACAAAGTGTCTGACACGCTGAAAGTGTCGGGAAGACATATATCGGTTGACGCTCCTTTCGTTGACGGTGAAGACAATTCTCTTCTCGATGTTCTCCCCAACGACGACAGCCCTATGGCCGACTCCACTCTCAACCAGGAATCGCTTTCGAAAGAAGTGGACCGTGCCCTCCGCCAGCTCTACGACCGCGAACGCGAAATTCTGAAAATGTTTTTCGGCATCGGCTGCCAGGAAATGACGCTCGAAGAAATAGGTGCCAAGTTTGATTTGACCCGCGAGCGCGTACGCCAAATCAAAGAGAAAGCCATTCGTCGCCTTAAGGGACAGAAAAGCAAATTGCTCAAAAGCTATCTCGGCGAATAACGGGACATAATCCCCATAAACTCTAAGACAACAATCTATGCAAACGCATGTATTCGACATAACAAAACTATTTTTGTCGGCTATATGCGTTTGCTCTTTTTTATGCCGAGCACATGCCGAGAAAGCAATACCCGACCTTTCCAACGATGCCGGCATCCCTCCGACTTCACATTACGTGAACCGTCAAGATTCCGCACCTTCCAAAGAGATTGACGGCAAGACAGACAAGAAGGATAATGAATACGAAACAGAAAGCATCTTTCCGGCGTCATCAAAATCGCTGAGCGAATCGCATTTCACATGGGGCGGCGAATTCGGAGCCTCGATTGACCTTTCGGGCTACGACACTTCCACATTCGACGTAGATATCATACTCGGGTATAAAAACAATTATTTCAAGATATTGGGCGTAGGGGCAGGAGTTCACCGCGCATTTGGGACAGGCGACAATTTTATACCGGTCTATGCTGTGATGCGCACATCTTTCTCCACCAAACCTCGACTGCTTTTCATGTCGCTTAAAGCCGGATATTCTTTCAACACAATGGGCGATGCCCCCATATTCGGCGACATCAACGCTTCGCTTGGATGTGGCATAAACCTTGCTGTGAGTAAAAAATTTTGCAGCCACATAATATTGGCATACGAATTCCGGCATTTCAACAAGCGGCACAAAGATATGCTCGACATGCATGCCGACGACATATCTCTGGCCACCCTTTCCTTCGGAGTTAATTTCTAAATTACTTCATTCCAAGTTTCTCGGTGAGGATTTTCTCGAGGTCGTTCACGGTGGGATTTAAAGCAAGAATGGTGCCGTCGGAATCGACAAGTACGGTGAGACCGGGAGCGTTGGGCGTTCCGTATTTATACCAGATAAATTGCGAATCATTGATTTCCGCAAGACACGGCCATTTATATCCGTCCTTTTTGGCGGCGAGACGCATAGAACTGTCATTATCGGTTTCACGGCCGATGCCCACAATCTCAAAACCAAGAGGATGGAATTTATCGTAAACAGGTATTATGGCTTTCGAATTCCGCCGACACGGCCCGCACCATGATGCCCAAAGGTCGATAAGAGCCACTTTTCCGCCGATAAATTCGGAGATATAACGCATATTGCCATCGGCATCAAGGGCTTTCACGTCGATAAATCTTTTACCGGGAGAGACAAGTTTTTCCAAATAAAACGGCGCAAGCGTTTCAATCTCGACGGCATAAGGATGACCCGCGAATCTTCCACTATAATATCGGTTATAGATGTTATAATAGTCGAGATGGTCGTTTGCCGAAGAGTCCCACATCTTACGGGCAATCATATATAGTCCGAACTCTGTTGAATCGGCGGCAAGCGTCTCTATTTCGTAATTATGGAATGCCCGGTCTATTTCATCTTCCATCGCTTCCTTGCGAAGTCCGTATTCCGAATATCGTTTTCCATCCGCTTCGAGAGTCTTCATAACCTGTTTAAGGGAATCCATTTCGGCTTTATCACGTGATTTATAGTATCGATTTGACACATCTGTGTATTCAGGCAGCGTGAAACTCAATCCATTGGATTCTATCGAGTCAATAAAGGCTTCGTAACGTACATTAACCGGCGTTCGGTTGAATGTGTTGTAATAGTTTCCAAATTTTGCTGTCAAAGGGGAAGATGCCGTGCATCTGGAATCAGACTCTCCACTTTCGTTTTGCTCCACTCGGAAAGTGACAGGTTGGCCATCCGCGAAAAACATCCAATCGGAACTGAAGAAACCTTTAAACGGACCCGGCACAAGCATATAAACCTGCACGGTATCGGAAACAAGGGTATAGGAGAACTTACCATCCACCACAGGCACTTTAATTTGGGGTATATTGTAGAAATGAGCCCCCTCTTTCATAATCACCACATGGTCGATATCCATGCCGGGCATAACTTCACCTGATACTATCGTGGTTTTAGAATAGCTTTCCAAAGAGAAAGCTGCCAAAGCAACGAATGCCGATGCGCCAACTATTTTTCCAACTTTCATGATTTTATATTTTCGTAATTATAGGTAAACATAAATTATTTGTGCAATTTTAAATGTAGGGACATGCCTTTGGCATGTTTGATTGCACAGAATTGAAATGCACAAATATTACTGCGTTGGCAATAAGTTTCACTTAGTCCAATCCACATAAAACTCATCAAACATCCCTGAAGTTGTTTAATCTTTTTTACGGAGATTGATTTTCATATGGCTTTTTATGTTTAAACTTCAATAATTATTCTATGCATCACGAGCCACGATATAACGATGAGCGACTTAAAATCTCAGAGAAGTGGAGGGAAAATCAATCCCACCAGAAAAACCAGACGCGAGAGTCTTTCAGTTCCTCTTTTAATTCCGGCAATGGTTCTCCCTGGTCAACCACATCCGGGCAATATGCATATTGTTCCAAAGCAAGTGCCGACGCGTCATCCTCAGGCACGGGAGTTTTTACATAATACTCCACAGAATCCTGTCGGAAAGTCGCAGGCACCGCACCATTCCGTTCATACCAATGCCTGGCAAATGCGACATGGTCTTTCCAATCGGGGCATTCGTTCCAACCGCCAAAAGGAAGCCATGCAAATATTTCCCATGGATGAGTTGCCGGAATCTCTGCCAAAATCAACATCTCCCCGGGTTCACCCACAAGCATCATTTCAACTTCTGAAGGCGTTGTCGGGTCCATACAACAATCACCCTTTGTCGTAAGCTCTTCTTTGGTATGATTATCGTGCATTATTTTCAGATAATGAGCCAAAACACAAGGGAAATCAACCTTCAATGCCTCTTCAATTCTTCTCTTCCGAGCCGTCTCCTCCGAAGAGAAATCTCCGGATGCGTTCTCACATACATGATTAAAAAACTCCGGAGTAAAGATGACGGGATAAAAACCCTTTTTTCTACCCTCTTCCAATTTTTCCCTATAGACTTTCGCAACCTGTGGGCCACTCATAAATTCGAACGTCTCACAACGACATCCGAGAAAATCAGAGTATCGGGAAGCATCTACATTTTTGCCAACAGATTCTTTGGATTTATGGCAGGCAGCCCTCTCCCTTCGTGCAATCTCCAGTTTTTCATAAAACTCTTGCCATTTCCTGTCATATCTTTTCTTCTGCTGTCTTTTAGCCCACGGCAATAAAACAAACCGGAGAAGAACCACCATAAGAACTAAAAAGGCAATCAGTACTAATATACCCCAATCCATATTTATACAATCAATTTAAAATTTTTATAGCATCCTGAATTGTCTTTGATAGGGAAGGAATGTCATTTTTCACCGCCTCAAAGACAACATCTGCATCAAGTTCAAAATAACCATGTGCAATATGATTACGCATCCCTATAATAGCATACCATGGAATATCTGGGAAACACGATTGAAGAAAATCAGGCATTATCCGGTTTATTCGGTTTATGCCTTCTCCAATCGCCGTTATCAACGTGCAATTCGCTGCCAATAACTGCATGCCGGTTGGTGTGCTATAGTAATCTTCAGTCGAAGCAATATGCTCATTCCATGCAATTAACTGGCCAATTGTCTCGTCAATGGATTCCAAAGTATGTAAAGCACGATTTCTTATTGAATCAGAAAACTGTAATTGCATCATTTGAAATCTGATTTAAAAAACGTTGAGACAAATGCGAATGGCGGCGAATCAAGTCAACCGACATGCCAAGCAAATTTTCAAGATATCCTTTCAATGCACTCATAATAAAAATCTTTGGAGGCATATCCACCAAGATATCCACATCACTGTGCGGACCATTATCACCACGTGCCATCGAACCGAATAAACATAATGCCGTAACCCCATATTCTTTCTGAATATAGCGTTGATTCTTGCGTATAATATTTATGCAGTCATTAACATTAAACATAGATGAAGTCTTATTTTCATTGTGAATTATAGATTACCCACAAAACTGTCATTTACGGCGTAACAAATCAGTTTATTCCGTCGCGACGGAGGAGGGCATCGACTGAGGGTTGCTTGCCCCTGAACTCAACGTATAGTTCCATCGGATCGACAGTGCCGCCGCTTTGCAACATCTTTTTGAAGCGTAGAGCCGTTTCCTTGTCGAATATGCCATTTTCCTTGAATGCGGAGAAAGCATCGGCATCGAGCACTTCGCTCCACTTATAGCCATAATAACCTGCCGCATATCCGCCGGAAAAGATATGTCCGAACGAAGGCGATGTGAGACATCCAGTCACCCCGTCAAAACATTTCACATCTTTCTGAGCCTCCATTTCAAACTTCTCAATATCGGCGCTTGCGCGTATCGGTTGTTCGATGGTGTGGTAAGCCATATCGAGATAACCGAACCCGAGCTGACGCATGCATGAATATGCTGCGCCATATTGTCCTGCCCTTACGAACCGCCCTATAAGCGACTCAGGCATTTTGTCTCCACTCTCATAATGACGTGCAAAACCGTCGAGGAACTCCTTTTCGGTGAGATAGTTTTCATTAAACTGAGAGAACAGCTCAACAAAATCATGATAGACATTCGTACCGCTCAAAGATGAATAAACCGCCTGCGCCGACAGTCCGTGCAAAGCATGTCCGAATTCATGAAGGAATGTGCGCACTTCCCCCGGAGTAAGCAAAACGGGACGGTCGCCCACCGGTTTAGAGAAATTCATGACTATGGAAATCAAGGGCAATTCCCGATTCCCGATATCATCCTTGGTTTCAGTCCGGAATTCCGTCATCCACGCACCCGGACTTTTCCCGGCCCTGTAAAAGAAATCGGCATACAGCACCCCGAGGATATCCTCCCCGTCATAAACTTCGTAAGCCCTGACATCCGGATGATAAACCGGAATATCCCGATTCTCTTTAAAAGTGTAGCCGTAGAGTTTTGCTGCGAGTCCGAAAACGCCGTCGATAGTGCCGTTGAGCTCAAAATAGGGTTTCATATCCTCATCGTTGAAGGCATACTTCTCCCCTTTCAACTTTTCAAACCAATAACTGTAGTCCCAAGGCATAAGGGTAAATCCGTCGTCTTCCGACTTTTTCGCAAAATCTTCGATTTCCTTAAGTTCCCGCTTCATCGGAGCGGCATATTTATCACGGAGATTTTCCAAAAGATTCATCACCCCCTCCACATTCGCCGCCATTGTGCCGCTAAGATGATATTCGGCAAAATTGGATTTCCCCATAAGGTGAGCAATTTCCAGACGGATATTGGCAATATCTTTAAGAATTTGCGTGTTATCGAACTCACCTGACGAATTGCGGGAATTATATAGGCGATACAGTTTCTCTCGAAGGTCGCGTCGTTCAGAATATTTCATAAACGGCACGTAGGAAGGCATAAATACGGTTACGAGATATAAGGATTCATCGTCATCTTTTCCATCGGCCAGGAGAGCCTCTTTTGCAGCTTCCCGTGCCGCATGTCTGATTGACTCCGGCAACCCTGCCAAATCCTCTTCCTTCAGCCAGAGACGGCGTTGCGGATTCTTCATGTCATTTGTGACATTCTGAGAAAACCTCACGTTAAGGTCCGACAGTTCCGAGTTGAGTTTCTTGAAACGTTCCCGGTCTTCACCCTCTAAGACAGCTCCGCTCTCGGAAAAACTTCTATAGGTTTCGTCAATAAGCCTTAAAGCTTCCGGAGAAAGGTCAGCACGCGTAGCTTTTGAATCATAAACAGCCTTAATCCTCTCCCAAAGCTTGACATTGAGCAGAATGGCGGTGCAATGCTCGGAATAGCGGGGTGTGACGTCTGCCATTATCTTCATCAGCCGCTCATCACCCAATGCTGCCTCAAGATTGCCGAGCGTAAGCATAACGCGTGTCAGCTCATTGCCGGAACGGTCAAGGGCGGCAACCGTATTCTCGAAGTCAGGGACTTCGGGATTTTCGGCTATCGCATCTATTTCAAGTTGATGGCGACGTATGCCTTCTTCTATCGCCTCTTCGTAATCGGATATTTTAATTTTATCGAACGGAACAGCTCCGTAGAGCACGTCAGACTCGACAAGCAACGGATTATTATGATTCATATCTTTCCAAATTATGCTCTCTTACAAAACCGGGTACTCATCAAATGAAGAAGCCCACACCATACGGGCAACCGCTCCATTAAACATGCCACAGTGATATGTCCCTTCTTAAAGAGATTCCTCGTAGTAAACAATTAATAAGCGAAGATAGCATTTTTATCAGACATTACAAAAAAACGGGAAGCCGAATCAACGACTTCCCGTTCTTTTTCTTAATTCGGTGGATTCTCACTCTACAGGAGTGCCTTCCATTACAACCTGAACACGGTTCTTACCGTTATATATACCTTTCATGAACTTATTAAGGTCGTCGAGCGTGATGCTCTCGATAGCGGACTTATGCTCCGAAATCAAGTCTGCCCCACGGAGGTATGCCATGATGTTATTGTCCCAATACGAGTTCTTGCGCACCTGAATGTCGTATTGCTTCAGCATAGCTTCCTTCACCTTATTGAATTCTTCAGCGTTGGCTCCGTCTTTCATGAGTTTCATATACTCATCGTTGGCACGCTTGATTAGCGCTGCCTGCTGGTCCTTATTTGTCTGGAAGAAATATTCGAGATCCCAGATTCCAGTGAACGGATTAAGCATAGCCCCTACGGAAGCTCCGTATGTGCCACCCTCCTCTTCACGCAAAGTATTCGTGAAAACATTGTCAAGGATATCACCCATCATCGACACCATGATATAGTTCTTCATGGTGAAGGGGACATTGTTGTCGCTATAAATGTCATATACGAACGTTGCGGGTGCCTGCATAGGCTGTTTGAACTCATTGTCAACATTTCCGCTTACGAGTTTAATCGGGGTCTTTACGGTAGCCTTCGATGCCTTGCCTGCAGGAAGAGTGGCGATATACTGCTCAAGGAGAGGCTTGAGAGTGTTGACATCAACATTGCCGGTAAAGATAAAGGTGTAGTCGGCTGCATTTCCAAGAGCATTGTGAATCATCGAGAGCATCTTGTCATAGTCGGCGGCTTCTACAGTGGCGACATTAAGACTGTGCATCATCGGATTCTCGGGATACTTCGTCTTATTCAACTGCTCGCTGAAAATGTTCTGCGGATTGGTGGCCGCATTTTTCAAGGAGTTGTTAATCCTCTCAACGCTCACGTTGTAGGTATCCTTATCGGGGTTCACATTGGTAAACGAAGTATAAACAAGCTCCATCAGTGTGGGGAGATCCTTGATTGTGGAATAACCGGAAAGGACATCCGTGTAATTGTTAATGGAGAATCTTACGCCAGCCTTTTTACCGGCAAGATACTTGTCGAGGGTCTTCGTGTCGAAGGGGCCTTTTTTAGATGACCCGAAAGCCACACTCGAAAGCAACACATTGGCGGCATCGTCTTTAGAATAAGCCTGCTTGCCACCTTCACGATAAGCGGTAAGAATAATCTCGTCGGCTGAGAAGTCGGTGGGTTTTACAATCACCCTCGCGCCGTTAGGCAGTTTAAACTCATATGAATCGAAAGCGAAAGGCTTGGCATCGCCATTGATTTTTACGGGAGCGGGAAGATTTGCAATCAATGGGTCGGTGATAACCTCATCGACATAAGCCTCATACTCTGCATCCATTGCATCGGTGACAGTCTTGACCAAAACGTCTTCTGCCACGATTTCAAAACCATCTTTCTGAGGTTCTGATGTAACAATCACCATATTTTCCTTGGTAAGGAGGTTGGCAATCGCCTGGTTTATGGCCTGTACAGGAATCATTGGAAGAATCTGCTTCACGATCTCATATTCCTTTTCGATTCCGGGGGCCGGTTCGTTGTCGATAAAGAAGCGGCACAACTCTTTGCCGAAAGCCCCGTTGCTCGTCTTGTCACGCTCGTTATAGCTGTTTTCGTAAGATGCAAGAATCTCGTCGCGCACACGGTCGAGTTCGGAGGATGTGAACCCTGTCTTACATGCGCGAGCCACGATAGCCATCACCTCGGCCACGGCAGCCTGCGTACCCTTCTTGGGGATGACCACTATATTGAAAGAATCTTTTGTTTTCGACACATAGAAATCATCGAAATACACACCGGCTTGCGCATATTTGCAATCCGGATTTTGAGACGCCTCCGAAACGCGGTTGTTGATTAGAGAGGAGATTACGTTCTTCAGAAGCATATCATTGGCATAAACCTCCACCGTGTTTCTCATTTCAAAGGGCACCTTGTCGCTTTTGAAAGAAATAGTGGTGCGCGGCATGCTAAGCTCCGGATCGGTGAACGATGCATAGATTGGCTTCTCATTGTCGCTTACTGTGGGATAAACCCTTTCAGCAGCATTGGCAGGCATCTCGATTGTGGAGAAAAGGTCAATTACCTTTTTTTCCATCTCCTCTGCATCGAAGTCGCCGACAATCACGATGCCCTGCTGGTCGGGACGATACCATTTTTTATAATAAGCGCGGAGAACCTCAGGCTTGAAGTTCATGACGATATCCATCTTTCCGATAGGCATCTGCTCATATTGATATTCTTCATAAATCTTGGGCAAGATAGCGGAATACATACGGAAACTTGCATCGTTTCTTGTGCGCCATTCCTCCTGGATTACTCCACGTTCCGCATCGATTTCAGCCTCTTCGAGAAGGATATCGCCGCTCCAGTCGTGAAGCACGAGAAGCACGCTGTCCATAAGCGGCTTGTCGGTGGTCGGGACGTTGTTGATGTTATATACAGTCTCGTCGAAAGCCGTGTAAGCGTTGATGTCAGCGCCGAAACGGATACCTTTGCTCTGAAGATAGTTGAGCATATTTTTTCCGGGATAGTTCTTTGTCCCGTTGAAAGCCATGTGCTCAAGGAAATGGGCCAGACCGAGCTGGTCTTCGGTTTCAAGGGTGGACCCCACTTTTTGTGCGATATAGAAATTGGCACGCTCCTTGGGCTCTTCATTATGCATGATGTAATAGCTGAGTCCGTTAGGAAGAGTGCCTGACTTCACTTTCGGATTCAAAGGAAGCGGAGTCAGCTGAGGCATTTGAGCGCTCATGCAAAGGATGCCTGTAAGAAACATCGCAATGCTCAAGACTTTCCTGATCATAATGGTTTGGATTAAGTGTTATTGTTAATTATATTGATACTCTTATCGCTTATTAATATTTTTTTCAGACACAAAATATTTGTGCATTTAAGGGCATGCCTCCGCATGTTTGATTCCACAAAATTTAAATGTACCCATATTTTATGTATAAACTATGGCGAGGAAGGAGAATATTTGCGAGGAAGAAAGATATAGGTTATGTTATAATCAAATACAAAATTAAGCTTATTTTTCAAGACTTCAAAAGTATTTGTATAAAATGCGTAAAAAAGTTATGACATTCGTCAAATCAAGCCGTTCATCAAGGCATAAAGCGACAATCCGGAAGCCGATTTGATTCCAAGCTTGGCAGAAAGGTTTTTTCTATGGGTTATGACGGTATTGACTGAAATGCACAAATCGTCGGCAATCTCCTTGTTGATTTTCCCGGAAGCTATCAGTCTCAAAACTTCCTTTTCCCTTTGTGAAAGTTCCCCCGGCACAATCTCCTCCTCTCCAAGGGAAGAAATCAGATTCTTGAGCACGGCGTTTATTTCAGCTTCATCGGAATCAGGGAAAATCATCTGCGAGGTAAATGCATTTTCCTCACGACCCAAATCGCCGCCGACAATAACGGTTTTAGATTTTCTTGGCATGAAATAATCGATATTGCCGACGAAAACGTCTGCCGAGACCACGAAAGCATCCGCCTTATCGGCCACAGGTCTGAACTCCCGGAAACTTCCGAAACTTTCAACCGCCAAATCGCTGAATCCATGAACCACAGACCTTATGCCCAACGATTCGAGGGCTCTCAGTCCGACAAGTGCCAAACATCCGTCACGGTTCATTCCAATCCGACATTTCCGTTACACATCATTTCATCCATTTTAGGGAAAAGAATCCGGTTCCTTATCCTGTTGTTCTGGCAGAAATCTTTTTCAAGAGAAAAAATAGCCGAGACTACAGCCATGCAAAGATTGCAGTCATAATCCCCTCGAAGATGGACCACGAAAAAATAGAGAAGGTCATGAAGCTTCTCCTCGACCTCCGCATATCCCGCCACCAATCTTTCCTTATCAACGTTTATTTTCCCAGCCTTTAATGCAGGAAAAAAGGTTTCCGTCTCATACAAAAGACATTCGGCAAGCTGGTTCTTCATCTCAATGAAAAACTTCTGGAGCAACACCAGATTATTCTCTTTGCCACTACGTGCAAGCAAAGAATTGAAATGGCGCTCTATGTTGGGAAGTTGCACCATCTGATAAAAACGGGATGTCTTTTCAAGATACTCCACGGTCTTATCAAGAGAGAAGGCACCCCTCGGATTGACAGGAAAATAATCCTTGTCAAGAAACGTATTCACAACGGATAGAAAAAAATCGGAATCGATATCCGCATTCGCGCATATCGACCCGATAGAAGAGTCGCCCACACCAAGGCTCACGCCAAGACGGTTGACCACCGGAATGAGCTGTGGATTCGAAAGCACCACATCCGCAAGTTTCGATTCTTTATTGAATATAGCCACAATCAGCTTTTTACAATTATCGTTGAATTTGGAGTTATAATTATGTCCATACCCACATCGTGGGGCTCGACAGGCACTTCATCCACAAGCTGGAATTCATAGCCCACGCCTACTTTGGTGGCTTTGGTGGTTTTAAGAAGACGGTCGTAGAAACCTTTTCCGCGTCCCAGCCGGTTTCCACGTCGGTCATATGCTACGGCAGGCACCACAATAAGTTCGATTTCCGACGGGTCAACCGTATTGTCGCCCGTCGGCTCTTCAATATGGAAGCTTCCAAGCTCAAGCTTCGATTCTTCATACGGAAGAATCTCAAGGTTCACACCGTTGACCCTGGGGAGGAAGAAATGCTTACACGCAGCCCACTTTCCCAGGAAGTCATGCGTAAAAAGCTCATCGGGCAAAGAATGATACATCAATATCCTGTCGGCAAGCAAAAACGCAGCCGTCTTCTCGAGCCTTGCAAACACCTCTTCCGCAGCATTCCGTTTTTCCGATTCTGAAAGCATCACTCGGAGTGACTTCACTTTTCGTCTGATTTCGTTTTTTTCCATAGTCTTCTTTTAAAGGTTTAATTAAGATAAAGGTCGGCAATCCGCTATATGCGGATGCATAAATCCGGAAGGGAGATATAAATTCACTCCATCAAGGAGGGCGGTCTTGCCATTCTTCTCCGCATCCTTGCCATCGTCTTTCAGTTTGATGTCAATGGGAGATTCCCCTTTGTCGAGGGCATCGACTGCTCTTTTCACCGCCGGGTCGGAATGATTGAGCATCTCGATGAAAGCCGGATAGCCCAGCACATCACGTGCAATCATGGCTTTAATCTGCTCAAGCAACAGAGTGCGCGACTTATTGATATAATACCAACGCGCGGGAATGCCGTTTTTCACCGCAAAACTTACAAAATTTTCCAAAAGCGTGTTGTCTCTCGGAAGCACTTTGAGAAGCCTGTCAAGACTCTTCACCCCGTCAAGCATCCCCCGGTATTTATCGGCGACGGAATATGCGAACTTCTGGATAAGACCGTTGTTGACAACGCTTACATAGTAAGAGGTATAACCCGTAGTGTCTTCCGGCACAAACACATCGGGCATAATGCCACCACCGCCATAGACCGTGCGCCCGTTTGAAGTAGAGAAAATTTTGCTTTTGTCAAACTTGATGCTATCGGCGTTATAGAACTCTCCGTGCGTATAGCGGTCAACGATGTCGAGTTCATATTTACCGTCCTTGCCACGTGTGTATTCTTTTTGGATGGAACGTCCCGAGGGAGTATAATAACGTGCAACAGTCAGACGGATGGCAGAGCTGTCGGGGAGTTCCGTCTGGTTCTGCACAAGGCCTTTGCCGAAACTGCGGCGGCCGATTACAAGACCACGGTCGTTGTCCTGGATTGCACCGGCAAATATTTCGGAAGCGGAAGCGGAATACTCATTCATAAGCACTGTCACTTCGGCATCCTTGAAATTGCCGCTGCCGTCGCTGATAGCCATATTCTCGTTTTCAGGACGACGTCCTTTTGTATAGACAATCATTCTTCCGGCAGGCAAGAACTCGTTAGCCATATATATGGCCTGGTCCATAAAACCTCCGGTATTGCCGCGCAAATCGACAACAAATTTTTTCGCGCCGTTTGTCTTAAGGTCATTGAGGGCGGTAAAGAATTCATTATATGTATTACGAGCGAACTTGGTGACACGCAAATATCCGATAGAATCGTTAAGCATATAGGAACAATCCACCGAATTTACAGGAATATCTCCTCGTATCACATCGAATGTAAGAGGTTTCGCGGAATTGTATCGCATGATTTCCAACTCCACTTTCGAACCTTTGACACCTCTAAGAGTCTTAAACACCTTATCGGTCGTTATTTCCTTTCCCGTCAGGGAAGCGGTGTCGGCCTTGATGATACGGTCGCCGGGAAGCAATCCAACTTTTTCAGCAGGTCCTCCTGGAATCACCTCTATGACATTGACTGTGTCATTAAGAATCTGAAATGAAACCCCCACCCCGCTGAACGACCCTTCAAGGTCGTCGTTGACCGACTGCAATTCCGATGCAGCGATATACGCGGAATGCGGGTCAAGAGAATTAAGCAGTTCCGGGAACTGCGCCTCTATCAGAGAATCAACATCAATGGCGTCAACATATTCCGATTCTATAAGCCGAAGAACGGTACGAAGCTTCTCTTCTTTGTCGGAGAGTGAACGATGTGTGATATAACGGCCTATAAAAATACCGCCCACCACACCGAGAGAGAGTAGCAAGGGCAAGGCTACAAGACCTAAATTCTTTTTAACCTTCATTTTTCAATGAAATATATGAGGTTTCGATTCCGGCTCGTTTTAAAAGATCGATGCCGTCTGTGATTCTATAAAGCTCAGAAAACACCACCCTTCTTATTCCAGCCTGGATTATAAGTTTGGCACATTCCACACATGGACTCGCAGTGACGTAAAGGGTGCTTCCTTCGCTCGAATTGTTGCTTCGCGCCACTTTTGTGATGGCATTCGCTTCAGCATGTAGCACATAAGGGAATGTGGTGTCGTCCGTATCCTCGCAAATATTCGGAAAGCCCGAAGGCGTTCCGTTGTAGCCGTCGGAAATAATCATCTTGTCTTTCACAATAAGCGCGCCCACCTTGCGCCGGCGACAATATGAATTCTCGCTCCATATTCTCGCCATGCGCAGATAACGCTGGTCGAGCACCCTGTTTTTGTCGTGGGTATCCATGCAAATAGATTTAGGAAATTTACATTTCGGAATTTTCCATCAAGAACTTTTCGGCGTCAAGGGCGGCACGGCAGCCGGTGCCGGCGGCAGCCACGGCCTGACGATAACGAGGGTCGGCACAGTCGCCGGCGGCAAACACGCCTTCCACGTTCGTTGCGGTGGTGCGTCCGTCAACCTCGATGTAACCTTCCGCATCAAGCTTGATCCAGTCTTTAAATATTTCGGTGTTGGGACGATGCCCTATGGCAAGAAAGAAGCCGTCGATTGCAATATCGAAACGTTCCTCCTCGGGCGTGCCGACATGGCGCACGATATGTGCGCCCTCAACACCATCCTCTCCAAAAAGCCCCTCCGTGTTGCAATGGAAAAGGATTTCGATATTCTCTCGTTCCTTCACGCGACGCTGCATCACGTCGGAAGCTCGCAACACCCCTCTTCTTACGATAAGATATACTTTTTTAGCAAGTGTGGAAAGATAAAGCGCTTCTTCGCAGGCAGTGTCGCCTCCGCCCACCACAGCCACATTCTTTTTACGATAGAAGAAGCCGTCGCAGGTGGCACACGCACTTACACCAAGACCTCTGTATTTTTCCTCATCCGGGAGTCCGAGATATTTTGCCGAAGCCCCGGTGCAGATAATCACGGTTTCGGCCAAGATAACGTCGCCGTCTTCGTCTTCACAACGGAACGGACGTGACGAGAAATCAACTTTCGCAATAGTTTTCGGACGGATTTCAGCACCGAAACGCAACGACTGCTGACGGAATTCCTCCATCATTTCCTGCCCTTGCACACCATTCGGATAACCCGGAAAGTTCTCTATCTCAGTGGTCTGCGTAAGCTGTCCGCCCGGCTGATTGCCTTCAAAAACCAAAGGGTGAAGATTAGCTCTCGATGCATATATTGCTGCCGTGTATCCGGCCGGTCCTGAGCCGATAATCAAGACCCTTGTATTTGTTTCAACCATATTAGAATATGTAATTTCTATTTATTTAACGTCGTAATTTTATAAAATTGTCAATGTCAATCTTTTTAATATAACAATTTTGAACGCCAAAGGATAACCGGGCATGCGCATTATCTCAAATCTACGATTTCCGCCTTCGGATATTTTGACTTCGGATATTCAAATTCCGACGCCGGCAACGCATTGACTGCTCTAAAAGATGTGACATCGACTGTCGTAGAGCCGGATGCGGTGGTGACGATAATCCTTTCAGTTTGGAAATTAGAGGAATTTATCGTGAACGTGAGTTTCCTCACCCCTGACTTCTTACTTCTCGGCACAAGGTCAATCACATATTTTCCATTACGTTTCACCGGAGAAAAACTATAGGAGTAGCCTCCGGCCCCGCCTTTCACATAAAGCAACGGATTCGATTCCAGCAACTCTTGTGCAGTAGGAGTTATGACGGTAGTCTCCATCGTACGCGGATTATATGTATATAGGGTCTTGCCGTTATACCAGGTGGAAACCTGGGGGAGAATGACAGAGAATTTCTGTCCGCTGCTTTTCAATGTGCCCTTCACATTCTTTCCGTTCATCCTCATTGAAAAAGTGGCATTTATGCCTTTGGCTCCGGAAATAACGGCGGCAGCCTTCTGTGCCACCTGTTCGGCCGTAAGGGCAGCCGTCGCCTCGAAACTAAGCGAGAAGAACGACAGCACGGCGATCAAGAGAGCCGCAAAACCTTTTATTTTTATTATTTGACCAGACATAATCTATTTTAATTATATTACTAAGTTACAATCCGCGACGCGTCACGGATTAAGTATTGAATCGAGGGTTATAGCATCCACAAGGACTGACCTCGGCTTGCCGCCATGGGCAGGTCCGACGATACCGGCAGCTTCAAGCTGATCCATAATCTTGCCGGCGCGGTTATAACCGATGGAATAACGCCGCTGCAAAGATGAAGTGGATGCAGTGTTGCTTGAAACAATGAGACGGGCCACTTCGTCGAACAACGGGTCTTTGTCGCCGAAGTTGTTGCCGAGTTCGCCGTCAGAATCACCGCTGCCGGTATTTACAGGCTCTGGAAGGATATAAGCTCCTTGTCCGTATGGCTGGCGCTTAATGTAGTCACAAATAGCCTCCACCTCAGGAGTGTCAATAAAAGCACACTGCACACGCACCATCGGGGCATTGTTGCTGATAAGCATGTCGCCACGCCCGATAAGCTGCTGCGCGCCCGGGGTGTCGAGAATCGTCTTGCTATCGACTCCCGAACTTACCTTGAAGGCTATACGTGCCGGGAAGTTTGCTTTAATAATACCAGTGATGACGTTGGTAGAAGGCCTCTGGGTGGCTATGATTACATGCATTCCGACGGCCCTCGCCTTCTGGGCAAGACGCGCGATAGGAATCTCAACCTCTTTACCGGCCGTCATTATAAGGTCGCTAAACTCATCGACCACAACCACAATATAAGGGAGAAAACGGTGGTCGGCGCCGTCGAGGGGAGTAAGCCTCCGGCTCTTTATCATTTCGTTATATTCCTCTATGTTGCGAGCATGCCCCTTCAGAAGCTGGTAACGGTTGTCCATTTCCACGCAGAGCGAACTGAGGGTAGCCACAACCTTGTCCATATCGGTGATGATGGCGTCTTCGGCATCAGGAATCTTGGCGAGATAATGAGCCTCGATTTTGGCATAAAGGCTGAACTCCACCATTTTCGGGTCAATCATCACGAATTTAAGTTCGTCAGGAGTCTTGCTATAGAGCAATGAGGCGATAATGGCGTTAAGACCGACAGACTTGCCTTGGCCCGTTGCTCCCGCCACAAGAAGGTGCGGCATCTTTGCGAGATCGGCCACATAGACCTCGTTGGAGATTGTAGAACCGAGTGCGATTGGCAATTTATATTTAGTCTCCTGATATTTATGCGACTTTATAATAGTGCGCATCGACACAGTCTGCGGGTCGTTGTTGGCAACTTCGATACCCACAGTTCCCTTTCCCGGAATAGGGGCGATTATACGCACGCCTACTGCGGCAAGGCTTAGGGCGATATCGTCAACAAGATTCCGGATACGGTTGATTTTAACCCCTCGGTCAGGCACGATTTCATAGAGGGTGACGGTGGGACCGACGGTAGCCTCTATACTCAAGATAGGAATGCCGAAATCAAGAAGTGTTTTTTTGATTCTCTCCTTGTTTTCCATCTGTTCGTCGGCATCCACGCTTATCCTTTCTGCCCCTTCCCGCAAGAGTTCGGCGGGAGGAAAGTTATAAGGATGCATTCCGGGAAGAACCCCATTTTCAACGGTGCGGACCATATCGGTCTGTCCGATAGCATTCACATTCACAACCATATTATCCGAATCGGCACTATCCGAATCGGCACTATCAGAAGCATCCGGAGAAGCATCCGTGGATATCGGGACATCTATGGCAGGTTCGGCTGCATCGTCATTGTTTCCATCGGCAAACCTTTCGGAATCAGAAGCGGCATTCGAAGCCATAGCGTCGGCTTCCTCCTCCCCGACTTCGGGCGAAGACTCATACACACCGGTCTCCGTATCTTCAGGTAAAACATATTCCCCTACTTCCTGCAAAACAGGTTTATCGTCATACTCTTCAAAATCAGGCAACGAACTATATAGGCCGGTTTCCTCTTCGCCGAATGTCACGTGCGAGGATTCAATGGAATCATCCGTCTCCGGGCTATCCATAACAGGAGGAGCCGAATCAGCTTCTTCAAACCTTCTCATTTCCTCAATCTCCCTCTCTCGCTCAAGACGCAACGCTTCCTTCTCGGCAGCTATCCTACGTCGTTCGGCATATTTGCGTCGCACCCTTATAATCCAATTGATAAGATCGCGCAAGCATATCACCACAAACAGACAGATGAAGAAAAGACAAAGAATGACTGCACCGATTCCTCCGAGAAAGTGAATCACGAATTCATTCACGTATCGTCCATGATAGCCGCCCCAATTCACGGAAGTATGCATCGAGATTGTCAGAAGGCCCACTATCAGCGAAACCGTAATCAGCGCCACCATCGATTTTATAGTAAAATCGACCGATTTGAATCTCGGGCGTCCCACAAGCAGCTTCAGGGCCATAGCGCAAAGCCAGAAAATGATGACAAAAGAACCGAGTCCGAAACACTCATTTATAAGAAACTCGGAAATCCTTGCACCACCCTCTCCTCCGGAATTGGCTATTTGCCCGGCATGCCCGACAGGGGAATTGGCTATTTCAGACTGGTCAATCACACATGTCACAAAATAGGAAAGAAACGAAACGCCAAGATAGACCCCAAAGAATCCGAGGGCAAGCCCCGTGATCCACCGGGTGGTCTGGCTCGAAGCCCAATCCTTCACACTTTGGACGAAAGGCTTTTTTTCTTTTTTCTTCGGCTGCTTTTTTGCGGCTGAGCGTGATCCTGTTTTTCTACTTTTCCTTTCAACACGCTTCTCCGGCTGTTCGTTGTCCGGAGGAAGCGGGGGCAAGGGTTCCTGACGGACAATCTCTTCCGTGTCAGGTATCGTGGGATTAAAATTATCGTAGTTACTCATTAAAGCATTTTTGGGAATGCAAAGATAACCATTTATTAACTTTTTTCCTATCTATTCGACAGGATTTGCAAAATAAATTTGAAAACATTCACAATTCACAACCGGGAAAACTAATAACTGTCAATAGCCGGTATGGTTAAAAAAAATATCTATCAGTCGAAGTGACTGTGGAATCCGTATTCTCACTTCCGGATTTCGTGTCCTCAACATTGACAATGGAATCAACAGCCACGCTCTTGTTATTTATGACAGAATCCTCCATGACAACGGCTCCGGCTTTTTCTTGAGATACTGCCACCCGCGAATCGGCCAACGTCTCTTTAGACCGGATATCGGATACTGAAAGATGTGGCTTCCCTGGTACAGTGCTTATAGAGGGTATTTCATGTCCTTCCTCAAGATTCACCTCCATATCCTTTCTTCCGGGCGTTATTATGACCGGCATCCCCGAATCGACCATTTCCACAAGTTTCATTACGTTCTCATTCTTTATACGTATGCATCCGTGGCTCCTTCGTCCCCCGATGCTCCAGGGGGCGCATGTGCCATGTATGCCAATCTGTGAAGTTACGGGGATATTCAGCCGTATGAACCTCGGCCCGAATTCACCTGTCTTTTCACTTCTTACACCGTCATCGTCGATATAATGCCAATCTGTGCTATTATGCACTTTTTTTACGGAAAAGAATCCTTCGGGTGTGCGGGCGTCACGTCTTTTATGTTTTGTGCCATAATTTTTCGCGCATGCCATTCCAAAACTTTCTACCTCCTCGCCATATCGATTGAATTTAATAACCTTCATTCGACTTTTATCAACTACAACAAACCCGTCATGCTTATTATTAAGAAGTTTTTCAGCATATTCCAGTTCATCCACAGCCATTTGAGGCAATATTCCCCTCTCATATTGTTTCCAATGCCCGGACTCTCTCATAAATTCGAGGGCCTCCCCGGCATTGTCAAACCGATGATAAGGGGAAGGCTCCGAAGACAATTGCTTCCTGCCCAAGCCTATCAATGAATCAGCGGCCAATTCCGGCGAAGAAACCGATTCATCAGCCGTCCGACTTCCACAGGCAGCGGCAGCCATCCCCATCACTACGGCAAGAAAGAATCGATATATATACTTCCTAATAATAATCATAATTATCAAAATGATTAAACTTCCGTCTCTCAATATAACATATAACCCATTATTTTAGGTCATTACGTCACACAATAAATAACGGCAAAAACAACCCTTTGAATGTTTTGAAACAAAAATAAAACAGAAATGGTTGTCGGAATGAGAAAAAAGAATTAACTTCGCATACTACATGAATGCTGTAAAAATTGCCGGAATAATGCTACTTGCCTTGGTGTGGCTCTGGCTTTGCTGGTCGCTAATCGCCTTAGGCGGAGGCTTTACGATGAAGAATGTGTTTCTTATCGTTGCCTCCGGCATCATTGTTTTCGTTCCATTATGGAAAAAATATATCCGACACGACAACAATCAATAAATAGACAATGAACTCCATCATAGACGACGCATCGAACTCTCTCTTGAAATCAGTGAATTCACCTTCCGACCTCCGGAAGTTGGAGCTCGAGCAGTTGCCGAAGCTCTGTGAGGAAATCAGGGAATTCTTAATATCGCATCTTTCAATCAATCCCGGTCATTTCGCATCGAGTATGGGAGCGGTTGATTTAATTGTCGCACTCCACTATGTCTTCGACACACCCGACGACAGGCTCGTATGGGACGTAGGCCATCAGGCATACGCCCACAAAATTCTGACAGGAAGACGCGATGCGTTCGCCAATCAGCGCACCTATGGGGGAATAAGCGGCTTCCCGACCCCTCTTGAAAGTGAATACGACACTTTTATCGCCGGCCACGCAGGCAATTCCATCTCGGCTGCATTAGGCATGGCGATTGCGGATATGACCACCCCCGGTGCTGAAAAAAGGAAAACCGTAGCCATAATTGGAGACGCTTCGATAAGCGGAGGC
The DNA here is from genome assembly GCA_910585275.1 of uncultured Muribaculaceae bacterium. GTDB lineage: Bacteria > Bacteroidota > Bacteroidia > Bacteroidales > Muribaculaceae > Lepagella. The sequence continues at coordinate 32,548 of CAJUCW010000005.1, forward strand.
TTGGCATTCGAAGGCCTCAACAATGCGTCGAACCATCTCAACAATCTGCTTATCGTATTAAACGACAACGATATGAGCATCGACAACAACGTTGGTGCGCTACACAGTTATTTATCCGACCTTACCACTTCAGCCGGATATAACAGGCTACGCAATAAAATGGCGGGGTACTTCCGAAAAAAAGGAATTCTCACCGAAGCACGCAAAAGGGCGATTATCCGGTTTAACAACTCCGTAAAATCGCTTATTTCGAAAAAACAGAATATATTTGAAGGACTCAACATACGGTATTTCGGGCCCTTCGACGGGCACGATGTAGTAAAGCTTGTAAAAGTGCTTCGTGAAATTAAAGACATGGAAGGCCCGCGCCTTCTTCATCTTTGCACCATAAAAGGGAAAGGGTATCGTCCTGCAGAAGAGAATCCCACCGTATGGCACGCCCCGGGCAAATTCAATCCGGAGACCGGACAACGCCTTAGCTGCGGTCAAGATGGCAATCCTCCCTTATGGCAAGAGGTTTTCGGCGAGACTCTAACCGAAATAGCCAAAGAAAATGATAACGTTGTCGGTGTCACGGCAGCAATGCCGACCGGCACGTCTATGAGCCATCTTCTCAATGAATTTCCCGACAGGACCTTCGATGTAGGGATATCGGAAGGTCATGCCGTGACATTCGCAGGTGGCCTGGCTGCAGCAGGGAAAAGACCATTCGTGGCAATTTATTCGTCATTCCTGCAGCGTGCTTACGACAATATTATCCACGACGTGGCCATTCAGGGATTGCCGGTGACGTTCTGCATCGACCGTGCGGGAATCGTGGGGGAAGACGGCGTCACCCATCACGGTCTTTTCGACATCGCCTATCTCAGATGTATCCCTTCTATGCTTATAGCCTCCCCCGCTGATGAAGAGACCATGCGCAATCTCATGTTTACGTCGCTGTCGCTCAATGCTCCATTTGCAATAAGATATCCGCGAGGGAAGGCGACGACATCCGACTGGAAAACGCCCATGCATGACATCGAAATCGGCAAGGGGCGTCAGATTCGCCGAAGCGACGGAGCACGCACCGCAATTCTAACTCTCGGCCCTGCATTGTCTTCCGCAAAAAAAGCGGCCGACGAACTTGAGAAAGAGAATATTCCCGTTGATATTTACGACATGATATGGGTGAAACCGCTTGATACGGAATTGCTGAAAAAAGTGGCGCTCACACATGATCATTTAGTTACTGTGGAAGACGGAACCGTTACCGGAGGCTTCGGATCGGCCATCGTCGATTGGCTTCGCGAAAACAGGATGGAAACGGCCGTAACTCAGCTCGGCGTTAAAGACGAATGGGTGGCACACGGTTCGGTTGACTTACTTAAAAATCTATGCGGCTATGATTCCAAAGGGATTTCAGAGGCGGTTAGAAATTATAAAAACCTCGGGGAATCATGAAAATCGTCATAGCAGGAGCAGGCGAGGTGGGCACCCATCTTGCAAAAATGCTTTCGAACGAAGATCAGGATATTATCCTTATAGACAGCGACCAGTCACGTCTCGACGTAATTGACTCAAATTACAACCTGATGACGTGGAACGGCTCTACTTCCTCATTCGAGAGTCTCCGTGATGTCGGGATAGCTTCCACCGACCTCTATATAGCCGTCACTCCATACGAAACACGCAACATAACGTCTTGCGCCATCGCAAAGCGTCTGGGGGCGAAGAAGACCGTGGCGCGAATCGACAACAATGAGTTCTTGATTCCGGAAAACGGCGCCATTCTGAAACAGATGGGGGTAGATTTCCTTATTTATCCGGAAGACCTTGCCGCCGATGAAATCGCCCTTGCACTCTCACATAACTGGGCGCGTTATTGGGGGGAACTACATAACGGCAACCTCCTGCTTATCGGTGTGAAACTACACACGGAATCACCTCTTCTCGATAAGAAACTGAAAGACCTGCCCGTCACAGGACACGATTTCCACGTGGCCGTCATAAAACGCAACAACGAGACCATCATCCCCGGCGGTAACGACGAAATACTTCGCGACGACATTGTCTATTTCATCACCACCCCCCCTTTCGTCAACGAAGTGAGAGAACTTTGCGGAAAAAAGAAAAGAGTGATAAAAAAAGCACTCATAATGGGGGGAAGCCGCATCGCCACACGCTTTGCAAAGCAGTATCACGACAAATATCATATCAAGATTATTGATAACGACCGCGATAATTGCGAAGCCCTTGCCACGTCGCTCCCCGACTGCGAGATTGTGCTCGGCGACGCACGAGACATAGAAGTGCTGCGCGAAAACAACATATACCAATATGACGCATTCCTTGCATTGACCGATTATTCCGAAACCAACATCCTTTCATGCCTCACGGCAAAAGAATTCGGAGTGCCGAAAACGATAGCCGACGTTGAAAACCTTCAATTCGTAAGTCAAGCAGAGAATCTGAACATAGGAACCATAATCAATAAAAAACTTCTTGCATCAAGCCATATATTCAAAATATTGCTCGACGCCGACGAAAGCAATGCCAAGTGCCTTGCACTTGCGGATTCGGAAGTGGCGGAAATGTTTGTAAAACATGGTGCCAGGATTACTAAAGCACCTGTTAAGGACCTGCATCTTCCGTTTGGAATGACACTTGCAGCTATGGTGAGGGATGACGAATGCTCGCTTGTCGGCGGCAACACCCACATACAAGGGGGCGACTATGTGGTGGTGGTGTGTCTTTCCGGCACCATCAGCAAGATTGAAAAATGGTTTAACTGATAATAAGGATTCCTGATGGCGGTTCTAAGAAACAGAAGCTACATCAACATAAAGATGCTGCTGCGTGTAATCGGCTGGCTACTCATGATAGAAGCATTATTCATGGTCGCCCCTTGCATAGTAGGACTCATCTACGGGGAAGACAGTGTCATCGGATTCCTGATATGTCTGGGAATCACTGCCGGATGCGGCATGACCATGGTAAGCCTGCGTCCCTCAAGCCGTGAGATGGGTAAACGGGAGGCAATACTCCTCACGGGCCTCACATGGGTGATACTTTCGCTTTTCGGCATGATTCCGTTCCTCATCTGTGGGACGCATTTCAATGTGACGGATGCATTTTTTGAAACTATGAGCGGGTTCACCACAACCGGAGCATCGGTGCTTAACACCCTTGAGGGGGTTCCAAAGTCGATACTGCTCTGGCGATGTGTGGTGCAATGGATAGGAGGACTGGGAATAATCCTGTTTACGCTTGCGGTGGTGCCGATGCTCAATTATCAGGGAGGCATGCAGTTATTCAATGCAGAAGTAACCGGCATCACTCATGACAAGCTACGACCGCGTGTAAGCTACACGGCACAGGGACTTTGGTTTGTATATATCTGTCTCACCACTCTCCTGATAATCCTGTTGTGTTTCTCCCAGATGTCGGTGTTCGATGCCGTATGCTACGGTCTTTCCACCATGTCAACGGGAGGATTCTCGAACAGCGACATGTCGGTGACGGAGCTCGATGACCTTTATATCAAAATAGTTCTCCTTGTGTTCATGTTCTTAGGAGGAGTAAACTTCGCTCTGATTTACAAAGGAGCGAAGGGTGATTTGAAATCAGCTTTGAAAAATGATGCGCTCAAGTGGTATATCGGAATCATCGCAGTCTGTTACGTACTACTGTGTCTGAATATATGGTTCAGAGGCATGGGAAAGAGTATTGATGATTTTACAATCGACCCGTTGTTTCAAGCCATATCGATATTGTCGTCAACCGGCCTTACCGAACCGGATTTCAACGATTGGGGTCCAGTGGCGGTGATTGTGCTTGTGGTGATGATGTTTATGGGCGCGTGTGCCGGAAGCACATCGGGAGGTGCTAAAATCGACCGGTTCATCATCCTTTTCAAGTTCATTAAAAACGAATTCTACAAGATGATGCATCCGAGCACAGTCACCACCGTAGTGATAAACGGTAAAGGCACCCCCAATGCTATCGTGATGAAGACGCTTGCTTTCCTGTTTCTTTATATCATTGTGATAATGGCCGGGGGAACGATTCTCGTGCTTGACGGGATGCCGTTGAAAGACAGTTTCTTCGTATGCCTGTCGGCTATTTCCAACACCGGACTCGGCACCGACATCACCGGCATAGAAGGGAACTATGCCCATGTCCCGATGCTTGCAAAATGGGTGCTTGCATTCCTTATGCTTGTAGGGCGTCTTGAACTATACACCATACTTCTCCTTTTCACCAGGTCGTTCTGGAAAAAATAAACGTCAACTATCGCTCTTTCCTCTGCAACGCCTCTTCCACGATAGGCATGACGGGAAGTTCGGCTATAAAGGGCGCCTGTGCGGCCACTACACCCGCACCCGAGGAAACGTTGCTGAATGCAAAGACCGGCTGCGCAAGCCCCACGCTTCCAAGTTGTCCGAGACTGCCATTTTCCGCAATCCATGTGGCAATGACATGTCTGTAATATTCCGGAGATATGACGCTCAGATTAAAAATAAACCTTGATTCCCCCTTCCCGGGTATAAGCGTACCTTTTTCAATCTTGTAAGAAACGTCTTCGAGCCTTATGTGGAGCGGATAATTCTTTCCTGAAATCTGACGGTCGGAAAAGATATTATATGACATAGTGGAAAACAATACCGATTCAAGAACCGACACATGTTCTTTAAACAACGGTTCCCTTGAGACATCCCTGAACGAAAGGCTCTCGGAATATTCTATATCCCCTGCATCCCCCTTCTCCACCCCGCTTGACGTTACGCCGAATTTATAATAATCCGTGCTGTCATAATTATCCGTGAACCATATCATCAGATCCATCTCGAAATAAAACGAGTCAGTTTCGTCATAATCAAAATGCCTAAAATCCGAGATTTCATATTCAATCTTGTCAATCGCGACCGGCGACGGCACCGTCACTTCCGCTGAAGCGGACCCGTATTCATCTGAAAATGCTTCAAGACGCACCACGTCGCAAACACTCGGAATGTATTCCGCAACATACTCTTTCCTTCCTTTAACATAATAACTTCCGTAATAAGGGAATAATTCAGCGGGTATGTCTGCGCCTGCGCAATCCTCATTTATCTCCCTTAACGTTTCTTTATAGACCCCGTTGACAAACAAAACGACCTCTGCACCATATACGTTGACATCGATTCCGGAAGAATAAGCGGAATCGCCTACCCTCCCCTCCGACCATCTCCACGTGCGGGAAAGTTTCACACGGATAGTGTCGCCAGGACTTATAATGGAATTCATGCACAACACCGGGGAGCTTTCGATATCCGGCTCAAAATCTTCGTAGCAGGAGGAAAGAACCATCGAGAGCAAGAAAGGAAGTATCAGTTTATTCAGAAAATCCATGTATATGAAATTGAAGGTATTATAGGAAGCAATTTAACTTTTTGGAATACAGGTCGTCCAGACAGGTCTTTTGCGGCATAGTCACGCCTCACGGCTATCGTGTTTACATTGCAATAAGCGTTATAAAGGCTGAAATTCCAAAAACCGTTCTTTGTGTTGCGGTTGATACCCAAATCCATCCTGTGATAGAACGGCAATCTGAAATTGTTTAATTCAGTCGGATAAACCATGTCGAAATTGCCGGGAAGGAGCCCGGGGTCGGTCCAGCATTGCGTAGGCAAAGTGATTCTGTTGCCGCTCATGCCGGTCCATGTTACCGACATTTCCCATTTCCTGTTGATTTTCCAGGTGGCGAGAAGATTTATCTTGTGCCGGTTGTCGAATCGTTCAGGAAAGCGCTTTCCCGAGTTTTTATCCGGGAACAGGCGGTCGGTCCAAAGAAGGGAATAGCTTATCTGCGCGTTGAAACGCCCGAAATCCTTGGCTATTTTGAAATCCAGCCCCTTTGCCTTCCCTTTCCCGGAAACCATTCTATCTATCCAACCGTAATCAGGCGGAAATAAATAATAATTGTCAGAATAGTCAAGAAGATGGTTCATACGTTTAATATATCCTTCCAACGAAACGGTCAACGAGGGTCCGGGACTGAAATAAAAACCTAACGACACATTGTCGGCAGTCTGTGGACTCTGCCCACCCATTACAGGCACCCATTGGTCGGTAGGAAGGGAAATTGAGGAAGACGACAACTGATGCACGTATTGCACGGTGCGGGAATATCCTCCTTTGAACGACCAGTTGCGAAAAGGGGAAAACCTGAAAGAAAAACGTGGAGACAATGCCCCGTGAGTCTTACCTTCTATGTTGAAAAGAGAATAGTGTATGCCGTAGCCGATTCTGAAATTGTCCGACCAGGCATAGTCGCCGTTGGCATATATATTGAATTCATTTGCCGAAATACGTTCCGAAGGCGTGGCGACCGCCACAGTCTCGTCTCCGAAACTATAGCTGCGTTCATCCCGGAATGGAAGGAACCCGTGGCGCGTAAACGATGCCCCGAACTTTATGGCGTGACGAACAGACGGTTTCCATTCTAAATCGGATTTAATTATCCAGTCATTTATATGGTTGTCTGACCTTTGGCTGCTTAACGTAACACCGTTTTTTACACCATCCGCCATATACCCCTCTTCTTCCGTCCCTCTCAGAAGTGATTTATAGCGCGAATATGCCAGGGTAAATTCCGCAAACATATTAGGAGACAACACATAGTTCCACCCAAGCGAAGCCACAAGATTGCCCCAACGCAAATTATAATATTCCTGATTGTATTTACCTTCTGTTTTGTCTTTTCCCCACGACTGCTTAACCCTCATATAATCCTCTCCATAATAAAACATGGCATAAGCTTTGCTTCTTTCATTAAAACTATGGGCCACCTTGGCATTGATGTCGGTGAAAGCAAAACCGTTTTCCGATTTCTCGTCGTCCGAGAAACTATTATATATCGCCATTGCGGGTATCATGAGCAAATCATACCACGACCTCCTGAAAGCAAAAGAATAAGATGTGCGTCCCCTCCACAACGGACCGTCGATATTGAATGCTCCGGAAGTGAGTCCAAGTTTCACCGATCCGTGATGCGATTCGAGAGAACCGTCTTTGGTATGGACATCGATAAACGATGACAACCTACCGTCATATTTAGCGGGAAAAGTGCTTTTATAAAAATCCACGTTTCGCAAGGCTTCCGTGTTGAATGCAGAGAAAAGTCCGGCAAAATGGTTAACCTGATAGAGAGGGATATTGTCTATCATATATAAATTCTGGTCGGCCCCTCCCCCATGCACATACATGCCGGCAAAACCTTCCATCCCCGGCGAAACTCCCGGTTCAAGTTGAATGGTCTTTATTACGTCGCTTTCACCGAATATGACAGGGGTGGAGGAAATGACGTCGTTAGTCAGATTAAGCGCGCCGACTTCAACGGAATGCATGGCAATCGAATTGTTGCGGTCGCCATGCACAATGAATTCGTCAAGCATTTCCCCGTCAGGATCCATTGCCACATTCAATGCCTTTGCACCGACAATGACACCGAGCGGCACAGACTTATTCGAAAATCCCGGATAAGAAAACAACACATCGGCATTTCCCGCCGGCACCCGAAGCGAATAAAACCCTTGCGAGTTGGTCACGGCATAAGTCTTGCTTCTCAAATCTCTCGCCAAGGCCCCCACAAGAGGTTCGCCGCTTCCCGATTCCCTGACAAACCCGCTGACAACACAGTATTCAGTCTTCGGTTTATCCGATTTTTTCTTTGAAAGAACCACATTGTTTCCCCTGATTCTATATGTTATGGCCGTCCCTTTCAAGAGGATATCGAGGGCATCTTCGAGCTTTGCATCCTTGAAATCTACGGTTACCTTGACTTTATTCAAAAGATGCGAAGGATACACAAAGTTCTTTCCGCTCTGACGCATAATGTCGGCAAAAACGACATCGGCAGATTGCGACCGCGCTTTCAAAGTTATACCTTTGGCGCCCCCGCAAACGAAAGAGCAGAAAATCAAAATTAGCAACAAAACAACTTTATTTCCCATCAATACGAAAATCGATAAAACGATGGCCTCCACAAGTCATCGTCATGACATCAGAAAGTAGTTGAGAATGCCATAATCCCCTATTCCGGCTCGTTAAAATGTGTTAAGGAACGAACTCTAAACCCCGTCCGGGAAGGCTTGGGGCCACTCACAGACGGGGTCTTAACCTCATAAAGATTCAGTCAAAACGCAAATCGGCGCGCAACCTCACTGCTTGGCAAGGACAATGGCATCGACTGCGGCGATAGTTACCAAATCCACAATTTCACGGTCGGAGGAGTTGGAGTTCGTGAAATAAACCGGCTTCTTCAATCCCATCTGGATAGGGCCGATGATGGAACCCACACCCATTGAAAGAATCATCTTGCTGGTGGTGTTGGCGGCGGTGAGATTCGGGAAAATCAAGGTGTTGACATCCTTTCCCTTGATGGCATTGAAGGGGAAGGTCTTGTCGCGGAGTTTCGTGTCGAGCGCATAGTCGAGCTGCATCTCGCCATCCACCTGGATTGCAGGATACTTTTCGTGAAGCTCCTTGACGGCATCCGCCACAAGGGTGGCTTCTTCGTGGTCGGAAGAACCGAAGTTGCTATATGAAAGCATGGCTGCCACGGGTTCCTGAGCGAAAAATCTCACAGTCTTGTCGGCAAGACGAGCAATATCTACAAGCGCATCCTTATCGGCGTCCGGATTCACAGCGGTGTCGGCTATGAAATAAGAACCACTCCTCGTGTTGAGGATATGCATGGTGGCAAAATGCTTGAAACCTTCCTGCAGACCTATTATGGATACCACATTGCTTGCCGTGGCCTCGCCGGCGGAATACGTGGAGGCAAGACAAGCGTCGGCGTCGCCGGTCTCCACCATCATCATGCCGAAATAAGTGCGGTCATACATCTTTTCGAGAGCGAAATCATAGGTGAATCCCTCACGCGATTTCTTCTTGGCAAGAATCATGGCATAGCGTTCGCGGGTTTCCGCTTCCCTGTCATGACGGGGATTCACAATCTCCACGCCGTCGAGCGAAAGTCCGAGACGGGCGGCTCTCTTTTCAATCATCTCTTCGTTTCCGAGCACCACAGGACGACAGATGTGTTCATGAGCCACACGCACGGCGGCACGCAACATATTGTCCATGTTGCCTTCGCAGATTACCACACGCTTGGCGTCAGTGCGGCAAATTTCGGCGAGACGACGCATCATCTTGCCGTCATCGCCCATCAGTCCGCGCAGACGAGCCTGATAGGCGCTCCAATCGGCAATCGGACGCATGGCTATCCCCGACTCGGCAGCGGCTCGCGCCACAGCAGGAGCAACACAGAGCAGCAGACGTGGGTCGAGGGCTTTCGGAAGGATATATTCCTTGCCGAAACGGATATTGTTCATGCCGTAAGCCTCATCTACAACCGCCGGCACCGGCTCCTTGGCAAGATTGGCTATGGCATGCACTGCGGCAATCTTCATGGCTTCGTTTATGCCGGTTGCTCCACAGTCGAGGGCACCCCTGAAAATATAAGGAAAACCTATTACATTATTGATTTGGTTGGGATAATCGCTCCTTCCGGTAGCCACGATAATGTCAGGGCGCGTGGCTATGGCAAGGTCGTATGCAATTTCAGGATTCGGGTTTGCAAGAGCGAACACAATCGGATTGGGAGCCATTGACTTCACCATCTCCGGGGTGACCACATCGGCCACACTAAGCCCGAGGAACACATCGGCACCTACCATGGCTTCGGCAAGGGTATGGAGGTCGCGGGTTGTGGCGAATTCCCTTTTCTGAGCATTCAGACCGGGACGGTCGGCCCTTATCACACCTTTGGAATCGCACATGACCACGTTCTCCGGCCTCACACCGAGCGCCACATAAAGACGGGTGCAACTGATGGCGGCGGCTCCCGCCCCGTTCACCACAAGCTTCACGTCGCCAACCCTCTTGCCTTGTATCTGCACTGCGTTAAGGAGTCCGGCACCAGAAATAATGGCGGTGCCGTGCTGGTCATCGTGCATCACGGGGATATTGCACTCCTCTTTAAGACGGGTTTCAATCGTAAAGCATTCGGGAGCCTTTATATCCTCAAGGTTGATACCTCCGAACGTCGGAGCGATAGCCTTCACGATTTCCACTATTTTTTCCGGGTCTTTTTCATTAATCTCGATATCGAAGGCATCAAGCCCGGCAAAGATTTTAAACAACAGCGCCTTCCCTTCCATTACGGGCTTTCCGGCAAGGGCACCTATATCTCCAAGCCCGAGCACGGCGGTGCCGTTACTGATCACACCGACGAGATTCCCCTTGTTGGTGTAGCGGTAAGCTGCCTCCGGATCCTTCTCTATCTCCAGACATGGATAGGCCACGCCGGGCGAATACGCCAGTGCGAGGTCATGTTGAGACGCATACGGCTTGGTGGGTACAATCTCGATTTTCCCGGGCTTCCCCTCTTCATGATAGTCGAGGGCCATTTCTTTTGTGACTTTTGTCATGACGTTTTAAAATGTTTAATACAATTTCCCAAGATATAATACCTATCTATAACATAAACGCACAAAATTACAAAAATTACTTTACACATACAATTTTTAGACAACTCTTCACGTACGATTCAGCCAAGAAAAAGAAAGAAAGCGAAAAAAACGAAATCTGCCGATTTAGTTTTTAAAGCAATAAATTTTCTATAAATTATTTTCAAATTTGCAAGCACACAAACAAATTAATTTTTAAAAGTTTCCCAATTTATTTATAACATTTATTAATAATCAGCAATTTATATATTAAGTAAAATTCAAAAGTTTACCAAAATGTAATTCTTAATAAAAGAATAATATAACAAAACACTTGCACAATAAGATAATTTAATCTACCTTTGCAACGTCTTTCAAGACCCCTTTTAAGAACAAAAACTTTAACCCATACTGTTCCCCCCAATGATACAGATAGTTGAAAAACGTGATGGCCGTGTGGTTGGTTATAATGAAGAAAAAATCAAAGCCGCCATTCGCAAGGCAATGATCGCGACAGAACTTGGCGAAGACGAATCGCTCATTCAGAAAATCACCGACAGAATCGGCATGAACGGTGCCGAGAAAATGACCGTCGAGGAGATTCAGGACCGCGTCGAAATCGAACTCATGAAATCCAAACGCAAGGATGTGGCAAAGCGTTACATTGCATACCGCGACCAACGCTCCATAGCACGTCAGGCGAAAACCCGCGACATGTTCCTTGAAATAATCGAAGCGAAAAACAACGACATCACCCGTGAAAACGCCAACATGAACACCGATTCCCCGGCGGGAATGATGATGAAATTCGCTTCGGAAACCACAAAACCGTTCGTTGACGACTATCTGCTATCGACTGAAGTCAAAAGTGCCGTACGCAACAATTACATCCATATCCACGACAAAGACTATTATCCCACGAAGAGTCTGACGTGCGTGCAGCATCCGCTCGACAAGATTCTAAAAGACGGTTTTGTGGCCGGACACGGCGAATCTCGCCCCGCAAAAAGAATCGAAACCGCGAGCGTGATTGCATGTATTTCTTTGGAGACGGCTCAAAACGAGATGCACGGCGGACAAGCAATCCCTGCCCTCGATTTCTATCTTGCCCCTTTTGTCAGGTCGAGTTTCATAGAAGAGGTCAAAAACCTTGAACAACTCGTAGAAAAAGACCTCAGCCATCTATATGACGCCGACATAAAAGATTATCTCAGAAAACCGCTTGACGGACTTGAAGGCGACGAACGATACGTACAGCATGCCATTAATAAAACCGTAGGCCGCGTACATCAGTCGATGGAGGCGTTTATCCACAACATGAACACCATCCACTCCAGGGGGGGAAACCAGGTGGTGTTTTCTTCCGTGAACTACGGCACCGATACCTCAGCCGAAGGACGATGCGTAATCCGTGAAATGCTCAACTCCACCTATGAAGGGGTTGGCAACGGTGCCACCGCCATCTTCCCTATCCAGATATGGAAGAAGAAACGCGGCGTGAGCTATCTGCCGGAAGACCCGAACTATGACCTCTACAAACTTGCATGCAAAGTGACCGCAAGGCGTTTCTTCCCCAACTTCCTCAACCTCGACGCCACTTTCAACCGACATGACGATTGGAAAGAAGACGACCCGAAAAGATACCTTTACGAAGTGGCGACGATGGGATGCCGCACCAGGGTTTTTGAAAACAGACATGGAGAAAAAACATCTGTAGGTCGTGGCAACATCTCTTTCACCACCATTAATATCGTGCGTCTGGCCATAGAGGTGATGAATATCGAAAACAAGAACGAACGCATCGAGACTTTCTTCAAAAAACTCGACAAAGTACTCGACATCACCGCCCGACAGCTGGACGAGCGTTTCCAGTTCCAGAAGACTGCCCTCGCCAAGCAGTTCCCGCTTGTGATGAGCGTGCTTTGGAACCATTCGGAAGCCCTCCGGCCGAACGACACGATAGAAAAGGTAATAAACCAAGGCACACTCGGAATCGGATTCATCGGTTTGGCGGAGGCTCTTATAGCCCTCGTCGGGAAGCATCACGGAGAGTCGGAAGAGGCTCAGGAACTCGGATTGAAAATAGTGAGCCACATGAAAGACCGCGTGCAGGAGTACTGCGACCAATACGGCCACAATTACTCCGTGCTCGCAACCCCGGCGGAAGGTCTTTCCGGCAAGTTCACCAAAGTTGACCGCAAGGCGTTCGGCAGCATCCCCGGAGTGACCGACAAAGATTATTACACGAACTCCAACCACGTGCCGGTATATTATCACTGTTCGCCTCGCCATAAGGCAATAGTGGAAGCCCCCTACCACGATCTCACTCGTGGAGGACATATCTTCTATGTGGAAATCGACGGCGATGCCACCCACAATGAAGAGGCCATCATGCAGATTGTGGATATGATGGACAAGTATAATATCGGCTATGGCTCGGTCAACCACAACCGCAACCATTGCCCCAAATGCGGATATGAAAACGCTGACAAGAACCAGGACCATTGTCCGAAATGTGGCGTAAAATTCGAGACCATCCAGAGAATCACGGGATATCTTGTAGGCACCACCGACCGTTGGAATTCCGGAAAACTTGCCGAACTTAACGATCGCATTGTGCACGAATAATCACTTATTTCAAAAATGGACGGTACGCATTACAAAGTTATGTCTATAATACGCGGAACCACGGTCGATGGACCGGGGTTCCGCACTTCTATATACCTTTCCGGATGCACGCATCAATGCCCGGGATGCCACAACCCGCAGTCGTGGAACCCCGACAACGGCGATGCCATGACCATCGAAGAAATCATGGAAATCGTGCGCGAAGAAGACTTCGACGTCACACTCTCCGGTGGCGATCCCCTCTACAATCCGGAAAAGACAAAAACTCTGATCGAGGCTATTAAGGCCGACGGCAGAAACGTATGGGTCTTCACGGGCTTTACCTGGGAACAAATCACTGCTTCCGACAGGCTAAGGAGATGTATCGAAAAGGCTGACGTACTCGTTGACGGGCCCTTCATAGAAGCGCTTAAAGACCCCGACCTTCTTTTCAGAGGCTCGTCAAACCAACGACTCATCGACATCCGCCCATCCCTTACAAACGGAAACATCGTGGTTTATAAATCATGATTTATCAGCGAAACAAATAGCATCCCCCCTTGAAACTTGTTCCCGCTTTCAACAAATTCTTATGTTTTGCAACGTACTATAACTGCAAACGATTGAATGTTAAAAATGGCTTCAACGGCAATTCATTTTATTAAAAAATATTCTTAAACATCCGTCCTTTCCAAACTTTTAAAAGCATTTATTGGTTTTTCGGATAAAGGATTGTAATAATTATAGGTAAAGCACAAAATATTTATGCAATCATAGAGGATGTTGCAAAACCGAAATAAATGAGAGACAAGCTTTCTGCATGTTGGATTAATCATTTGGTTTGCAATCAAACATTACAAAGACATGTCCCGGCATTAAAAGGATTCAGGATTTTGCAAAAACTCTCACCACATTATAAATTATTACACCTACAACACTAATATTTTTAAAAGTTTGAGTTTATGTTTACGTTAGGAATTATATTATTGACAATAGGAGGCATCCTGAAGATATGGATGAAACTATCCACGCGAGAAGAGACCCGTTCACTATCGCCAAGAACCGTAAGCCAACGCACATCGGCGATACAGCTGATGAAACAACGGAAACGTTACAGTGTAATCGATTCCAATATTTTAATTGCAATCGGACTCACACTTGTGCTGATAACAGCCATCTTCAATTGAACTAAAAAAGAGGGATGTGCCGATAAATTCATCGGAACACCCCTCTTTCGTTTACAAACGATTCTATGTTTATTTCGATTCAGATTCCAAGGCGGCGTCTTCGCCGTTTGCTTCCGGTTCGTCTTCGGTGAATTTGGTGAAACCTTCTTCCACGAGGATGTTATACCATGTGAAAAGTTTCTTGATATCGTTGTTATAGACTCTTTCCTTATCGAAATCCGGAATTACTGCTTCAAACTCATCACGGATAGTGCCGTCGGCAATAAGTTTCTTCACATCGAGAGTCTTCCCTCCATTGTGTGCATACACAAGGTCAAGAATCTCACCAAGCGGCTTGTCGCCAGAGTCGGTGTACATGGCGATATCGCCCAACGACACCACTTTATCGCGCGAATGGGCGGGAAAACGTTTCTTGGTTTTCAACTCTTCTACGAGCAACATCCTGTTGCCCTGCGAAACAATTCTGAACAGGCCAGGTTTGCCCGTTATAGCCAAAATTTCTCTGAGCATGTTATTTCAGTCTTTGTTATATCTTTTTTTATAAACTTCAAAACATAAGGAAGGATCGGATTGACTCCGTCGTTCTCGACAACAAAAGTTTTCTCATACGGAAGCGAAGTGAATTCACCCTCCTGGGAAGCAATCCTCTTCTTCACTTCATCTCGGTGCAATCCATTGCGCGCAACAACCCTCTCGATACGTAACGACTCCGGAGCATCTACCAACAGGACGGCATCGCAAATACTATAGAAACCACTGGAGACAAGAATGGCGGATTCACAGAAAACAAATTTTTCACTGCTCCTTTCTGAAAAAATCATGAAATCATCAAAAACCGCCTTATGAACCACCTTGTTTACCGCCTCGCGGAGAACGGAATCGGAAAAAATGCATTGTGCCATATAAACTCGGTCAAGACAACCGTCGGGGCCATAAACCCGGTCTCCGGCAATCTCACAAAGTCTTTTCCTTACGTGCAGGTTCTCATGCATAATCCTTTTTGCCTCCATGTCACAGTCATAGACAGGGAAACCGTTTAGCCGGAGAATCCTTGAGACCACACTCTTTCCCGAACCGATTCCACCGGTGATTCCTACAATAGCCTTCCTTGGCAACCCTTCAAACTCCACTGCAAATCAATTTTTAACGATAGTGAATTCCACACTGTCGTTTTTAAGTGAAAGATTCTTCAGCCTGTCGGGGTATCTCGACACCTGGACATGCAACTTGCCGGAACGGGAATACTTGATGGAATTATAGTCAACAAGCAACTCGATATTAGGGTCGTCGTTATCACCGAGACGGCTCATGGCCACATAATAGACCACAGGCACCTTGGAAGGAAACAGCAGAAGACTTTCCCCATGCGGCACATTCTCCGGAGTAATGGTTATCAAAGCTTCTTTCCTGACAAGCGGCTCGACGGGCACAGTGACACTGACCACCGACGGTATGATCCTCGCATCTTTGATACGCTGGAGATCGACATCGACAACGGTTGTTTCCGAAAGGTCGGTCAAAGAAATCTGCTCCGTAAGGACACGGTGTATGGTATCGATGACCGACTGCTCGCCATAAACGAGCACATTCGAAGGCTGAGGCTTCAACGCACCTTCTATGACACTGCCGGAGGCAGCGAAAATGTTTCCTCTCACCACTACAGGCACCCTTTTGCCTTTGTTGGTGGTGTAATCGAGATGAATCGAATCGCGGGAAATGGATATAATCTGAGATGCGGAACCAAATATGGATTTCAGGGAAGTGACAATGTCGTTTCTTGAATATTTGAGTTCTCCGTCAGAAGCATATTCTTCGAAATTGATATTCATCGAAGGATGCCTGTAATGGTTTCGCCAAAGCGTAGTGCCCTTGTCGCGCACGGTGACATGGATTTTCTCAGGGATGTCACTTATAAAGGTAACCGAATCAGGACAATTCACCACCGCCACACGGACATTGAAACTATCTTGCGCGCTGTCGTTAAGCGCAAGGATAACCCAAAACAAGGCAGACACGGCAACAAACACGAGAAAGAGCACAACGTCGTGGAAAGTTGAAGTTTCCTTCAACTGCCTCCATTTGTTGCGTGCCGATTCAAGATTCTTTCCCATGTTTTTCAACAAAAACAGCCGGCGCCACCTTAGAGACAGCCGGCTGATGTATCCTTAATAATGATTCTTTATTTCTTTACAGTTTTGTCAGGCGACACCGCAGGATATACAGACGCCTTATCAACCTTGATGCTCACACCCGGCGCAATCTCGAGGATAATGGTGTCGTCGGTGATTTCCTTGATTTTACCATGAATGCCGCCGGCGGTCACTACCTTGTCGCCGGTCTGCATGGCCTCGCGTGCCTTTTTTATCTCTTTCTGCTTCTTATTCTGCGGACGAATCATAAAGAAATAAAAAATAACAATCATCGCCACAATCATCAGCATTCCGCTGAGACCGCCACCTTCTGCCTGCTGCTGAAGAAGTATCGAATTCAAAATATTCATTGTTTTTATTATTATTTTTTCAATTAATTTGACATCACAAAGATAGTCACTTTAATAATCATATCCAAATCCACCGGACCCCATTTTTCATTTCCGAAAGCCGCACCCCCAGAAAATGCACCCTATCGCTCATTCTTTAGAGATTATGCCCTCTTCCCGGAGTTTCCCGACAATGGTGGAGAGAAGACCGTTGACGAAAGCACCGCTCTTAGATGTGCTATAGCATTTCGCTAATTCAATATATTCATTGATGCTCACCACAAGCGGGATTTTCGGAAAATTGATAATTTCAGACAATGCCGTCATGGTCACTATAACGTCCATAAATGCAAGACGCTCGGTGTCCCATTGCTTCGTGTTTATACATTCATCAATATAGCGTCTGTATAAATCCTTATTCTTGACTACGTCTGCAAAAAGAATCTTTCCGAAAGACGCATCCTCATCGTCCTTATACATAGGAAGAACAGGATTCACATCGGGCTGTTCGTCTTCAAATCTTTTGAACGTCTTCAACACGAAGGTGCCTATAATTTCAAGGTCATCGTTCCAGAACACGGATTCCGATTCAAGCGCATCAAGGAAATACTCGTTATGGAATATTATCTGCTTGAAAACATTTCTCCAGAATTCGCAATCAGTCTGAAAATCCGTGGCGGGAAAATCCATATAGTCGGCATATAGGTCCGACTCCATTATCTCCTTAAGCAGAGACTCAAGCATGCCGCGATGGTCGGGAAGCCATGAAAGCTTATTGGCATCGCAATACGTCCTTACTGACGAATTGTCTTCCAGAGCTTTTACAAGACCGTTTTCCACGAAACGCATGTTGGGATTCAAATCTTCTTCCGTAGGCACATATTTCTGTCGGTTTTCTTCAAGTTGCCATTCCCTGAGGGAGGCAAGCTCGACGGGCAGAATCAGAAGCCGGAAATAGAGTTCGCGCCCCTTCGCCATGCTCAATGCCAAAGTTTTCAAAGCATCTTCCACATTGTCGCGTGAGGCATAGAAATTCTTGAATGTCTCCGAAAGCATCCCCTTCATTCTCTCCACTCCGCGCAGGGTGAAATTCTCACGCGAAGTGAAAGAGTTGTTGACCGCCGTGTCAGGAAGGATAATCAGGTTCATAATCTTTTCCCAAATCTGGTCGTCTTCTCCTGAATTTTCTCCGGCATCTTTCACAAAATTCTTATAAAGGCCGCTTTCCTTTATAGTCTCCGCAAGGTTTGCCACAAGCCCTTGCATCGGGAACACCTCGTGACGGTACTTGAGGTCAAGCGACTTAATTTTATCATCGATAAGGATTTTCTTAATGAAACGGGTGTCGGCCAACGGCTTGTAGCCGCCACGCTTCTCAATCCTGTCTGCCACCCTCAACATCAACATCAGCATGTCTAGGTAAAGACTATAGGCGAATCTCTTCTCCTTGGTCGGAGCCGAAGGCTGAGATTCCAACATGAAATGGTTCTCAATCAAGAGGTAGGAATAAAGAAGCTGCACAGCCTTTATCCTTATCAACACACGATTTATCATAACTCTTTATGCTCGTTCAAAATGTCTGAACACCGCCGTAACTTTCCGTAATGAAAAGCCCGGACACAGTTTTCTGACTGCAAAATTACTTCAAAACCCGCGATTAAACAAATATTCGGGCTTCTAACTTGTCAATCTCTTGAAAAACCGGCATTAAGCCTTTGCCTTACAGCCTCATACAAAATAACACCGGCTGCCACCGACACATTGAGTGAACCAATGTTGCCGAGAATAGGAATGGCGGCAAGCGAATCGCACTGCCTCAGCACTTCCGGGGAAATGCCGGTGTCTTCGGCGCCCATCACAATAGCCACCGGGACGGTGAAATCCGCTTCCGTGTAATTCATTTTTCCTTTTTCAGACGCACCTACCACAAGATAACCGTTTTCCTTAAGCTTCCTGACAGCGGAAAGGGTGTCGCGTTCGCGGCACACCGGGACATAGAAAAGGGCCCCGGCTGAAGCTTTCACGGCATCGCTCGTGACGGAAGCGCTTCCACGCTCAGGAATGACTATGGCATCGACGGCGGCACAGTCGGCGCTTCTGGCTATCGCCCCGAAATTTCTCGCGTCGGTAATTCCGTCGAGCACGAGCACAAGGGGCGTCTTTCCCTCTTCATAAAGAAGTGGAATCAGATTGTCGAGATGGTTATAACCCACTGGCGACAATATCGCTATAGCGCCTTGATGGTTCTTCATCGTGATGCGGTTAAGCTTCTCCACAGGCACTTTCTGCATGACGATGTCATACTCCCGGATTCTGTCGAGAAGTTCTTTGGCAAGGTCGCCTCCGAGGTCGCGCCTCACGAGCACCTTGTCGATGGTTTTGCCGGCGTCAATAGCCTCTATGATGGCCCGCAGGCCGAAAATATAATCTGTCTTATCCATGTTAAGTATATTGCTTTCATTTGAATATTCGGTCGGTCTCAGCCGTCCCCTGCCACAGCTTCGTCAACTTTCGAGCAATGACCTTGCATTCATTCTGGCGGCTTCATTCACTTCCGTGCCCGAAAGCATAGCGGCGAGCTCGTCAACACGCTCGTTTTCGTCAAGAACCTTGACATGGGAAACGGTGCGTTCCTCTTCGTCGGTCTTATAGACCTTGAAATGGCTGTCGCCTTTCGCAGCCACCTGCGGAAGATGGGTTATGGCAAGCACCTGCATGTCGGCTCCCATATTCTTCATCATCGCTCCCATCTTGTCGGCTATTTCACCCGACACACCGGTATCCACCTCATCGAATATCACAGTGGGGAGATGCATACATTTTGCCATGATTGACTTGACGCTTAGCATGAGACGTGCCGTCTCGCCTCCGGAAGCCACGCGGGCCATTGGTTGCATAGGATGATTCTTGTTGAAACTGCACACGAACTCAGCATTGTCCTGGCCGTCGGCCGTAAGTTTCCCCTGTGTGATTTCCACACTGAATCTGAGATTGGGCAAACCGAGCGGTACGGCTGTGGCCACAAGACGCTCCGCAAAGTCCAAAGCCCCTTTCACACGTAATTCAGTCAGAGTCTCAGCCTTGGCTTTAAGTTCACGGGCAAGATGGCGCGCTTCCTGCTCGAGCTGAACAACATCATCGTCGCCGAAATCGATAGCATTCAACTTGTCGGCAAGTTCGCGGTGAAGCTCCACGAGAGCTTCGTCGTCTGCCACCTTAAAATGCTTGATGGCATCATATAGCAGGTTCATCCTCGCCGTCACCTTGGCAAGACGCATCGGGTCGGAATCCACCCTGTCGAGATAATCCCTCACCGTCTCCGATATATCCTTAAGCTCTATCCTGACGTTGTCAAGGCGCCTCATAAGTTCGTCGGAATCCGATTCCTCGAAAAGCGACAAATTGACTCTCGAAAGATAAGAAGTGGCCTCTACAAGCATCCCCATCACCGCATTGTCGCCGCCGTCAAGTAGATTGTAAGACGCACCGAGGTCTTCGCGTATCTGGTCAGCGTCAGAAAGCATGTCGAATTCCTGCTCCACTTGCTTCAACTCCCCCTCTTTCGGAGCGATTTTATTAAGTTGCTCCAGTTGGAAAGCTATAAAATCGCGGTTTTCACGGTTCTTTTCGAGCCTCTGTTTTATCTTGCGTATCTTTGCCCTCAGAGTGACGTAGCGGCCGAAATCCGACCTATATTCCGCCAGAAGATTGCCGTTGCCGCAGAAGGCATCGACTATGGCAAGATGGCTCGAACTCTGTGAAAGAAGGATGTTGCTATGCTGGGAATGAATGTCAACGAGGTTTCCGGTGACGGAAGTGAGGACGGGAAGAGTGACGGGAGAATCGTTTACAAAAGCCCTCGACCTGCCGGAGGGTGAGATTTCACGCCTAACGAGAATCTCCTCCGGATTCCAGTCAAGCCCGTGTTCCTCGAAAATCAGTTCAAGCTCCGGATCGGGGTTCGAAAAAGATGCCTCGATAACCGACTTGCGTGTTTTGTCGGAAATGGCCTTGGTTTCCGCACGTTCGCCAAGCAATAGCGACAACGCGCCGAGCATAATCGACTTTCCCGCACCGGTCTCACCCGTTATGATTGTAAAGCCGGGAGAGAAACGGATGCTCACATTGTCGATCAAAGCATAATTCCTTATAATAAGCGTCTCTAGCATGTTTTTCAAATTTTTATCGGTTTCCTTCGTCGCCTTTTCGAATTTTATCAAGACGTTCGGTGGCGGTAGGAAAAATCGGATTCAAGAGCTCGTAAACCTGTTCACGCTCCGCCTGGGGCGCTTTGGAATAAATATTGACCAACTCATCGAGTTTGGCATCCCTGAACATCGACAATGCTACCGACATAGGTGCGTTCTTATAGACCTCCCCTATTGCCTTAAGCGACTCGGTAATCGCAGCGCGCCCTTTATCAGGACTCGTAACCATCTCGTCGAGACCTTTCCGATGATACTGATAGGCCATGTCGCGAATCATGCCGGTGTTGGAATCGGTAAAGGAACTCAACACGGCACTCCTGTTTTTCGTGTCTTCAAACGCCCTCCAGCCTATCTCGCCGCTCGACTGAGCCATCTGCACAACGGAAGCTGCTTTGTCAAAATATGGTTGCCCTCCATCGGGCGAGAAACTGTCGAAGTCAAGGGCAAGGAAAAGGTAAGCGTAAAAATCAAGGATACCGGTTAGATTGCCGTTCCAACCGTTGTCGTTACGTATAAGCTGGTCGCCTTCCCGGTATTCGAACTCCACTTTGGTGTCTTTGAAATTCAAAAGGCTCGTGGTGTAGGTGCTATTATACACCGGCCGCGAAAGCTGAACCTGAACGTCTCCCTTTATCTTATCGTCGGCATATTCCTTAACGGTAAGGAAAAACCTGCACTCAATTCTTTCATTGGGTGAGAACTGGGCGTTGGTCCATTTATTCTCATTGAAATATTCCGTAATCCTCTCCTTAAGTTCGTCGAAAGTGTTGCGGTAAGTACCTTCTATCGAACTCGTATTGACCTCCACAGTGCAATTAAGCTCCTGCGCCGATATAAAAGCCGGAAACAAAACAATGGACATCAAAACCGACAACCATCGCCTACAGATTGAGATATTAATGATTTCCATACCCTTATATAACGGCAATCGCATTGTTTTATTAGAAAATCACAGCATCAGTTACGAATTCACACCAACGATGGCATGATGGTGTCGATGATATCTGAAGCCACCTCCCTTTTGCTTTTGGCAGGGAAGCGGATTTCCTGTCCGGAAGCTCCGATAACTGACACCTTGTTGGTATCTTTCATGAAACCCGCCTCAGGGTTGCGCAGCGAATTCAAAACAATCCAGTCGAGATTCTTCCTTTTCAGTTTTGAAATCGCGTTCTCCTCCTCATGATCGGTTTCAAGAGCAAAACCCACGAGCACACGGCCATCTTTCTCACTCCCGATAGCGGCGGCAATATCCGGATTCCTGACAAGGCGGATAGTCATGTCTTCAACATTCTCACGCTTTATTTTCGTTTCAGCCACAACCTCGGGGGCATAATCGGCCACGGCAGCCGCCAACACCACACAGTCGGCATCCCGCGAAGCGGAAAGACATGCATCATACATCTGATGGGCCGACGTAACATCAATCCTGTGAATACTGCCGTTTTCACATTGCAATGACACGGGGCCAGCCACTACCGTGACGTCGGCGCCACGCGAAGCAAACTCTTCTGCAAGGGCAAAACCCATCTTGCCGCTCGAATAATTTCCAATAAACCTCACCGGGTCGATATTCTCATAAGTAGGTCCGGCGGTAATGACCACTTTCTTACCCTTCAAAGTCTCTTTTTTACTGAAATAAGACTCGATGGCGGCCACTATATTTTCTGGCTCCTCCATTCGCCCCTTTCCGGAGAGTCCGCTTGCCAGTTCCCCGGAGCCGGGCTCCACAATTATAACACCATCACGACGTAAAGTGGCAACATTTCTTTGGGTAGAGGGGTGAGCCCACATGTCAAGGTCCATGGCCGGAGCCACCATCACCTGCTCCTTGGCGGAGAGATAGGTGGTAATAAGCATATTGTCGGCTATTCCGTTTGCCATTTTTCCGATGGTGCTCGCAGTGGCCGGAGCCACTACCATCAGGTCGGCCCAAAGGCCGAGGTCAACATGGCTATGCCATTCCCCGGTATTGGCGGCGAAGAACTCGCTCACCACAGGCTTTCCACTCAGGGCGGCAAGAGTGGCGGGGGTGATAAACTCCTTTCCGTTAGGGGTAATCACCACCTGGACCTCGGCACCTTTCTTTATAAGCAACCTCAAAAGATATGCCGATTTATATGCGGCAATACCTCCGGAAATGCCGAGCACTATATGTTTTCCCTTCAACATTTCGACATTCAATTATTTTTCTTTTTCTGCTCCCTACGCTCCTGGTCGAACTTATATTTGAGCTGGAAAAGCACATCTTTCGTATTTTTCGGAAAATCTCCCTGCATAATCCAATCGTAGAACGACGGCTCCTTTCGAAGCACCTCTTTTACGGATTTGCCCTTATGCTTGCCGAAATTAAAAACAGGCACATCGTTGTCGTCGAGTACAATCCTCGCGGCAAGGTCAAGGTTACGCCCTATAGAGGAGAACTTGGCCAGAAATTCCACATCATTCTCGAGCTCGTCATATCTTTTCAACTGACCCAAAAGCACCTCGTAGGTAGCCTGTGTGTCGGCAAGCGCACTATGGGCATCTTCAAGATTGGCGCCACAATAGAATTTATATGCCGCCACAAGGGTGCGCTGCTCCATTTTATGGAATATGTTCTGCACATCGATAAACCGGCGGCCGCTGATATCGAAATTCATGCCACAGCGGCCGAACTCCTCCATAAGGACCGGCACATCAAACTTATTGCTGTTGTAGCCGGCTATATCGCAACCATCGAAAATGGCAAGAAGCGACTTCGCCACCTGCTTGAAGGTGGGCTCGTCTTTCACATCTTCGTCTGTGATGTGATGCACAGCCGTGCTCGCCTCGGGTATATGCATTTCAGGGTTAAGCCGTCGGCTTTTTCTCTCTTCGGTGCCGTCGGGATAAACCTTTATATATGAAATCTCAACAATCCTGTCGCGGGTAACATTGGTGCCCGTGGTTTCAAGATCGAAGAATATTATAGGGCGCTCAAGATTAAGCTTAACATTTTCTCGCATCTGTTTCTATATGTTTTCATAGCAAGAAGGTGTTGCGGCAAGCCTTGTCACGACCTGCCGCAACACCCTCCGGCTATTTCATTCTATCACCTGAAGAGGCATCTGTATGGACACAATATTTTCGTTCGTCTCCTGGTCGAGGGGTTCGAACACTCCGGGGCGCGCCGGGTCAGAAAGCCGAATCAGCGCGGTGTCGCCTGAAAGATTACTGAGGATTTCGAGAGTGAACGAAGAATTGAATCCAATTGTCATCGGATTTCCGTCATATTCACACATCACCGTTTCTTCGGCAGAAGTGCCGTAGTCAAGGTCTTGCGCACTAAGTTTCATCCCCATATCGGAAATTTCGAACTTCACGAGCCCTGAAGCCTTGCTCGCAAAGATAGCAACCCTGCGCATGGCGTTGAGGATAGTGTCGCGGTCAACCTTCACGAGGAAAGGATTGGTTTCAGGAATCACACGGTTATAATTGGGATAATTCCCCTTTATAAAACGGCAGGTAAGGGTATAGTCACCAAATTCAAACCTTGCGCCTTTGGAGCCAAGCGTCATCTTCACGTCTTGCGTCTCCTTGTCGAGGATACCTTTGATAATCGACGCAGGCTTAGCCGGCATTATGAAAGACGTCACAACCCCGGGATTCACTTCCGAATTGATATACCTCACGAGCTTATGGGTGTCGCTTGCCACAAAAGTGATGTCGCCTTCATGAATATCCCAGAAAATACCGGTCATCATAGGGCGTATAGGCTCAAGGCTCACGGCATATATTGTTTTCTCTATACCCTTTTTCACCACGGATGAAGGAAGCACAAGCACGGTGGCATCGTCGTCCATCTTCTCGCCTCGCGGATATTCGTCGGCATTGATACCCATAAAACGGAACCGACCAGAGAGAAACACCACATCGATTTCCCCCGTCGATTCGTTAAGACTGAAAGTGAGTGGCTGGTTGTTGACCTCCTTAGTGATTTCAAGAAGCGTCTTGGCCGGCACCGCTACCGCTCCATCGCCATCGGAATCAGATACCTCCACACGCGAAGAGACAATATTTTCCTGGTCGCTACCGGTTATGGTGAGCCATCCTTCCTCAAGCTGGAAAAGGAAATTGTCGAGAATAGAAAGGGCGTTCTTCGAATTAATAACTTTGCTCACCGCCTGCAGCTGCTGTTGGAAGAGCTTACCGTCGATATTGAACTTCATATTTATGTTTTATTTAATTTACACACGAATAACCGTATGGTCATATCCGCATGGTCACAATATGCAAATTTAATCATTTTTTTCGAGTCTGCGAAAGCCGCCGACAAAAATAAAACCGACACTACAAAAAAAGCCGCCGTGCTTTGACTGGCACGGCGGCTCTATGATGCCTTGAAATCACCACAAATTATTCTGCGACAACTTCGAATTCGATTTCCTTAACAACTTCCTTGTGGAATTTGATGGTAGCTGTATATACACCAACTTCCTTAACGGGATCTTTGATGTAGATAATCTTGCGGTCAACATTGTGTCCGAGTTTCTCGAGAGCCTCGGAAATCTGGAGTGCGTTGACAGAACCGAACACAGTGCCCGTAGAGCTGGTTTTGGCACCGATTGTGAGTCTTACACCCTCGAGGGCTGCAGCTGCGGCCTCTGCGTCAGCCTTGATTTTGGCAATCTTGTGGGCGCGCTGCTTCTGGTCTTCAGCAAGCTGCTTGAGAGCGGCTGCGGAAGCAATCACAGCTTTCCCCTGGGGGATAAGATAGTTGCGGCCATAACCATCTTTCACTTCGACAACATCGTCCTTATAACCGAGGTCGGCTACATTTTCTTTGAGTATGATCTTCATATTGATTCTATTTGTCGGGTTAAAAATGATTATTTCATCAAATCGGTTACGTAGGGAAGAAGTGCGAGATGACGCGCACGCTTCACGGCCTGTGCCACACGACGCTGGAACTTCAACGAAGTGCCGGTGATGCGGCGGGGAAGGATTTTACCCTGCTCGTTGAGGAATTTTTTGAGGAATTCGGGATCCTTATAGTCGATATATTTGATACCGCTACGTTTGAAACGGCAATATTTTTTCTTCTTCGTATCGACCGAAAGGGGAGTGAGATAACGGATTTCGCTATTTGCTGCCATGATTAAGCCTCCTTGTTTTCTGCTTCGGCAACAGCCTCGGCGGGTTGTTCACTTGCTTTCTTTGATCTCAGGTTGCGACGTTTCTCAGCATATTCCTGTGCGTACTTGTCGAGACGGAAAGTGAGGAAACGGATCACACGTTCGTCGCGGCGGAAAGCCACTTCGAGTTTCTTTACGATGGTGGGTTCGCCCTTGAATTCGAGAAGGCAATAGAAGCCTGTCGATTTCTTCTGGATGGGGTAAGCAAGTTTGCGGAGACCCCATGCCTCTTCATTGACGATTTCAGCGCCATTCTGCTGAAGAACGTCTTTGAATTTTTCTACCGCTTCCTTCATCTGGTCGTCAGACAAAACGGGAGTTAAAATGAAAACGGTTTCGTAGCAATTCATACGTTTACGTTTGTAATTAATTGTTATTGTTATGGAATTCAAGCAATTCACCGCCGCTGCAACCGCATAATGACGGTCAATTCCCGAAAAACCGCTGCAAAATTAATAAAAATTCCTTTCCTGTGCAAATATTTCCGTGTCAACTTCTTTTGTCGCAGGACAGAAAGAGACGCCCATCGATTCGGCCAGACTCCCAAGCCGGCGGTAAGCCTCTTCGCGTCCGGCAGTCACTTTCGAGGCATAGTGGGCATCGCTGTCGATAGCCAACGGGACTCCGGCCCTCAGCAATTTCCCCCACCACTTCTCGGCAGGGAAAAACCTCCCCTTGTCTTCGAATGCCTTGGTATTGATTTCCACCACTACCCCACTCCCCTCAACGTGGCCCACGACATCATCCACCAAAGCCTCGTACCATCCCTGTTCTTCAATTCCCGGATCTGCAAGCGCAGCGTTGCCTGCAATTTTGTCAAAATGCCCAAGAAGGTCAAAACCTCCACTTTCAAGCATTGTCAACACCTGTTCGAAATATTTTTCCACAACGTAGCGAAGGTCGTTTCTGTAGCCGTCCTTAAGATAACAGCAAAAACGCTCGAAACGTCCGTCGCAGTCAAGAAGCACTCCGTCCTGATTCGGAACAAAATGAACCGACCCAAGCCGAAAATCAAGAGGAAGATTCTGAAAATAATCTATATGGGGTCCGAATTCGCCTCCGAGATAATCTATTTCAAGCGACTTCAGCACTTCCATGGAGGGAGCATGCACATCACGCAGCCTGTCAACCTCCGAAAAATATTCCGCCATCCTGTCAGACCTCATATTGCATGGAGAATCGATAGGGATCGGCGAATGAGGGGTGAACGCAAAATACTTCATTCCGACATCTTCCGCAGCCTCGCTTATGAGAGCCATGGAATCGCGACCGTCGCAAAACTGGGAATGGGAATGAAGGTTATAGTCGCGTGTTGCAGTTATAATTTTACTGATATCTACTGACATATTTCTTATATATTTCCTTATCCGATCATTTCTTTTCCAACGACAACTGCCG
This sequence comes from uncultured Muribaculaceae bacterium, assembly GCA_910585275.1. Taxonomy (GTDB): domain Bacteria; phylum Bacteroidota; class Bacteroidia; order Bacteroidales; family Muribaculaceae; genus Lepagella. Next base: position 60,055 of record CAJUCW010000005.1, read on the forward strand.
GGATTCCACACCGCGCAGCCACACACGGAACACCATCCACAACGAGAAGCTGACAAGCAGACCGATGCCGAGAGCCACCTCGTAAGGAATGGGGACATTCCACAATGCCAAAGTCATCGCACTGAAACCCTCGGGAGCAAAAAAGATATACGTGGTGGTGACACAAGTCATGAACAATGCCGGAATCAGCGTGACAATATAAAGCTTTTTGCGAGCGGCAAGATACACTGTGACAGCCCACAGCGTGAACACGGAAAGTTCCTGATTGCACCAGGCGAAATATCTCCAAAGCACTTCATAAGGGAGCAACATAATCACGAAACACAACACGAAAACAGGCACCGATATAGCGAGACGCTTAACGATTCTCTTCTGTTCCACTCCCATGAAGTCGGCGGCGATAAGCCGTGCACTGCGAAGTGCGGTGTCGCCGGAAGTAATCGGCGCGGCAATCACTCCCAACACGGCAAGCACACCGCCTACGGCCCCAAGCCACGACGACGTAAGATTGTTGACAAGCACGGCAGGGGATGAACCCGACAAAGCATCTTCCAGATTGGAATATCCGCCCGTAAAAGCTATAGCTGCCGCGGCCCATATCAGAGCAACGATTCCTTCCGTCACCATCGCCCCATAAAAAATAGGGCGTGCATATTTCTCATTCTCCAGACAACGCGCCATCATCGGCGACTGGGTAGCGTGGAAACCGGATATTGCGCCACACGCTATCGACACGAACATCATCGGGAATATGGGACTCGACTCAGGGTCGGGCTTATGGTTATAAAAACCTTCCCAGATTTCAGGAAGCGCCCCACCATGCACGAATAGCATGACGAGCACACCCAAAGCCATGAAAAGAAGGGCAACCCCAAACAATGGATAAAGCTTACCGATGAGTTTATCCACAGGGAGCAGCGTGGCGGCCATATAATAGGCAAATATCACCACAATCCAAAACATCCTGTCAAGGCGGTCGGGGGTAAGCATCGCCAGAAGGTCGGCCGGGTTATAGACAAACACGGCTCCTACAAGAATCATGAGCACAAGAGCGAAGCCCCGCATCATTTGCTTTATCTTGTCGCCGAGCTGTTCGCCCACAAGTTCAGGCAACGATGCTCCGTTCCTGCGGATGGAAAGCATACCTCCGAGATAATCATGCACCGCACCGGCAAAAATAGTGCCGAACACAATCCAAAGGAAAGCCGCAGGCCCGAACATCACACCCATAATAGCACCGAAAATCGGGCCGAGACCGGCAATATTCAGAAACTGAATCAAGAAGATTTTCCATGTAGGCAAAGCAACATAATCCACACCGTCTGCCAGGGTCTTGACAGGAGTGGGACGAGACGGGTCAACGCCAAAAACGTGGCTCACGAACCTGCCATATATGAAATAGCCGGCTATAAGTGCCACAAGAGCAATAAGAAATGAAATCATGTATGATGAGAAGTATGTGTTAGTTCAAATTAAATTTATTTTCCGCCCTTTTCCAACCTATAGACTTCGCTACGCAGCTTTATTATCTCTGACCGACGTTGCTCCACCTCCTTCTCGAATTGGATTATCTGCTGCTTCACGTTGTCGGCATGATTTACCGAATACCTCTTCCTCAAAGCCGCAAGCTTCACCTCCTCCTTTTCAAGAGATTCCTTGGAAAGAAGATACTTTTTCATCGCGTTTCTTGCGGCCGGCTTGCTGAAGTCATCCATCGACGTATAATAGTGGCCGTCACCTTTCGGAAAATAGAAATCGGCCTTTTTTTCTTCACTGACAGATTCAAGGTTGTCAAGATGCGCCAGCAACCGCTCATATTCCTCCTTATCGTCAGGATTCTGTGTCGCGCGATAGTCGGTAAGCCGCGCCTTCGCGAGAACATCGGCATCTTCCGGGCTGTAATTCTTGCGCAATTCGTTAACCTTATATACATAAATGGTGATTTTATCTCCCAGGAGGTTGCGGTCGGTAGCCCACCACCCTATTCCGTTTTCCTCGTCGATGGCCATCATAAAATCGTCGTGCGGCGAATTAAACGGCATCCCCACGTTCTGAGGCTGCAAATATTCGCCGGTCTGGGCATCGCGCGTAACTACAAAAATATCGTATCCTCCCATAGAATCGTTGCCGTCGGAGGCATAATATAAGGTAACTCCATCAGGCATCATAAAAGGATAATCGGCATATCCACCCTCATTAAGCACCGAAGGGGTGGCGGCGGGTTCGCTCCATTTTCCATCGGTGAGACACATGCTCTCCACAAGCCTGACGTTGCCGACGCTGTCCGGTTCGCCCCACATCATGAAATCGTTGCCTTCGTTTACGAAAGCCACCACAGCACCTCCCCGATGCCTCTCAAGCGGCATCTCATCAGGAGAAAGCAATCGGCCGGCAGAACGTGGAAGCTTATACGACTTGAAAAAACCTTCGGCGGGAACAGCTATGGAATCGATCACCACAATCTGCTCAACGCGTCCGAGAGCGTTTTCCGCCGAAACAAGCTGACGTTCGAATTCCTCCACTGTTTCTCCGGCAGGCTGGCCCGATTTTTCGCGCGCCTTACGGAATTCGTCGTAGAGCCCCGTTGCCTTTTCAAAATCATAATCGAGAAATGCAAGGCGCCCGAGATAAAGATTGGCCGCGCCATACCCTTTAGCCTTGGCCGCGGCAAGCGACTTCGCGGCCGCAGTGTAGTCGCCGTCCTCGAATTCACATACGCCCGTAAGATAATTGAACTGGGCGTTATTGGCCAGCTTGGGATTGGAAGCCACCTCTTTTTCAAGAATCTTGCGGGCGCCCCAGTAATCGCCTTCATTTACAAGCCTACGGGCCTCCTCCATGTTGTCGGCTTCCATACTCAATACGGAAGCCGCACATATCATCGCAGTAAAAAACTTTTTCACTTCTGTTTCCTTTTAATAAGCCCACAAGCACAATCGGCACAGCCCGAACCACGGCGCGTACCGACCGACTTCAAAGGACATTGTGGAGGGCAAAATTAAACAATTCCGATGATATTTCAAACTTTAGAACAACTCCACCGCAAATATTATGATGGTTTTTAAAGAATTTTTAGTAACTTTGTCCCCAAAATCCGTATTGAAACAAATAAATTTTTCATAAATTCCATCTATATGAGCTTAAATATCATTGTACTCGCAAAGCAAGTACCTGATACCCGCAATGTAGGGAAAGACGCCATGAAAGCCGACGGCACAATCAACCGTGCCGCGCTTCCGGCAATCTTCAATCCTGAAGATTTAAACGCCCTTGAGCAGGCACTCAAACTGAAAGAACAATACCCCGGCAGCAAAGTAACGATTCTCACAATGGGTCCGGCACGCGCCGCTGAAATCGTTCGCGAAGGGATGTTCCGTGGCGCAGACGGCGGCATTGTGTTGTCAGACCGTGCTTTCGCCGGAAGCGACACTCTCGCAACTTCATATGCATTGAGCGCGGCAGTTCGCAAAATCGGTGATTTCGATATCATTATCGGAGGCCGCCAGGCCATCGACGGCGACACCGCACAGGTAGGACCGCAGATTGCCGAAAAACTCGGCATACCTCAAATCACATACGCCGAAGAAATCATTAATGCAGACAACGGCGAAGTGGTTGTGAAACGCCGCATAGAAAGCGGTGTGGAAACCGTAAAGGCAAAACTGCCCCTCGTGGTCACCGTCAACGGATCGGCCGCAGAATGCCGTCCGCGCAATGCCAAGGCCCTTCAGAAATATAAGTATGCCGCCGTTCCTTCGGAGGTGGCTGCCGACGAGGCGAAGAAAGAGTTTATCGAAAAGCGCCCCTACCTTTCAATCGGCGAATGGAGTGCGGCAACAGTTGATGCCGACCTCGCACAGTGCGGTCTTGCAGGCTCCCCCACGAAAGTGAAATCTATCGAAAACGTGGTTTTCACAGCCAAGGAAGCACGCCGCATCGAGAACAACGACGAAGAGCTTGAGACTCTCATCAAAGAACTCATCGCCAACCACACAATCGGCTGATTGAACGCCGGCAGCGGGCTATTGTCCGCATAATTTTCCTAATGTTAACATCCGAATTAAAATGGCAGACAAGAATAATCTCATAGTCTATTGCGAATATGAAGACGGCAAAGTGGCCGACGTTAGCCTTGAGCTCCTGACAAAAGGACGTCAGCTCGCCGACAAGCTTGGAATCAAGCTCGAAGCCGTAGTCGCAGGCGACAACCTCAAAGACATCGAAAAGCAGATTCTTCCCTACGGTGTCGATACAGTGTATAAATTCGAGGATTCACGCCTCTTCCCCTATACCTCCCTCCCCCATTCTTCTATCCTCATCAATCTTTTCAAGGAGATTCAGCCCCGCATCGCTTTCATGGGAGCCACTTCCATTGGCCGCGACCTCGGCCCTCGCGTTTCGTCGGCACTCCACAGCGGCCTTACAGCCGACTGCACGTCGCTTGAAATCGGTGATTACACCGACGCCAAGACTGGCACTGAATACAAGGACCTCCTCTATCAAATCCGTCCCGCTTTCGGAGGCAACATCGTGGCTACTATTGTCAACCCCGAGTGCCGTCCGCAGATGGCCACCGTCCGCGAAGGCGTGATGAAAAAGGAAGCTGTAGATTCCAACTATAAAGGGGAAGTGATCAACATGGAAGTCAACAAATATACTTCTCCCGAAGACTTCGTGGTTGAAATCATCGACCGTCACGTAGAAAAATCAAAAGTTAACCTCAAAGGAAGCCCCATCGTGGTTGCCGGAGGTTACGGCGTAGGCAGCAAAGAGAATTTCGACCTTCTCTACAAACTTGCCGACACCCTCGGCGCAGAGGTTGGCGCAAGCCGTGCGGCTGTCGATGCCGGATGGGCTGACCATGACCGCCAAATCGGCCAGACCGGCGTGACCGTACGCCCGAAACTCTACATCGCCTGTGGCATCTCCGGCCAAATCCAGCACATTGCAGGCATGCAGGAATCTTCAATCATCATTTCGGTCAACTCCGATCCGGAAGCTCCCATAAATACTATCGCCGACTATGTAATAACCGGCAAAATCGAGGATGTGCTTCCCAAACTTATCAAGTATTACAAAAAGAATTCAAAATAATGGCTAATTTCTATAAAGACAATGAATCTCTGAAACACCATCTCAACCATCCCATGATGGAAAAGATTGTGGAACTCAAGGAGAGAAACTTTGCCGACGCCGACAAATTCGACTACGCTCCCCAGAACTTCGAGGACGCTATGGACAGCTACGACCGCGTTCTTGAAATCGTGGGCGATATATGCGCGAACATTATCGCAGAAAACGCTGAAGACGTTGACCACGAAGGCCCCGTTGTGAAAAACGGCCACGTGGAATATGCATCGGGCACAGCCCGCAACCTCGACGCCTGCCGCAAGGCCGGCCTGATGGGCATGTCGATGCCTCGTCGCCTCGGCGGCCTCAACTTCCCCATCACCCCCTACATCATGGCAGCCGACATGGTGAGCCGTGCAGATGCCGGCTTCGAAAACCTGTGGGGACTTCAAGACTGCGCCGAAACAATTTATGAATTCGCCGACGAAGAGCAGAAAAAGAAATATATCTCCCGCGTATGCGAGGGCGAAACAATGTCGATGGACCTCACCGAGCCCGACGCAGGTTCCGACCTCCAGTCGGTGATGCTCAAGGCCACAAAGAAGGAAGACGGCTCATACGTGCTCAACGGAGTGAAACGCTTCATCACCAACGGCGACAGCGACATCCACCTCGTGCTTGCTCGCTCCGAGGAAGGCTCGAAGGATGGCCGCGGTCTTTCGATGTTCATTTACGACAAGCGCAACGGTGGCGTAACCGTACGTCGCATCGAGAACAAGATGGGTATCAAAGGAAGCCCCACTTGCGAACTCGTGTACAAAGACGCACCCTGCGAACTCGTGGGCAGCACCCGCCTCGGTCTCATCAAATATGTGATGGCGCTTATGAACGGCGCACGCCTCGGCATCGCCGCACAGTCGGTGGGCATCAGCGAAGCCGCATACCGTGAGGCGCTTGCATACGCCAAAGACCGTAAGCAGTTCGGCAAGGCCATCATAGAGTTCCCCGCAGTTTCCGAGATTCTTTCCACGATGAAAGCGAAACTCGATGCATCGCGCGCCCTCCTTTATGCTTGCTCACGCTTCGTGGACATGTATAAGATTTATGACGACATCGCCAAAGAGCGTCCCCTCACCGTCGAGGAGAAGAAGGAACAGAAATACTACAGCCGCCTTGCAGATGCTTTCACTCCCCTCGCAAAGGGCATGACTTCCGAATACTGCAACCAGAACACCTACGACTGTATCCAGATTCACGGTGGTTCGGGCTTCATGAAGGATTACACTTGCGAACGCCTCTATCGCGACGCCCGTATCACTTCGATTTATGAAGGCACGACACAGCTTCAGGTAGTTGCCGCCATCCGCCACGTCACGACCGGAACATACCTCAACAAAATCCGTGAGTTTGAAGCCATGGAAGTTAAACCGGAAAACGAGGCCATCAAAAATACACTCGTATTCATGACCCAGCAATATGCAGATGCCGTACAAGCTGTGGCCGGTGTAAACGACCCCAAATACCTCGACTTCATGGCGCGTCGTCTCGTGGAGATGGCCGGCCACATCATAATGGGCTATCTTCTCCTAGAAGATGCACAGAGATGCGACTGCTTCCGCAAATCCCTTGCGGTTTATGTGAAGTACGGACAGGCCGAAGTGGAACGCCACGCATCATTCATAGGCAATTTCCAGCCCGACCAAATCTCAGACTATCTTTACACTGAGAACGACTGATTCACAACACAACGTATCTTTATAAGCTAAAGAATTTTTGTTAGCTTATTTTTATAAGGGACCGCATAGAGTTTTCTGTGCGGTCCCTTTTTCTTATTAAGGCATATTAAGACACCGGATTTATTTTTTTTAGGTAATAAAACGAAAAATAGCCTAATTAAGGTAATTAATAGAACATTTTTAATTATCTTTGTTGTCAGAATCATAAGAAAACGTTTTTTATGAGGCTATTATAGACGGCAAACAAACACCTATGCATTTCCTAACAATGCATTCAAACATGCCGAAGGCCTGCCCCTGCATGTAACGCCTCTATAAATGCATCAACAGAAACTTCAATAATCGAACTGTTTTCAAAAACGATGGTCAAGGCGATAGTAAAATTATTGTCCGTATTCTTGAGTTTTACGTTGGCTTTCATAACGGGAAAACTTGTTTTTTTAGTTGCCAACGCATCCGTTTATTCAGGGATAGGGGGTTCCGACATATTATGCATTATCGGTCATGGATTATCAATGGATTTTTCCATGGCAGGATATTTTTCTATAATCCCGGCCATACTGTTTTGCATTGCATCGGCAACAGGTTCGAAAGGCATCATCGACAAGATAATGAAAATTTATTTTATAATCGCGTCTGTGATTATATCGCTTATCATTACGGTGGATGCCGCGCTTTACGGTTATTGGCAATTCAAACTCGATTCAACCCCCCTGTTTTATTTCCTCTCCTCTCCGTCGGCAGCCTTCGCAAGTGCGGAATGGTGGCATTTTATTGTCGGTCCGCTCGTTTGGATCTTACTTGCCACCCTCTTCTATGCGATGCTTTATTATGCCACAATCAAATTTCAAGGAGACGTTGCGCCCTCTAAAGGGAAAAAAGCCGCCGCCAACATAACGGTAATGGTTGTAATGACTGCGTTGCTCTTCATCCCCATCCGTGGAGGCGTGACAGTTTCGACCATGAACCTTTCACGTGCATATTTCAGTTCCGACACCCGACTTAACCATGCGGCGGTGAATCCGGCTTTCTCTCTTATGTATTCTCTGAGCCATCAAAACGATTTTGCCAACCAATACCGTTTCTTTGACGAGAATGAAAACCGACGGATTTTCTCGATGCTTACCGAAATTCCGAACGATTCGATAGCAACCCATCTCCTATCTGTGTCCCGACCGGACATCTATATAATCATCCTTGAAAGTTTTTCTTCACACCTCTTCCCTTCCCTCGGCGGAGAAGCCGTGGCCTTAAAGCTTGACAGCATCGCCCGCAACGGTTTGCTGTTTACCAATTTTTATGCCAACAGTTTCCGCACCGACCGTGGCATTCCGGCAGTGCTCAGCGCATATCCCGGACAACCCTCGACATCAATAATGAAATTCGTGAGCAAGACGGAAAACCTTCCTTCTCTTTCAAAAGAACTCAAAACGAAAGGAGGTTATTCCACAAAATACTACTACGGGGGCGACGCCAATTTCACCAACATGAAAGCTTATCTCGTCTCCGCAGGCTTTGACGAAATTATTTCAGACATAGACTTTCCGGTTAGCAAACGTCTCAGCAAGTGGGGTGCGCACGACGATGTGGTATTCGACCGTGTTATAAATGAACTTACACCTTACGACAGTTCGTATCCTGCTCTTAAAGTCATACAGACTTCCAGTTCGCACGAGCCGTTTGAAGTGCCGTATGACGACAAAGGACGCTTCTCCGACAAACGGGCAAAAGCATTCGCATATACCGACAGCTGCGTAGCCAATTTCATTACTACTCTCAGGAACCGCCCTCAATGGCAAAACTCTTTGATAATTGCAGTGCCAGACCATTATGGTGCCTATCCCGACCTCACCGACCCCTTGGAAAGGCATAAGATTCCATTAATCATGACGGGTGGTGCACTCTCGAAGAGAGGTACCGAAAGCACAGTAGGTTCACAAATCGACATCACCGCGACTCTGCTCAATGCACTCGGAATAAAAAGCGATCTCTTTCCGTTTTCCAGAAATCTTCTGAACGAAAAGTCGCCTCATTTCGCATTCTTTGCCGATCCTTCCGTCATTGGATTCGTGACCGAATCCGGCGATGTGGTCTATAATCTCGATTCCTCCAAGACGGAAAGCGGGGATGAAAAACTACTACCTTTCGCAAAATCATTTTTACAAACTTTATACGACGACCTTTCCAAACGATGAACGAATTTATAATCAACCTTGACACCGAAATATTCCTCTGGATAAACTCATTCCATTCCCTATATTGGGACGTCGTGATGAAGATGGCCAGCGGGAAACTCGTATGGGTAGTGCTTTACGCCACCCTTATATTCGCGCTTTGGCGCACATACGGCTGGAAAATTACAATCGTATTCACGATAAGCGCAGTACTGTCCGTGGTTTTGGCCGACCAGATTTCAGCTTCAATACTTCGCCCGATGTTCGAACGTCTCCGTCCGGCCAACCTTGAGAACCCTATCTCTCACATGGTCCATATCGTTGGCAACTACCGGGGAGGACGCTACGGTTTTCCCTCTTGCCATGCCGCCAACACATTTGCTGTGGCAACCATTATGGCGATGCTGTTCGGGAAATGGAGATTTTCCATCTTCATTTATCTTTGGGCATTACTGAATTGCTATTCGAGAATATATTTGGGCGTACATTACCCGGGCGATTTGCTTGCCGGACTGGTAATAGGATGTATGTGCGGCGGAATAATGTATCTTGTGGCCGGTATGCTTGCCAAAACAATGGTAAAAAGAGTAAAACCTCAGTCTTCGACTTTACTTCGCTTTTCCATAATTAACGGCACCCAGACCACCTGCCGCCCGTTGGACACAGTAATATGGGCCGGAATCCTGACCATATTTTTCATTTTCATCTGCGCCTCAGCCATATTCTGAGGTCTATTATTATAGACAATCTATATAGAACCTCGCTGGCATCTTTTCCGTTTTAATACAAAGATTCTCCCGGTGTGGCCTCACCCCATTTTCGATGGAAGGAGAAAATGTCGAACTATTAAAACAGAAAATATATGGAAAACAATGTCATCCAACAAAAGAAAGAATCCGACGATTCTTTCTTAAAAGCTAAGAACGACAGCACTATGCTCAAGTTGCTTGGTTATTTGCTCGCTTTGGTTATCGGCGGCGCAATAGTATGTCTTGTGCTTGGGTTTCTTAAAACCGCAGTTGACTCTCTAATTATAATTGGCGGGGTGCTTCTTCTCGTCGCCATCTTCATCTTGTGGGCATATCATTCCGCAAAATTCCATATCATGGCGAAGCGCTACAAAAAACTGATTCGCAATTACGAAGAGCAGCCGTAAAACGTTGAGGTTTTTAATGTAGGGACATGCCTTTGGCATGTTTGATCAATATACTGATTTTCAAATATTACATGCCTCCGGAATTTTTAATCCACAATCTGATTCTCAGATTCTAAATACCGGAGGCATGTCCTACATATCTACCGGTTATGCATCCCCTTACCACACAAATAAAACACACGACTTCCTTATATATTACAATTCTATAACACCCCTTATAAGCTAATCCAATAAAAACATTTTCCAAAATTCTTGCAAAATAGAAGAATAAACCGTAAATTCGCAACGTCGAACAATAGTGTTTGACTACATATTTACATAAAAGCGTTTTTTGCTTATACTGGGAAAGAAAATCGCCAAATTTGATTCCCATTACATACAGTTTAAGCAGTCGAAACGCTCATGCTTGTCGTATATCCACTCCCCCGACAAGGGGTATCGATATCCGTATGGCGTGGGAGTGGACTGTATTATTGTATGTAAGGCGTTTGGCGATGCCTCTTTTCCGATAATCAGAACTTGTCCTACGCTTTTTTACACCCACGGCAATAATTAGGGCACTTGCCATTATCTTAATAATCTTAACATTATGGAAGTTTTAGTTGGTATCATTTTAGCTGCATTGGGATTGTGGATTGCTTTCAAACTTCTGGTTTGGGCTCTTGTGGCATTACGCATTATCTTCCAGCTATGTGTGGCTCCCCTCATAGCCGGGGCGATTACCTGGTGGCTTTGGGACAATGTATGGATTGGAGTCGGAATCGGAGCCGCCATTGTCTTATTCATTACGATAAAAGAGGGGGGCTTAGGATGGGTATTTGACAACGATTCGTCGTCATCAAGCGGCTCCTACACCGGAAGCAGGACGTCATCCGTGTCAGCACCGGACATTCCGGAATATGACAGAAACGCGTCTGCCAACAGGAAATATCATCTTCAAGTTGCGGAGTCATACCAGAGCAACTACGAATATAACAAGCAAAAGGCTGAAGAGCGGCTGCGCCAGGCGAAAACATATATGTCGGAAGCCGACTACTGCCGTAATAAAGCAAGCCTGTACGACGACACGTCATATCTTGATGAGGCAAGACGTTATGAAGAGATGGCAGGACGCGAGATAGATGAAGCTCAATCGTTTTGCCGTGAAGCGGAACGATACCAAAACCTCGCTAACGAAGCCATCCATACAGCCAACATGTGTTCCTAAATTCTTTTTCCCTTATAAAAAAATAATATATAACTAATTGTCAACTTAATTTTATGAAACATCGTTTTAAAACCTGTCTATTCTGCCACATCATGCTATGCTTAGTATCGGTGTCATGCGGAACGAAATCAGATAAAGACGGCAAAGAGGATGAACCGGAAAAAATGTATTCTCCTATATGTGTGTATTTCGACCCTCTTCAAAATATAGTTTACGACCAGTATTCAGCCTATTTCCCTTATTTCGTAAACTATCCCGACGATTGGGCGAAAATAGGTCTTCACAACAGACCCATCGACATGACATACACCTCGACCGACAGCTGGACAGGACGCAGATTTTCAATTAAATATTATTTCAACACCCTCGGACAACTCGTCTCCATCAACAATTCCGCGTTGGGTAGAGACGAATTCATTTATGACGATGAAGGGCGTCTCATGCAAATCAACAGAATGGCTAACTTAGGTTGGGACGGGAAGAAAAACCAATTTGAATATCGCGACAGTCTGCTTGTTAAGAGGAATGTGAGCCCTTCGCATAATACTTCACACACATTCTCATATTATCCTGACGGAACCCTGAAAGAGATAACTCCCGACAAGGGGATTTACTATTCCGAACGTATGAGGATAGGCAAACTTGAGTTCAATGAGGAAGGCCAACTGATTCATACGGAATCAGCCAGAAGTTTTAATCCGTTTATCAGCGGTACGTCAGGAATCCCCGGGGAAGCTCCCTCCCAATGTTATTTTAAATATGACGACCGCGGCCTTTGCATAGAGAAATTGGAAAAAATTGCTTTCAAGAATTACAGGAACAAAATAGACACGCTTACATGTGTGAGCCGATATGACTATAACGCACAAGGCGACCTGACTTCTTGGAACTATAAAGGACCGTCATACGAGTATCTTGGCAATGAATGGGGGTTTAGAGACAGGGACTTCACAATCAGATACGCCTATAAATATGACGACAACGGAAACTGGATTACCCAGAACATCATCATGCCTGACTGCTACCAGCAGGTATATTCCCTGCTTATGTTCTATGAAAAGGAGAATAAAGGGTATTTCGTCAGCAACCAGGCTCCGAGTGCCGTCCCTGCTGGAGAAAAACCCAAAGTCACTATCCAAAGGGAAATAGGGGGATACCATATTATATCGAAAGAAACGGCTGAAAAAATAAAAGACGACAACATAAAGGGAAAAAAAGACAAACTCGAAGAACAAAAGAAGATGGTGAAATTTTCCGATGTCCAGGCACTTGGACTAACCGGTAATGTGAAGAAAATCGATGACAAGGAAATGACCATAGAATTTGATGAAATAGGCAATATCACTAAAAAAAAGGATAAGTCTGCCGGATATACTTCAGAATATACTTACGACGGTCCGCTCACATACAAAGCATGCCCAGAATGTGACACAAGATATGTGGAATTTACGTCAAACCAACGAAAGACAACCGACAAAAAATATGAGGAATTTGATGAAATCTTTACTTTCGATTCCAAGGGTCGAGTCATAAAATACCAACCAGAAGGAATGATGCCCGAACTGCATTATTATTCTTATAACGGAAATGACACGAACCCGTCATCAATGGTGGTGGAAGGTGCCGATGAACTGGGAAATTGGAAAACCACTTATCGCTACACATACGTAGATATCGATGCAAATGGAAACTGGACAAAACGAAAGGTTAAGGCTACCACAGAATCAGAGGAATACCCTGAAGAAGGCGAGAGGATAGCCGAGAAATCAGTAACCGAAGGAGAGCCATTTGTCGAGACTCGCAAAATAACTTATTATTAATAATACGTACTCATAAAAATGTAATGAAGTTGTTTAACCTTTTTTCTTTTTCAAGATTTCGTCAGATTTTCGAGTCGATTTTGAAACTTGAAGAGGGAGTTTAGCAGGCTAAACGACCGATGAAAGGGTCAAAAGCGACCGAAAAGATGGCAGAAGATTGGGAAAGAGGTCTTTTTAATGTAAAAAGCCATAAGAATATCAATCTCCGTAAAAAAGTTTAAACAACTTCATATAAAGCAATATTAAAATGAAAAGAATCTTATCATTACTCATTGTTTTCGCAAGTTTGATTGCGCAGGCCCAGATTTCATGGCCGCCCAAATCATTTCCCTGCAATGTGCCGTTCATATTGCCGGCCGAAATCGAATACTATTGGGGAGTCAATAAAATCATTTGCACCGGAAGAAGCGGCAACGGCTACAAGTTTAAAGTGACGGGAACGGGAAACCATGACCATTCGGCAGCCCAAATCAACATGCTCTATATGCAGCCCTCTTCTAACGGAGGCCTACCTTCAGGCTCAATGGCCGGAACATATTTCTTTCCTGCCGTGGAAAAAGGGAAACCTTTCTATTTCTCTTTCGAAGCAGCATGGAAAGGCTCCACGCCAAGCAAGTTCTCACTTTTCTTCATGAGCGAATGGATTTCACTACCGAAAGAAGAACCGACAACCACGTCAGTGCCGGAAAGACACGAACCACTCACAATCCCATCGTTTAGAACAGAATCTTCATCAACCCGACAAGCCGAACCGTCAGTTAAAAAAGAACCGGTTTATGAAGTGCCCTCCTATCCGGGCGGAAGCCAAAAACTTCAGGAATTCTTGAAAAACAACATGCAAAAGCCGCACATCGCAATCGAATCCGCCGGCTACGGGACCACTACAGTTGAATTTACAATCACACCTTCCGGAACGATATCCAACCCGAACTACACAAGGAGATGCAACGAGAGGGTTGACAAAGAAGTGATGCGTCTCGTCAACATCATGGTTCCTTGGAAACCCGCCACAAAAGACGGAACGCCTTGCACGGCCACCGTGCAATTATCTATGTCGATTTTCCCGTCGTTTAACGCAAGCTATAAAATTACACGTATTAAATAATCTATAAAACATTATGAATATGAATTTCAAAAAAACGATTTTGGCATTTACCGTCATTCTGGCGGGAACCTCCAACTTATTTGCCGTTAAAACGGTAAGCAAACCCGATCTAAAAATAGAGGACAAAGAGAAACTACTTGTTTTGCCTGAACGATTCTACTATCTTGGTCAGGAACAAGAAGGTGTAAGGCAGCTGCACTGCTATATCCCTCTCTCCGGTACTGATATCACCACCGATGTTTCCGTTCCTTCTTTCATGGGCACCTTTATAGAAGGAATGTGGACCGACCCCGCTACCGGAAAAGTTTTTATAGCATGGGAAGATGGCGGTATGGAAATAAGGGAAATCCATATCATGGAGGTTAAGAAGAACGGAGAAGCCACACAAATAAAGGAAATCACCGGCTACTTGCCCAGAGCAGTCAACGGATACGACACATCCGGCCAATGTGGAATTGAGATTAAAGATAACTATATCGTTATCACGGAGCAAAACCAACCTGCCGTCTATACCCTTGGCATGAAAAAGGGTTCCTTGCCTGTGCCATCTGAAATGACGATAGACAACCCCGGGCTCGGGTTTGTGAAGATAACCGCCGACGGAGTGAACGTAAGACAAATGCCGGATGCAAAGTCGCCGAAACTTCTCCGAGAAAAACAGGAATTCTATGAGGGAATAATGACCTGGGAAGACGAAAAGGAAAAAGGAGTGACTTATGTCCCATGCCATCCTGCAAAAGGAGATGTACTCCCCTATTACATTTCAGGAAACATTACCGCCGATTGGCAACCCGTCATTATCGGTCCGGACTATAGCAATGGTGCAAAACGTGGATATGTATCTTCCCGCTTCACTACGCCGGTGGAAATGGGGAAAATTGTACCCAGGATGACTCGTCCGGCAGCAATTCCACGAGATAAAATGTTTGAACATGAATTCACAAGTTCTGAAATAATCGTCCGAAGCACTCGCTATATAGACAACGGTAAATATAAAGGCCTTTGGATCAACATAGAGTTTCCCGGCATGGAAGAAGAGGGAGGCATCTTTTTTGGTAAACAAATTGGAGATATTGTGGTTTACTACTCATATTCTCCCCTTCCCTCTTACAATGAGAACATTCTGGGTATTAAGAAAACAGAAAACGGATTATCATTCGGTGAAGACCTGTCGGCCGGAGACTCCTATGGCTTTGCCATGGTTAACGACATTGACATTTTCAAGCTTGATGAAAATGGAATAGAATCCATATATTCCACCGCCATACCATTCGAATGGGGCAGATATCTTGTAAATGTGGACGGATCCTTACGCAAAGTTGAGCTCCCCTAATAACCAGACTTTTAACCTTTAAACATCTTATAGCTATGGACGAAATTTCCACTTACGAAACCAACGAACCATTGTCCGACCGTTTCCGGTTGGCTTTGATAATCATAACGGCATGCATGGGGCTGTTAGGCGTATATGCCATATATGCCGTGTTTACCTCCGGAATAGAATGGGGATTTGATATCGACTGGAATTGCTTCAAATCTCCATTTTTCCCGGTGCTTGCCATAATCGGATTCTTCTTGCAGTTCCTTAACTGGCAGCATTCCTCAATGGAAACCTGGATCGGAACCAAAGGGCCGAACGACAGCAAGATGAAATGGGAGAAAAGCAACGATATAACCGATGTGATGTTTGGAGGTTGCCTGATGCCTATCATCATGCATCTCGTGGTTTATCCTTGCGCAATCGGAGCTATAATCTGGTATGCCATAATGGGAGCTGTCCATTTGCTTGGCAAAGCATCTCCATTCGTCATCTCCGCGTTGATAGCCGGAGTGGTGTTTCTTTTCTACCGATTAGGCAACAAGACAAGTGCCAACCGCTACCGTATGGCGATTCTTGCAGCACTCACCTTAGTGGAAGGGGCTGCTTTAGCGGGCACTGCCTATTATATGAAAAATCATGACAGTATTTCGATATTCAGCAACTTTTCAAACGATTCCGAATGGGCGGAGTCAATCGGCATATGCACAATCACCGGCGACGGCGTAAACTTGCGGGTGGGTCCGGGCACAAACTTTGAGAAATCAGGTTACTCCGTTTCTACCGGTGAAGCCTACCCTCTTCTTGAAGAATCCGGAGAATGGGTTAAAATAGATTATAACAGCACTCCCCTTTGGCTTTCCAACCGATTCTGCCAACTGACTTACGGGAACGGCGGAGAGAAAACGGCATCTGAAGACGATGACCTCGGTTGCTGGACAGGCGACGAGCAATCGGAAGAAAACACCGCCGTCGAGACAGCGGAAGAACCGGTCACCGAAGTCATCAACCCTATTTCCGGAGCCATCTCCCTGACCGGGAAACTCGATGGGAAATACGAAATCGTGCTCCAATATACCGTCAGTGAAGACGGCTCGGTAAGCGGTTCCTACTACTATACGAAATACAAAACTCCCATTTCCTTATCGGGAGAAATTTCCCAAGGGAACATGACTCTTGAAGAGCACACCAACGGCAACTTAACGGGGCGTTTTATCGGCACGGTAACGTCTGATGGCTTCGACGGTGTCTGGGAATCGGCCGACGGGAGCAGGACAATGGACTGCACTCTGCATCGCATCTGATAACGTAGAATATACAATCATTCAAAAAAGAAGCATCCTCTCGCGGGGATGCTTCTTTTTTTATCACAAACCTTCTGAATTGTCATGCTTCAGCAGATTGGGGAGCGGCGGCCACCTTCGGCAAGGTTATATGAAGGAAGAGCCAGCCGATGAAGCCGGCAAGGAAAGAGCCTACGAGGATGCCGAGCTTGGCATTGTTGAGTGTTTCCAAAAGATAAGGGTCTCCCGTGCCAAATGAAAGGTTGGCGATGAATAGCGAAACTGTGAATCCGATACCTCCGAGCATCGACACCGATGCAAGCTGGCTCCAGGTGCTCCCTTCCGGCATCGGAGCCCACTTCAATTTTATACAGAGCCAGGAAAATAGGAAGATTCCCAAGAACTTTCCTACCACAAGACCAAGAATAATAGCGGGAGCCACTCCCGTGAAAAGCGCCCCAAATTCCATGTCGCCGAAGAAAATTCCTGCATTTGCGAACGCAAACAAAGGAACAATCAGATAGTTGACTACGGGATGGAGGGAGTCTTCCATATCCTGCAAAGGGGAAATCACCTTATCGGAGGCCGATTCTATCTCCTTCAGCCAGTTAAGCTGCTCTTTGGTGAGAATGGTGCGACTCACAAGCTTTTCATCGTCTTCATGTGCGAAGTAACCGATATTCTGTCGTATGGTCTTTATATACTTTTTGGGAGCATACACAGGAATGGCCGGGACACAAAACGCAATCAGAACACCGGCAATCGTAGGATGTATCCCCGCATTCAGGAACAAAAACCATATAAACGCCCCGATGCCAAGATAAAACACCTTGCTTTGGATTCCAAGTTTGCCACCCAATGCCAAAGCCCCAAGCAACAAAGCGGCAATCAAAAGCAACCAATAGTTTATATGGGTGCTATAAAATATGGCAATCACAAGTATGCCGCCTATATCATCTACCACGGCAAGAGTCGTAAGAAATATCTTGAGGCTTATTGGCACACGGTTGCCAAGCATGGCAAGCACTCCGAGAGAAAAGGCTATGTCGGTAGCCATCGGTATGGCTGCGCCTCCGATATAGTCAGTGCCCTTGCCAAGCAAATAGAAAATCAACACAGGCACACCCATGCCTCCGACAGCAGCCACTATTGGAAGCAACGCCTGGCGGAATGAAGAAAGTTCTCCCACCAGAATCTCCCTCTTGATTTCAAGACCTACCGAAAAAAAGAAAACTGCCATCAACGCATCGTTGATAAACGCCATTACACTCATCGGCTCTCCATGATGGCTGAAAAGATTGAAGTCGCCTATCTGCAAAGCCATCTCATGGGTCCAAAGTGAGTTGTAGAAATCACGAAGAAAAGGAAGATTGACAACCAACAGGGCCAACCCTGTGGCCACAAGAAGCACGTTGCCTCCGTTGGTAAGATTCTTTATAGTCTTCCGCGCAGTATATAGAACAGTTGACATAATCTATAGAGTATTTATACATTAAACAGCCGCAACCGGCATCTATGAAAAGAAACGGAGCGGGATATTTTAATAAAAACCCGCCCCTTATACAAAAATTTTTAATCTTATGGAGCCGGATTCACATCGCCCCTACCTTCAAGCAGCGCCATAAGCTGGTCGGCGGCAAGTTTGGTTTTCACCTTTTCAATAACGTCCGTCACGATTCCGTCATTGTCGCACACGAACGTGGTACGTACAATGCCCATATACTCGCGTCCGGCCATTTTTTTCAAACGCCATACCCCCGCGGTCTGACAAAGCGTCGTTTCCGTATCCGCCACCAAAGGGAACGGGAGATCTTGCTTTTCAGCAAATTTCCGGTGACTTTCCTCCGAATCCTTGCTAACACCGATCACCTGATACCCCATCTGGAGAAGAGTGTCATAATTGTCGCGGAAACTTACAGCTTCGGCAGTGCAGCCGGGTGTGTTGTCTTTTGGATAAAAATAAATTATAAATTTCTTTCCTGGAAAGTCCGAAAGCCGGATTTCCTTTCCGTTGCTGTCCCGGCCAAGCAAGTCGGGCATTTTATCACCAATATTCATTATCTTTAGGAATTTAATATACTTTACAACACAAAACCGGAATCTTCCCGGAAGAGGAAGATTCCGGTCCTTGTATTATTTAACACGGACATGCTCAATCAAGTTTAAGGACTGCAAGGAAAGCCTTTTGCGGCACTTCCACGGAACCGATCTGTTTCATTCGTTTCTTACCCGCCTTCTGTTTTTCAAGAAGCTTTCTCTTTCGCGAGATGTCGCCGCCATAACATTTGGCCGTAACGTCTTTCCTCACTGCCTTAATGGTTTCCCTCGCTATGATTTTGGCTCCGATAGCCGCCTGTATGGCTATATCGAATTGCTGGCGCGGAATCAATTCCTTTAGCTTCTCACACATGCGGCGTCCGAACTTCACGGCATTGTCGGCATGTGTAAGCGTGGAAAGGGCATCCACGCTCTCGCCGTTGAGAAGGATGTCGAGTTTCACAAGTTTCGACTCTCGGAAGTCATGCAGATGATAATCGAAAGAGGCATACCCTTTCGAAATACTTTTGAGCTTGTCGTAAAAATCAATCACGATTTCACCGAGAGGCATGTCAAACGTGATTTCCATACGGTTGCCCGATATATATTCCTGCTTCACCAACTCGCCACGCTTGCCCAGGCAAAGCGTCATAATCGGACCGATATAATCGGCCTGTGTTATAACCGTGGCCCGGATGTAAGGCTCTTCGATATGGTCGATCAATGTAGCCTCGGGAAGCCCGGAAGGGTTATGCACCTCCGTACAGTTCCCTTTCTTATCATATACTTTATACGACACGTTAGGCACGGTGGTGATGACATCCATGTCAAACTCCCTGCCGAGACGCTCCTGGATGATTTCCATGTGAAGGAGCCCGAGGAAACCGCAACGGAAGCCGAATCCGAGGGCAGCCGACGATTCCGGCTGGAATGTGAGCGAGGCATCGTTGAGCTGTAATTTTTCAAGCGAAGCGCGGAGATTCTCGAAATCTTCCGTTTCAATTGGATAGACACCTGCAAACACCATTGGCTTAACCTCCTCGAAACCATCTATGGCTTTATCGCAAGGTCGGCCGACATGGGTGATGGTATCGCCCACCTTGACTTCCTTCGATGTCTTGATGCCCGATATGATGTAGCCCACATTGCCGGCTGATATTTCCTTTGCGGGAAGCATATCCAATTTCAAAACCCCGACTTCATCGGCATGATACTCCTTGCCGGTGGAGACGAACTTCACGAAATCATCCTTTTTCAAAGTGCCGTTGACAATTTTAAAATAGGCGATGATTCCTCTGAAAGGATTGAAAACCGAGTCGAAAATAAGGGCCTGCAAAGGAGCATCGGGGTCCCCTTTCGGCGCTGGCACACGCTCTACGATAGCCTTAAGCACATCATCGATACCCATCCCGGTTTTGCCGCTCGCCCTGATAATATCCTCGCGGTCGCAACCGAGAAGGTCAACAATCTGGTCTTCTACTTCATCGGGCTTGGCACTGTCAAGGTCACACTTGTTGATAACCGGAATAATTTCCAGGTCGTTGTCGATTGCCATGTAGAGGTTGGATATGGTCTGGGCCTGGATTCCCTGTGATGCATCCACTATAAGGAGCGCACCCTCGCAGGCTGCAATTGAACGCGACACTTCGTATGAAAAATCGACATGTCCCGGAGTGTCTATAAGATTGAGCACATATTTATCTCCATTCAGTTCGTAATCCATCTGGATGGCATGGCTCTTGATTGTAATACCCCTTTCTCGTTCGAGATCCATATCGTCGAGCACCTGTGCCTCCATGTCTTTTGCGGAAACAGTGTTCGTACGCTCAAGAAGTCGGTCGGCAAGGGTTGACTTACCATGGTCTATATGCGCTATAATACAGAAATTCCTGATATTTTTCATTTTTTATTCTTTTCAACTGCAAAGTTAACAAAAAAATTCCATATATTTTTTCGCTTCCCCATCTTGTTGCAAAACAACAAGAAACATCCGCTCCCATGCATAAAATACTATTATGCAGACATTGGTACTATAATTATTTCCACTACTATGTATTGCATAGTACTATTTTTATTATTAACTTCGCGGTGAAGTTGTTTAAACTTTTTTCTTTTTCAAGATTCCGTCAGATTTTCGAGACGATTTTGAAACTTGAAGAGGGAGTTTAGCGGGCTAAACGACCGATGAAAGGTTAAAAAGCGACCGAAAAGATGATGGAAGATTGGAAAAGAGGTCTTTTTAACGTAAAAAGCCATAAGAAAATTAATCTCCGTAAAAAAGTTTAAACAACTTCAACAGCAAATCAAGATAATACCAAATAAAATGGAATCAAACATCAAACTTCTCGCCCTTATCATTTTCGGGATGGCATCCTGCCTGATATATGGCAACGACCCCGTTGACACGGTTGCCGACATCCTGCACCATCTCGTCGAAGGATTATAAAGATAAAAATACCAAATATGACTGAAACAAACAACAAAACCGACTCCAATATCCGCTCCCAGATGCGCAAGGGGATTCTCGAATATTGTGTGCTCCTGCTTCTGAGCCGCAAACGGGCATACCCTTCCGACATTATCAGCGGACTCAGCGAAGCGTCGCTGATTGTGGTGGAGGGCACCCTCTACACCCTGCTAAACCGACTGAGGAAAGAAGGGAAACTCAACTACGAATGGGAGGAAAGCCCCAAGGGGCCGCCAAGGAAATACTATTTCATAACCCCTGCCGGGATGGAGGCATTGTCGGAGATGTCTGACGCCTGGGATGAAATCGTAGCCAACGTCAACCATTTCCGTAATCTTCCGTAACCATATTTTATAAGATTCCAACGAAGTTGTTTAACCTTTTTTCTTTTTCAAGATTTCATCAGATTTTCGAGACGATTTTGAAACTTGAAGAGGGAGTTTAGCGGGCTAAACGACCGATGAAAGGTTCAAAAGCGACCGAAAAGATGATGGAAGATTGGGAAAGAGGTCTTCTTAATGTAAAAATCCATAAGAAAATCAATCTCCGTAAAAAAGCTTAAACAACTTCAACATACCTAAACCGCCAAAACGACATATTATAAACAATGAAAAAGACTTTCAACATAAACATCGCCGGATTTCCTTTCACAATCGACGACGATGCATATTCCCTTCTTAACGACTACCTCGACGCAATCGAACATGCATTCAAAAACGTCGAAGACTCGCAAGAACTCGTCAACGATATCGAATGCAGAATAGCCGAACTGCTGCTCGAATACACTTCTTCGTCGAGTCCTATCGTAACGGTGACGCAAGTGGAGGATGTCATCAAGAGAATCGGGAAACCCGAAGAAATGATAGCGGAAGATGAAACCATCTCTATTTCAGGAAACGGAGAAAAAACCAAAACCGATTCTTTCTTTGAAGAAGTCACCCCTCCCCCTTTCACACAAAAGAACCCATATCAGAAAAAGAAATTGTTCCGCGACCCCCAGAACGCAATGCTCGGTGGCGTTTGCTCCGGTCTCGGATGGTATCTCAACTGCGACCCTACGTGGATAAGGCTTGCCACAGTGCTCCTTACGTTTGCATCCATCTCCACTTGCGGCATAGTCTATCTCGTGCTTTGGCTCGTGCTCCCCGAAGCAAAAACACCGTTGGAGCGCATGCAGATGATGGGTGAAAGCCCCACAATCGAAAATATCGGAAAGACTGTGACTGACTCTTTTAAAGAAGACAACGGACAGAAACCTTTTCCGCAACAGCCCACCGACTCATCCACATTCGCCCAGGTGCTTTCATCGGTTTTCGGAATCCTTGCTAAAGTCTTGATTATAATAGGCCTTATAATCGGCCTTCCTATTCTCATCGGACTTGCAATCGCACTCATCGGATGCGTATTTTCTCTAATTCTGTTCGGCACATCCACGTTGTCCGGCTTCCTTCCTTTTGGAGCCAACACTGAATCGGAATCGATTACAATTCTATATGGGATAATTGCCGGAATCGGTTTCATAATCTTTCTCGGCATTCCTCTTTTCATGCTTATCCGCAAAGGTATCTCGCCAAAAGCAAAACCCCTCTCAAAAACTACAAGCTGGATACTATCCATCCTCTGCGTCCTCGGCTTTTTCACGGCAGCCTTTGCAATCGGTAAAATTATTAATGAAGCAGAAAAGAATGACCGGATTTCCCGTTATGGAATCGTAACCATAAATCAAAACAGGCCGAAGTCGCCGGAAGAGAAAGCGGAAAATGCACGCATGGCAGCAGAACGTGAAAGCTTAAAAGCCGAGAAAGCACGGTTGAAGGCTGAGAAAGCACGGTTGAAAGCTGAAAAAGCCAAAGAACGTGCCGCAGTCAATGCCGAAAAGAAAGCTCTGATTGCGGAAAAAAAAGCAATGAAAGAATTTGAAAAAGCCGAGAGGAGAGCCCAAATAGCTAAAGAAAAAGCGGAAAGGGCAAAAGTAAAGGCTGAAAAAGCACGTATGAAAGCCGACAGCGTTTCAAACATACAGACAATAACCTTAAGAGACGTATGAACAATTTTAATCTTAGTAATGCAGTTTTTTTATATTTTTACAATCGGGCAGGCATAGAAGTCTGCCCTTTTTTCTTTCATATTAAAGTATTTTTCGCTAACTTCGCATAATATTTTGATTTTACACGCGGATTTCCACCCTAAACGCCGCATAACTGATTCAATATATGGGTTTCTTTAAAAAAATATTTTCAAAAGAGAAGAAGGAAAAACTTGATTCCGGTCTGCAGAAAACCAAAGAAGGAGTCTGGAGCAAAATAACACGCGCCGTTGCCGGCAAGAGCAAGGTCGATGACGACGTCCTCGACAATCTTGAAGAGGCATTCATAACCAGCGACGTCGGCGTTGACACTACTTTGAAGATTATCGACCGTATCCAGGAGCGCGTAGCCCGCGACAAATACGTGAATGCCGACGAACTCAACAATCTTCTTTGCGAAGAAATCACCGATATGCTGGCTCGCCCCGAAAACGAAACCGACAATCTTGAGGATTTCGAAGTCAAGAAAACGGGAGAACCTTACGTGATAATGGTTGTCGGAGTGAACGGCGTAGGCAAAACCACCACCATCGGCAAACTTGCCGCCCAATACAAAAAAGCGGGCAATAAAGTCGTGCTTGGGGCTGCCGACACGTTCCGCGCCGCCGCCATAGAGCAGCTTGACATCTGGGGGGAGAGAGTCGGAGTGCCGGTGATAAAACAGAAAATGGGAAGCGACCCCGCCGCAGTGGCATTCGACACGCTCTCTTCTGCCAAGGCCCAAGGAGCCGACGTGGTGATAATCGACACCGCCGGACGCCTTCATAACAAGATAGGGCTCATGAACGAGCTTACCAAAATAAAGAATGTGATGAAACGGGTGGTGCCTTCCGCCCCACAGGAAATCCTTCTTGTGCTCGACGGCTCCACCGGCCAGAACGCCTTCGAACAGGCAAGGCAGTTTGTGGCCGCCACAGAAGTCAATGCGCTCGCAGTGACCAAGCTCGACGGAACTGCCAAGGGTGGTGTGGTAATCGGCATCAGCGACCAATTCCGGATTCCCGTGAAATATATAGGTATCGGCGAAGGAATTGACGACCTTCAGATTTTCCGTCCCGATGAATTCGTGAGGTCTCTCTTCCTTTCGAAAGATAATTGATTCCGACGACATGTATAAGAAAAACAGGATAGACATCATATCAATGGGCTGCTCGAAAAATCTTATCGATTCAGAGCGGCTCTTGAAGCAATTAGCGGCAAAAGGTTACGACACTTGCCACGACCCGGAATATCCTTCGGGAGAATATGTCGTGGTAAACACCTGCGGTTTCATCAACGATGCCAAAGAAG
Source organism: uncultured Muribaculaceae bacterium (assembly GCA_910585275.1). GTDB lineage: Bacteria > Bacteroidota > Bacteroidia > Bacteroidales > Muribaculaceae > Lepagella. The sequence continues at coordinate 84,804 of CAJUCW010000005.1, forward strand.
AATCGATCGACACAATCATCGGACTTGCCGGATTGAAAGAAGAGAAAAAAATCGGCAAAATCATTGTGATGGGTTGTCTTTCGCAAAGGTATATGGACGAACTCAAGGCCGAAATACCGGAAGTGGACGTATGGTATGGCAAATTCGACTGGAAGAATTTCATTTCAGAACTGCCCGACAAAAGCCGTAGCGAGGCCAAACCCGCATCTTGGGAACGCACACTCACCACTCCTCCCCACAGCGCGTATCTGAAGATATCGGAAGGTTGCAACAGGTTTTGCTCGTTCTGCGCCATCCCGCTGATTACCGGGCGCCACACTTCGCGCCCGATAGAAGAAATCTTGTTGGAAACGGAATCGCTCGTGGCCGACGGAGTGAAAGAATTCAATGTCATAGCCCAGGACCTTTCATCTTACGGCACCGACCTCTACGGACGCCATGCCCTTGCCGAACTTATCGACAGGATGGCAGATATAAAAGGAGTGGAATGGATAAGGCTACATTACGCTTATCCGTCAGACTTCCCGATGGACGTGCTCGACGTGATGGCGAAAAGGAACAACGTCTGCAAGTATCTCGACATTGCATTGCAACATATCTCCGACCCGGTGCTCTCCAACATGAGAAGGCACATCGACAAGGAGGGGACGTTGGATTTATTGCAAGAAATTCGCAAAAGAGTGCCCGGAATCAGAATAAGGACCACCCTTATGACCGGCTTCCCCGGCGAAGGGGAAAATGAATTCGAGGAATTGGTTGACTTTGTCAAGACTCAACGTTTCGACCGTATGGGCGCGTTTGCCTATTGCGAGGAAGACGACACCTTCGGAGCCAAGAATTTTAAAGATGAGATTCCCGACGATGTGAAGCAATCGAGACTTGACACAATTATGGAAATACAGGAAGGAATCGCCCTCGAACTGAACGAACAGATGATAGGGACTATACAGAAGGTTCTCATCGACAGAATAGAAGGAGGGAAAGCCTACGGAAGAACCCAATATGATTCTCCGGAGGTTGATCCCGAAGTCATAGTCGATGACCCCTCGCTCCGCCCCGGAGACTTCATCAATGTAAAGATTACGGAAGCCTATCCTTTTGAACTTATAGGAGAAAAAGCATAATACGGCATATAAAAATGGGAATAAGATATAACCGGGATTCAAGACGCGCCACCAACGGGCCGATGATTTTCTTTACCGACCCCTCGGCGGAAATTGACCTGCGTGATGAAATACGCGGAGCCATATCCTCGCAGCTTTCTTTTTATGCCTACAGGCGTCCGGGCGACATGATGATTTCCTACGGCTCCTCAGAAGGATTTGTAGAAGGCATTGGCATCCCCGGATTTGCAATCGCCCCCTTCAATCCGAATCTCCCGGCAATCACGATTCCATGGCGCCCGATAAAGTCGGCTTATTCCGGAAAACCCTACGACTGCCGTTTCCCGGCAAAATCCACCACTTTCCACGAGTATGCCTTGGAAATAGAAAGCATCCGGTCCATGTTGAAGACGCAGGGTGGAGGAAAAACGGTGGCTTCAAGAGTGATTTGCAAAGACGGTAAAATTGATGTGGGTGCCACCTTCTCCGAATTATGCCGAAGATATCCGGATGCATTTGTATTTACCTTTTCAACCCCCCTGACGGGATGCTGGATTGGAGCCACTCCGGAACTTCTACTCAACGGAGCCCCGGGCAAACTCTCCACGATGGCTTTGGCAGGGACCAGAAAAGCCGGAGATTCCGGAGAATGGGACATAAAAAACAGCGAAGAACAGCAGATGGTGGCCGATTATATTGTAAAATGCTTGAAATCGCACGGACTTGAAACCTATACAGGGGAAAAATATAACCGTCAGGCCGGCGATATCGAACATATCTGCACCCCGATTTCCGCCTTTCCCTCGGAAAATTTTGATGAGTCCTGTCTTATATCTTTGCTTAAAGAACTCTCCCCGACTCCTGCGGTTTGCGGTTTGCCCAAGAAGGAATCGCTGAAATTGATTCTCGAAAAGGAAACGCACGAGAGGGGATGCTACGGAGGCTTTTGCGGTCCGTTCAGTTCCCTCACAGATTTTTCTTTCCACGTCGTCTTGCGGTGTGCCTTGATTGAAGACTCTCGTTATGCATTGTTCGCAGGGGGTGGAATCACTATGCGTTCGGCAGCCGAAGATGAATGGAACGAAACCGAAATGAAAGCCGGGACACTGATGCAGACCATTGTCCCCGACTGAAAAGATATTGTGCGATGAAACAAACGATTATAACAATTTAAATCCTTGACCAGATGCCGATTTTAGTTAATCTCGATGTCATGATGGCCAAGCGGAAAATTTCTCTCGGAGAACTTGCCGGAATGATGGGTATAACACCGTCGAATCTATCGGTACTAAAGACCGGAAAGGCAAAGGCGATAAGGTTCTCCACACTCTCCAATATATGCCGGATTTTAAAATGCCAACCGGGCGACATATTGGAATATAAGCCGGACGACGAATCCCTCTCCTGACACTTATGAAATAATATTTAACCTAATTATAATTTAAGTATTACAATGAAATTTTCAAAAGCATTGCTACTTGTCGCCCTCGCGGGAATCCCTTCCGCATTGTGCGCACAGGAGCATCTCAAAAGCCTTGACAAAAACGGCTTTGACAAGAATGTGGCTGCGTCGGAAGATTTCTACCAGCACGTCAACAAGGGCTGGATGGAATCCCATCCCCTCACTCCCGAGTATGCCCGCTATGGACAGTTCAACATTCTCAACGATTCGAGCAACAATCGTGTAAGACGCATTGTCACCAATCTTGCCAAAAAGAATCCTGCAAAAGGCACCAACGCCTACAAAATTGCAGCTCTCTATGAGAGTGCCATGGATTCCGTACGCCGCAACAAGCTCGGCGCCGACCCGATAAAGGCGGAACTTGAAAAAATCGAGAAAACCGATCCTTCTAAGATGGAAGACCTCTTCCTCTGGCTCCACCAGAACTACACATCGCCACTTTTCGGTGCCGGCCCGATGGAGAACCTCGCCAACAGCAAGGAATATGCCATGTACGTAAGCGGAGGCGGCCTCACTCTTGGCGACCGCGATTATTATTTGAAAGACGACAAGCGCAACAAAGAGGTACGCACTGCCTATCAGAAACTTATCGAGCGCCAGATGGTCAATGCCGGCTACAGCAAGAAAGACGCCAAGAGAATCGTTAAAAACGTCATGAAGGTCGAGACTCTTCTTGCCGATTCCACATGGACGCGCGAAGAGAGCCGCAACATTCCGGCAATGTATAACCCACGCAGTTTCTCCCAGCTCAAGGAGATGTATCCCAACATTCCTTGGGACCGTTTCTTCATCGAGACTATGGGCATAGAGTCGCCCGAACAGGTTATCGTGACTGAAATCAACACCGTGAAACAGGCCGACAATCTCATGAAGTCGCTTACCGACCGTGAGAAGAAAGACTATTACCTCTGGCAGTTCGTAAGCAGCGCGGCTCCATATCTGAGTGATGATTTCAGCAACGCATCATTTGAATTCAACAAGGTGATGAGCGGCGTGCAGGAACAGCGTCCGCGTTGGAAACGCGCCCTCGGCACAACCGAAGGATTCCTCGGCGAAGCTATCGGAGAACTTTATGTGGAGGAATACTTCCCCGAAAGTTCGAAGCAGTATATGATTGGTCTGGTCGAGAATCTCCGCAACGCGCTTGGCAAACATATCATCCATCTTCCCTGGATGAGCGACGACACCAAAGTGCAGGCACTGAAAAAGCTCAACGCCATTACGGTAAAAATCGGTTATCCCGATAAATGGAAAGATTATTCCGAACTCGACATCGAGCCTACCCTTTCTTATTGGGAAAACGCACACAACGCACATCAGTGGGCTGTGAAGCAGACCCTTGCGAAATGGGGAAAACCCGTTGACCGCACCGAATGGGGTATGACTCCTCAGACAATCAATGCATATTACAATCCGCTCAACAATGAAATCGTGTTCCCGGCCGGTATTCTCCAGGCTCCTTTCTTCGACCCTGAAGCAAGCGATGCAGAAAACTACGGTGGAATCGGCGTTGTAATCGGCCATGAGCTCACCCACGGGTTTGACGACCAGGGTTGCCAGTTCGATGCCGACGGCAATATGGTTAACTGGTGGACTCCGGAAGATGCGGCCGAGTTTGCAAAACTCACCAACGGTCTTGTGGAGCAATATTCCGAAATAGAAGTGCTCCCCGGCCTCCAGGCAAACGGACAATACACCCTCGGTGAGAACATAGCCGACCAGGGAGGTCTGCGCATCGCAAGGACTGCCTTCCTCGATTCGCAGAAAAAGAAAGGCGTTGACGTTACCTCTAAAGAGGCGCTCATCGACGGCATCGACCCGATGCAGGTGTTCTATCTCAACTTCGCCAATCTTTGGGCCAACAATATCCGCGACGAGGAAATCCGTTCGCTTACTTCTGGCGACGTGCATTCGCTCGGCAAGAACCGCGTCAACGTATCCCTCCGCAACATCGAACCCTTCTTCGAAGCCTTCGGCATCAAAGAGGGCGACAAAATGTTCCGTCCCGCCGCAGAGCGCGTAATAATCTGGTAATTTTAAGCACAAATACTCCACAAAAGAGCGGTTCCATAAAGAATCGCTCTTTTTTTTGCAATTTATTTGCAATATTGATTTTATTCACTACTTTTGCTATTGCAAATACATTTGCAACTGAATTAACGAAGTTGTTTAAACTTTTTTCTTTTTCAAGATTTTGTCATATTTTCGAGACGATTTTGAAACTTGAAGAGGGAGTTTAGCGGGCTAAACGACCGATGAAAGGTTCAAAAGCGTCCGAAAAGATGGCGGAAGATTGGAAAAGAGGACTTTTTAACGTAAAAAGCCATAAGAAAAATAATCTCCGTAAAAAAGTTTAAACGACTTCAATGTCATTAACCACCTAACTGTATCGACTATGAAACATCTATTGTCGGCTATCGCCCTCTTCGCAGCATTCTCTCCACTTGCCATCAATGCCCAGACGGCAATCAATCCCACCGGAGACTACAACCGTATCACCGCAATGTATCAGTATCGCGACCTCGCCGGCGACGGCACCAACGGTTTCGAACTCGGATACGTGCATGGATTCAGTCTTTCAAGCACTACCCCGCTCTTCTTTCAGACAGGTTTGAAATTCGACATGGGTTTTGACCATGAAAGCGCGAGCGAACAGGGGTTAAAAATTTCGGGCGACCTTACAACAATGAGTTTCAGTGTGCCCCTCGACATTGCATACAAACTTGTATTCGGCGACAATAGCAACGTTGCCTTCATACCGTTCGCCGGATTCAATCTTAAGGTCAACGCCCTGGCCGACGTAACTGCAAGTGCTTCCTACCAGGGAGTAAAAGAGAAGGAAACAGTGAGCATGTTTGACGACGAAATCGGCATGAAGCGTTTCCAGGCGGGATGGCACATCGGTCTCGGTTTCCAAATCAACAAGTTTTATGCAGGTGCTGACTTCGGCACGGATTTCATCAAGATTATCGACAACGGAGGCAACTGCACCCCGACATTCCATCTCGGAGTAGGTTACACATTCTGACCGGACAACCTCTTCCTAAACTTTTTTACGGAAGGAGCGTCATAATTGCTTTTGATTTCAATTATGACGCTCCTTCTCTTTTTATATAATGTAGGGACATGCCTCCGGCATGTTTAATTAACAATTTGATTTCCAAACCCTACATGCCTGAGGCATCTGACCTATAAACTCCAGTAATGCCATAAAAAAAGAAAAAACATTTTTTATATTCGCCAAACATTTATTAACTTTGCGCGCTGAACGACTTCCAACAAGGAGATTGCATCATAGAAGTTGTTTTTTGCTTCAATGACTTCCATCGAAGTGTGCCTCTATACTCAACTTTTTGTAAAGACATTGCCAAAACATAACAACAAATAACAATATTTTTCATGAAACAGTTTTTTCGTTTCGGCAGCCTCGCATTAATGACGGTGGCTCTGACAGGATGTTTCGACAACGGGTATGACCTGGACAATATCGACACAACATCCGAATTCAAAGTGAAGGACCTTGTCCTGCCAATCAATCTCGACGTCGTTACACTTGGAGACATTATCGACATCAAAGAAGGAGACCAGATTAAAGAAGTAACCCTCAATGGCAAGACATTTTATGCCGTCCGGGAATCGGGTACCTTCTCTTCCGACCCCATCAACATTCCGTCGTTCTCCTCTGCGGCACCCTCAATATCTCCCTCTGTACTGACCTTCTCTACAGGCACGAGAAGCGGCGACATCCAAAGCTCATCGACCGTTACTTTCCCGCTCAACAGTCCGATTAACAGAAAAGTGATTTACTCGGCAGACAACATCGACCCTGCCATTATCGAAATCACCGACCTTTACACTGACAACCTCGGGATTACGCTTACATTCACCGAAGATGCCGCCGTTTCATCTTTGGCGGATATCGAAATGTCGGAAATCAAGCTGCAATTACCCAAAAGTTTGTCAATCGACCGCATTATTCCTGCGGGCAACTACGAAGAGAACGACGGAATACTGACAATTCCCTCCATAAAATTCGAAAACGGCCAGGCACAGGTATCGCTTTCCGCAAAAGCGATAAATCTTCCCGCCAACAATTCCGGAATAGACTACGATGCCCATAGCCTCAAGCTTGAAGCCGACATCAATATCGAATCCGCAAACCTCAACATCACACCTAAGGTTTCTGACATTACACAGATTCCATCGTCGGTAAGCCTCAACGTGGATTACACATTGTCCGACCTAAATGTCAACGCAGTTGCCGGAGACATCAATTATATGCTCGAAGGAAACGCCCTCAACATCTCCCCCATCCATCTGAATAATATCCCCGATTTCCTCGCACAAGACGGCACGGACCTAATTCTCAACAATCCTCAGATATTCCTTTCCGTCAACAATCCGGTGGCTAACGAAAAACTTGGATTCCAAACCGGTCTTAAACTCACATCTATCAGAGACAACGCTCCCTCACAAGATTTTGAACTCGACAACGATTATTTCCGGGTCGGGTATGCTGCCGGCGTTTCAGGACCCTATAATTTCTGTCTTTCTCCCAAAAATCCGGAGAACGTTCCTACCGGATTTGAAAACCCCCAGCATGTGGAATTCACCACTCTCGGAAACGTGATAAGCGGAAGCGGAATCCCTCAGATGATAGAAATCGACCTTGTACAACCGCAAGTATATCGTCAACATGTGGATTACTTCGAACTTGGGAGAAATCTTGACAAACTTGAAGGGAAATGGGAATTCCTCGCCCCACTCGCAATGAAAAGCGGCTCGGAATCTCAAATTATATATACGGAAACAAAAGACGGCTGGAACGACGAAGACGTGGATGCAATCACTATCCAGAAACTTGAAATCACCACCGAAATAACAAGCACACTTCCTCTCGATGCCGTTATCACAGGCTATCCCATCGACAAATCGGGCAACCAGATTTCCGGCGTGTCTATAGAAGGGGCCGTGATTCCCTCGGGGGCCACCGATTATCCCGTAACGATAAGAATCACCGGAGAAGTGAAACATCTTGACGGTATCACCTTCACAGCCACTGTGAAGCCGGGTGCAAACGACGAAGCTTTGTCGCCGTCACAGACCCTGACCTTAAAGAAAGTACGTGCCAAAGTGACAGGCAACTATACTAAAGAACTTTAATACGCCATTATTCTTATTCAACAATCGAACACAATGAATTCTTCCATAAAGAAACTTGTTATATGCGCCGGGGCTTTCGCCTTCGCAGGCGGCCTTAACGCACAGACCACATACTCGGGCTATTTCCTCGATAATTACGACTACCGTTACCAGATGAACCCTGCTTTCGGCAACGAAAAGGGATTCGTATCTTTCCCCGCCCTCGGCAACCTCAACATCCACATGCATGGCAACCTGCACCTCAACGAAGTGCTATATAAGCTCAACGGCAAGACTGTGCTTTTCACCAATCCGGGAATCGCGGCAAGCGAAGTGATGGATAAAATCAGCAACAAGAACCGTGTCGGCACCAATGAAAAAATAGATATCCTTTCCGTCGGATTCAAAGGGATGGGAGGTTACAACACCGTTTCGCTCGGTGTCTCGACTAATGCGGAAGTATCCGTGCCTAAATCGTTCTTCTCTCTCGCAAAGGAAGGTGTGACAAACGACACTTACGATATCAAGGATATGTTCGGGCAGGCGAATGCCTACGCCCAGCTCGCCCTCAACCATTCGAGGGAAATCAAACAGGTGCCGGGGCTGCGCGTAGGTGCAACCCTCAAAGTGCTGTTGGGCGGAGGGTATATGGATTTCCGTTTCAACGATGCAAAACTCGTTCTTGACCACGACCAATGGATTGCGCAGACCAACGCCGACATATATGTCTCTGCCGGAAAATTCAGATATGACATGGACCACAGCAACGAGACAGGGAAAGACTACGTGTCGGGCGGAAATATGGACGATGGCTTCAAGCTCAACGGATTGGGCTTCGGCCTCGACCTCGGTGGCGAATACAGTTGGAACGGATTCACTTTCTCGGCTGCCGTGCTCGACCTCGGCTTCATATCGTGGAGCGACACCCAATGGGCATCGACCAACGGAACTCAGACCGTCAATACGGATTCCTTCATATTCAACGCCAACGACGATGCCGAAAACTCTTTCGACAACGAATGGAACCGACTCACTGACGACCTCGCCCGTCTTTACCAGCTCGACAACAACGGCTCAACATCCCTCACACGTGCTCTTGCAGCCACCGTTAATGTTGGTGCGCAGTGGTACCTTCCCTCATATCGCCGCCTTAATTTCGGCATCCTCAACTCCACGAGGATAAACGGTCCTTACACTTGGACGCAATTCCGTCTGTCGGCGAATGTGAATCCCGTCAACTTCCTGTCGGCAAACGTAAACGTCACCGCTGGCACATACGGCGTAGGTTTCGGCTGGCTCCTAAACATCCACACCACCGGCTTCAACTTCTTCGCCGGCATGGACCACACCGTCGGAACCCTCGCTAAGCAAGGCATCCCCTTGAACTCCAACGCCTCCTTCAACCTCGGCATCAATTTCCCATTTTAAAAAAGGAAAGTCCGCAGATTCTAATTAACTGTCCCGGTGTCCCAGTGTCCCGGTGTCTCGCCCTCTGGGACACTGGGACACTCTTATGTCTTTTTGTTTTTATGTATCCTCATTCCGTCGTCTCGCATGACGACCGACAAACTGACGAACCAATTGAAGTCGTTTAAACTTTTTTCTTTTTAATGAAGTCGTACATTTGTACGACTTCAATGTAAAAAGCCATAAGAAAATCATTCTCCGTAAAATTAAACTTCATTGTCAGAATAAAACATCGGAAGGTGGAATAGGCAGTAACTTTGCTGTGTTTTTTTGTGGATGTTAGACGTTAGACGGGGATACGTTAGTATATCCGTTAGGGGGAGCGTATTATATAAATATGATATTCATCATATTATATAATCCTGACGCGCAAAAGCGCGATAATGGTATCAAGGGAAAGAATTTGTAAAGAAATCCGCTTGTTAATTTTAATGCTCAAAAATGTCAGAATAAAAACAGGAGGAAAAGAGGCGATTGTAATTTCGCGGTGTGATTGTCGAGGAAATGCCAAACGCGACAAGCACAAAAAAACCAAAACAAAAACAAGATTATGGAGAATTATTTTAACGAAGCGGAAAGAATGAGGGAGGATGTGATTGCCCTTGTTGAGAATCCGAGAGAGGTGACAGAAGATGAACTGATGCTCAGGGTGAAGAGGGCTAACGAGTGGAACGCCAATGCATTGCAAAGACCGGATCCGCGTAGCCTGTGGTTCAGACTGTGGTATGAGGGAGAGGTTTGCTGTCTGTTTGCGGATTCGAATATCGGGAAGAGTATCTATGCAGTTCAGATAGCTGCGGAATTGTCAAAGCATGATAAGGTGCTCTATTTCGATTTCGAGATGAGCGACAAGCAATTCCAGTTGAGATATACTGACGAAGAGGGAAGACTGTACTTGTTTCCTGACAACTTTTATCGGTCTGAGATATGTGCGGAGAATATCAACGGAGAGACGTTCGAAGACGATATCATCGAAGAGATAGAACAGGCAGTGACGGAGTATGGCATCAGGATAATCATCATAGACAACCTGACGTATCTATGCAGCGAGTCGGAGCGGGGAGACGCAGCATCTCGACTGATGATGAACCTTTTGCAGCTGAAACGTCGGCATGATTTGTCGATACTTGTGCTTGCGCATACTCCGAAGCGATCGTTGTCAAGTCCGATAACTCAGAATGACCTTGCCGGGAGCAAGAAGCTGTTCAATTTTTTTGACAGTTGTTTTGCTATGGGAAAAAGCGCGAAAGACGGTAATCTTCGTTATGTGAAGCAGCTTAAGTCGAGGGCATCGACAATAGAGTATGGCATGAACAACGTGATGGTGACAGAGTTGGTGAAGGATGGAGGCTACCTTCATTTCGATACGGTAGGCTACGACCATGAAAAAACTCATCTTAAAGAGCCTGAAGAGGGAGACTGCGACCGACTTAAGGTTCAGATAAAGAATCTTAGAGAAATGGGAAAAAGCGTCAGGCAGATTGCCGCGGAGCTGTCGGTGTCCAAGAGCAAGGTATCGAGGATATTGAATTCCTGATGCTGTTTATCCCTGAATTTGGTTTACTGTCCCGGTGTCCCGGAGATCGGAACACCGGGACACTGGGACACCGAAGAGAACAAGATTTTTAATTACGAATCTAACAGCTATGATTAAGACGAGAGGGAATTATGAGTATTCGCTGAGGAGCGGCAGCCGTAAGGATGTCTGTCCGGGATGCGGAAGGCGTACGTTCACGCCCTACGTTGATGACCGGGGCGAGGCCTTGTCGCCGGAGGTAGGGATGTGTGACAGGAAGAACAAGTGTAATTACCATTATTCGCCGTCAGAGTATAAAAAGGATTATGGATGGAAGAATAACGGTAACCCGGGCATCGGAACAGAGAGGTACGGGAAAGATGGAGGGCATTTTATTCGCCGGTCGTTCGCAGGGAAAGCGCGCCGGAATTATGCACGACGAGAGAGGGAGGAATATGAGAAGCCGAATTATATTCCGTCAGAAATATTCCGGAAGTCGCTTGATCGAGGAATCCGGAATTCATTAACGGAATTTCTGAGAAGATTCTTCGGAAAATTCAGAATGGAAGGTGACCTTGACAAAATACTGTCGCTATATTGTGTAGCAAATTCGAAAAAATTCGGAGGGTCGCCATTATTCTGGCAGATAGATGAGCACGGAAATGTAAGAGACGGAAAGATAATGGGATATGATTCAACGACAGGGAAGCGAGTGAAAAGACCACATCCACTTGTGACGCACGTCCACACACTGCTTGAAAGAAACTCGGGAGTTGAAACGGGCAAATACCAGGGTTGCATGTTCGGTTCTCACATAATAGGTACAGATGTGTATAAGGACCGGCCATTATGGGTATTCGAGAGCGAGAAAGCCGCGTTGATAGTAGCGACATTTTTGATGAGCGGGGGATGTATGCTCGGAATTCCTGTAGCCACAGGTGGTTGCGCAACGTTGAATCCCACGGCATCGAATCTTAGAGACCCATATCACCGGTTGCGATTGCTTAAAGGACGGAAAGTGGTGCTTTTTCCGGATGAGGGGAAGTATGACGAATGGATTGAGAAAGGGACGATGCTTCGTGGTTATGCGAGGGAGGTGTACGTTTCGGACGTAATGGAATCCGGCATTCCGGGAGTAGAGATTCAGCCCGGGGATGCGCTTGACGACCTTCTGATGGGTATGCTTGAGTCCGGGGAGGATGTGTATGGTTTTTTGACGAGAAGTTATTAATAAACAAATAAACAAAAGAATATGGAAATCAAACAGATGCTGATAAGAGACATTCACGGAAGAGAGTGTCTGAAACAGTGGAGGGCTTACTATACGGACTTGGTGAGCGAGAACCGTTACAGGTGGGTGAAAGAGAGACATTGCCCGGTGTATTTCGAAGGGGAGTATGTCTTCATCTATGACGCCGACCGAAAAGTGGTATGGGAGTCAAGACGCAAGATTGGCGATATGGAACTGATGGGCGACCTCGTTGAGGATGTGAAAGGGATTTACATGGGCTATGCACCCGAGCGTATGCCTTGGTTTCAAATCGGGATGGAGGCAGCCCGACGATTCCGGATGTATAAACAAGACGAAAAGCGTGAAGAGGAAGAACGATTGGAAAGGGAGATGCGAAGGAAGGTTGAAGCCGAGCTGACGAAAACCCCGTCGTTCGTGCATACGAGCCACAGGGGACAGGAATGGCTCGACATGGGACTTGAGATAGAAGACGGGAAACCGTTGTGGTTGAGCCTGTGGCATGAGAAAGAGATCTGCATACTGTTTGCGGATTCAAACATCGGGAAGAGTATATATGCATTGCAAATTGCGTTTGAGATTTCGAAAAGTGAGAAAGTGCTCTATTTCGATTATGAGATGAGCTACAAAGATTTCCAGAGGCGATATACAGGAAGCAACGGAGAGCGTTATCCCATACCGGACAAGTTTATAAGATGCGAGCCCAACAGGAAGATATTTCTGAATCCGAATGTGGAGGAGCTAATCATCAACGATATGGAGAAACTTATCGAGGAAGAAGGTGCAAAGGTGGTGGTGATAGACAACCTGACATTCATAAGCAAGAACAGCCAAAGTTCCACGGCAGTTTCTGTGCTGATGTATCAGTTAAAGTTACTGCAAGAGAAGTACGGGCTCTCTATACTTCTACTCGCGCATACGCCCAAGAGGAACATGCGCAAGCCGATAACTCAGAATGACCTTGCCGGGAGCAAGAAGTTGTTTAATTTCGTTGACAGCGGATTTGCAATCGGGCAAAGCATGACAGATGTGAACCTCCAGTATGTAAAACAGCTGAAGACTCGAAGCGGAAGGATAGAATACGGGGCAGAGAACGTGATACTAATGGAGCGCACATTTTCCGATAACCGGCTTCATTTCGAGACAATAGGTTATGACGACGAGCGGAAACATTTGAAAGAAAGCAAGGAGGAAGAGCAAAAGCGGATGCTGAAGGAGGTGCTGAAGCTTGAAAAGCTCGGGATGAGTCAGCGAGAAATGGCGAAGATTCTGAAGACCTCGAAGAGCAATATACAGAGAATTCAGAAACGGCAATCCCCTTCCTCCACATTGAGAATATAGAAAGCTTGAGAATATAGAAAGCTTTTAGCTTTATTTGGTGAACTTGGCGAGTTTGACTGTCCTGCTGTCTTCGTTCTGTTACCGCACCTTCGGGTGCGGTGATGCCGTCTTCCCCCCTTCAAGATTAATTGAAAAAAAATATGCATTAACCAAAAATTATGCTTTATAAATTATGCTTTATAAATTATGCTTTATAAATTATGCTTTATGAATTATGCTTTATGAATTATGAATTATGCATTATAAATTATGAATTATGAATTATGAATTATGAATTATGCATTCTCAAAAGCTTATGTATTAAAAAAACTGGACCACCTTATATATTATTTTGGACCACCATATATTCATATCTATAAATCAGCAAGTTATCCCAACAAAATGGTCCATTATTTCAGAAATTACCGACAACTCTACAACGGAAAAACGGACAACGGACAACGAAAAAACTAAAGCCACATAAAAGTGTAATCTAAGATTACACTTTTATGTAGCTTCATTATGACAATATATTAGTCCTTACTTGAAAAGGTACTGCGAAGAAATCGACTGGTTGTTGTGGATACGGCGGATGGTATCGGCAAACAGCTTGGCAACAGGAAGAACTACCGCTTTGGGATTCTCCTTGCCGTAGGGAATCGAATCCGTGAAGACGATTTCAGTCAATCCGGAATTCTTTACACGCTCCGTGGCAGGGTCGCTCATCACGGCATGTGAGCAAAGGGCCCTCACAGAAGCCGCTCCGTTTTCAAGAAGAAGGTCGGCAGCCTTGGTAATTGTTCCGGCCGTGTCGCTGATATCGTCAACGAGCACCACATTCTTCCCTGTGACGTCTCCGATGACAGTCATTTTCTCCACGACGTTAGCTTTGGCGCGCTGCTTATGGCAAAGCACAAGGGGAACGTCGAAATATTTTGCATAAGAATTAGCCCTCTTAGCACCGCCCACATCGGGAGAAGCAATCACAAGGTCTTTCAGATGGAGGCTTTCGATATACGGGATGAAGATGGACGATGCATAAAGATGATCTACGGGAACATCAAAAAATCCCTGTATCTGGTCTGCATGCAGGTCCATTGTGATGAGACGGTCAATGCCAGCCACGCTCAAAAGGTCGGCCACAAGCTTTGCCGCGATGGAAACCCTCGGTTTGTCTTTCCTGTCCTGGCGCGCCCATCCGAAATAAGGAATCACGGCCACAACTGTCGCTGCGGATGCCCTCTTCGCCGCATCAATCATAAGGAGCAGCTCCATCAGATTGTCGCTGTTAGGGAAAGTTGATTGAACCAGATAGACTTCTGCACCGCGAATGGACTCCTCGAAAGAAACCTCGAATTCACCGTCGGCAAAAGTCTCAATCTTCATTTTGCCTAATTCTATGCCCAGGTCCTTGCAGATTGACTCTCCAAGATAGTGACTTTTGGTCCCTGCAAAAACCTTGATAGGCGGAAGGTAATTACTCATGATATGGATTGGTAAAAATTACTTGCAAAATTAGCTTTATTTTTTGGAATATCCACTCTTTCCTTAAGATTTCTTTTCTCCCCTGAGCGCAGACCCCCTCATTTTATGGTCTGACCCACCCTTTCTTTTCCCAATCGGAAGCACAAGGGCATCGCCCGCACTCATATATACGGAAAGCGGAGAAGTGGAAGAAAGATTAAGTTTATGCGGTTTACCCCATAAAAGGTCGGCCGAGACAATCTCTCCCCTCTCTATTTTGGCCATATCAAATGCAAGGTCTGGAATCACAACATTAACATGCTCGGCATCTCTGGAGAAATTCACGACGATAAGCAATACATCGTCGTCCTTATAACGCAGGAATGCAAAATTTGAATGTGGATTGAAACCCGGTTGGCGAAGATTGGCATAGGTCAGATCGAAAAATGCCCCTTCCTTGAGTGCCTCGCGTTCATTACACAACGTCAACACGCTTTTATAGACATTGCGAAGCCATCGTTCATGGGGTGAAAGGAGACTGTCGTCGCATTTTCCGCCGTTATACCATCTGCGAATCGTAGATACGCTCCAATAATCGAAAATCGTAGTCCGGTCATTGTCGCCGGCAAATCCCTCATTGTCGCGTGCCTGTTCGCCAAGTTCCTGACCGTAATAAATAAGGAGCGGACCTCTCGAAATCATCGAAGAAACAACCAACGACGGAATAACCCGCAAAGAATCGCCGGCATACGCACGCGAACCGAATCTCACTTCATCATGATTCTCAAGGAAATTAAGCATCTTGTCGCCTATGCCGTCAACGGTCTGCCAGCATCCGGTGAGCCGTGCCGCCGACCATCCGTGGGTCTCGATTCCAACAAAGGTATCATATAGATTCACCTTGTCATAGAGATAATCGAAACATCCGTAGTCAAGGAAAGGGCGATAAAGACCCACATCATATATCTCTCCTATGAACATGACATGCGGGAACACGGCCTTCACCTGCGGAATAGCCCAATGCCAGAAAGGCAAAGGAACCATAAACACCATGTCGCAACGGAATCCGTCGATTCCTTTTGAAGCCCAAAACTTCAATATATGAAGCATCTTCCGCCATGTATCCGGAACCGGATTGAAATGGTCGGAACCGTCATTATAATCGTGTCCATAATTCAACTTGACAGTCTCATACCAGTCATTAGAACTGCAAAAAGCCGTGAAACAGTCATTCCCCGTTGCTTTCGCCGGAAATTCCACATACGGGGTATCGCCCTCGGCAGCTAAATTTATGGCAGGATAAAACTGCTGGTTCGATATATAGTAATAATTGTTGTCGCGGGAGAAATTCATGTTTATATCATCTCTAACCCCGAAATCCTCCACGCCGGCAGGAGCAACGTCTGAATGATAGACCCTCGCCGTATGATTGGGCACAAAATCAATTATGACCTTCATCTGCTCTTGATGCACCCGTCTGACAAGGTTTTCAAACTCTTTCATCCTATCGGGCACCGACACTGCCAAGGCAGGATCGATGTCATAGTAATCCTTGACAGCATATGGAGAACCGGCCTCTCCCTTCACCACATTCGGATTGTCTTTCTCGATTCCGTATTTGGTAAAGTCTGTTTTCGTTGCATGTTCAATGATGCCGGTCAACCAGATGCAATTGACGCCAAGCTCCTTTATGCTTTGCAAGAGATTATGGTCGAAGTCATTCAGCTTTCCACTTCCATTCTGTTCAAGTGTGCCCCAAGGCACACAATTGGCATTCGTATTGGTAAAAATACGTGGAAAAAGCTGATAAATGATAAGTTTTTCCTTCGTCTTATTCATGTTAGGTCAATATAGGGATAGTATTAAGGATTATTCACTCTTTCAAGCACCCGGCAGGCGGCGTCATACCCGACCGTCACCCCGCGTCGCAGGCTTGAAAGGTCGAACGTCTTCACTGAAGACATGTGGCTGATTTCAATCACATGGTCGCAAAGGCGGAGATCTTGCGGAGTGTTGGATTTCATCATTAGATGAAACGAACGGTATGCAATGTCGATAATAGAGCCTTTGGGGTCGAACGAACGCCGCATAGGGCTACAGTTGCTTCCGAAAAGCATGGTGCAATAATCGCGTATCGCCCATGCCGGCAAATTGCGCAACACACCTCCGTCAACGTAGTTCACTCCATTTATCTTGACAGGATGGAAGATTATAGGGATGCTGCACGACGCCACTACCCTCGGCACTATCTCCCCTTTGCCCCACCCTACGGATTTGCCATGGTCAAAATCTGTGGCACATATCACGGACGGAATCTTCATTTCTTCCAGATTCCTGACCGGGAGCCAGCTTTCAAGCAGCTTCGCGAATCTGTTAAGACGCATAAAACCTTGTTTGGGGATAGCCCATTCCGTGAAATCGCCGAAACTTGATGCCTCGGAAAAGCATTCAATCATATCGTCGGTTGATAATCCGGCTCCATAAAGGGCCACTGCAATGGAACCTGCCGAAACACCGGACATGACATCCGGACGGATTCCGAAATGCTCAAAAGCCTTCAGCACGCCGATGTGAGAAAAACCCTTCGCACCCCCTCCGCTAAATGCAATCCCAACGGATTGCTCCTTCCGGATGCCAAGACTCTCTAATATTCCATCAATTTTCCATGCCATGTCTCGATATGGATTTTCAGCATTTGATATGATTAAAATTGCGACTTGAAAACGCCATCACAACTGACAAATTTCAAATGTCAATGCAAATTTAATTAAAATATCGCTATAACCACGACATTATTGCTATTTTTTCACATCATCAATAGTGACGGTAGTGATTGAATCGTTTTCCTCTGCCGATTTTTCGACAGACTCCCCGTCTTTCTGTTCCTTCTTTCTCCTCCTCAGGAAAGTGAACGGATTGTCAAAATCTTTTCTATAAACCACACCGAGGCCCTGCGTGGTAAGAGCCTGACGCAAATAATAATTTTGGTCGTTAAAATGGTTATATGCCTTAAGGCGGAGATTCCCGCTCCTGTTCAAAAGATATTCTATATCGAAATCTCCCACAAAGGTAGTCTGCGAAGTGCTTCTGTCGCGATATCCGAAATTGCCGTTTATCAATAGTCTGTTGTTAAGAAGCCTTGACGAAAGGGCCACATCGACCTCTATGTCCGAGAAGTCGCCCTTATCGCTTCTGAAAGACGGAGCAACCGTGAACTTATCAGTCAACTGCCCCAACATATTCGAAAGCTGCGACGACAAAGTTGAAGAAGCCACAGCGGCCAATTCGCCGCCATTGCTTGTCGAGCCCATATATTCCGGAGTGTAGAATCGGTTGAGCGCAAGAAGATAAATAATCTGTCGGCTCATCATGTCGTCGGTAGAGACGATGCTTTTCACTTTTCTTTCCATATCCTGGGTCAGCGTCGGGAGTTCTATGTCGAAGCTGATGTCAGGATGTTGCATCTCCCCTTCCACCATCAGCATGGCTTCGACCGGGACGTTTGTGCGCGCAAGTTCCCTATCGGTGGAAAAACTCTTGTCAAGGTCCGAAAGATTGGTGTTCACCCGATAGGAAGCCGTTATATCGAGCCTGGCGTTGAGAGGGGCGCCGTTAAACGAAATGCTGCTCCCCTGCCTGATCTTGAAATCGCGTAATATAAGGTCTTGAAGCGAGAAATTGTAGTTACCCTCCTCAAGAGTGTATTTTCCGAACATCTGCATTTCGTCGCTTTCGGAATCATAATCCACCTGGATGTTTCCGTTACCTCGGGCCGTAATCTTATCGCCCGCCACAGGATCCATCACAAGAGTCATAAGCGTTGACGGGCTGACCGACCCTCGAATGTCGATCATAAATTTCGAGGGAGCGTCGCTCTGGCTGTCAATTTTCTTTTGAAAAGAAGCAAGAATCGACGACACCGTGTCGGCTCGCAGTTTTTCCGCCTCCTTTTTCCTACGGTCGGAAAAAGTGAGGAAACGATAGTCTTCTGCAGCCTGCGTGTCATTCAGTACAAAAGTAAAATTTGAATTCCCGACCGCAGTCATATCGACTGACACCGACACAGCTCCGGGCCATCCTCTGACAACGGCGCTTCCATTGCCGAAAAATGTGCCATACCAATCGGGATTCATTTTCTGGTTTGTGTCGTAACAAAGCAGCCTCCTCACATCGCTTATCCTGAATGTGAAACGAGGGTCGTGAAAATAGCGGTGTGTGAGTTCGCCCGAAAGTATGGCTGAATTTCCAAACTTATCATAGAGCCTGAACGACGGAATTTCTATACGGCCAGGTTTAAGAAACACGGAATCGGTGCCATGATAATATACGTTGGTATAGTCAAGCTTAATGGCAACGGAATCGGCAAGCACCTTACCGACAAGGTCGATATCGCTGAACGTGCCGAAAAGCTTGACGCTGCCGGAGGCACGCCCCTTCACATCCGATGAAAATGCTTTCATAAAAGGCCCGAGAAAACCCACGGGCACCCTGTAGGTATCTATTGAAAAGCTCAATGAATCACGTGTAACCCATATTCCTCCATCCATCCGGGTAGAACAATCTCCTTCTCCTTTTATATCTGCTGAAATCGCCACCTTCTTTTCCTCATTGTCCCAATGGCTTTTCAGGTTCCCGTCGCCAAGCACCGACCCATTGTAGGAAAGCGACTTGATTGAAAGGTTGTCGGTATAAGCCCTCGGTTCTTTCCCCAAAGCCCCCCAGGCAGTGACATCGCCAGTGGCAATCCCTCCGAAAGTGACATAATTTATATTGAGCGTATCAAAAATATAATCAACGTCGATATCGGCAAGTCTGACGGTTACGGAATCGAGGGGTGATGCCGACGCCCTGCCTCCAATTTCAACAAACTGGTTGTCATGCCATATTCTCATCCCTTTCACGTCGAGGATTCCGTCATTGTAGGCCACAGAACTTCTGTCGATATTCCAATGCGCCGGACCGAAATCGAAAGATGATGGATTGATATCAAGATTCACTTCCGGTTTGCCTGAAAATTCATCTTTTTTTATCTCAGCACCAAGCGACATTTTTCCGTTAAACGCGGAATTCGACGGAGTGACCCATTCCACATCGGCAAAAACATTGTCCGACTGTCCGAGCAACCCTACGGAAAGGACCACATCCCCTTTTTTTGCCGGGAACATAGTAGTTGCGTTGACGTTGGCAGTGCCGGATTCTCCGTCAAGCCTTACATCAAGGCGCGTGTCTCTTACAAGTTTATTCTTCCCTTGCTGAATAAACGGCACGTCAACATCAAGACGCGCCGAATTTCCGGTGCCGTCTATCGCTCCCTTTACTGGGATATCAACAAGGAATCTGAACGGAAGATTAAAAAATTCCGGTAAAGTATTATTGGCCTTGACGTTAAAAGAAAATTCGACATCCGAAGTAAATTCGGAATCCTTTGCCTTAGGAACCAGCAGGCTCGGCATGACGCTCGACAACATTGACAAGACCTCCTCCGGAATCTCCTTTACCTTAAAGTCACCCTTTACGACACCGTCAACCCAATCGCTGCGCAAAGTGAGCGTACGCGCCATCGCATCCGACTCCGCCTTCAGTAAAAGTCGGTCAAGCTTTATCGACTTTTCCCCGTCGGAATAAAACGCCAAATCATTCACCCTGACTTCCCCGGTTACGTTATCAGGATTATTACCCTCTACCAAAGCGTTGACCATGGCAGTAAACACATAATCCTTATAAGCTGGCAAAATCCCCAGTCGCGACGGAACAAAACTATCCACGCGCGCACTAAGAATCAGCCATGAATCCTCCCCTTCGAGATGACCGTCGGCATCGATGTGAGCTTGCGCAATCTCATTATCGATGTCAACCAACACATTGATTTCCTTCCCGTCTTTATTTGCCTCCGCCGTCAACCCTTCATAAAGGGTGCCTCCATATTCAAAACCGGCGATACAAGCGTTGACGTGTCCGTTTACATCCTTTCCCTTCAACTCCCCGGAAAAAGAAACGTCAGACGAGATTTTTCCCAACCTTGCATCGCCGGTCAATATCCCGACATTAAGTCCATCGGAAGAAAAATCACCGGAAAAAGAACCGGTTCCCTTTTTAAGGCCGGAGGTACGCGCCACAACATCGATTCCTCCTATTGAAGTGGCAAGCCTGCAATCGGCCGTATAGCGTCCTTCAGAAACAATGCCGTCGCCCGATGCAGACAACCTTATATCGCCACATTTCTTAATCATACCCTCCAATTTGGACGACAATCCGGGAATTTTGTTCAAAACTTCGGCAACGGCGGCAGACGAAGCATTGAAGTCAAGTTTTTTGACTTTATAGGAAATGTCTTTCACATCGTTGAGCTTATCGACGTTGCCGGAAAGATGGAGCATAAAATCGCCATTGCCCGAATCAAATGAAAAATCACTCACGCGAATCGATTCGGCATTCCCGGAAACTTCGGCCGACAGCAAAAAAGGCATCGCGTATCTGTGAAAATCCGGCACAAGCCAAGAAAAATCGGACAATGAAACCTGATTGTCAACTAATACCACCATATTCTCTCCATACTTGATAGCATCGAACAGTTTGTCGAAACCATCATATTTCAAAGAGATATCAGAAGGCCGGATTTCAGTATCAGGCAATTTCACCACAAAGTTCTCAACCGAAAGTGAGCGAGGGGTGACATGTGCCTTGAAAGCTATTGTACGGACATCAAGACCTCCGGAAAGTTTGAACGACAATCTTCGAAGATCAATCTTGATATCGTCGTTAGATATCCTCGGAAGATTGATATCAGCCTTGAGGTCGGAAAGGAGCAAATGGTTGAAATCGGTTTTCAGCCGGTTGTCCGACATAGGAATCCATTCTTTGTCGAAGCGGACGGCACATCTTCTGAGCACGACACTTTTCAGATTAAGATCGAACTTTGTCGGAGGCTTATTTTTTTCCTTAGGTTTGAAGGCGTCTATAATGAATTGGATATTAAGCGGCTCCCCTTCTTTTTTCTGACTGATGTCTGCTTCAAGCCCTATGACTTCGGCATAAGTAAGTTCTATCTTACGGTCGTTCAAAAGACGCCACAAATTAATTCCGGCACCAACTGTTTCTACATAAAGACATCGTTTCCCATCCCTGTCAAAAACAGAGAAACCGTTTACAACCACTTCATTGAATGGATGTATGGAAAGAGTCCCTATTTTCAAATCCGAGCCGAAAAATGCCGAAGCTTCCGTCTCAACCTTTTCCTTCACATAATTCTGGAAAGAAGGCACCGACACCAATATATATAATGCAAGATAAACCACGGCAACCAGTACAATCGCCGTGAACAATATTCCTCTTGCCACTTTATATAATGTTTTCAGTAATCTCATCACATTTTCCACTGAAGCGTAATGCCGCAAACCGGGAATTGAAAATCAAATGCAAATTTAATGATTTTTTCACTATCAAACAGTCGAAACCTTTGCTTTTTCAAGAATACACTCGTTTTTTTAGCTGTAATCCCGACTACACAAATCACTGTCATCACACGCCAAACATTCGGTCGGCAGATTGAAAAGCGAAAGAAAAGAGAAAAAGTTTAAACGACTTCCATGTTTGCGCTTTGCCGTTTCAACTAATTGCGTTAACTTTGCGTCAGCAAAAAAACACACTATTAATGAGCATAAACATTCTCGGCATAGAATCATCGTGCGACGACACGTCGGCGGCAGTGATTTGCGACGGCTGCCTTAAAAGCAATGTCATCGCAAGCCAAAAAGTGCATGAAGCATACGGAGGGGTTGTGCCGGAACTTGCTTCGAGGGCACACCAGCAGAACATTGTGCCCGTTGTGAGCGAAGCCCTGCGCCAAGCCGGAATCGACAAATCCGAACTTTCGGCAATTGCGTTCACGCGCGGTCCCGGATTGCTTGGGTCGCTCCTTGTCGGCACGTCGTTCGCAAAAGGCATGTCAATCGGACTTGATATACCTTTGATAGATGTTAACCATCTGCACGCACACGTTCTTTCTCATTTCGTCAGGAAATCGCCGGGAGACAACGTCCCGGATTTTCCTTTTTTGTGTCTTCTGATTTCGGGAGGCAATTCGCAAATTGTGATTGCCAGAAGCCCGAAGGAAATGGAAATAGTGGGTAAAACAATCGATGATGCCGCCGGAGAAGCCTTCGACAAATGTGCAAAGGTCATGGGACTCCCCTATCCGGGAGGCCCACATATCGACCGTCTCGCGGCAGAGGGAGACCCTACAGCCTTCCGTTTCAGCAAACCTCACATACCGGGCCTTGACTATTCGTTCAGCGGATTGAAAACTTCGTTTCTATACACCCTACGCGACAACCTGTCGAAAGACCCTGATTTTGTCGAAAAAAACAAAACAGGCCTTGCGGCCTCCCTTCAGGCAACCATAATCGACATCCTTCTCGATAAACTTGCCAAGGCTCTTGAGCGTTATCCTGTGGAGCACGTCGCCATCGGAGGAGGGGTCTCCGCCAATTCCGGAGTGCGAGCCGCGGTGGCTGAATTCTGCAATAAAAAAGGTGTAAAAGCTTGGATTCCTGAAAGGGCATTCACCACAGACAATGCTGCAATGGTGGCCGCCGCAGGATATTTCAAATATCTCGACAAAGAATTCTGCGACCTTTCGCTTCCTCCATTCTCCAGGGTTTCCATGTAGTCCCAGCACTATTTTTTCGTTTTGCAATGAATAAGAAAACCGAAAATAACAAAGCCAATCCGGTCCACACTGAGACACGACATACGATTATTTACGGCTATACCAAGCAAGAATTATCAAAAGTGATTCGTCATTTTGAATCACAACTGCCGGATTTCGTAAAAATCACAATCGACTCTTCAGACCTGGTAACAAAAATCACACTTACGGGCACCAACTCCGGGGTGGAACTTCTAAGATTCAAGATGAACCGCTTTCATCAGGACCTGAACGAGATTTTCTGCCAAGAAGTGGTGGCGACCGAAGACAAGACGGTGGCCCAGGTGCTCGGTGAGCTTCTCACCGAACGTGAATTGACAGTGGCTGCAGCCGAGAGCTGCACGGGCGGCAATATTGCTCACCGTATAGTGCAGGTTCCCGGTTCATCCGCTTATTTTCTCGGGAGTGTGGTGAGCTATTCAAACGATGTCAAAGCTGAAGTGCTCGGCGTGCCACGCAATGACATCTCCGCTCATGGAGCGGTGAGCCGTCCCGTAGCAGAAGCCATGGCTAAAGGCGCCGCCAAGCTTATGAGAAGCGACTGTGCGATAGCCACAACCGGCATAGCAGGTCCCGACGGAGGCACCCGCTTCAAACCTGTGGGCACCGTATGGATTGCCGTAAAATATGGAGAGAAAACAGTCAGCGAATGCATCCATTTCAAAGGAGACCGCAACAGTGTGATTGAAGGCGCCACCAGCCACGGCATGGTGATGCTTATCAACCTTCTCCGAAATTGCTATGTGATGCAAGAAGACTTAAACGACGACTGATGGCCAAATTTTATCCCTCCGAAGGCTTTTAATCGGCATTAATTATTCTAAGAAAAAATTTAATATATTCATATTTGCAGGATTCGGTAATTTTTACTAATTTTGCACCCGGTTTGTGGCACATCCTTTAAAACCGCCAATCTGATGCGCCTGGCGGTGATATGAGAACTGAGATGGCGGCCTCAGGCCTTAAGATATTTTTAATTCAATTAAAAAACAACAGCCATGTCAAAAGTTTGTCAGATTTCAGGCAAAAAAGCTTCCGTGGGCAACAACGTTTCCCACTCAAAGCGTCGCACCAAGCGCAAATTCAACGTCAACCTCCACAGAAAGAAATTCTACTGGGTTGAGCAGGATATGTGGATTGAGCTAACCGTGTCGGCACATGCTCTCCGCACAATCAACAAAATCGGCCTTAACGCGGCCCTCAAAAAAGCCGAGAAAGAAGGCAACCTCGACTTCAAAGACATCAAAATCATTTCTCTTTAATCAGAATTTCTAAACTATGGCAAAGAAAGCTAAAGGCAATAGAGTGCAGGTTATCCTTGAATGCACCGAACACAAAGCCAGCGGTATGCCCGGAATGTCAAGATACATCACCACCAAGAACCGCAAGAATACAACAGGACGTCTGGAGTTGAAAAAATACAACCCCATCCTCAAGAGAATGACCATCCATAAAGAAATTAAATAAGCACCACTGAACCATGGCAAAGAAAACCGTCGCGTCTCTTCAGAAAGGTGAAGGACGCACCTACAGCAAAATCATCAAAATGGAGAAATCTCCTAAGACAGGCGCTTATGTCTTCAAAGAGGAAATGGTGCCCAACGACGCAGTTCAGGCTGCCCTTAAATAAATCAGAAATTTTTCTTTCTAACGATAACAATAGAGTCCGGAAATTTCCGGACTCTATTGTTTTATCGCCATACCATCACAAAATTAAATGAGGGCATATGTTCTGAACATATGCCCTCATTTAAAAGATACGCACAACGGCGTTAGATAGCGGAACGAATCACTCCACGGTTTGAGTTTACGACAAACTCAATAATCTCTTCGCGATATTTCGACTCGGGAAGTGTCTCCTTAATAAGGTTCACAGCGTTCGTAACGTTAAGATCGCTCAGATAAAGCACCCTGTAGATGTCGCCGATAGTCCTTATGTCCTCCTGCGAGAAACCGTTGCGATGAAGGCCGATAGTGTTGAGACCTACGTAGGAAATAGGTTCACGTGCAGCTTTAACATAGGGAGGAATGTCTTTATTCACAAGCGAACCGCCCTGAAGCATGATGTTGCGGCCGAGATGACAGAATTGATGTATAAGACTTCCACCTCCTATCACAGCATAATCATCGACCACAACCTCTCCGGCAAGCTGACACGCATTCGACATTATCACCCGGTCGCCTATGACACAATCATGGGCGACGTGGTTGTAAGCCATAATAAGGCAGTTCTGCCCCACCACGGTTTTGCCTTTCGATGCGGTTCCACGGTTGACGGTGACACATTCACGCAAAGTAGTGCCGTCGCCGATATAAGCATAGGTTTCCTCACCCTTGAACTTCAAGTCCTGTGGAATCGCTGAAATCACAGCCCCAGGGAAAATCCTGACACCCGAACCGATTCTCGCCCCGGGATATATAGTCACATTCCCGGCAATCTCGCAATTGTCGCCAATTTCCACGTCATCATATATATTGGTGAAATTGCCGATTTTCACATTGTTTCCGATTTTAGCACCGGGATGGACATAATACAAGTTGTTCATTATTACCTTCTTGACTGTTTATTTGTTTTTAATAATCTGGGCCATAAATTCCGCTTCACATACTATCTTCTCTCCCACAAAGGCATAACCCTTGACAACGGCACATCCGCGTCTGATTTCCGTCATAAGGCTTACATTCAGAAGCAATGTGCTTCCGGGAACCACCTTCTGACGGAACTTCACATTGTCAATCTTAAGAAAATATGTGCTATACTTTTCAGGATCCTCAAGATAGTTGAGCACAAGCACCCCGGCAGCCTGCGCCATGGCTTCTACCTGAAGCACACCCGGCATAACCGGCTCCTGAGGGAAATGCCCCGGGAAAAACGGTTCGTTTACGGTCACGTTTTTCACCGCTACGCAATGTTTCTTATCGATTTCAATCACCTTGTCGATAAGGAGGAACGGATAGCGGTGTGGAAGGAGCTTGCGGATTCCGTTCACATCGATTATCGGTTCTTCGTTGGGATTATAGTAAGGAGATTGTATTTCAGTGTGACGCACTTCCTTACGGACCATTCTGGTAAACTTGTTGTTGATGGTATGTCCCGGACGTATCGCCACCACACGTCCTTGAATCGGACGTCCGATAAGGGCGAGGTCGCCTATAACATCCATGAGCTTATGACGGGCCGGTTCGTTATCCCATTTCAAAGGCTTGGGGTTGATATACCCAAGCTGGGAAATATTCATATGCCCCACTCCGACAAGGTCACAGATACGGTCGATGTTCTCCTGCGACACGGGGTCGTCATAGATTACAATGGCGTTGTCAAGATCTCCGCCCTTTATAAGTCCATGCTGAAGGAGGGCCTCGATTTCACGTACAAAAACAAAGGTGCGCGCACTTGCAACTTCCTGTTTGAATTCAGTGATATCATCGAGAACTGCAAACTGGTTGGGAAGCACCTTGGAATTATATTCCACCATGACCTCCACGCTAAAGTGGTCATCAGGATAGATGGTCAATACAGAACCGGTCGCCTCATCTTTGAATCTCATCTTTTCCTTGATGATATAAAAATCTTTTTCGGCGTTCTGTTCCACAATTCCCACCTCCTCGATTTTCTCTACATACTTTATGGCGCTTCCGTCAAGAATCGGCAATTCCGGACCGTTAACTTCGATAAGACAGTTGTCTATTCCTGCCGCAAAAAGCGCAGCCATGGCATGCTCTACAGTGCTTACCTTTACTCCATTCTTACCAAGCACGGTGCCGCGTGTGGTTTCGACCACGTTTTCGGCAACGGCCTCAATCTCGGGCTGGCCTTCAAGGTCAACACGTTTGAATCTATATCCGCGATTGTCTGGAGCGGGATTAAAAGTCGCCGTAATCTCCATTCCGGAATGAAGACCCTTGCCACATAATGTGAAGGGGGCGTTCAGTGTGAGTTGTTTCATTATTTACTTGTTGTTACGTTGTTCAGACAAAAATTTACCAAGCTGTTTGATATATACCTGGTTCTTTGCAAACTGACGGGCTTCTATGGCAGGATATCCCATAAGCCTCTGCCTGTCGCCTACATTGTTGGGGATTCCCGACTGGGCACCGAATTCATTGAAATCGCCCACTTTAATATGGCCTGCAAAACCACATTGTCCGCCGACCATATTTCCGTTGCCGATTTGCGTGGAACCCGCTATGCCGGTTTGGGAAGCAAATACATTATTGCGACCTATCGTGACGTTGTGCGCCACCTGAATGAGATTATCGAGCTTTGTTCCTTTCCCGATGGTGGTCTGTCCGAATGTCGCCCTGTCAACGGTGGTGTTGGCTCCGATTTCGACATCGTCTTCAACAACCACTATGCCGGTCTGGGGAATTTTTTCGAATTCTCCGTCGTGTGGAGCAAAACCGAATCCATCGGCTCCGATAACCGCCCCCGAATGGATTATACAACGGGCTCCAATGCGGCATCCCTCATAAATGCGCACTCCGGCACGAACCACGCTGTCGTCGCCGATACTCACGCCATCCCCTATATAAACCTGAGGATATATTTTGACGTTTTTTCCAAGCTTGACTCCCTTGCCTATATATGCGAATGCTCCGATATATGCCTTTTCAGGAATCTCAACGCCTTGTGCAACGAAACACGGCTGTTCGATACCCTCGGGAACGGGCTTACTTGACTCTACCATACGCAAAAGTTCCGCAATGGTTACATAGGGGTCGTCCACACGAATAAGCGTGGTCGAAACCTCCCCTTCCGGGTCAAAATCCCTGCCGACGAGCACTGCACTTGCTTTTGTAGTGTGGATAAAATGAGAATATTTCGGATTTGCAATAAAAGAAACATCGCCTTCACGAGCCTCTTCGATTTTTGCAAATCCCTTAATCACAACATTTTCATCGCCTTCCACGCTACCCCCCGTGAGGGCCGCAAGGCCCTTAGGTGTTATCTCCATATCTATTTTCTGGATAAAATTTCTGCAAATATCGGCATTTTTTTACAAATAGACATCATAAACCCCTATTAATCTTTGTCAACCACCCTCTTTATTTCGATATTTCATTTTTTTCTTGATTGGATGGAGATTATTTGCTACTTTTGCACAAAATTGCCATGGAAGTTTCTTTGGCAATTGCAACAAACAGATAAAACCATTAAAATTTCTTCAGACATGAAAATTTCTCACATTGAGCACATCGGCATCGCAGTGCCCGACCTCGCAAAAGCAATCGAATATTATGAAAATGTCCTCGGTCTTAAATGCTACAAACAGGAAGTGGTGGAAGACCAGAAAGTGACAACCGCATTCTTCAAAGTAGGCGATACAAAAATCGAATTGCTCGAGGCGACATCTCCGGAAAGCACCATTGCCAAGTTCATTGAGAAAAACGGTGGAAGAGGTGGTATGCACCACATGGCTTTCGCTGTGGAAGACGGTGTGGCCAACGCTCTTGCCGAAGTCGAGGAGAAAGGCGTGAAAGTAATCGACAAGGCTCCCAGAAAAGGAGCTGACGGTCTCAACATCGCGTTCCTGCATCCCAAATCGACCGAAGCGGTACTCACGGAACTTTGCGAAGACCCCTCGAAATAAAACCGGAACGATTCTCAATCAAGAAACAAATCAACAATTATCATTTATAAAAAATGAGCACACAGACAGAAAAAATTCAAGAGCTCATCGAAAAGCGCGCTGAAGCCCGAATCGGAGGAGGCGAGAAAGCTATCGACAAACAGCATGCCAAAGGGAAATATACAGCCCGCGAACGCATTGCACAGCTCCTCGACGAAGGAAGTTTCGAAGAACTTGACATGTTCGTAACGCATCGCTGCACCAACTTCGGACAAGACAAGAAGCACATTCTTGGCGACGGTGTGGTGACTGGCTTCGGAACGGTGGAAGGTCGTCTCGTGTATGTTTTCGCACAAGATTTCACCGTATTCGGCGGATCCCTTTCCGAGACCATGGCTCAAAAGATATGCAAAGTCATGGACCTCGCCATGAAGATGGGTGCGCCGGTTATCGGCCTTAACGATTCCGGGGGCGCCCGTATTCAGGAGGGAATCAATGCCCTTGCCGGATATGCCGAAATTTTCCAGCGCAACATCCTTGCATCGGGAGTGGTTCCCCAGATTTCAGCTATTCTCGGGCCTTGCGCCGGCGGTGCCGTATATAGTCCTGCCCTCACCGACTTCACTATCATGGCAAAAGGGATTTCCTATATGTTCCTTACAGGTCCGTCAGTCGTTAAGACCGTCACCGGTGAAGACGTCACACAGGAACAACTCGGAGGTGCATCCGTGCATTCCACCAAGAGCGGCGTGACGCATTTCGCTGCAGAGAACGGAGAAGAGGCCCTTATGATTATCCGCAAGCTTCTCAGCTATATCCCCCAGAACAATATGGAGGAAACTCCGCTTGTGGCATGCGACGACCCGATCGACCGTCTTGAAGATTCACTCAACGAGATTATTCCGGAAAGCGCAAAACAGTCATACGACATGTATGACGTGATTGGCTCAATCGTGGACAACGGCGAGTTCCTTGAGGTGCAGAGAGACTATGCCAAAAACATCATCGTAGGATTCGCCCGTTTCAACGGACAGGCCGTGGGCATCGTTGCCAACCAGCCTAAGGTGCTTGCCGGCGTGCTCGACTCCAACGCATCGCGCAAGGGAGCCCGTTTCGTACGTTTCTGCGACGCTTTCAACATTCCGCTTGTAACGCTCGTTGACGTTCCCGGATTCCTCCCCGGCACAGGACAGGAATATAATGGCGTTATTCTCCACGGAGCAAAAATACTCTATGCTTACGGAGAGGCAACTGTGCCCAAAGTGACCGTAACACTCCGCAAGAGCTACGGTGGCTCTCACATCGTGATGAGCTGCAAGCAACTCCGCGGCGACATCAACTACGCATGGCCATCGGCAGAAATCGCCGTCATGGGTGCGGAAGGCGCGGTTGGAGTCCTTTATGCAAAAGAGGCAAAAGAGCAGGCAGACCCCGCCGCTTATAAGCTTCAGAAAGAGGAAGAATATCGTAAACTCTTCGCCAATCCTTATCAGGCAGCCAAATACGGCTATATCGATGACGTCATCGAGCCGAGAAACACTCGATTCCGCATCATCCGTGCGCTCCAGATGCTCGCCACCAAGAAGGTGTCGAACCCTGCTAAGAAACATGGCAATATTCCTCTTTGATTTAACACCACCACTGTCATGCATAATATCATGAAAAAATATTTTCTGACAGCGGCCTTATGCCTGGCGCTGGCGGGTCCCGCTTATGCGGACCCTGCCGGCGGCCCGGCCCCAAGGCCCGATTCTACAGAAGTTGCCATCGGCCTCCAGACAGCAGTTGCAACGGACGCTGTGCCAAGCGAGGAAGTAAACTACGTAGAAGAAAGTCAGGTGGCGAAAAAAATGACCCAGGCGGAAAAAGCACACAATGCCCAGGTCAACGATTCCTGGGGAGGCGCCATAACCATTATAGCGATGACTATCGTGGTTTCGGCCCTTGCCATCCTTTCAATACTCTTCCTTTGTTTCGGAAAAATTTCGGAAGCCTTGATTGCACGAAAGAAGCGTCATGCCTCGAAGAAAGTTATTCGTAATAACGAAGAAGCTGCCGCTAATACCGAAGTTGATTCGGGTGAAGTAATTGCAGCTATCTCCATGGCCCTTTCCGAGCATTTCGGCGACGGCCACGACATGGAAGACACCATCCTGACAATTAGGAGAATGAAACGAGCCTATTCTCCGTGGAATTCGAAAATCTACAATCTTCGTCAAATGCCTGAGCTGCACAAGCAGGCACCTCAGCGCTCTGCATTCTGAACACTGCTAAAGAACAGACAATAACCAGATTATGAAACCTAAAGAATATAAATATAAAATCAACGGCACCAAATTTTCTGTAAAAGTTGGTGACGTGATTGATGACCATGTTCAAGTGGAGGTCAACGGAACTGCCTACACCGTTGAACTTGACAAGGCGCCGACAAGGAAAACTACGGTGTCGCAACCTGTCAAAAGCCCGCTTCCGGCTCCTCGAACCGAATCGGGCGAGAAAATAATCGCAACACCCGCACCGACACCCGCAGCAGGCTATGTGATCAAGGCCCCTCTTCCCGGCACACTTATGAGTTTCACTGTAAAAGTGGGAGACACCGTCAACGCCGGCGACACGGTTTGCGTTCTTGAAGCGATGAAAATGGAAAATGATGTCCATGCAGCCAAGGGCGGCAAAGTTGTCAGGATTGTTGCCAATGTAGGCGATGCGGTGCCTCAGGACGGCGACATTATGATTCTTGAATAAAGCTGAACTCACAATCCTTTCATTATGATTTTAGCTGAAACAACTTATTCGTTTGGCGAATTTATGCGCCAGACCATCCAGACCTTCTGGGAATTCACCGGATTCTACAATTGTGAATGGACCAACCTGGTGATGCTTGCCGTGGGATGCTTCTTCGTTTGGCTTGCCATAAAGAAGAATTTCGAGCCCCTTCTTCTTGTGCCAATCGGATTCGGAATGCTGATAGGCAACATCCCCTTCCAGGCAGGAATGGAGATTGGTATCTATGAACCAGGGTCAGTGCTCAACATCCTTTATAACGGTGTTGAAAAAGGATGGTACCCACCTTTGATTTTCCTCGGAATCGGAGCCATGACCGACTTCTCGGCACTCCTCGCCAATCCCAAACTGATGATTATCGGGGCCTGCGCCCAGTTCGGTATTTTCGGGGCATATATGCTCGCCTTGCTTGTCGGCTTCGACCCGCTTTCGGCAGGATGTGTGGCCATCATTGGCGGTGCCGATGGTCCTACTGCCATTTTCACCACCTCTAAGCTGAATCCTGCCCTTCTTGGCGCCGTGGCGGTGTCTGCCTACTCATACATGGCGCTCATCCCGCTCATCCAGCCCCCGCTCATGAGACTCTTCACGACTCAAAAGGAACGGATGATAAAAATGAAGCCTGCACGTGTCGTTAGTCAGAACGAAAAAATAATATTTCCGATTGTCGGTCTCGTGCTTACCTGCTTTGTGGTGCCCTCCGGCATCCCTCTTCTGGGAATGCTTTTCTTCGGCAATCTTCTAAGGGAGAGCGGCGTAACGACACGACTTGCAAAAACGGCAAGCAATGCGATGACGGATATCGTCACGATTCTTCTCGGCCTCACTGTGGGAGTTTCCACACAAGCCGACAAATTCTTGACATTAGATACATTGAAAATATTCGGACTCGGATTCCTCGCGTTCATCATCGCTTCTTCGGCAGGTGTGCTTTCTGTGAAATTGTTTAACCTCTTCCTGAAGAAGGACAAGAAAATCAATCCGCTTATCGGCAACGCCGGAGTGTCGGCAGTGCCTATGGCGGCCCGTATATCCAACAATATCGGCCTTGAATACGACCCGACCAACTACCTGCTCATGCATGCCATGGGTCCCAACGTTGCCGGGGTTATCGGTTCAGCTGTGGCGGCAGGCGTTCTGCTCAGTTTCCTCGGTTAATCCCGGGACGCTAACGATTTTGCCTAAATTGAAAAGACGGGGATGCGATTTTACGCGCATTCCCGTCTTTCAGTTGAACCATATGTCCAATCCTATTGTTAGAATATCAGACTAACATGAACATCACGTCCATGTAAACATCGCTTCATTCTTTTTGAAATGATAACAGACAGCGTAATCAAGGAAATATATAGGAAATTCAGCAAGCCGCATCGAAACATAGAAGAGTTGCAGCTTGACCATTTCCTGCAGATGCTGAAGGAAAACCATTGCATAAAAAGAGAAGACAACGAGATAATCATTGAAGACCTCGACGAATTCAATCCTTTCAGACGTTTTCTCATACGAAGTATAAATGCCGTGCTTGAATTCGACAAGATGATTGTCTTCGTCTTCAGGAACCATATTCTTTTCCTTGGCAAGGAAGACAATCAGATGAGAGTGCATATCAAGCCGGAGAAACCGAAATCATTGTTTGGGAAATTGTTCGGCCGAGACTGATGGTTTATAAATACAACCGGCCATGCAAACAGCGCGGGGGAAGAACAAAGGTTCTTCCCCCGCGCTGTTTGCATGGCCGTCAATGCGGAATCAATTCAAGGACAAGTCTTCGAATCCGCTTCCGAGTTCGTCGTCATTATACTCTGTATCACCATAGAGGTCTTCGATATCAAGGTCCTCGACCTGTTTCTTGACATTCTGGTCAATCTGGCGTTCGAACTCATCCATATCGACACGCTGCACTGGGGGATTACCTCTCTTGACCGTACAAATCGGGTCGCTGAGGTTTCTTCCCGGCACTGCTTCTTTCATTTCCATGAAAAATGAACGTTCGGTGAGATAATCGAACACAAACACAAGCTTCTGTCCTTCTTCTTCTATAAGTTCGTTCAGAGGGGTATCGTCCATAATCCATATATCCTGGTCGCTTGAACTGCCCATATCCTCGAGCGTAATCTCTTCCTGACGTTGCCATTCGTCATCACAAAGGAAGAAAGAATCCATGTCATCCTTTGTATAGTTGACGCTGTCAAGGATAGCGTTACGCAACTGAAAGAAAGAAGAATTGGCGTCAATCTCTATCTCTCGCGAAAAATTGCTGACTTCATCGCTTACCAATTTAAACTTATATACCATAGCTTATGTGTTGACTTTGAAAATTCTTTATTTTATTATTTATGATGCGAAATTAATGCATTTCATCATTGATGCAAAATAATTCGACACTTTTTTACAGTTTTAACACTAAAAAAAATGAGATAATGCAGCCATTATCCCATGATTTTTTCGAAACGGGAGAGAATCATCGATTCATCTCCATGAATAATAAGAAATTAATGAATTATCTCATAACGTTTGAAAACTTTTTCGATAGCCTCTATCGACCTGGCAACCTGCTCTTCGGTATGTGTAGCCATAAGAGAATATCGAATCAACGTGTCCTGGGGCGCCACAGCGGGTGTAACCACAGGATTTACAAAAACGCCTTCGTCAAGAAGATCTCGGGTTATCTGGAATGTCTTATAGTCGTCCCTGATGAAAAGAGGTATAATCGGAGTTGACGTATTTCCAATTTCACATCCGAGCTTTCTGAATTCGTCAAGGGCATAGTTGGTGATTTTCCAAAGATGTTCCTGACGCTCCGGTTCGGAAAGCATGATATCAAGAGCCGCACTGGCGGCAGCCGTAGAGGCCGGGGTGATACTTGCCGTGAAAATATAAGAACGGGAATGATGGCGAAGGAAATTTGTTATAGACTTATCAGTAGCAATAAACCCTCCAAGCGAAGCGAACGACTTGCTGAAAGTGCCCATAATCAAATCAACGTCGTCAGTCAATCCAAAATGGTTGCATGTGCCGCGTCCGCCTTTTCCGAACACTCCGATACCATGCGCTTCGTCAACCATTACCGAAGCATTATATTGCTTCGAAAGCCGAACGATTTCCGGAAGATTAGCCACATCGCCTTCCATAGAAAAGACTCCGTCGGTCACAATAAGTTTGACCTTATCGGGGTCACACTTTTTAAGCTGGGCTTCGAGGCTTTCCATGTCATTATGACGATATTTCAAATAATTTGAAAATGAAAGCCTGCGTCCCTCAATGATGGAAGCGTGGTCCTGCTCGTCAAGAATCACATAATCCTCGCGGCCCGTCAAGGTTGACACTACGCCAAGATTCACTCCGAATCCGGTGCTGAATAGCATCGCATCTTCTTTGCCTACATAATCCGCGATTTTAGCTTCAAGCTGCTTGTGGATGTCGATGGTACCGTTCAAAAAAGGTGACCCTGCCATACCCGTACCATATTTTTTTGTGGCTTCAACAGCTGCCTCAATCACTTTGGGATGGTTGGTGAGACCCATATAGCTGTTTGATCCGAACATCAACACTTTCTTTCCGTTCATCAGCACTTCAGTGTTTTGCTCGCTCGAAATGGGTCGGAAATAGGGATAGACTCCTGCTGCCATTGCCTTTTGAGGGGCATCGTAGCGCGACAGTTTCTCTTGTAAAAGCTTCATACAGTTCAAGGTGTTTGCTTGCTGAACATGGCCTGCGTCTCAACCTGAGATAAGCCGCTATCCAAGCGGTGAGGCATATTCAGGCTGCAAAGTTAATTATTTTTTATAAATATTCCTCTATTCCAACCCCATTTTATCCAAAAATACTTTAAATAATCACAACGGCGCTTCTATTTCCATCCTATTCTCCTAATTATATAAAAGCACCGGATGCAATACCTGCGATAAGATATATAACCCCCGACTCTGAACCCCTTCCGGAGTCTTATTCATAAACCGAGATTGCCATGATGCTTGTTCTAAAATGTGCCGGTTTTGTCAGTTCTGTCAACACCGTGTCACAAACATCTTATTTTATAATCATGCCATTATCATTATTTTACAAATATTACTTAAAAAAAATCTCTCTTACGAAACTTTTAGCACGCGATTTGTTTATATGATGTATGGATAAAGCTCCCGAAGCTTTACTCAATATGAATAGAAATTAATATTAAACTCAAATTATAAATATATTATGGGAAAGATTATCGGTATTGACTTGGGTACCACAAACTCCTGCGTAGCAGTGCTCGAAGGTAAGGACCCTGTTGTTATTCCTAATAATGAAGGACGAAACACGACCCCTTCAGTCGTGGCATTCGTCGATGGTGGCGAACGTAAGGTAGGCGACCCTGCCAAGCGTCAGGCCATTACCAACCCGACCCGTACAATCTACTCCATCAAACGTTTCATGGGAGAGAAATGCTCTCAGGTCGAAGACGAAATCAAGCGTATGCCTTACAAGGTAGTATGCCAGAACAATATGCCGAAAGTTGACATCGACGGTCGCGATTATACACCCCAGGAGATTTCCGCTATGATTCTTCAGAAGATGAAGAAGACTGCCGAAGATTACCTCGGGCAAGAAGTCACGGAGGCTGTAATTACGGTTCCAGCTTATTTCGACGACTCTCAGCGTCAGGCCACCAAAGAGGCGGGCGAGATTGCAGGTCTTAAAGTGAAACGTATCGTCAACGAGCCTACCGCAGCTGCCCTTGCATACGGACTCGACAAATCGGAGAAAGAGCAAAAAATCGCTGTGTTCGACCTCGGTGGCGGCACATTCGATATCTCTATCCTTGAACTCGGCGACGGGGTGTTCGAAGTGAAATCAACCAACGGTGACACACATCTTGGCGGCGATGACTTCGACCATGTAATCATCGACTGGCTTGCCGATGAATTCAAGAACGACGAGGGCGTTGACCTTCGTCAGGACCCGATGGCGATGCAGCGTCTGAAAGAAGCCGCAGAGAAAGCGAAAATCGAACTTTCAAGCTCGACTTCTACTGAAATCAACCTCCCCTACATCACGGCTACGGCTTCCGGTCCGAAGCACCTTGTAAAGACCCTTACCCGCGCCAAATTCGAGCAACTCGCATCGAGACTCATCGATGCCGTTGTAGCTCCTTGCCGCAACGCCCTCAAAGATGCCGGCTACTCCGCTTCGGAAATCGATGAGGTGATTCTCGTAGGTGGTTCTACCCGTATTCCCGCCATCCAGCAGAAAGTGGTAGAGATATTCGGCAAGCAGCCTAACAAGGGCGTTAACCCCGACGAGGTCGTTGCCATCGGCGCAGCTATCCAGGGTGGCGTGCTCAGCGGAGATGTGAAAGACGTGCTCCTTCTTGACGTAGTGCCTCTTTCCATCGGCATCGAGACTCTCGGCGGCGTGATGACGAAACTTATCGAAGCCAACACCACAATCCCGACCCGCAAAAGCGAAACCTTCTCTACGGCAGCCGACAACCAGCCGGAAGTTACCATCCGTGTACTCCAAGGCGAACGTCCCATGGCAGCCGACGACAAACTTCTTGGAGAGTTCAACCTCGCAGGCATCGCACCCGCACCGCGTGGCGTTCCTCAGATTGAAGTCACCTTTGAAGTTGACGCCAACGGCATCCTTAACGTTTCGGCAAAGGATAAAGCCACCGGCAAAGAGCAGTCAATCCGTATCGAGGCATCCAGCGGCCTTAGCGACTCCGAGATTCAGCGTATGCGAGACGAGGCTAAAGCCAACGAGGAAGCCGACAAGAAGGCCAAAGAGAGAATCGACAAGCTCAACCGCGCCGACTCTGTGGTATTCCAGAGCCAGAAACAGCTCGACGAACTTGGCGACAAGATTCCTGCCGATAAGAAAGCTGCCATCCAGTCAGCCATCGACCGTCTGAAAGAAATCCACAAGAACCAGCTCGTAGAAGACGTTGATTCTGCCGAAAAGGCCATTCAGGATGCATTCCAGGCAGCCGCCCAGGACATCGCAAACGCCCAGCAGGCTTCTGCCGGACAGCAGGCAGGTCCTCAGCCAGGTGCCGGCGCACCCCGCAACGACCAGAACGGCGGTGCCGAAGACGTAGAATTCGAGGAAGTGAAATAATCCCTCAATTTAGAACAATCTAAATCTATATAAATGGAGTGTAGCCCAAGCGGTTACACTCCATTTTTTTGTTTTGTATTTTCCAATAAAACCAATAAACTTAAGAGTTCGTTCCTTAATTCGACATTATATCCATGAGCCCGGGTGCAAACTGACGGCCAATCGGCAGTGTCAAGCCGTTATTAAGCAAAACCTCCTGTTTGTTGAAGCTCTTGACTTTCG
Source organism: uncultured Muribaculaceae bacterium (assembly GCA_910585275.1). Lineage (GTDB taxonomy): Bacteria > Bacteroidota > Bacteroidia > Bacteroidales > Muribaculaceae > Lepagella. The sequence continues at coordinate 122,909 of CAJUCW010000005.1, forward strand.
ATTTTGAAACTATAAACGACCTGTGAATCCTTAAAAAAGATTCCGACGGCAACATCGTAAATATATTCTTCAAAAGGATTCTCGACATTACACATTCACCCGATGTGCGGAAAATCTTTGAATATCCTTCCACAGCTTCGATGTAAAGAATATCATCTATCGGGATGGTTATGTTGTTGTAATCCTGTTTCACCACAATGCATTGCGATGTCGTTTTAATAGGCTGCCGTCCTATACGCCTCAATGCCTTGGCAAACGCAATCTGAAATCGACTGTAGGCAAAAGGTTTGTGGAGATAATCCACTGCATCGAGGTCAAATCCCTCAAGTGCATATTTCAGATAGGCGGTGGTGAAGATGAAACATGTGTTTTCGGGCAACTGCGACGCAATGGCAATCCCGGTCAGCCCTTCCATCTCGATATCAAGAAACACGATATCAGGCCTATATTTATTAATGGCTTCCAACCCGATGGCAGGATTGGAATATTTCTTAAGGTCAACATTGCCTATACGTTGACAAAACTTATCGATTATATCGAGCGCCAAGGGTTCATCGTCAATGGCCACACATTTTATCATATCGCTTATGGTTTAAGTTAATTTGTAAAAACACCCTGAAAACTCCTCCCTCTTCTTTTATATCAAGATTATACCGTCCTGGAAAAAGCACTGACAAACGGCTTCTACAATTATTTATTCCAATCGGCATGTTTTCTCTGAATTCATCGGAATGTTTTATTATTCTGTTTTCAGTTTCAAACCTCAAAATACCATCGTCTAATAACAACTTTATAACAATTTCGCATTTCTTACTCGTGGAGGTGCCATATTTAAATGCGTTTTCCACAAAAGTAAGAAAAATCATAGGTGGAATGATAGCGTCATTATTATCCACCCTCCATTCCCTGACGACATTCGTATGTCCATCCAATCGAATAAGCTGCAAATCAATATAATTGTTAATATAATTGATTTCGTCATTAATGGTGACCCAGTCATTCTCGGCCGTCACATAAGTATATTTTAAAAGTTCCGTGAATTTTATGAATGCATCTTCCGCTTTTTGTGATGTGCCGATAATAAGACTATACAGCGAATTGAGGGTATTGAATAAAAAATGCGGGTTAATCTGCGCCTTATATAGAGCCAATTCAGCTTTATCACGCTGATGCTCCACAATATTCTGCAAAAGCATTCTATGATAAAGTTCTTTTATGAATGCCACCGTAAGAGAATAGCACATCACCACAGTAAACATAAGCCAGACGGATATAGCCATATTATAATTCCTGACACGTGTCTGATATTCGCTCATGGAAGGAATAATGAAATCCAATTCCGGCAAAGGATACAAAGTCAGTATATACGTCAAAGCGATTGAAAGAATGACAATGATCGCAATTCTATAATACGATTTGGATAGAATCAACTTCGGCAGCCTCAAAAACCTTGTTGCAAAATACCACCCATACATGTAGGATATTGCCAGACACGTGAATACCGGCGACACATCCCACCAAAAGCGAGGCGGACCAAGAATAATAAGGAGCGGCATGATTCCTACCGAAAAAAATAAGTCAAAAATCAGACCGGTCTTATGTTCTAAAGATTTCATGATGCAAAATTAACACATCTCCCCATCTATAACAAATTCCAGAGACTCCCTTCATTTACACATTTTCGCCGTTTATTTACACCTTTTACAGCCGAAAGGGAAATGTTTACGATATTTGCACAAAAACCGACATGACCCATGAAAGCGAGACATCTTTTCATTACGGTGGCTGCAGTTAGTATCCTCGTTTCCTGTATAAAAAATCCAGGAAACGAACAGCAGTCATTGGCTGAAATTTCCAAACAGGAGCTCGCTACCGCCTTGAACGAACGCGACCAATTGCTGTCGTTGGTAAAAGAAGTTTCAAAAGGACTTGATGAAATCAAGCAACTCGAAAGCATCATGTCGATAGCCGCAAGCAAGCCCGGTGAAAGCACTACGAATAATGCCCGGATTCTTGCCGATATTACGAGCCTGAAAGAGAAAATCAAACAACGCAAAGCAAAATTAGCTGAGTTGGAAGACAATCTTCAGGAATCAACCATCAACAACAAAGAGCTGAAAGAAACCATCAACGCAATCCGAAAACAGATGGATTCGCAGATTGAAGAAATCGAATATCTGAAACACCAGCTTATCAGCGCCAACGAGCAGATAGGCCTTCTTAACCATACGGTAGATTCACTCAATGCTACGGTCTCTGAAGTTTCTGATGAAAGGGATGCGGCCCGGCAAACATCGGCAAAACTTGAGAATGAGCTGAATATCTGCTATTATATGGTCGCCACTAAATCTGAATTGAAAAAACATAATATCATCGAGTCGGGATTCCTTCGTAAAACCAAACTTATGAATGGCAATTTCGACAAGGCATCTTTTGAAGTTAGCGACAAAAGGATGCTGACCCATCTACCCCTAAATTCAACCAAAATTAAAATACTTACAAATCATCCTGCCACTTCATTCGAAGTGATAGAAGAAAACGGAGAAAAAGTAATTAAAATAACCAATCCAGACTTATTCTGGAGCCTTACCACTTATCTGGTCGTACAAATAGACTAATCCTATTTTTAATTGCCAGCCACTGTTTTTTAATTACCATACGACAAAGCATGTCCATGACATGTAAAGAATATAATTGACGAACATATTAGACATGACCATTTCAAGTATCTCCCAAAGGGTGGCGCGTTTTTGTACGCTCCGCCCTTTATTGGCAAACTACAGGTGTCTGTTTACATATATTTTAATGACAGCCAGTCGGAAAGTACTTTTGCACAAAAATAAACCAAAATATGAGACGACTGATAATATCCTTGTCTGTATTAGTCTCCGGAACTGCGAATCTATTATCACAGTCTATCGGCTATGATTCAAACGCTACCCCTAACACAACGAGCATAGCTGTCTCCGGAATTGTCGTTGACAATTCCGTCAATCCGGTGGTCGGAGCATCATTGTGGATAAAAGAAGATTTAAAAAAACATGACGTTTCTGACTTAGACGGCAAATTCTATCACTCTGACGTGTCAGACAACAGCACGATATACGTATCCTATATCGGACTTTCTCCTCAGGAAACGAATGTTTCTCCTGAAAAAAAGGGATGCCGGGGCTGAATAGCGGTCCGGCATGGCTGGCGGTCGGCGGGAAAGACGAAATGGCTGAACGGATTCGTCGTGAACGCGCTTTCGAACTTGTAGGAGAAGGTCACCGTTATTGGGACTTACGACGTTGGGGATTGCTTGAAAAATCTGTCAAGAACGCTACGGACATATTCGGCGACCTCATACTGCGTGTATTTATCAAAACCAAGCCTCAATAAAAATGGCACAATCCATGAGGAGAGTGCCATTTTTTATAATGGAAAACAACGCGATGGAAATCGCTGTACAAAATACGTTTCACCCGGCCCGCTTCACCTTATATGTCTTACCGGCATCCGTATCCATATCATATTCGAAAACGCGGAACAAAACCGGATGCTCTTTCACGGTTTCATCGCTCAGGTCGGCATCACCCCTAACGTTTGAAATAAGTAAAGCGTTCGGGCATTCACCTCTCGCTTTTCTCAACCCCTCACCTTCGAGTGGCACGTATGACCTTATCCTTATCTTGCCGCCGATATTGGAATGGATACTTGCATCATAGAGTTGGCCTTGACGCCATGTCATGTCAATAACGAAATTGCCACGTGCCTTCAACCCTTTTACTTCCCCTTCACGCCATGTGGAAGGGATGGCAGGCAAAAGATGCGCCGCTCCGTCATGACTTTGCAGCATCATTTCGGCCATGCCGGCAGTGAATCCGAAATTACCGTCAATCTGAAAAGGGGGATGCGCATCAAACAAATTCGGATAAAGACGCCCCTCTCCTTCATATTCCGACCCTTTCCCGGGAATCAGCAACGTGACGAAATTACGTATGATTCTGTCGGCGTGGTCCCCGTCGAGCATACGGGCCCAAAGATTAAGTTTCCAGCCTATACTCCATCCTGTAGCCTTGTCACCACGTTGCAACAGAGAGGTTTTCGCTCCCGAAAAAGCGATTGGTGTGGAATAGGGTGAAATCTGGCTTGACGGATATAGTCCGTAAAGATGGGAAACATGCCTGTGTTGGTCGTTAGGATTATCTGCATCCACGCTCCATTCTTGAAGCTGGCCGTGCCGTCCTACCCTCATCGGCCGGATTCCGCCAATAGCAGTCTTCAGTTTTGCAATATAGCCCGCATCCTCTCCTAAAACGACGGCGCTTTTCAAGGTGTTGCAAAGCGCATCGTAAGCTATCTGGGAGTCCATCGTACATCCGGCGGTAATCCAGGAAGAACCGTAACCGTGTTCGGGCGACATCGAAGGGACAGTGACAAGATATCCTGTCTGCGGATGCTTCACCATCGCACTGAGATAAAAATCGGCGGTGCCCTTTATAACCGGATAATAACGGCGAAGAAAATCCGCGTCACCGGTGAAAAGATAATGCTCCCACAAATGGGTGGCGAGCCATGCCCCTCCGTTGGGCCACATGCCGAACTGCGCCATATCCACGGGGCCGCAAATTCTCCAAAGATCCGTATTGTGATGTGCCGTCCATCCCTTAGCTCCGTAAAGCACCCGGGCAGTCTCCGCTCCGGTATGGCTCAAATCCTCTATAAGGTCGAACAATGGTTCGTGACACTCCGAGAGGTTAGTGACTTCCGCAGGCCAGTAGTTCATCTCAGTGTTGATGTTTATGGTGTATTTGCTGTCCCAAGGAGCATGGAAAGAATCGTTCCACACGCCTTGCAGGTTGGCAGGTTCACCACCCGGCTGAGAAGATGAAATCAGAAGATACCTTCCATACTGAAAAAGGAGAGCCAAGAGCGAAGGGTCGTAATCGTCGTTAAAACCGGCTACCCTGAGATGGGTGTCTTTCGCGACGTCCGTCACGTTTGGCAATGACAGGCTTACACGGTCAAACTGCTCCTTATAGGCCTTAGTGTGCGCTTCAAGCGCCAAACCATAACCCTTCTTCATTACATTCTTTAGCAAGGTCACCATAGTTTTTTCCGGATTTCCGCTTATATCGTCATACGCCACGAAATTAGTTGCCGATGCTATATAAACGGTGGCTTCCGAGGCATCGACCACCTTTATTCCATCTTGAAGACGAAATATCTTTCCATCGGTCTGCACCCTTATGCCGCACTTGGCGGTAAGCTTACCCGAAATTCCTTCCTGGTCTGGACCCGCGACAGTTATGTCAAGGCCATTGCGAATCACCTTTAAAGCCCCTCCTTGCGGAAGGTCATATCCCAAGGTAAAATTCAACGCCTTTTTCCCGGAAGCCGTGAGGTGCTCGACTATCACTCCGTCGGGCAACGACGCTATGGTTTGCCGACGGAACCCGATATCCCCGCATTTATACGAAACCTCGCAAACAGATTCCGATATGTCAAGTTGCCTTTTATAAGATTCAACCTCCCCTGCATGAATGAAATCGATGTTCAGCGAACCGAGCGTAAGATATGACATTCCATGATGCGGGGTCATATAATATTTCTCGATAAGCGACTCTGCCTCTTTTTCACGCCCTTCGAATACAAGGTTTCTTATTTCCGGCAAATGCTTCAATCCCTCGGGATTATTGTTTGAATAAGGACCGCCCGCCCAGAATGTCTCGTCGTTCAGCTGGAGGCGTTCCCTGTCAATTCCTCCGAAAACCATCGCGCCCATGCGTGAATTGCCTACCGGAAGAGCCTCCACCCATTCCTTGGCAGGTGAAGAGTAAACCAATTTGAGAGGCCCGCTCCCCTTCCCCACGAACGGGAACAGTATCGCTACCGAAAGTAACAACGTCTTTAAATCCATATCATTGCTTTATACTCAGCACGCACGTCATTCCGCCACGTGGCTGTAACGTTATACTATTAGGTAATTCGGCAATACGATTGATTTTCCACTCGCCATGCTCTTTATCATCAGAATCCTCAAACATTATTCCATCCACGCCTTTCCCCTCGGGAATAATCCGAGAGAAGTCCACTCTCAAATCGCGCAACGGCTCATCTGTGCCGTTAATAACCGATATCCACCATCTGTCGCCCTTCTTTCTGGCAATAGCGGCATATTTGCCGGGATATCCGCAGAGAAGTTTGGTGTCGTCCCATGCGGCGGGAAGTCCGGATATATAATCGCGTACTTCCTCCGGCTGGGCAAGGATGCTTTCGGGACGGTCGGCAATATGCTGTATGCCCGATTCATAAAGCGACGTCAACGCCAGTTCGTGGGCATGCGTAGTGATATGGGGATGTTGAGAATCCGAGAACGCACAAGGGGTATAGTCCATCGACCCAACCACATTTCTTGTAAAAGGAATTGTGGCGTTATGGCAGGCAGCCTTTTCGGTAAATGTCGGGACGTTGTTATACCATTCCGCACCATACACAGCCTCAACACTCACAAGATTAGGATAAGTGCGCTGCCATCCTCTCGGCAAAGTGGCGCCATGAAAATTCACAGTGAGGCGATGGCGTGCCGCAGCCTCAAGCAATTCAGCCATAAATTTCAGATTCATATTGGTGTCGCCCGAGAAAAAGTCAATCTTCACTCCGGTGATTCCCAAATCTTCACACCATTTGAACTCCTTTTCCAGATTATCCGCCGTATTAAGCCTGTATTTCGGTCCAGGGGCGCCGTTGACCCAGCCGACAGAAGAATTATACCATATCAATGGCCTCACCCCCTTACGGCGCGCATAAGCCACGGCATCCTCAATGCTCTTACCGTCTTTCATTTCGTCCCATTCGGCATCTATGAGCACATAAGGAAGACGGAGTGTCGCGGCAAGTTCAACATATTTTTTTATTATTTCAAAATCATTCGAACCGTGGTTATAGGCCCAATAGACCCATGAAGCTACCCCGGGCATAACCCACGATGCATCTTCCATTAGCGTAGGATGTGAATTGTCGGTCACAAGCGTTGACTCCACAATGTCATACAAAGAGCCGGCTATCACGGTTTGCCATCCCCCGTTTTCCGGTCCGTCGGGGACAAGGTCGAAGCCATATCCACCGGTCGAATGCATGCTTGTCGCGGCATCTTCCGGCGTTATTCCAGACTCCGTCAACAATGCGAAACGACCTTCTTCAAACTCAAGAAGAGCCGGATATCCGTAGCGCGCACCCTCACGTATTTCTCCGTCAGCCGGAAAAAAGTCTTCATAGCAGTCTTTCCAGTTCTGAAGCCAATGATGAGACGGATTCAAGAAACGAATGGAAGAAGCTCCTCTTTTTTTCCATGCGACACCGTCGTTGAAAAGCCTCACCGAGAGCGTGTCTCCTTCCGGAAGAAAATAATGCAGTTCATTATATTCATTTTTACAACTTCGTTTCTTCCCTAACTTCATTTCATAAGCCACTTCAACCGGACCACACTTACCGAATTCTTCCGCACCTTCGCAGCGTAGTTCCAACAACGGGGTTGTCTTTCCATCTTCATGGAGCATTGTAAACGCAAGTCCGGATGAGACTTCGGCAACACCGAATTTCCCGTTGGGCGAAACAAAACCCCATGAAGATACAGAACAGACAAAAAACGATAACAGAGCTATCCCTTTAATCATCATGAATATTATTCATTAAGAAATCAATTTCCTCCTCCGTCGATAGTCTGGATATTGCCGTCTTCATCGTATGTAAGTTCGCATACTTTCAAGCTGCGGAGCCATGATTTACCTCCCGACGGGACGCTGTCATGATGGAAGAGATACCATTTGCCGCCATATTCGGCTATTGAATGGTGTGTGGTCCATCCCACTACCGGAGTAAGGATTACCCCCTTATATACGAATGGGCCATAAGGATTGTCGCCGACGGCATAACAAAGAAGATGGCTATCGCCAGTAGAATAGGAAAAATAATATTTGCCATTATACTTATGCACCCACGAAGCCTCGAAGAAGCGATGTGGGTCATCGGCCCTCAGCGGCATTCCATTCTCGTCAACCACCTGCACCGCACGCGGCTCTTCGGCAAACTGAAGCATATCGTCGCTTAGACGCACACAACGGCTTGGCAACGACGGCTCCCCGTTTTCCGGAAGCACCGCACTTTCAAGCGCCTTGTTGTCACGATAACGCTGCAACTGGCCTCCCCATAGGCCACCGAAATATAGATAATAACCATCGTCTTCCTTTAGCACGCAGATATCCATCGAATAACTCCCCCTTATAGGATCGGGCTCCGCTATGAACGGACCTTCAGGTTTATCCGAAACGGCAACGCCGATACGGAATATGTCATTTTTATCCTTGAGGGGAAAATAGAGGTAGTATTTACCGTCTTTCTCGGCACAGTCGCAATCCCACAACTGTCGTCCGGCCCAGGGAATATCGGCTATGTCGAGTGCTTTGCCATGGTCAGTCACCTTTCCCGTCATAGGGTCGCCGTCAATAGAGAGCACATGCATGTCTTTCATAACATACTGGTCGCCGTTGTCGTTCTCCACATTTTCGCACTCCCAATCATGTGAAGGATAGATAAATATCTTCCCGTTGAAAACATGCACACTCGGGTCCGCCATATAGTCATCCGGGAAAAGATACCTTTTCTCAGGGTTCATCAACTTATTTTCCATATCTTAAATAAGAATTTTAGTTTTTTGAAGAAGCCAATTCTTTCACCATAAACGGCTTCATGTTATAGTTTCGGTCAAACAATAAAGGATAGTCTGTTCTGCCTCGCATCGGAAAATCGTTTTTCCACGACATTCCGTCCTGAGTGCCCCACCAAGTTACGCGGGCAACAATATCGGAATTTCTTTTGTATATATCCATCAACATCGCCATCCTGTCGTTCCATTCTTTGCTCACTTCTTCCGGAAGGCCTCCGGTATAGGGATTATACTTTTCCTGAAGTTCTACATTGTCACTTATATTGGCACCCCATTGAACCGTAGGAAGGGCCGACATTTCCAACTCGGTAACCATCACTTTGCACCCGGTGGCACCGAAAGCCACAATCGATTTTTCATATTCCTTGAAATCCGGATAATCCATGCCGATGTGGGTTTGCATTCCAACAGCATCTATTCGCAACCCCCTTTTTTTAAGGTCGTTCACGATTTTCACGTATGCATCACGTTTTCCCGGCACAAACATTGAAAAATCGTTGATATAAAGTTCCGCCTCCGGGTCAGCCTCATGTGCATATTCGAACGCCAACGGAATATATTCCTCTCCAAGGATTTCATAGAAAGGAGTCTTACGGTAACTGCCGTCGTCTTCGATAGCCTCGTTGACCACTTCCCAGGTCTTCACACGTCCCTTATATCTGCCGACTACGGTGTGAATATAGTCACGCATTCTTGCTTTCAAAACGTCGGCACTTACATATTTCCCTTCCGAATCATAAGGAAACCACGGAGCAAGCTGGGAATGCCACACCAGGGTATGGCCGACTATAGCCATTCCCCTTTCCTCTCCGAATTTCACAAACTTATCGGCATCGTCCCAGAAATAAGCTCCTTCATGAGGCACTAATTTTTCATGTTTCATGCAATTCTCCGCCACAATGGAATTGAAGTGAAGCGAAACCACCGAATCCGCTTTCGGATCCCGTCCGTTCAACTGGCTGGTAGGGATTGCGCATCCCACCAGAAAATCATTTTTGAAATGATCTTTCAAAGCCACAGTTTCCTTACCGGCAGAACTGCATCCCATCTGGGTGAAAGCCATAAAGGCTGCCGCTCCTATCAATAATAATCTCATAATACTAATATTTCGGTTATTTTATTTGTTTCTTTCCTCGATGATACGGTTGATTTCATCGATTCTGTTGTCGTCGAGTTCATATTTTGAAATGATATACATCGCAAGAAGAAGTAGCATAGCCGGAATTACAGCAACAAGCCACAATATTCCCTGACATGCCGACGGAGTCTGCTGAGGCGCTTCCATATTAAAACCGACGAACGCAAGCACAAGCCCCGGCACCACTCCTCCTAATGCCATTCCTGCCTTATAGAATATGCCTGTCAATGCATTGACAATACCCGAAATCCTTCTTCCATGCGTATATTCACCGTAAGAAATCACTTCCGGTACAAGCGCCCACATATACCCTGTGGCCACAATAACTCCTGTAGATTTCACAAACTGGGCGATATATACAAGCCACATGTGCTTTAACACAGGCACCATCGAAACGACATAAAGCATCGCCATGCCTATTATGGCCACAAGCAAAAAAATGTTGAACATACCTTTCTTACCGACTCTTTTCTTTATGGCGGGAATCATAGGCATGAAAATAAACGCAGGAATCGAACCAAGTCCCATAAATATAGAGAGTTCCCCGGCGCTACCATGCATATTGTAGTTGATATAATAAGCGCCGGCCGAGTTTCCAATCGCCATCATGGCGAATGCCGTGATAAAAAAGAATGCAAGGATTCTCAACGGACGGTTATGCACGAATTCCATCCACAAATCCGAGACCTTCACATTCTCTGTCTCCGACTTGTCCATCACCACACGCTCCTTACATTGGGAAAAACAGAATATCAACAACGCAAGACCTATGCCGCCATAAAGGCACATCGTGCTGAACCATGCACTGTCATGGAGCGAAAGGTCGTCAGTCTCCGAAGGGTCAAACAGCTTTAACACTATAGGAATGCCCATTCCAACAGCGAGGCCGCCTATATTTGCCATAAACATTCTTACCGATGTCAGTTTCGTTATTTCGGCGGTGTCTCGCGTGAGTGATGCGTTCAAGGCACCGTACGGCACGTTTACCAAGGTATAACACATCGACAATCCAATATACGTCACATAAGCATATAACAAAGATCCGGAAAACCCATTCCAAAAACAAAGGAGGGCGAAACCGGTGAGTGGAATGCCGCCCAAAACCAGATAAGAACGGTATTTACCCATCTTCGGGTCATGTTTGTCCACAAAAGTGCCCACAAGGGGATCCCACACCACATCGATTATTCTAACAATCAAAAACATGACTGCTGCCACTGCAGGCTCAAGACCATAAACGTTTGTGTAGAAAAACAACAGATACATGCTTATGGTCTGATATATCAGATTCTGTGCAAGGTCGCCTGAACCAAATCCGACGCACTGCAACATGGAAAGCTTATAAAAACCTTTCGATTCCGATGCTTTTCCTCTTTTTAACATTGATTCCATCTGTATAAATTTATTCTTTTAATTCCTCGGTTGAATCGTATGGATTGTTATTCGTGGCAAAAACGTGTTTTATGCGGATTGGATTCTTACCATGTCCCCAAAAACCGATTCTATAAACTTTAGAAGTATCCAAAGCAACGATTCCTGTCTCCAGTCTTTTCATCATACCGTTCAATTCAGCCACAATCAGTTTGCCGCCCCCAAACTTACCCTCGTATGACTTTTCAAGATAACTTGCAGTGTCAAACACCCTGAGTTCTACATCGTCAGTATCTTCTCCATCCAGTTCAGCCACAAGGTAACGGTAGCCGGAAAGATTGATTGAATTCTCGAACTCCCAGCCTCCGAACCCCCACTTCCCGGTGCTGAAGACACGGGAAGAAGAATCGAACGTCCCTTCGCCCCATATCGAAGGAATGAAGTCATTGAAATCAAAAACATAGTCACCTTTTCTTGGTTTGGCTGTAAACTCAAGCGGCTTCTGTTCTGAATATGCCACATAAGGGTCTTTTACTCCCATAGTTTCCAGCATCTCCAGGGCATAGCGGCATCCGAGTACTCGATACGTATGTGCAGTGAAGTGCAAGCCGTCGCCCTTTTGGGCAAGCCCTTCTGTCGAAACCACGCGGGCAGTTTGCAAAGTGGCGGGGAGTGTAGCGATAACAGCATTCATATCGCCGCATATGCCGCCTTGCGATTTCCTTACCATTTCGCCGGCAAGAAGGGGAATCGACCCCGGTTCAAGTCCGAGATCCGACAAGATGTCGTCATATAGTCTTTTAACCTTCTTGCACCAATCTTTGTCGCCGTTGTTCGATTCCCCCTGATGAAGCAAAATACCTTTTATCACCCCTTTCTCCTGAGCTTTCTTCGCACATTCAATCAAGCGTCGGTAAGGATGATTGTCGTATGCTTTCATAAAAGCCTTGAACCACTCTGCCTCTTCCGACACCGACGCCGAATCATAATCTTTAAAAAGGTGCTCAATCCGGCAACCACCCACGGCCACAGGCACCACACCGACGCTGATTTCGTCGGGAAGGTTGTCTAACATCGTTCTGCCGAAATAGTCCATCGGCGTGAGGCCGGTATTCTCCCTTACCAAAGGAGGACAGGCCACATACCATTCGCCGAGGCTACGTTGCGGATCCTTAAAATCAACCGTTGCCATCACCTTGAACCTTTGCGGCACGTCAAGACGGTCAAACGGCTGAATGGCGGCGTTGCCTTCCATATTGCTCTGCCCGATACAAATGTAGATATGGAAATTGGGATCCGGCTTAGCCATAGCAGAAATATTTGTAGAAACGGCGAGCATTCCCGCCAGCAAGAGTTTAAAAAGTTTCATGACTCTATCGTTAATATAAACCACATCACCTTACAATAATCTTTTTCCCACCCGCAATGTATATTCCCGGGGGAAGACCTTCGGCGGCCTTACTTTCGCTTACACCTGTCCTGATGCATTTTCCATCAATCGAAGTAACATTTACAATCCGATTCACCCCATCGATAGTATCAACCGAAGAGTCGGCATCAAGGTCATTGCATGCAAAGACAGCTTTCAATCGGAATGGAGACCCTCCATAGGTCCAGAAACCTATAAAATAAAGGTGATTCCGATTCATAATTCTTCCATTCGTCGATTTAAGATTCCTCAAGTCCATTACGACCCTTGTATCGTTACCGAAATCAGCCACAGCAGGGTCTGTCCAGTAATTGTCAATATCATAAACCCTGAAAGACAATCCGCAACTCGACGGCGACTGAATTTCCGCTATAAGATAGTCATACTTGGAGAGGTCGAGTGGATTGGTATATTTCCATCCCGCAAATCCATATTGCCCGGTCGTCACGCTTCCCGTAGAAGCATCAAACGATCCTGTTTCCCAAATGGAGGGATTGAAGCACTCTTCTGTCATAGGGAAAGGTGTTGAAATGAATTTTATTTCAGAGGTAGCTTCCTCATCTCCCGAAAGATAGTGAATAACACATTCGGTCTCTCCTTGCTCGTAAGCAAAAAATTTCCCATCTTTAAAACCCATAATATCTGGATTTGAAAAAGCCACATCCCCTATTCCCGTGAAGTTAATTTCGAATCCATCTCCTTCGCCTATAAGGGCCGCCCCTTTCACGCCTCCGGTGGTTACGACATATTCTGATGCAACTACTTCGCTACGCGGAGAAAGGCACAACTCCGGCTGCGACACATCCATTTTCTCTCCCGCATAATCGCGAAACCAATGATATACCGGCCACGGACACGCTTCCGGATCATTGAGAAACGTATAATTTCCTTCTTTTCCGGGTTCGTCCTTAAACTTGGCAAGCCATTCCGGACCAGTGAAAATCATCCAGCTTACATTGCCGGTATTGTCGGCTATTACCTTGAAATTTCCTCCGAAGCCTTGACCCAACATTTTTCCGGTGATGCTCTTCCCCCATGATGCACCATAGGAAGAGGGCGCCCAATCCATTTCAGTCACCATTATAGGGGCTATTTCCGCAGCCGGGGCTATCTGGGCGTCCCAACCGGCGGCAAATGCATCGAAATGTCCGCCGTATCCACCTCCAAGTTCATGACTCGGTTCCATAGCGTCGCTCCCATACCATCCGGGATACACATGCACGGCATATCCTATATTATCCCCTTTCACAGGATAAGTGGCGAAACCGGCATATTGCGACTGATAGCCAGTCCCTGGAATCCAAAGAATATTGTCGCATCCGTTCCCACGCATCAAGTCAACGATTTCCTGAAAGAATTGCGTCAGGTTTCTGTTGCAACCGTCGGTATTCGAACGATATTCACCGTCCGTATCCTTTATCCTTACCGGTTCGTTGGCGAGTTCAAACATTATATGCGGATTGTCAGTCAATCGTTTTTGCGATGACACATATCCCCATACTTTTTTCAAATATTTATGGTAAGCGTCACCCACGGCAATTTCCTCCGGACATACACCCGGCGGACGCATCACTACATACAAACCTTTGGATACCGCATACTCCGCCATAGGGATAAAAACCTCCGACAGATATTTGCAAAATCTGTTGTAATCAAACGCAGAGATATCGTTCTCTCCCTTTGTATGGACACCGGGGATATTCGACCAATATGGATCCATGTGAAGTCGCAGGAAATTAAATTTCCATCCGGCCTCCATAATATCGTCAATCAGCCCTTTATTATAGTCCAGACATGCTTTCACATTATAATTCGACCATCTCTTTCCTTGTTCGTTGAACCATGGACTATATGTCTGGCCGAAACCATGAAGATTCACGCGGTTGCCGTTTTCATCAACAAGCCAACGCCCCTCTACATGAAGTTCAGGCATTGCCATTCCGGGCCAAGGGTAGGCGGGAAGCATACCTAAAACTGCTATCAATAGAGCAGAAATATGTCTTCTCATGCTTGTGCTTTTAAAATAATTTTGAAAATCACTTGAATTTCCAGAAATCAATATTGAAAAGTTTCGGACCTTTCCTGCCTTTAAACACGAAATAGATGTCATGCACACCCGGTATTTCGGCACAGACAGGGACTTCGATGTATTTCCACTTTTCCCAACCACCCGTGCCGGGAACATCGAGAACAGCTACCAACGGGCCATCCTTACCGTCCATCCTCACTTCAATCTTGCCCCCGCGAAGAGCACTCGCCACGGAAGCCCCGAACAATTTCGGCCCCCCGCTTTTGAAATTGACATTCGCAAGTTTTATGAAATCACCGTCATGCACATCAGAAACGTAGAGCCCTGTATTTGAATTCGGTTCAGTAGTCACACCTTCCGACCATGCCATAGTTTCCGCTTCGATTCTTCCGTAGGGTTCAAAGGTCTTTATGGCCGGAGCCCCCTCTTTTGTAGGCATAATCGTAGGGAACGTGCCGTCGGAGTTATACTCGAACGGCTCCACGGCCACACTTCGCCCGAAACCTCCGCCCCCCGGAAGATTCCCTGTATGATAGAAGAAATATGATTTCCCTTTAAAGTCAATTATTCCGCTATGATTGGTGAAAGACCCTGTGTCGCACTGTGGCATAATCACTCCCTTATATTTCCAAGGCCCGGTCGGTCCGTCGCTCATGGAATATGATATGTTCTCGGGTATGCCTCCGGCTGCATATACCATATAATATTTGCCATCCCTTTTATAGAACCAAGGTCCTTCCGTGTATGTAGAATTATACTTCTTTTCAGGTTCCATCTCGACAAACTTCGGTTTGCCGAACCCTTCAGGGGTTTGCTCAATCATTCCTACTTCTCCGTCGAACGAAACCATATCCTTGTTGAGTTTCACATAATAAAGGTTAGGATTGCCCCAATATAAATAAGCCTGACCGTCGTCATCTATAAAAACCGTAGGATCAATATACGCCCAGTTTCCGTCAACCAAAGGTTTGCCGAGGGCATCTTTAAAAGGACCTGTAGGAGTATCGCCCACGGCAACTCCAATAGCCATAGCCCCTGTGAGTTTCGAATGAAGAGGCACATAAAAATAGAATTTGCCATCGCGCTCTATACATTGCGGAGCCCACGCACGGTCGTCGGCCCATTCGAAATCTTCTATCGCAAGAGGCGACCCATGATCGGTCCAATTTACCATGTCGTCGGTAGAATAAACCCTCCATTCCTGCATCCAGAAAAAATCGGCTTTATTCTCATCGTGACCAGTATATATATACAGGCGGTCGCCATGAACCATCGGAGCCGGGTCGGTTGTAAAACACGTCTGCACAATCGGATTGTCGGCACTTACGGACGAAACCGCAAACGAGAGGAATGCTAATGCAATATATTTTTTGGGAATATACATATCGTTTTGGTTTGATATCATTTAAAAATTAAAGGAAGGAATTCATTCAGACACCTTCTCCACGTGAGCCACTCATGATGAGTACCCTCCGATTCATAATAGGTATGGTTGATTCCGGCTTTTTTCAACGCCCCGCTTATTTTGTCGCTTCCGAAATTCTCTTCCGACCCCATACCGAAAAAGAACGTCTTTACTTTCGAATTAAAGTCATCGGCACTATTGAAAACCCCGTCGTAAGCTTTATCAAGACCGTTTCCGAGAAAAAACAATGCCCCGCTGAAAGAACCGATATGAGCGAACAGGTCGAGATTGCGGAGTGTGATTTCAAGCGTTTCATGTCCGCCCCAGGAAAGCCCCGCCATGGCACGGCTATCACGGTCAGACTTCACCCTGAATGTCTTTTCAATATACGGAATCAGCTCTTCAAGCATGATCGGAGTGAACGAGGCTCCGAATTCGTCTCTGCTCTCGCCGGGACGTGCACCGTGAATATAGCCGCAATTACCATAATCCATCACCACAATCATCGGCACACACTTTCCGGAAGCTATCTGATTGTCGAGAATATCGGCCATACGTCCCTGCGTATGCCATCCACGCTCGTCCTCGCCCATGCCGTGCTGTAGATAAAGCACCGGGTAGGATTTGGAGGGCGACGTTTCATACTCGGCCGGAGTATATACGAAACAACGGCGTTGTGAATTTTCTTTTTCCGAAAAATAACGACATTCCCTTACTTGTCCGTGAGGAACGCTTTTATCAAATTTATAATATGAGGCCTGGTCTGCCTTTTCCGGAATTTCTATGCCCGACGACATTCTTCCACATCCATAAAATGTCTCCGACGCGGGATCGTTTACGGCCACACCGTCAACAATCAGGAAATAATAATGAAAACCCTCGACAAGCGGAGGGGTAGTCACGGACCATACTCCACCTTCGCCCATCGACATGTCATATTTTTTTCCGCAGATATCAAGCCTTACTTCTTTGGCATCAGGCGCGTGGAGTTTGAATGTGGCTCGTGAATCCGAATCCACACAAGGATATCTGGCCTCAGGAATATTTGTGGAAGCAGGAATCCCTTCCGCGGGAACAGTGGCGTTCATCGAACGGACTCCAACAAAAGCCATTATTGAAATCGCTAATAAATATTTCATGGTCATAAAAAATTTATCCGGTAAAAACGTTTTTTCGAAATCACTCCACATTGGAGGCAAACATCCCGACAACAGTGCCGGTGAATCCGCCTGCTACATTGGTAGATGTAAATCCGGCATCCACTCCATCCGCAACCTTCTGCCATGACTCGCCGCCGTCAAGAGAATAGAAGAAAGAATATCCAAGACCCTGGCCTTCTACTTTCAATGACACGGTGGTTGAAGAAGGGGCTATTTCCTTTTTTGCAATTGCCTGTGGTCCGCTTTCCGTTATCTTACGAAGTTCTATCAAATGATTATCCCCTTCGCGGGTCCTGGCAAGATAATACTGATGAGTCTCGTCTTTAAACACAAGCAACCCGGCGTTCTGGCTGTCATTTTCCGGAACAAACGTCATCTTCGTGTCGGCGCTGAAATTATGATGGTTTATCCTACGGCATACAAAAGGCAATTCCGCCTTCTCTCCCGACCAGACTTCCCCGCATTTCAAAGACAGATATCCCGGATTTTCGGTAAGTGAATAATACTTATCTGCCGGACCTCTCAGAGTCATCCATTCATGACTCAATATGGAATCGTTGAAATCTTCAACTCTTTCATAATTGCCGAACGTTACATTCTCCTCCCTCTTCACGCCAGGGCGCGAAACAATCATAGGAACAGTCTTACCCTCTTCAAGGAATACAGGCCACCCGTCGTCAGTCCATTTTACAGGCATAATAAACGTCTCGCGTCCGAGATTTTCCTTATCGTCGGCAAAGGGACGCACCGCAAGGAAAACTCCCCACCATTCACCGGACGGAGTCCTGACCAGGTCGGCATGTCCGGCACAAGTCACCGGATTCGGACGTGCGGCATCGAGGGTACGTTGTGTCAGAATAGGGTTTCCCTGATAAGGAGTATAAGGTCCGAAAGGTGTGTCGCCACGATAAATCACTTCGCTATGATTGACAGATGTGCCACCTTCGGCTGTCATCAGATAATACTTGCCATTCACCTTATAGATATGAGGTCCTTCGCACCATATCGGTTTATCCTCAAGTCTCCATCCTTTATCGACCACAATCTTGCGCTCGCCCACACATTTATCGGTAGCGGTGTCAAACTCCACGACCCTGACCGTGCGATGTCCGGGATATTCGGGCCTGTCATCGGGGGCATCATCGTTGTTTACGATATAACCTTTGCCGTCTTCATCGAAAAAGAAAGCCGGATCTATACCTCTGACTTCCGGAAGCATTATCGGATCGCTCCACTCCCCGAACGGATCTTGCGTCTTCACAAAAAAGTTGCCGTCGCCGACATTGGTCGTAATCATATAATAAGTCTTGTTCGCAGGATTATAAGAAATGGCAGGTGCAAATATACCTCCGCTCACATGCTGTTTCTCCATATTACGCAACTGCGACTTGCGGGTCAATACATGTCCTATCTGTTGCCAATTCACGAGATCTTTGCTATGGAATATGGGGACTCCGGGGAAATATGTGAACGTTGACGTCACAAGGAAATAATCTCCTTCTCCATTTGTGCATATCGAAGGATCGGAATACCATCCGGCAAGCACCGGATTGTAAAAAGAACTTTCATCCGGAAGAGGATTTTCCTTATAAAAAGTGTCATTGCCGGAATAATTGAAAGAATCAAATATAGCTACGGAAGACTGGGGTTCCAATCTTTTCGAGGTCGAGCCACAACCTACCGTCAAATGCAGGATTGAGAGAGAGGCGATTATCAATGTCTGTTTTACTTTCATGATGTTGTTTTTTGTTAACATCACAAAATTATAACAAAGCACCCTGCATGACGTATAGATAAATGTTTTTTACATTGCTATCCGTAACAACACTCCCCATTCATGTCACATTTAGATAAACAAATGTATCTGAAAAATGCAAAATATCCCCTCTATCAATAAAATAAAGAGGGATTGCGTCATAATTGACCGACGCAACCCCTCCGGCTATACATGCCATGCAAACTATAATATCTTCATTTATGCGGATGCTCCAGTATCTTCGTGGCAACGCGAATTCCCGGAGTTTTTTTATCGCGCGGGTGGATATCGTTCCATTCACCTATATCCCCGTTGCGCACCCACCATGCCGAAGGCGATTCGTCGGCAGCCCTTCTCTGAGATTCTCTCATTTCCTGCCAGCTTTTACGCCCATTTACATTCGATTCATGCAAGAAATCTGCCAATTCCACTATATAAAAAGGTAGTCCGTCATCAGAAAATGTGGCACGCCAATCTGAAATCAACGATTTCAAAAGGGAGGCATATTCAAAACGTATATCAACATCCGATTCACCTTGATACCACACCACTCCTCTGAACGGAAGGTGCGCCAACGGATGAATCATGGAATTATATAACACTGACGGAGTCTGGAAAAAATCCGTGACCGATGGAGTGGGAGGCATCATTGCCCCTACCTTATGCCGCCATTTCCCTTCAAGAGAAATCTCGCTTCCGTCATCATAAATTATCTTATGTGGTTTATCCGGCACAAAATGAGGGGCGCCACCGTTGCTAACCACCCTTATACACACTAAATTACCACCCTTATGTAAGACTCCGGAAGGAATCCTATATATACGTGGCGGATACTGATACGTGGTATTGCCGACGAATTTTCCATTCACCCATACCGAATCGGCATCGACTATACATCCGAGCCTTAACTCCGCTCCTTTGCCATCCTTTTCATCAGCGACACTGACCGTTTTCCGCAACCAATGGGAACCGTTCAAAGCCTTTCCATCCCTGATGCCCCATTTGCTATCCATAAGGTCGGTTTCAATCCAGTCGGAATCATCAAATTCCGGACGGTTCCAGTTGACCGGGCCATTATATCCTGGGTCGTCGAAGTCCATTGTCCGGTACCAGAGAGATTGAGCTCGCCTCTCGCCACGCCCGAGGGCGCTGCGATACTCATCGTCTTCAGAAATACGCAATTTATGAAGCCTTACCGGATAATCGGACAAGGCATTTTCACTTATCCAGGCTTCGATTTTAGTTCCTCCCCAGCTTGAATTGACAATTCCCACCGGGACATGGCCGTTTTTCTCATACAATTCTTTTGCCATGAAATAAACGAGCGCGCCAAAACGTTCGCTCGTGCCGGGCACGGCTTTTTTCCACTCTGAGGTCGAAACATCATTCCTGCCTCCATGAAATGCATATTCCTTAGGCACTTTGAATTCCCTGATTTTAGGATTATTGTAAGAACCAACCTCATCCTTAAAAAAATCCATCGTACGGCTCACCATAAGTTCCATATTGCTTTGTCCGGAGCAAAGATAAAGGTCGCCTATCAAAATGTCGTCCACCTCTAAATCATTGACACGCAATTTATACGGGCCTCCCGCCTTCATCGGAGGAAGCTGAGCCGACCAGGTGCTGTCGGCAAGGACATTGGTTTTTGCTTTCTTTTTGTTGAAAACAATCTCAACCGGTTCGCCTGGAGCGCCGGTGCCCCATATTACTATGGGACAATTTCTTTGAAGCACCGCACCGTCTGACAACACTGCGGGAAGTCGCACTTCCGGCAACGCGCTTTTACAGCACATTGCCGCAACAACGAGCAACGCAGCCTTTAAAAATTTTATATTCATATCAATAACAGTATTGTATTAAAAAAATTATTGTTAAAATCCACATTTCCTAACCTTATTATTCCTACCCTTTATACTTATCCAACTCCGGTGGAAGCTTTGGAGCATTCCCCGCAAGACTCTTGGCGCGATATTCGGATGGGGTCATACCGATAAAATTCTTGAACGTCGTGGAAAAATGTGACTGAGATGCAAAACCTAAAGTATATGCCACCTGGGTTACTTCTATGCTGCCTTTCTGCAGCAATTCACACGCCCATCTAATCCGTATCGAACGGATAAAGTCGCTTGGAGTCATACCAATCATCTCCTTCAACTTACGATGCAGATGCGCACGACTGATGCCCACTTCAGATGCCAGCATCTCTACATTCAGTTTAGGATCATCTATATCCCTGTTTATAATCTTCATGATTCTTTCCATCAGCAACTCGTCACTTCCTTTAACTTCCGGTGCTGAAATTTTACCTTCCGTATCTTGCGCGCCAGAGAATTTCCCTTTTATTCTCAGACGATTGTCTATCATATTATCTATCACCGCCTCAAGTTCCTCCACGCTGAACGGCTTGCCTATGTATGCGTCCGCCCCTTTGTCCCAGCCAGACATTCTGTCGGCGATATCGTTTTTCGAACTCAGAAGTATGACAGGGATATGATGAGTCTCGGCATTTCCCTTAAGTCTCCTCAACAAAGTAAGACCATCCATCACAGGCATAATGACATCGCTGACTATAATGTCGGGTGGATTATCCGCAATCTCCCTCAACGCCTCGCTGCCGTCACCGACTCCTTTCACCTTATATCTCTGCTCGAGATGGGTGCATATATATTCGGTCAGTTCCTTATCGTCATCGACAACAAGAATCTTGCGTTTGACCGACGGCACTTTCTGTCGTGCCGCCCCTTCCGTACCGGCTCCCAAAGACTGCAATACCATCGGCATATCTTCACGTATAAAATTGTCGTCAGATGTTTTTATTACAAGTTCATCTTCCGCATAACAATCGTTTTCAACAGGCAACATTATAGAGAAAACACTCCCTCTGACCCCGTCTTCCCGATTCTTTCCCGATATTCTTCCATGATGGAATTCGATAAGACGTCTGCATAAATCAAGCCCAATGCCAAATCCACCCTTCGCAGTTCCGCCTTTATCGTTTGCCTGATAAAACCTTTCAAATATTTTACCGGCACTCTTTGCATCGAGCCCAATGCCGCTGTCGATTACGCTGATATCTACGAAAGTTTCCGATTCGTTTGAAGCGTCGAGCGTAAGACTAACCACGATATTCCCTCCTTTGGGAGTAAACTTCAAAGCGTTTGATATCAGATTCACAAGTATCTTATCAAGTATATTTCTGTCAACCCAGATATGAGGGATATTATCGTCGGCCGAAAATTCGAGCGTCAATCCTTTCTCCTCAGCCTGCGGCTTAAACATTTCCACAAGCTCACTCACAAAAAGATTAAGATCAGTAAGCATACAGGACAACCTCATTTTTCCTTTTTCAAGCTTTCTGATGTCAAGAAGCTGATTCACAAGGCTGAGTATGCGTTGTGCGTTCCTGTTTATCAACTGCAATTTGCCTTTTACATCGCTGTCGAACGGTTGTCGCAACAATGATTCAAGAGGACTGAGGATAAGCGTTATCGGACTCCTGATGTCATGCGAAATATCCATAAAGTATTTAATCTTTGCCTCATTCTCAAGCTCAGCCCTTTTCTTTTTAAATAGAAACCACACCATCACAAGCATAGTCGCAAATAAAAGGAAATAGACAATTTTGGCAATCGTGGAAAAATACCACGGCGAAGATATATGAATCACTATTACCCGCATGTCGGAAGCTATGTTGTTTTCCATAGCCTTTATTTCAAGACGATAGTTTCCCGGGTCAAGGTGGGGCAGATAAATTAGATTCTCCCCTGGTCTTGTGCTGGTCCAGTCATCGCTCAGACCAATAAGGCGCCACAGATATTTCACGTTTGAGCCGTCGCGAAAATCCATGGTCGATAACCGCAATATGAGGGAATTCTCTTTATATGGAAGTCTGATACTCGTAGGAGAAAGCAGCGGCCCTTTTATGACCGGACTGCCGTTGAATTCATTGGCGAGCGTGATTTTTTTATCATTCAAGTAGATTGCCGAAACTTTGATATCTACGTCAAAACCTATTGATTTAACCGAATCGGGGCAAAAAGACGTTATTCCGAAACTACTCCCAAGGAACATGATATTGTTTTCCGGCGAATAGGCGATGTGGTCAAAACCCTTTTCCACTATTCCCGATCCTCCGTGATAGGCAAGAATCCTCTTACGCGCCGGATGCTGGTATGAAAGCCCCCGCAACGAACTTATCCATCGGCCGCCATCCTTGTCAATCGCAATAGCCCTTAGGTCATTGTCGATAAGGCCGTCTTCCTGTGTAAGCTTACTGATTTCATTACCTTTCGAATCAATCTGAATCAGGCCATGGCTTGCAGCCACAAGCAGATTGCCGTTTTCATCCGCTGTCACCTTGAAAGAAGCCCCCTTCCAGAACGGAGCCTGGTCTATCGTCACAAGAGTGTCGCCCGTGAGGTCGTAACATTCCAGACCGCCATAATGGCCCATCCATATTTTATTATCCGACGTGCGGTACATACTCGTGACATAAGGATTTGTAAGACCTTTTCCGACAAGATAATCTTTAAGCCATGTCCTATCGCCCGTCTTGCGGTTATAACGCATCACCCCGATGCCTTGCGGTGCAATAAAAATCTCGTCGTCATTGCCTATAGCGGTTACGATTTCCGGATACTTCCCGGGAATCTCGACAACCTTTTTCACGGCCCCCGACGGAACCGAAATCTCCCAAACTCCGTCATTTGCCATTCCCACAAGAACCTTCTCAGGGCCATCATGGGTAAACGAACTGATCGTGCCCCCTCCGGGTATTACGGCATGCATTATCTCCTCCCCTTTCGGCGATAACATTGCAATTTTACCCCGGTCAAATCCTATCATAACGTTTCCGTGCCACACCGTCATGGCTTTTATGCCTCCCCCATATTCAAAATACGGGTCAGAAAGTCTCCAATATAAAAAAGGAAGTTGTTTCCCGGGCACCATAATAACCCCGTGATAGTTGCAGCCGAGCCACAAATCGCCGTCATCAGAACAACTCACCGCCCCGATATATGATTTCTCAAGATTCAGAAACGGAGAATATATGTCGGTGCATTCCATCACTTCATTGCCCCCGGTGTCTATTTTCCATAATCCTTCGCCTGCGGTTGCGATATACACAGGCCCCCTGTTTCTATTCGACAATCGGTTGATATGTATTCTCTGCAATGAATACAGAGGGACGACCCTGTTGTCTTTAGTATTTATCCTATAAAGTTTATTAAGGTCTGCCACTATAATATTGCCGTCTGCCTCCAAAGAAAGATCTATTATATAGTCCGATGAAACATTGATTCGGGAATAACTCCCGTTCTTGGAGATGGAATAAACTGCGCCCTTCGATGTCCCGACCCATAGTTTTCCGTCGGATGTGCTTATCATCGAACTGAACTCCTTCTCGTCGTCCATGTTAATGAGATATCTCACCGCCGTTGGCTCTCCGTCATCATAACCGATTATATATAATCCCACACCCGCCACGAGGAAAGTTATTGTGCCGTCTTTCTGCTCACACAATGCGTTGATATATCCGTCAAACAATTTAGGTGATAGTTTTATAAGCTGAAAAGAATCCGTAGCGGGGTCGTATAAGTTCAAACCATTGGCGGTGCCAATCCATACCCTTCCCTTGGAATCACACATGAGCTGGAGCACCCGGTTGTCGCTCAACGAATTTTTCTTGGAAATGTCGTATGTGTATAAGTCATGCGAATTACCGTCGAACTTAAGCACGCCACGGTCAGTGCCAATCCAGACGAATCCGTCATGGTCCTGACAAATGGATGTGTATTGACCTGAAATCAATCCGTAGTCGGAGAAAAGTCTGCCGTAACGCACAGGTGCACCCTCCATTGAAATATGGAACAACAACAGGATTATGAAAAGAAGTCGGTTCATGTGATTAGTATTTTTTTCTTTGCAAATTTAAACATTAATTATTGTTTTGTAACATCAGACGAACGTTAAAATCAATGCATTATACAAATCTTAAAGCATTTGAGACATCTGCTAACTCCACGATTACGCATGCTAAAGTGTAATTTACTTCATCAATCATTTGCTCGGAGAATAATCGATAACTTTGCAATCGGAATAAAACCTATTAATCATGAAAAAAAATAGATTCAAAGACCAGCTCTTTGCAATGGCTCTTCTATTGGGAGCGGTGCTTCTACCGAAACATGCGGCGGCCTTGGACAATCGGGATATATCATTCACAAACGCGGCATCCGACCGCTTCCCGATTATCGAGCATTATGCGGGGAAGTCCGTCCCTCTCCCTATAATAATAGGAACAGACGCTCCTAAAGGCACTTTATTTGCCGCAAAAAATCTTTCGAACGATTTTAAGAAAGTATGCGGCCAAGAGGCATCCATAATTGAAATCGACAAAAACGATGCATACGTATTCGAAAAAAGGATAATACTTATCGGAACCGCAGGAGACCGCATTTTGGCTCCCCTTTTTAAGTCAGGAAAACTCGACAAAAGCCAACTCGAGGGCAAAAACGAAAAATACATTCTGAAAACCGTTGAAAACCCGTTGCCAGGAATCGACGAGGCGATAGTGATTGCCGGCAGCGACAGGAGAGGAACGATTTACGGCATATATGAACTGTCGGAACAGATAGGCGTTTCCCCATGGTATGACTGGGCCGACGTGCCTGTTTCGCATCATAAGGAATTGTACCTCAAAAAAGGGGAATACACAGCCGGAGAACCTGCCGTGAAATACCGTGGCATTTTCCTCAACGACGAAGGGCCTTGCCTTATGAGCTGGGTAAAGAATACATACGGCACAGGATACGGCGACCACAGGTTTTATCAGCGTGTGTTCGAACTCATACTCCGCCTACGCGGCAATTTCTTATGGCCCGCCATGTGGGCGTGGGCTTTCTACGCCGACGACCCGGAAAACAGCAGGCTTGCCGACGAGATGGGAGTGATAATAGGCACTTCGCATCATGAACCTATGGCCCGAAACCACCAGGAATGGGCAAGAAACCGAAAAAACTACGGCGCATGGAACTATGCCACCAACAAAGACACCATCGACAAATTCTTCAAAGATGGAATAAGGCGAATGAAAGGCACTGAAGATATAGTGACAATCGGAATGCGTGGCGACGGCGACGAAGCCATGAGTGCGGATGCGGATGTAAACCTTCTGAAAAAAATAATCGTAAACCAACGTAAAACCATAGCCAGGGAAACCGGGAAGAAAGCTTCGGCGACACCACAGGTCTGGGCGTTATATAAAGAGGTGCTCGACTATTATGACGCGGGCCTTAAAGTGCCCGACGATGTGACACTGCTCCTTTGCGACGACAACTGGGGAAACGTCAGGCGCCTTCCCAACGAAAAAGAGAGAAAACACCCCGGGGGCTGGGGGATGTATTATCATGTGGATTATGTAGGAGCACCTCGAAACAGCAAACTGCTGAACTGCACGCCGATACAGAATATGTGGGAACAACTCCAGCTCACTTACGACTATGGTGTTGACCGACTTTGGATTCTTAACGTAGGAGATTTGAAACCTATGGAATACCCCATTACCCTATTTCTCGACATGGCCTGGAATCCGAAAGCATTCAATGCGGACAACCTACTCGGACATACCCGCCGTTTCTTCGAGCAACAGTTGGGTGAAAACCAGGCTTCGGAAGCCACACGCATCTTTAATCTGCTCTGCAAATACAACGGCAGGGTCACTCCCGAACTCCTTGACCGCAACACCTATAATCTTCATACGGGCGAATGGAAAACGGTTGCCGATGATTTCGCACGACTGGAAACCGAAGCCCTACGCCAATATATCACCCTCGACAACAGATATAAAGATACCTACCGCGAACTACTTCTGTTCCCGCTTCAGGTAATGTCCAACCTCTATGAGATGTATTACGCCCAAGCCATGAACCACGACCTTCACTCCAAAGGTTTGCCGGAAGCTAACATCTGGGCCGAAAAGGTGGCGGAATGCTTCGAACGCGACAAATATCTCATGAATGAATATAACCACGTCATAGCCAACGGAAAATGGAACGGCATGATGACGCAGAAACATATAGGTTACACTTCATGGAACGATTCGTTCGATGCCGACACCCTTCCCGAAACATTTACGGTGACTACCGCCGACAAAGGAGGCTACGTCCATGACTTTTCCGATGGATATGTGGCAATGGAAGCGGAACACTTTTTTGCCTGTGACAACCCCTCTTCTTCCGCAAAATGGACGAAAATACCCTACATGGGAAGGACCTTGAGCGGCATGGCGGTTATGCCATATACGGAAAACCCCGAAGGGGGAAGCCTCGAATATCGTTTCAGATTGCCGGAAACTACAGATTCCGTTACAATCCATGTCATCGTTAAATCAACGCTTGCTTTCTCGCGCCTCGATGGGCATCGCTATTCAGTTGCCTTTGACGACAATACGCCTGAAGTAGTCAACTTCAACGGGAATATGAACGAGGCTCCGGAAAATGTATATACCAATTACTATCCGGTGATTGCCCGCCGCGTTGTGGAAAAGATAGTAAAATCAGACGTCACCCATTATAACGATGGAATCCACACCCTGCGGATCTCCCCTCTCGACCCGGGAATCGTATTTGAGAAAATCGTGATCGACTACGGTGGCTACAAGCCTTCCTATCTATTCGGCAAAGAATCTACCAAATCGCGTGAAACAAAAAATAATTAAGAATAAAATAGTTACAATATGTACCTGTTAGGATATGACATAGGCAGTTCTTCAGTGAAAGCCGCCATCGTCGATGCCGACA
>CAJUCW010000006.1 GCA_910585275.1 uncultured Muribaculaceae bacterium
AGACCTCTCTACAAGCCGAAATTTGATATTTTCAAATTTTTGTCATGTACTTAGTTCATTTTTATATCTTTCTGAATTTACTGGTAAGGGGAGTTGTTAGAATCCAAGGTTTACGCCGAAGAGGAACGTGCGGGGGCGCGGATAATAGCCTACATCCACGCCGGATACCCATGACGAAGTGCCGTATCCGATTTCGGGGTCCATACCGTCATATTTCGTGAATGTGACAAGGTTTTGGATCTGGAAATATACGCGGCAGTTGCTGAGCCAGCTCTGGTTGATGAGCGGGGCGAAGTTGTAGCCGAGGGTGATGTTGGAGATTCTCAGATAGTCGGCGTCATGCACGTAGAGGTCGGAGAACTGCCAGTTGATGTTCTGGTTGGTTACGCGTGGAATCGTGTTGGAAGTGCCTTCTCCTGTCCAGCGTTGGAGGATGCGGGTTGTGTAGTTGTCATATTGGTTGCCCGGGTCGCGGTAGCTCTGCACGATCTGCATTCCGGCCGCTCCGGTACCCACTACGGAGAGGTCGAAGTTGCGCCAGTTGAGGTTTACGTTGAAACCGTAGGTGAAGTCTGGAAGTCCGTTGCCGAGGTCGGTCTTGTCGTCGTCATCGATTCTGCCGTTTTTGTCGATATCCACAAACCTCACGTCGCCCGGCTGGGGATTGGCCTGGAGGAATCCGTTGCCTGCGGCGCGCCAGTCGTCGATTTCCTTCTGGTTCTGGAAAATGCCGGCGGTCTTGAGGCCCCAGAAATAACCGATTGCGTATCCGTTCTGAGCCCTGTAGAATTCGGGGTTGTTATTGTAAATCTGACCTGTTTCGCCATGTATGATGCCGTCTTCATTGGGGATGGCTCCCACCTTGTTGTGGTTGTAGGCTCCGTTCACCCCGATGGAGTATGAGAAATCGTTGCCGATCACGTCGTTCCAGTTGAGGTTGAGTTCCACGCCGGTGTTCTTCACGTTGCCTCCGTTGATGAAAGGCGCGTCGGTTCCGGCGGTGGCGAGGATGGGGGCTTTCACGAGCCAGTCTTTATTGTTTTTGATATAGAAATCGAAGTTCACGCCGAGTCGGCTGCCGAGGAAACGTGCGTCGAAACCGACGTTGGTCTGCTCCGAAGTCTCCCACGTGAGGTCGAGGTTGCCCAGACGCGATGGGTATGCGCCCCAGTTGTTGGCGAGGATATTTCCGTAGCCTTCGTTGAGCTGTCCGTTGGGTCCTACATACTGGCCGAAGAAATAGTGAGTGTTGGTGGTCTTTATCGGTGCGAGATACTGGTAGTTGTCAACGTTCTGGTTGCCTACGCGGCCCCAGCTCACGCGGAGTTTGAAGAAATCGAGCCATCCCTGCGCGGGCGCCATGAATTCCTCGCTCGAGAGGTTCCATCCTGCCGATACTGACGGGAATGTGCCGAAGCGGTGTCCCGGGGCGAAGTGTGATGAGCCGTCGCGGCGAACGGTTACGTTCACCATATATTTCTCGCGCCAGTTCCAGCTTAGACGTCCGAAATAGCTGACTGAGCGGGAGTCGTCGTAGGGATACCCTTCGAGGGCCATTCCCGGGTCGGTGAGCGAATTGCCGGTGCCGTTGCTGATGTAGCCGTGCTGCCAGTCGTTGAAGCCCTCCTTGAGGTTAATCTGCGCGCCGCCCACGTATTCGCCGCTGTAGCGGTAGGATTCCATACCGAGGAGCACGTTGAAAGAGTGGTCTTTGATGTCGAAATCGTATGAAATCGTGTTGGTCCACGTCATGCCGAGACTCTTGCTCATGTTCTGGTCCGCGCTGTCGTAGGTGCGTTCGGACTGCGGGGAGAACTTATATTTGGGCTGGAACCTGCGCCATGAACTCGAACCATATACGGCACCGAACACGGTGCGGAGTTTAAGGCCTTTGAGAGGTTCTATCTGTGCATATACGTTGCCGGAGAATGTGGCGTTGGTCGATTTGTTGTCGGTGTTGATGCGCATGGAGCCGTAGGGGTTGCCTCCGTTCTGATAGTAGTCGTTGCCTACGGTGCTGTTGAAGTTGCCCTCCTCGTCATAAACGGGGGTCAGCGGGTTCATGGGGAATGCCGAGTGGAGTCCGTTTGCCCAGATGTTGCCCACATCGATGCCTTTCTTTTTCGTGTAGATGAACGAAGCCTGCTCGCCGATGGTGACGATGCCGTTGAAAAGCTTATGGTCGGAGTTGATGCGGAAATTGTAGCGCGAATAGTTCGACGATTCTTTGCCGCCTACGATGCCTTCCTGGTTGAGATAGCCGAGCGACATTGCATAGGTCGAGGTTTTGTTGCCTCCGGTAACGCCGATGGTATAACTCTGCGAGAGGGCGTTGTCTTCAAACATCTGGTCAAGCCAATCGGTGTCGTAGATGTTGCCGTCGGCGTCATGGATGCTCTTGAGGTTGGCCCAGTCGTATGGTGCGAGCCCTTCGTTGATGTTTTGCTCGTCCATGATGGTCATATATTCCCGTGCATTGAGCATATTCACCTTTTTGGGGCGCGACTGCCAGCCCACATAGCCGTCGAAAGTTACTTTCGCGCTTCCCTCGCGGCCCTGTTTAGTGGTGATGAGCACCACGCCGTTTGCGGCCTGTGCGCCGTAGATTGCGGCTGATGCGGCGTCTTTAAGCACGTCGATGCTCTCGATGTCGGCGGGGTTGAGGGTTGAGATGTCGCCGCCGATGCCGTCTATAAGATATAGGGGAGAACCGTTGCCGATTGTGCCGAGACCGCGGATTGTAACCTTCATGCCGGAACCGGGTTGACCCGATTCGGATGCGATGCTAACGCCCGGCATCTGTCCCTGCATAGCCTGCAGCGGGGAGGTGGTGTTCATCTCGGCAATTTTGGAGCCCTCGATCTGGGATGTGGCGCCGGTGACGAGTTTCTTTTTCTGTACGCCATAGCCCACAACGACCACTTCGTCGAGCACCGAAGAGTTCTCGGAAAGGGCTACGTCGAGCGATGGACCGGTGACTTTGATTTCCCTTGACACATAACCGATATAGGAGAAAACGATTGTGGCTCCCGTTTCGGTGTTGATGGAATAGTTGCCGTCGATGTCGGTGGCGGCTCCCGTTGAAGAGCCCTTGACCATGACGGTGGCCCCTATGAGAGGTTCGCCGTCGGTGGCTGATGTTACCGTGCCTTTCACGGTGATTGGCTCGGCTAAAGCGACGCCGGAGCCTGTCAGGAGACAAAGCGCCACCATCGCCAGGTGGAAGAGCCGTGCCCTGCAATGATCGATAAGTTGTTTTGCCATTGGTGTAAGATTGTTTACAGGTAAATATTTTAGGTTGTTAGATATATTCGGTATGATTGAAAGGTCGTATGGTCCGGGATGTAATTTCTCATGGATTGATGGCATTGGATCCTCTCGCTCATCTTTCGGTTGCAAAGTTAGCTTGTTATTTGACGTTGCATGTGCCTAATCTTGTAATGTTAGGTGCGTTAAATTAAAATCAAAGGTTATCAAATGTTAACAATAATGGTGTTAAATGTAATCAATAATTGTTTAAATTGTCATCAACCAATGGTTTGTATTTTAAATCAGCCTCTCTTTACTGCGGTGGTATTTGGAAGTTTGGTTAACATTCGCTTAATTTGCATATCAAATGTTAACCATGACTAAAAGAAAATACCTTCTGTTGTTGCTTGCGTTTCAGTTCTCCTTTTTACTTTCGGCAAAAGAAGAGGCTATATGGATGCGACATCTCGACACCGCCACCGGCTTGTCTAACACACGAATCAATTCTGTATATAAGGATTCCGATGGTTTTCTCTGGATAGGGACCTCGTCGGGTCTGTGCCGTTATGACGGATACGACGTCAAGATGTATCGCGACGAACATTCCGAAGGCACAAGTGGGCTCAACAATTATGTGGAAAGAATCTATGAAGACAACGGCGGACGTCTTTGGATACTTGCCGAGGGTAAATACAGAATCTACAATCCCGACACGGGGGAAGTGACCGATGACATCGCCTCCTACCTCAAGGAACGGGGAATATACGGCGACGTCACCAGTGTGCTTGCTGCCGGCGGCCGAATATGGATAGCCGTATTGGAAAAGGGGATTTATGCCCTTGGCTCCGATGGAACCGGGGCTGTGCCTGTGGAAGGCTCGAAAACAAGCTGTAAGGTGACGGATATGGTGAAGACCGACAAGGGGATTGTGGCTGTATCTACAGACGGGATTTTGTCTTTCATAGACCCGCAAGCCATGAAGGTTGTGAAAAAAGAGAAAGACCTGTCGATGGAAAAAAACGGTATGGAATCGGAGAATATCTATGCCGCCTATGCTGACAGGGAGGGGAGGATATGGCTCTTCTGCAACGACCTCTTTATGGGATATGACACGCGCACATCCAAATGGCTTGATTCCCGGCTTCCTCCGAAGGGGGTGACGGGGGTTGTGAAGAATATGTTTCAGGACAGTAAGGGACGTCTATGGATTGCGCGCGACCACCGGGGACTGGCACGGATGGTGGAACGTGAAGAGGGGTTCCAAATCGTAGAATTCCCCGAATCGGGGGAATTGAAGGGGCATAGCACCGTGTTATGTTTCAATGAGGATGCCGACGGCACATTGTGGATAGGCACATTCAAACAAGGGCTTTTTTCGTTCAATGAAACTGTCGGCAAGTTCGGTATGGAGGAATTTCCCGACGTTAACTGCATGATATCGGCAGGAGGTAATTCCCTTTGGGTCGGCACAGACGCAAGTGGCGTGTGGCGTTGGAATCTCTCCGACAACAGCAAGGAGAGGATTATAGATCCTTCAGAAGGAGTAATGCCTCCGGCCATCACCTGCATGGCACAGGGGGAAGACGGAACGCTCTACATAGGGTCTTTTGCAAAAGGATTGAAGAAATATCGCGACGGCAAGTTCTCCCGGATGGTGACAGGCACGCTGCTCGACGACAGTTTCCCGTGGTCGCTCACAACCGACAAGGAGGGCAATCTCTGGGTAGGCACCTTGGGCGTCGGGCTCTACAGGATAAATACCGCCACGGGCGAAACAAAGGCGTTCAAGGGGCAGGAGAGTGGTTTGAGTTCCGACTATGTCATGTCGTTGGTGTGCTCACGCGATGGAAAGATGTTTATCGGCACCTCCTATGGCATCTCCGTCTATGATCCCTCCTCCGGAAAAATGACTGCCTGGCTCAACGAAAGTGATGTGCCTAACCCCACCAGTCGGAGCATAAACCAGGTATATGAGGATTCGCGGGGCTTGATATGGCTTGCCACACAGTGCGGGTTGAAGGTGATTGACCGTCAGCATAAACAAATACACGACATCGACCTCAGGGATGGGAGGAACCAGTTCTTCGTATTGGTACTCATAGAAGACAACGGAGGGGCGATGTGGGTGTCGGAGGGATCGAACCTCGTGCATCTGAAGGTGGATTTCAACGAACGCACCGGTGATCTCGATGTGAAGTCGAGGGTTTATGACGGCAGCGATGGTGTGCAGGAATGCGAACTCAACCAGCGGTCGTTTGCCAAGCTTCCCGATGGGGAAATAGTGGTGGGTGGCCTTTACGGTGTAAACAGGATTTCACCTTACGATATAAAATTCAACACCGCACGCCCGAAGGTGATGTTTACCGACCTTTATATGGGCAACCGCAGAATTGCCGCAGGAGAAGAGGTAGGCGGTCGCGTGGTTTACGACAAGGGGTTGAACCGTGGCGCCACATTGGAGTTCGACCATAATCCGGAAGAATTCACCATCTATTTTGCCACCGACAACTATGCGCTCCCCGAGAAGACGGTGTTCGGCTATAAACTTGAAGGATTTAACGACGAATGGATTTCATGTCCGCGTGGAGTGAACCACGTCACCTATACCAACCTTTCTCCGGGACATTACCGCCTGCTCGTGAAGGCAGTCAACGGCGACGGCTTCGAAAGCGAGACGCCGGCGTCGATAAATATCTACGTCCATCCTCCGTTCTGGTCAACACCTTGGGCTTATATGGTTTATGCCGTGTTGGCAATTGCTATAATTTATGTTATAGTCAGGATTGTGATTGCAAGGGAGCGTAAAGTGTTCGACCGCAAACGCCATGAAGACACCATGCGTAAGCAGGAGGAAATTAACCAGCTTAAATTCAAGTTTTTTACCAATATAAGCCATGACCTGCGCACGCCTCTCACGCTTATAGTTTCGCCTATAGAATCGATGCTGAAGGAATCGACCGACGAACGTCAGACGAAACGTCTTACGCTCATGCGCAACAACGCCATGCGTCTCCTCTCTCTCGTGAACCAGCTTCTCGATTTCCGCAAGACGGAAATGGCGGGGTTGCATCTGAATCCGTCGGAAGGTGATATCGTCTCGTTCGCCCGGGGAGTCTGCTCGTCGTTTATGAACCTCTCAGAGCGTAAGAACATCAACCTCACTTTCTATTCCGACCGCGAGAATATCCCCCTTTCGTTCGATGCCGACAAGATGGAGAAGATTTTCATGAATCTTCTCGGCAATGCCTTCAAATTCACTCCGGCAGGGGGCCGAGTGGATGTGTCGGTGGAATGCACGGGCACTGACAGGGACGTGTTGCGGATAAAAGTGGCTGATACGGGTCCTGGCGTTAGCGACAAAGACAAACCTCATATTTTCGAGCGTTTCTATCAGGTTGACGACAACGGCGACCCCCATCCCGGCATGGGCAGCGGCATAGGGCTGAGCATGGTGAGCGAATATGTAAGGCTACATGAAGGCTCAATCAGGGTGGCTGACAACGTTGAGCACGGAAGCGTGTTTATAATCGAGATTCCGGTGCGCCACTCGCAGGCGAAGACCGGGGAAACTGCATTCGTGGAGGCACAGACGGAACATCCGGAGGCGGTAGCGGCGCATGAACCGGAAGAAACGACGGCTGAATCGGCCGACAGGTATGCTGCCGACCAAAGGCCGGTGGCGCTCGTGGTTGATGACAACGGCGATATCACGGATTTTATAAAAGACGGAATAGAGGATGAATTCGAAGTCATGACTGCGGCTGACGGCGAGGAGGCCCTCAAGAAAATAGGGGAGAGGAAACCGTCGGTGATTGTGGCAGACCTTATGATGCCCCGTATGGACGGCATAGAACTTTGCCGGAGGCTTAAAGGAGACAAGGAAACGGCCGGAATCCCGGTGATAATCCTCACTGCCAAACACGATTTGGGCGCAAAGGTGGAGGGCCTGACCCTCGGGGCCGATGACTACATGACAAAGCCCTTCAATCTTGACGTGCTCAGGCTCAGGATGCGCAAGCTCGTGCAGCTTACGGCGAAGGGGGCGGGAAGAAGTCTGGTTGACCCGGAGCCGGAAAACATAAAAATCACTCCCCTCGACGAGAAATTTATCGAAAAGGCGGTGAACTATGTGACCGACAACCTTGACCGTTCCGAACTGTCGGTGGAGGAAATGAGTGAAAAACTCGGCATGAGCCGCGTGCGCCTCTATAAAAAGATAAAACAGATAACCGGAAAGACCCCCATAGAGTTCATAAGGGTGATAAGGCTGAAGAGAGCCGCCCAACTGCTGCGCGAAAGCCAGCTCAACGTGTCGGAAATAGCCTATCAGACCGGGTTCAACAGTCCGAAAGTTTTCAGCAAATATTTCAAGGAGGAATTCGGCATCCTTCCCTCCGTTTACCAGGGAAAAGAGGGGAAGGAAACAAATTATACCGTTTAAATTAACATACCATACCCCTCCGCTATCAAACACCCCCGGCCGAGTCAACAAGAGAAGACCCGTGTCGGGGATTTTTATGTGTAATTTTGCGATAGAATCTAACATTAAAATCTATATGAAATTACGCTCCATTTCCGCAATGTTGCTCGCCGGGCTCCTTGCAGCCTGTGGTTCGGGTAAATTTGAGAAGACCCCGCAGGGGGTGACGGTCAATATTGCCGCGCAGAAGGAAAACGATGTGCGCAAGGTGCGCCTTCAGGTTTTCGGCGACAAGATAATAAGGGTGACCGCCACACCCGACAAAAGTTTTTCGAACGACACAAGCCTCGTGGTGCTCAAGCCTGCAGGCGATGTGAAATTTGATGTGGAGGAAACCGATTCGACGGTATCGGTTGTGACGTCGGAGGTGAAGGCTACCGTTTCTCTTGCCACCGGCGACGTGAAATTCTATAACAGGGAAGGACGCCTGATTGTGGCTGAGTCCGAAGGGGGAAGGGAGTTCTCTCCGATTGAAGTGGAAGGCTCGAAAGGCTATACGGTGCGTCAGGTGTTCCAAAGCCTTGACGAGGAGGAAGGCATTTACGGCCTTGGTCAGCACCAGGCCGACGAATTCAACTATAAGGGGAAAAACGAAGAGCTTTTCCAGTATAACACGAAAGTGTCGGTGCCTTTCGTGGTCTCTACCGATAACTACGGTATCCTCTGGGACAGCTATTCGCTTTGCCGCTGGGGTAACCCCGACGGCTACAAGCAACTCGGCGGAGTGTTCAGACTCTTCGACAAGGAGGGGAAGGAGGGGGCTCTCACCGGCACCTATGTGCCTGCGTCGGCAGACGAACAGACCATAGTGCAGCGAGAAGACTCCATTTATTTCGAACACCTCAAAAGGGGCGACCTCGCCCATGTGGTCAACCTTCCGCAGAATTTCAATTTCGCCGGAAGCCACGTCACCTACGAAGGCGAGATAGAAGCCAAGCAGACCGGGGAATACAAATTCATCCTTTATTATTCCGGATATCAGAAGGTGTTTGTCAACAACGAAGAGGTGGTGCCCGAACGCTGGCGCACGGCTTGGAATCCCAACAGTTTCAAATTCTCCTGCAACCTTGAGGCCGGACAGCGCGTGCCTATAAAGATAGAGTGGGAGCCCAACGGGTCGGTGGCTTACTGCGGACTGCGAGTTTATGACCCCCGCGACCCCAAGGACCAGATGAACATGAGCTGGTGGGGAGAGATGCAAGACGGCATAGACTACTATTTCATCTATGGCGACGACATGGACGACGTGATAAAGGGATACCGCACGCTCACGGGGAAAGCTCCCATCATGCCCAAGTGGGCGATGGGCTACTGGCAGAGCCGCGAGAAATACAACACGCAGGAAGAGGTGCTCTCCACGCTCGCCGAATTCCGCAAGCGCAACATCCCTATCGACAACATCGTAATCGACTGGCTTCACTGGAAGGAAGATTCTTGGGGCAGCCACGAGTTCGACCGCGCTCGTTTCCCCGACCCGAAAGGAATGGTCGATACTATTCACGATATGAACGCCCGCGTCATGATTTCGGTGTGGCCGAAGTTTTATGTCACCACCGACCATTATAAGGAATTCGACAAAAACGGCTGGATGTATAAGCTCCCTGTGCAAGACAGCATCCGCGACTGGGTAGGTCCCGGCTACCTCGGTTCGTTCTACGATGCATACGACCCCGAGGCACGCAAGCTTTTCTGGAGCCAGATCAACGACCACTACATGCCTCTCGGCATCGACGCCTGGTGGATGGACGCTTCCGAACCCAACATCCGCGACTGCACCGACATACAATATCGCAAAGACCTCATAACCCCGACCGCACTCGGCCCCTCGACGAAGTATTTCAACGCCTATGCCCTGGAGAACGCCGATGCCATCTATAACGGACAGCGTGGGGTTGACCACGACAAACGCGTGTTCCTTCTGACACGCTCCGGATTCGCCGGGCAGCAGCGTTATTCCACAGCCACCTGGAGCGGCGACATCGCCACCCGTTGGGAAGACATGAAGGCACAGATTTCAGCCGGACTTAACTTCGCCCTCAGCGGCGTGCCTTGGTGGACTATGGACATCGGCGGCTTCTGTGTGGAAGACCGCTACGTGAAGGCGGCAGCCGAAAACCTTAAGACTGGAAAAGAGAACGCCGACCTCAAGGAATGGCGTGAACTCAACACGCGCTGGTACCAGTTCGGAGCATTCGCACCCCTCTTCCGCGCCCACGGCCAATGGCCCTACCGCGAAATTTTCAATATCGCCCCGGAGAACCATCCTGCCTACAAGTCGGTGGTCTATTACACCAACCTGCGCTACGACCTCATGCCTTACATCTATTCTATGGCAGGAATGACGTATTTCGACGATTATACGGTGATGCGCCCTGTGGTGATGGATTTTACCGCCGACAAGGCCACCCGAGGTGTGCAAGACGAATATATGTTCGGTCCGGCGTTCCTCGTGGCCCCGGTCTATACCTACGGCGCACGCAGCCGCGAAGTATATTTCCCGAAAGGGGCGGAATGGTATGATTTTTACAACGGCAAGCTGGTTTCCAAGGGAGGCGAGACCCTCAAGGTCAATGCGCCATATGAGCAGCTTCCCCTCTACGTCCGCTCGGGCGCTATCGTGCCTTTCGGACCCGCCATGCAGTATAGCGACGAGAAACCTGCCGACATAATCAACCTTTATGTCTATGCCGGACAGAACGGAGAGTTCACGCTCTATGAAGACGAGAATCTCAACTATAACTACGAGAAGGGGCAGTATGCCATGATTCCGATAAGCTACAACGACGCGACAGGCACACTGACCATCGGCAACCGCAAAGGTGAATTCCCCGGCATGTTGAAGTCGCGCAAGTTCAATGTGGTGAAGGTGTCGCCGCAACATCCGGTGGGCTATTCGCGCGATGCCAAAGGGGTTGAGGTGGCTTATTCCGGAAAACGTGTGGAGGTGAAACTCTGAAACGGTAAAAAGAAACAATACAGATGAAAATAAGGTTAAAAAAGTTCTTTATTACGCTATCCATGGTTCTGGTGGCCGCCGCGACGGCGACCGCCAAGACCGACAGTCGTGCCGAGTCGTTCGACAAAGGGTGGCGCTTCTCACTTTCGGATTCCCCGGCCATGTCGGCCCCTGGATTCGACGATTCATCATGGCGCAGGCTCGATCTTCCTCATGACTGGGCGATAGAGGGGAGCTTCAGTGAAGACAATCCATCCGGCACGGGGGGCGGTGCGCTTCCGGGCGGCCTAGGGTGGTATCGCAAGACGTTCCGCCTGTCTCCCTCGATGAAAGGGAAACGGATTTATATAGATTTCGACGGGGCATACATGAACGCCACCGTCTTTATAAACGGACATGAACTCGGCACGCGCCCCTACGGCTACGCTTCGTTCAGCTACGACATCACCCCATGGGTGAAGGAGGATGGCGACAACGTGGTGGCGGTGCGCGTTGACAATGCCGAACAGCCCAATTCACGCTGGTACAGCGGGTGCGGCATATACCGCCACGTGTGGCTTCGTGCGCTCGATCCCGTCCACATATCTTTGTGGGGTGTCTTCGTCAGGCAAGACAGCGTGTCGGCGCGCGAGGCGAAGTTTACCGTTATTACCGACGTGGAAAACAACGGACGAAAGGGGCGGAAAGCCGTTCTTGAAACAAAGGTGGTAGCTCCCAACGGCCTCGTGGTGGCAGCCTCGGTTTCACGTCTGCGGTTGAAGAAAGATTCAAAGACAGTGGCGCAACAGCCGATGCAGTTCTATAATCCGGAACTGTGGAGCGTGAAGAAACCTGTGCTCTACAAGGTGGTAAGCACCGTCAAAATCGACGGGCAGACCGTTGATGAATATGAAACCACGACAGGATTCCGCCATCTTATGTTCGACGCCAAGACCGGATTCGCCCTCAACGGTGAGCGGATGAAAATCAACGGGGTCTGCCTGCATCACGACGCGGGTGCCCTTGGGGCGGTGGTCAACAAAGCCGCCATCGAGCGTCAGCTACGCATCATGAAGGAGATGGGCGCGAACGCCGTGAGGAGTTCCCATAATCCCCCGGCCCCCGAACTCCTCGAACTTTGCGACTCCATGGGCATCATGGTTATGGACGAGACGTTTGACATGTGGCGCAAGAAAAAGACGTCGCACGATTACGCGCGCTATTTCCCCGACTGGCACGAGCGCGACCTGCGTGACCTTGTGGTGCGCGACCGCAACCATCCTTCCATCATAATCTGGAGCATCGGCAACGAAGTGCTGGAGCAATGGAGCGACGCCCGCGCCGACACCCTTTCGCTCGAACAGGCGAACCTTATCCTTAACTTCGGACACGGAAAGGATATGCTCGCCGCCGAGGGCGACTCCCTTTCGGTCAATTCCCTGCTCACGAAGAAACTCGCCGACATGACGAGGACGCTCGACCCGACGCGGCCTGTGACGGCAGGTTGCAACGAACCCGACCCGGGCAACCATCTTTTCCGCTCCGGCTCGCTCGACATAATCGGGTTCAACTATCACGACGACTGGTTTAAAGACGTTCCCAAGAACTTTCCCGGCAAACCTTTTATCGTCACCGAGAGCGTTTCTGCGCTCCAGACGAGGGGATATTACCGCATGCCTTCCGACAGCATGTATATATGGCCCGAAAGGTGGGACAAACCGTTCTACGACCCGTCGTTCTCCTGCTCCTCTTACGACAACTGCCATGTACCCTGGGGCAACACCCACGAAGGGACCATGCGCCATGTGGAAGACAACGACTTCATCATGGGTCAGTTCGTATGGACCGGTTTCGATTATCTCGGCGAGCCTACCCCGTTCGGCTGGCCTGCGAGGAGTTCCTATTTCGGAATCGTTGACCTTGCCGGTTTCCCGAAAGATTCCTACTACATGTATCAGAGCCGTTGGTGCCCCGAGAAAGACGTGCTCCATCTCTTCCCGCACTGGAACTGGAAAGAGGGAGAAGACGTGGATGTGTGGGCTTATTTCAACAATGCCGACGAAGTGGAACTTTATCTCGACGGCAAGAGCCTCGGCAAACGTATGCCCGACGACAAGAGCTGCCACGTGATGTGGCGCGTGCCATTCACCCCCGGCGAACTTGTGGCTGTGAGCCGCAAAGAGGGGCGCGAGGTGATGCGCGACACCGTTAGGACCGCTTCCGAACCGTATGCAATAAGACTCACCCCCGACCGTTCTGAAATCAAGGCTGATGGAGCTGACTTGAGTTACGTGACGGTGGAGGTGACCGACAAGGACGGCAACCTTTGCCCGCTTGCCGAAAACGAGATCACGTTCTCCGTGGAAGGACCCGGCTTCAATAGCGGGGTTGACAACGGTTCGCCCATATCGCTCGAACCGTTCAAATCCAACCGCCGGAAAGCGTTCTACGGGAAAGCCCTTCTCATAGTGCGCAACGACGGTGGCAAAGGGGAAATAAAGGTGAAAGCCATTTCTCCGGAACTAAAAGAAGCTACAGCGACAATCAAAGCCTTATGAAAACATATATAACGAAATTATTGATGGCTATTACAATGGCAGGTGGCGTGGCGGCATCGCAGGCTGCGACACCGGTTTATCTTGATGAGAACGCGCCGATAGAGAAGCGTGTGGAAGACGCGCTTTCGCGCATGACGCTTGAGGAGAAGGTGGCTTTATGCCATGCCCAGAGCAAATTCTCCACGAAGGGTGTGGAACGCCTCGGCATCCCCGAACTGTGGATGAGCGACGGCCCGCACGGGGTGCGTGCTGAAATCAACTGGAACGACTGGGGCTATGCCGGCTGGACCAACGACTCCATCACTGCGTTCCCGGCGCTGACCGCTCTCGCCGCCACATGGAATCCGGAGATGTCGGCCCTTTATGGCAAGAATGTGGGGGAAGAGGCGCGCTACCGCGAGAAGGACGTGCTATTAGGCCCGGGTGTCAATATATACCGCACGCCCCTCAACGGGCGTAATTTCGAGTATATGGGCGAAGACCCTTATCTCGCCGGCGAGATGGTGGTGCCTTACATCCGGGAATTGCAGAAAAACGGCGTGGCTGCCTGCGTGAAGCATTTCGCCCTCAACAACCAGGAGAAATGGCGCGGCACGGTAGATGTTGACCTCAGCGACCGCGCCCTCTACGAGATTTATCTCCCCGCTTTCAAGAAGGCGGTGCAGGAGGGTGGCGCATGGTCAATCATGGGTGCCTACAACAAGATATGGGGCCGGCATTGCTGCCACAACCAGCGTCTGCTCAACGACATACTTCGAGGTGAATGGGGTTTCGACGGGGCGGTGATAACCGACTGGGGCGGAGCGCACGACACCAAGGAGGCGGCCCTCAACGGCCTCGACATCGAGATGGGTTCCTACACCAACGGACTGACGAGCGAGAGCGCGTTCGGTTACGACGACTATTATCTCGCCAATCCTTATCTTGAGATGATAAAGAAAGGGGTAGTGCCGGAAAGCACGGTCGATGACAAGGCGCGCAACATCCTGCGCCTTATTTTCCGCACTGCCATGAATACTAAGAAACCTTTCGGTTCGAAGTGTACTCCCGAACATTACGCGGCAGCCAAGGCTATCGGCGACGAGAGTATCATACTTCTCAAAAACAACGGAATACTTCCTCTCGACGGTGATAAATACGGTAGTATCCTCGTGGTGGGCGACAATGCCGTGCGCCGCCTCACCGACGGCGGCGGTTCATCGGAACTGAAACCGAAAGACTATGTTTCGCCTCTCTCGGCTTTG
Organism: uncultured Muribaculaceae bacterium; assembly: GCA_910585275.1. Lineage (GTDB taxonomy): Bacteria > Bacteroidota > Bacteroidia > Bacteroidales > Muribaculaceae > Lepagella. The sequence goes on from CAJUCW010000006.1 coordinate 14,467, forward strand.
CAGACCCTCTATGGCGACAAGGTGAAGTATGCGCAGGGTTACGCTTGCGGACGCACCCTCTATGAGGCGGAAGACATCATCCCGCAGGAGGAGCAAGACAGGCTCCGCGCCGAGGCCGTGGCTATGGCTAAGGATGCCGACGTGGTGATTTATATCGGCGGACTCAACAAGAATTCCTGGCAAGACTGCGAAAGCACTGACCGCAGGGAATATGAGCTTCCTTTCGGACAGAACCAACTTATAGAGGAATTGATAAAGGTAAATCCGAATATCGTAATCGCCAATATCTCCGGCAACGCTTACGAGATGCCGTGGGTGAAGAAGGTGCCGGCCATACTACATGCTTCTTATCTCGGCACTATGGGCGGGGCAAGCATCGCCGACGTGATTGCGGGCAATGTGAATCCTTCCGGGAAACTTCCGTATTCGATTCCGGTCCGTCTGGAGGACTGTGGCGCGAATTCGTTTGGCGAGGAATCTTATCCCGGCATCGAGCAGGGTTCGGAAGATGTTGTGGCTATTCCGGGTTCCGTGATAGAGGGCGGGAAGAGCCCGAAGCAGACGTATAAGGAAGATATCCTTGTGGGTTATCGCTGGCACGACACCAAGAAGATTCCGGCGCTTTTCCCGTTCGGCCACGGCCTGAGCTATACCGAATTCGAATATGGCAAACCGGTGGTTTCCGGTTCGAAGATTAGTGGGGATAACGAAATTACGGTGGAGGTGCCGGTCACCAACAAGGGAAGTCGCGAGGGTAGTGAAATAGTGGAGCTTTATATCTCCGACCTGAAGTCGTCGCTTCCTCGCCCGGTGAAGGAACTCAAAGGTTTCGACAAGGTGAAGCTTATGCCCGGCGAGACGAAGAACGTAAGGTTTGTAATCAAACCGGAGGCATTGAAATATTTCGACGACAAAGCCCACGAATGGGTGGTGGAACTCGGCAAATTCAAAGCGCACATCGGCGCATCCTCTACCGACATCCGCCACACCGTCCCCTTCGAATACACCGATTGACTTTCCCGCTAACTGACAGTGACCAAAAATTGTGATTGGTTGACAATGATGTAGGTCCTTGAGGGTGTGCCATAACCGGCACCCCCTCTTTCTGTGATTACACTTTTCCTATGAAATCGATATGAATAAAATACACTTTTTCCGATAAACCGGGATTTAAAAACGATAGAACTCCTGTATCTCCTGTGCTCCTGTCAATAAGCGACAGGAGCACAGGAGAAACAGGAGTTTTTATAGTCAGAAGATAATTGTGGTCAGAAGATAAGGGAGCCGGGGTCGGCGACATCCGCATCCATGCACATTACATAGTATATTGGGAGGTAAATCACTTTTCCTTTTTTTCGGACTTCCCTTGAATTGCAAAATACGATTCCTTCCTTTACATTGTAATCCGAATTGTCAACGAATGCGTCGAGGGCGCTGTGTACGGTGTAATCTTTTCCTGATTTCACTTCGACAGGCGTTACTGAGAGGGTGGCGTAGTTGTCGATAAGATAATCCACTTCACCTTTCTTCTTGTTGTCGTAATAAAACAGGTTATGACCATGTGCCTTCAGTTCTTGTGCCACCACACTTTCGTAAACGGCTCCGAGATTTACGCTGCATTCGTCATCAAGGACCGCCCGAATGTTGTTGCGGTATAGCACTCCGGTCAATATACCCACGTCGTTCAGATAAAGTTTAAGGAGGTTCTTTGTGCCCGATTCGATTAAAGGGAAGCGCGGACCGGTTACAGCTTTAACTTCCAATGCTATTCCGGAATCGATGAGGTAATCGAATTCTTCTTCGTATGACTTAAAGCGAGCCCCCTTTTTATCTTCGATATCCTTTATTATGACCCGCTTCTTTTTGCTCTCCATCATTGATGGAATCATGTCATAAATCCGTTCAATCTTCAGTTTATGTGAAAAATCATATTTTGAAGCATCCGCACGGTAGAGAGTGTGGATGTCTTGTTGCACTTCCCTCACTTTTACAATGTTATGGGTGGAGAGATATGTGTTTACAGCATCGGGCATGCCTCCGGATAGGAGATATTTCTTAAAGAGGTCCATTATTCGGAGATGCGTGCTTTCAGCAAGACTTTCTTTTTTTCGGAATTGTTGTTTTATATAGCCTATAACGTCCGAACCAATGCCGTTTGCAATCAGGAATTCTTCGAAATCAAGAGGATACATCGGCATGATAAGGATGCTCCCGATAGGAATGGAGGTAGTATGGTGTAAAGTCAAGCCTAACAAAGAACCGCTTGCGATGAATGTAAACCGGTTTTCCTGTCGTAAGAATTTAAGCATTGTAAGAAGATGGGGATATTCTTGAATTTCGTCAAGAAATATGAGGGTATTCTTCCGAGTGCCTAATCGGTCGCCGGCAATCATTCCTAACTGAAGATAAAAATCTTCCGTAGTGGTGACGTTGCCAAACAATCCCAGACCGTCCTTATCTTCCAGTAGATTTATTTCGATGAAGTTGCTGAAAAGTTTCTTACCTACTTCCCGGATGATAAATGACTTCCCGATTTGACGCGCCCCTTCTACGATTATTATTTTATCGGAACCGGACGAGAGATGGCTGCGTAGTTTGTCTTGGATTTTACGATATAGCATGTCGATTACACTTTTCCATATTTTTTACTGATGCAAATATACACTTTTCCTATGAAAATAACATATAAAAAATACACTTTTCCTATAAAATTGATGTGAAAAAATTACACTTTTTCCGATAAACCGGGATTTAAAAACGATAGAACTCCTGTTTCTACTGTGCTCCTGTCGCTTATTGACAGGAGCACAAGAGAAACAGGAGTTTTTATAGTCAGAAGATAATTGTGGTCAGAAGATGAGGGAGGTGGATTTTGATGTCATGGTTTTATGGAAATTCTGGCTCTCATTTTTTCGGCTTCCGGACCGGCCACGTTGCCTATATCGGCTTTTAGATTGTGTTTGGCAATATACACGGCATTGACCGAAGGTTTCCCCATCAGTAGGGCTATAGTGCTGAGGGAAAAGCCGATGAAAAGATAGGCGGCTAATTGATATTGGTTCTCGGAAAGTCCGGGAAAGGTTTCTCTGAACCTTCGCATCCATCCGTCGTAATGATGGTCGATGCTTTTTTCTATTTCACGGAAAGTGTGGTCTGACTGAAATTGGCTAAGTATTTTTAAGATGGAAGAATGGAATTTCTGAATACGTCCTTCAACGGGGGGAGTGGTGTAGCATAGATTGCACAATTCGTTGAACATTTTCAAATTTTTGTCGAAAAGATTCCGGAGGTCATTTTTCAGTGCCTCCGCTTTCCGGCGTTCGTCATCCTGTTCTTCCGGAGTTTGCTCCGAATCGTCGGCTTTTTCCTGTGCGAGGTTGCTTATTGTCTGTAAATCGTCGTTAAGTGAGATTATCTGTGAGGCAAACCTCTCATTTTCTGCTTTGAGGAGTCTGGTTTTAAAACGGTATATGATGGCCAGAGCGATGACAACCGCCACTAATAACAGAATAATTGCGCCCGAAGCAATAAGCGTGGCCCGCAATTCCTTTTGTTTTGCTTTTGCCTTAGTGTTTTTTTCCTCAAGAAAGTCTGTAAGCGGCACGGTTCCAGGGGTTATGATTTTGGAGTCGGCGTCTTCCGCCATTCGTTCCCCCCAGTCCATGGCTTTATGGTAGGCTTCGGTGAAGTCGCCGTTTTGAGCCGCCAGTTTGGCTTCGATGTTTAAAACGTAAAGGGAGTCAAGGTTTGATGTGGCATAAATTCTTGCCGAATCAAGGGAGGAATAAGCCTGTTGCAACTCTTTGCGGTCGAGACAGGCTTCCGACAGCTTGCTCCATTGGCGGGAGGTCAAAGTTTCTCCCGAATCTATCAATTCACGGAAAAGGGAGATTGCCGCCTTCCGGTCTCCTTTTATCACAGCCATATCGGCGTTTGCACTCAACAGTTTCGTCTTGAAAACAGGATTGTCGGCCTCGGAAGATGTGGATAGTTTGTCATATAGCGGTTGCGCCTCGGAGATACGTCCACCCCATATCAGAGCGTTCAATATGTCGAGTTGTGCCCAGATGAAATGTATGGGCTTTCCGGCGGCATCATAGTTCTCCTTCTCTTTCAATGCCCACTCAAGGCATTTGTCGGTTATGAGCATGTTGCCGTATATGCTTGAAATTTCGCGTGCGCTCATCCCTGCATAAAAATGGTCGTCGTTTTCCTTCGCCGAGTTGTAGGCTTCGGTGAGGGGAATGAGGGCTTTGTCAGGATTTCCGTTGTAGCTGAGGCATAATCCATAGTAAAAGAGCGACTGTGTGCGCAGCGAATCGGTATTGTTTTCATAGAAATCCGCCATACTTTTGAGAGCCTTTTCGTCGGTGCAGGTTTTATAAGCTTTGTCGGCGGCTTTTGCTGAAAAGAGAGTCAGCAGATTCCGGTTGGCGTCATTGAGCGATGCGGGTTCTATTTGATTGAGCAATGAAAGCGCGGAATCAGGATTGGAAATGATTAAACGGTCTGCATCCGTAATGCGGCGGTCAGGTGTGGGCCCGCAGGAGACGAAGAAGAAAAGCAACGAGTAAATCGCGTAGATGCAGTGTCTGGAAATCATAAGTTCAAAAATATCGGTTGTTTGTGCAAAAGTAATAATTTAAAATGATTAATGGAGAATGAGATTCAACAAAAAGGATAATGACGTGCAACCTGCAACGCCGTTCACCACCACACTTGACGTCCGTTTTGCAATGTGAACGGCCGTTCCTCCTTACCCTTCGTGAGGTCGTGGAGAAGCAGCAACGCCCCTTGGGGGATGTTGTCGTATCTCAGTTCATACCCCTCGCTGTGACGCTTGCCGAGCGAACGCCATTCCGTACCGTCCCACCATGCCAGCTCGTAGTCGTCGCCCGGTTCGACGAAATTGCCGTCGCTCCGGGGATAATAGTCTATCCTCGCTATCTCCACCCGCCTGCCGAAGTCAAGGCCTCGTTTACCTTCCGACTCTATCACCTTACCGTCCGAACCGTATGCCACCAGCTTGTCGATATAGTGGCGCACGGGCGGATCGGTCTCGACCCACAGGCAACGGTACCGCCCCTTCGGTGTCACGTAGGCAGTGTTGTGGAAGACAGGCACATCCGTGAGCGTGTAAAGCGTCACCGGGTTGCGGAAACCCGAATCCCTGCCCGCCACTATCCTCGTGCCCGGCATCCGGGCGTACCCGTTGAGTTTGCCCGGTTCAAGTGGATATTTTCGGGTGAAAGTCGCGGAAACCCTGTGCGTTGTATCGGCTACGGCCTCCACCTTCCTTCCGCCGCTGATGTAGAAGGGATGTCCGATGGCCTCCGGCTTGCCGCCCCTCAGCGTCATCGGCAGGAGCATCACGGAGTCGCCCATGTTGGTGAACACCGCTTTCCCTTTCCCGGCTTTGGCATGCGCCTGCGCCACCCATCCCGACGTCAGGGAATGGGTACACAGCCACACGTCCTCCACACCATCCCCGGCATCGACCGTCACCGCTTCCGTCAGGCCGTATTCCTCCGAAACATCCACGCTCCTCGGATGGCACAGCCATGCCGACGCCCCGAACTGCGGCACGCCGTCCGTCGGGTTGATGTCGAACGTGGAACGCCACACCTTCACCACCCTCTTGCGGAAATCTCCGTCGTAGGGGTAGCCTTCTGGCATCGGCTGCGCGAGCACATACCCGCTGGCGTCTATCTTATTGAGCTTCCTCGCCACCGAATCGTCATCGACCACGGTGTAGGTGCCTCCCGGAAGCACGAGCGACACCCACGAATGTACGTTGTCGCTGTAGTTCGCCCAACGCCCGCAGTTGTCGTAGGCGACGGGCAGACCCACAGCTCGGCACGCGCCCGCAAGGTGGATGCACCGTTCCTTGCACACCGTGGAGAAATAGTTGCGGTATGCCGCCGCGTCCATCAGGTGAGGGTATGTCAGAGGCTTTGTCTTTCCCTGCGAGAATATTTCCCTGCGGACTATCTCGAACGCCCTGCGCGGGTCGGTCACCCCCTTGAGCAGCGGCGAGAACTTCGCCGCCAACGAATCGCGCCACCCCGTGCGCAGGGGTTCGTCGGCGATTCTGTAAGGGAGCACATGGCGGAGGAAACTCTCGAAGCCGACGCTGTCGCGCCAGGGGCTCCCTTTCCATGTTTTGAAGGCCGCGTCGATATTGTCGATGAGGAATCCGGCGGACACGGACCGGAGGTCGGTGCGGTTTTCCGGTTTCGGGAAAGATGCCGAGATTGCCTTCCACAGGGAATCCGCTTCCGGCTTCGTCATCGCACGGTGCATGACAGAGTCGCAGAATGCGCGCACCGCCTCGCCGCCGACGGAGGAATGGCCCGGCATGTTGGTGACAAGCCATTCCGCCGCCTGCAGTTTCTCCGGCTCTCCGGAATAGTGCGACAGTACCTTTTCCAGTTCGGCACGGTTGTCCCCGGCAAGGTCGAGTGCGGCCGATAGATTGACGTCGCGCGAACATGAGGAGCAAGTGAATGCCACGAATAAATACAATATGACTAAATCTCTTGCCATGTTAGTAGGACGGTATAATGATGGTACAACTATTCTTATATAGATACTTACATAGATATTGACAGGGGCTATAGAATCCCCTGAATGTCCAGAATACAAGGATTGGATTCAACGTCTTCTTCTTTTTCCAATATGAAAAGGATCCCGTCATCACTGTCTGTCGCCATAGGAGTAATCAAGTAACGGACATCCACATCGGGGGCCAGATCATTGAATGTTGTTATCTCCTTCGGATTATAAAGGAATTTTGCGGTATCTTCTCCATTTGAAACCACCAATTCCATTTTGCCGTCGCTGTTCGAAATCAATGCGTAATATGTGTTTCCGCATGTCCGCACTACGCTCAATCTGTTAAAATCCTTGGCAATGGGTTCATAAAATTTGAAATCACCATACTTTTCATGATAAGAACGGTAATCTTCAACCGTCGGCAGACCTATTGTTCCCGAGAATATCTGCTCCATGCAAAGCGAGTCGGTCAGCTCGTTGTAAACGGCTGCCATATTCGAATCTTCTAATTGATAAAATACGCGGTGGCCGACTTTGTTGAATTGTGCGATTTTATGGGATGCAATGGAAAGATCCTTGTCAAGGAACTGTTTCCGAACCTTCCCGTCTGTCCGGCAAACATTAATCCATTTTTTACCGGGGCTGACAACAATTATCGTCGTGTCGTTGACATATTTCAGTTGATTGGGATATCCTTTATAATTAATTTTTGCAATGAAATCGGCCGTCGCGGAATTGTATCGAAAAATACCATTGGATGCACATACCCACACTTCGTCTCCCCGTTCTCCGGGTACTATGTCAAAATCTCGTATCCCGTCATATTCGCCGGGGCCGTTTCCTACTTTGGATACTTTACGCAGGAACTTGCCTTTGTCATCGAATAAAAATATTTCGTTCAATGATTTGACATAGATGACCCCGTTACGTTTTACAAACTTGCTGTTGTAATCGCCGATCAAACAACTGTCGCCGGTTTCAAGACAAATTTCTGAAACTTTGCTGAAAATGTCGCTGAGACGGCGATCCGAAAGATTTTCGGGCGCATCCGAAGGATAGGCACCCAGCAAAGGCCCTTGACTGTCACTTACATCTTTCCTGTTGCATCCCCATGTCATTCCTGCCAGGACCAATACGGACATTAAAAAAAGGGGAATACACTTGTTTTTTGCCATAATGTAGAAGATCTGTTTATTTTAGTACCACCAATAGGGTTCGGGATAGGGAACCCATATAAATCCATATTATGTTTTAACACTTGCCTGACAGATTCCGTTATCTGTCAGGCAAGTGTCTTTTTATTGAAAAATAACAAGGTCAATCCATTGAGACCTCACCGCATTCGCAATCATATCCGTTCCCTCCTTGTACACATATGTGCCTGGTACAACCGTACTTGTCCTTGAAGACATCCCATTGACATCCGGTTTCTTCATTTTCAATCTTTGAAAGCGCCTCGATGGTTTTGAGCTGCAGTGTCGAAAGCTGCGTGGCTGACGAATTCGCGTTGGAATACACGAATCCTCCGATTGCAAGGCTTGCTATCGCAAGGCCTGTAGAGATTTTCTTCGAATTTCTCATTGTTTTAATTATTTTAGTTTGTTAATTAATTTTCCCGTCACCTCAAAACGAAGTAAACGAGATTTATTGTTTTCAAATGCTACCGTTACACTACGTAGGAAATCACCCGGGACGGTGTCATTAACAGACACCTCCACAATATAGGACGAACGGGGAGGAATCTCCATGGGAATTACTTTACCTTCTGTACAATCACAAGACGTGGTTATATCGCTTACCTTTAAAGTATCTCGGCTTTGATTGACAAGTGAGAATCCGTAGATGGCAGTTTTGCCCACCGGCACCTCACCAAGATCATGTTCCAATATATTTTGATCATCCGTATAGTCCACTTGCACATTTTCAAGACTATCCGGACATTCAATTAGCGAAATATATAGTCGTGCCGTGCTTCGATTCATCAAAGGATTTCCAAATGTCAATACGCGAAAATCTTTATCAAGAAGAAAGGTTTGAATCTCCGCATCCTCTGGAAATTTATTCATTGAATTGATTGTATCCTTAGGATCCAATACCATATAGTATCCGAAATTATCATTCTTTCGAATATAGTCCAATTCTTTCTCGTCGTTTGAAACGGCAATCATTATCAGGTTCACGGTTTTGTCACCGCGCACGGAATCGACGCGCTGCATGAACTCGTTCCAGAACCGCAGCTTCATGCGGCATCCTGTGCATCCGACAGAATCGTAGTAGGAAACGATTGTGAAGTCGGCTTCCGGCTTTGCAATCATCCCTCCGCCGACGAGCCTCATCGAGTCGGGGAAGAGAATTTCTTTCCCCGTCCACTCGATGACGGCTTCCTCGTATGCCTTTCTCTTGCTGTCGCCACACGATGATGCAATGCAGAGAATGACAAACGGCAGGATGATGGAAAGTATCGGTTTATTAATATCCGGCATTGCTTTTCCCATACCGACGCATTAAGTTCAGATTACTCCGGAGTAAGATGCTCCGTCGATGGTGACGTTGACCGACAGGCTCTCTTCGCCGTCGAATGTAATGACATAGCCGTCGAGAAGGTTTGCCGGTTGCTGCATCACGATTACTCCGCTTTTACTGCCTATGGCGGTTACGAATCCTTCCGCATCATAGTCGCAATAGACAGTGATCTCATTGTCGGTTACGAGACAATAAACGGGCGACCAGGCCGGCATTCTGGGATGGTCTTTGGTTGTGGTGTCGTCTTTTTTAAGACGGATTTACTCCGGAGTTTTTTGTTCTGCGGAGTTGGTTGCCACGGAGCATGCGAACGACACCGCGAGCACGAAAATGGTTAGGATTTTTCTCATTTGACTGTTGATATTTGGGTTGGTTTGAATGTTGCAAAGTTATTGATTAGACGAAGGAAATGCAAGCTTTTTCGAGACTTTATTTTCTTTCTGAAGGCTTTTTGTTGTTTGTGTTAAATGTTGATTATTAACAAAATAAAGAGTGCGGAAAGAATGCGAAATCTTTCCGCACTCTTTCCTCATCTTTCCGGCATCAAAAACGTGTCAAATCGAGGGGCTGCAAGTAAAATAAAACTCCTGTTTCTGCTGTGCTCCTGTCAATAAAACGACAGGAGCACAGCAGAAACAGGAGTAGTAACGGTCAGAAGATGAGGGAGGCGATTTTTGCGGTTTATGTAATCAAACGTGCCGGAGGCAGGTCCCTACATTTTCTTGTGAAGGATTCATTTGAGGGCCTGGGTCAGCTGGTCGGCTATCTGGCGCATGCCGTTGACGTTGGGATGGCCGGCGGTTTTGTCGATGTCGTGGAGTTGCACGTAGGGGATGCCGTAGTGCTTGCATGCCTCGACGATGGAGGAGGTGACGCTCTCTTTCAGTCCGTCGTTGATGAGATAGATTATCTCTGTGTTGGGATGCCGGTCTTTAAGATATGAGAGCATATAGCATAGGGCGGGGCGGAACGATTTGAAGTCGCCTTGCGAACTTCCGCTCCAGTCGAACTCTCCGAGTGGTGATCCCGCCCAGGAGTCGTTGGTGGCTCCGAACACGATAATCATGTCGGGGCTTCCAAGATCGCGCATCCTGGTGATGAAAGAACGGGAGGTATAGTCGTTGCCCTGATAGCCTGTGGTGCTTACCGTAGAGCCCGAATATGAGTTGTTTTTCTCCAGTCTGTAGCCGTTCTCCTTGATGAACTGATGCCACCAGGTCTGCTGTACGTTGTTAACGTCGGTCTGCTTCTGTTTCGGCTTGGCGTAATACCAGAGTTCATTGGTGGAAGGCTCCACGAATCCTTCGAACGTGGAATAGGAATCGCCGAGAATCGACACGCTCTTACGCGTCTGTGCGAACGTCGGAAGTGAAAGGAGAAGGATTGCAAATAGTAAAAGGGATTTTTTCATGGAAATTCTGAACCATAATTGTTAAATGCATAATTCATAATGCATAATTCATAATGCATAATTCATAATGCATAATTCATAATTTATAACCAGATGATAAATTGAGCATTGAGCATTGAGCATTGAGCATTGAGCATTGAGCATTATGCATTGAGCATTGAGCATTGAGCATTGTGCATTGTGCATTGAGCATTTTGCATTGTGCATTTTGCATTTTGCATTGTGCATTTTGCATTTTGCATTGAGCATTGTGCATTATGCATTATGCATTGTGCATTGTGCATTATGCATTGTGCATTATGCATTGAGCATTATGCATTGAGCATTATGCATTGAGCATTGAGCATTGTGCATTGTGCATTGTGCATTATGCATTATGCATTATGCATTGAGCATTATTTATTATGAACGGATTATTAAAGAGCACAGGCGCTTCCGGACTGGAGCGCCTGTGAGATATAAAGAGACTTGAAAAAGATTTATTCTTTATATTTTTTGAGGATGATGGCGGCGTTGTGACCACCGAACCCGAAGGTGTTGGAAAGCACGGCGTTGATGTCGCGTTTCTGAGCCTTGTTGAAGGTGAAGTTGAGATCATAGTCAACTTCCGGGTCGTTGTCGCCCTCCACATGGTTGATTGTGGGAGGCACGATTCCGTCGGTGATGGCTTTTACGCTGAAAAGAGCCTCAAGAGCTCCGGCTGCACCGAGAAGGTGGCCTGTCATAGACTTTGTGGAGCTGAGGTTGATCTTATAGGCGTGGTCGCCGAAAACCTCTTTAATGGCCTTTGCCTCGCTGATGTCGCCCACAGGGGTGGAAGTTCCGTGGAGGTTGATGTAGTCAATCTCTTCGGGCTTCATTCCGGCATCGCGGAGAGCGTTTTCCATCACGAGTTTGGCGCCGAGGCCTTCGGGATGGGTGGCCGTGATGTGGTAAGCATCGGCACTCATGCCGCCGCCGACCACTTCCGCATAGATATGCGCGCCGCGCGCCTTAGCATGCTCGAGTTCTTCAAGCACGAGGGCTGCGGCACCCTCACCGATTACGAACCCGTCGCGGCTGCCGGAGAAGGGGCGGGAAGCACTCTTGGGGTCGTCGTTGCGGGTAGAGAGAGCCTTCATCGAGTTGAAACCGCCTACTCCTGCAGGGTAGATGGCGGCTTCGGCACCACCTGTGACGATGGCGTCGGCCATTCCGAGACGCACATAGTTGAATGCGTCGATAAGCGCGTTGTTAGACGACGCGCAAGCGGAAACAGTGCCGAAGTTGGGACCGCGGAAGCTATGCTCTATCGAGATATGTCCGGCGGCGATGTCGGCAATCATCTTAGGAATGAAGAAAGGGTTGTATTTAGGGCCTTGCTCCTCTCCATGGAGAGCGAAATAGCCGGCCTCCTCCTCGAAAGTGTGGAGACCGCCGATTCCGGCGGCGAAAATCACTCCTACGCGGTTTTTATCAACATTCTCATTTTCAAGCCCGGCATCGTCGATGGCCTCGTCGGCAGCCACAAGGGCATACATTGCGTAGAGGTCGAGCTGGCGTGCCTTCTTGCGGTCGAAATGGTCGGCCGGGTTGAAGTCTTTCACTTCACAGGCGAACTGGGTCTTGAATTTCGACGCATCGAAATGCGTGATGGGCCCCGCTCCGCTTACGCCGTTGACGGCATTGTCCCATGCTGTCTTGACGTCATTGCCAATAGGAGTGAGCGCACCGAGTCCGGTTACTACAACTCTTTTTAATTCCATATCGGGAAATTGGTGTGGGATAGGGGTTTGTTATTATTTCTGGTGCTCTTCGATGTAAGAGATGGCATCGCCTACAGTGGTGATCTTCTCAGCGTCCTCGTCGGGAATTGTGATGCCGAATTCTTTCTCGAACTCCATGATGAGCTCAACAGTGTCGAGAGAATCTGCGCCGAGGTCTTTGCTGAATTCAGCTGCGGGAGTAACTTCGTTTTCGTCAACGGTGAGTTTGTCAACGATGATAGCTTTTACTCTTGATGCAATATCTGCCATAACGTTTTAAATTTTGTGTTGTTAAATAATGATTTTTCGTAATTTCAGGCTGCAAAGTAAACTAAAAAAATCCAATTGAGGAAATTTTTCAGTAAAAATTGCACGTAAAATTGGAATTTGTGCATAAAAACAGCGGAAAGCAGCGGCTTTTGCCGTTGCTTTCCTAAAAAATCCGTGTTTCCGGTGATAGGTCTGCACCGCCGTGCGGCACAGACCGTAGATTCCTTTTTTTCGATGTTTTATACGGTCCAGGTTTCAGCAGTGCGCGTAATCATGTCGCGTAGCGAAGTGAAGCCTTTCTTCTCTTTCACTTCCTTCACCTGTGCCTCTACGTCGGTCTCATAGCTGGGGCCTTCCACGTCGCGGATCACTCCGAGCGCGAGTGGAAGCTCATGGCCGTCCATGAGGGCGAGCTGACGGTGGAGAATGTCGTCTTCCGTGTGGGCGTCGTGGGTGAGCACGTCGTCGATGGTGTAGCCGTCTTGGCCGACGGTGACCGCTTTCAGGCTGAAGCCGTCGCGCACGAGACCCTTTTCATTCTCTTTGCCGAAAAGCATCTTTTCGCCCTGGCGGAGGGTGATGGTGCGCTCGGCACGCACTTCCTTGTCGGAAAGCCAATTGTGGATGCCATGGTTGAAAATCACGCAATTCTGAAGCACTTCAACCACGGCGGCTCCTTTATGGCGGGCTGCGGCTACCATGATTTCCCTGGTGGTGTCGAGAGTGATGTCGAAACCGCGTGCGAAGAACTTACCGCGAGCTCCAAACACCAGTTCGGCCGGGATGAAGGGGTCTTCTGTCGTGCCATAGGGCGACGACTTGGACACGAACCCTCGGTCGGAAGTGGGAGAATACTGTCCCTTGGTGAGTCCGTAGATTTTATTGTTGAAAAGGAGGATGTTGATGTCGATGTTGCGGCGGAGGGCATGGATGAAGTGGTTGCCTCCGATGGCGAGTCCGTCGCCGTCGCCCGAAATCTGCCATACGGTCAGGTCGGGGCGGGAGGTTTTAACGCCGGTGGCGATGGCTGCGGCACGCCCGTGGATGGTGTGCATGCCGTAGGTGTTCATGTAGTAGGGGAGGCGCGACGAACAACCGATTCCTGAAATCACGGCAGTGTCTTTCGGGGCCACGCCCAGCTCCGCCATAGCCTTGTGGAGCACGTTGAGGATGGCGTGGTCGCCACATCCGGGGCACCAGCGGGCCGTTTGCGCGTTCTTGAAATCGCCCGCCACAAAAGTCTGTGTCTTGTTATCTTCCATGAGGTTATGCTTGAGCTAAAATGTTTGTAACACCGTCTTTGATTTCTTTCACAAGGAAAGGCTGTCCCTCGATTTTGTTGATACGTCTTATCTCTTTTCCCGGCAGATGCATCTGGAGATAGTCGGCAAACATGCCTGTGTTGAGTTCCGCCACGATGATGTTCTTATATTTGCGGAGCTCTTCGAGAGCGTTCTTCGGGAGCGGGTTGATATATCTGAAATGGGCGAGGGCTACGGGAGTGCCTTCGGCATTGAGTTCGGTGGCCGCAGTGAGGATATGGCCGTAGGTGCCTCCCCAGCCCACAAGGATTGTGTCGGCTCCGGCATCTCCCTGCACGGTGAGTGCGGGAATGTGGTCGGCGATACGGGCGATTTTCTCGCGGCGCACGTTCACCATTCGCTCATGGTTGGGCCCGTCGGTAGAAATAACGGATGTATTGAAGTCTTTTTCAAGGCCTCCCACACGATGCATGGCCCCTTCGGTGCCTGGGATAGCCCAATAACGTGCAAATGTTTCGGCATCGCGGTCGAATGGTTTCCATCCGTTCTCTATCTGTTCTTTGGACACGAAGTTAGGCTTGATTTCAGGGAAATCGCCCTCTTCGGGAATCCTCCATGCCGAAGAACCGTTGGCTATGAAGGCATCGGTGAGAAGCACTACCGGGGTCATATGTTCGATGGCTATGCGGGCTGCCTCGAAAGCCATTGTGAAGCAGTCGGTGGGGCTTGCTGCGGCAACTACGCAGAGTGGGCTTTCGCCGTTTCTGCCGTAGAGGGCCTGCATGAGGTCGGTCTGTTCGGTCTTGGTGGGAAGGCCGGTAGAGGGGCCGCCGCGTTGCACGTCGATAACCACGAGGGGAAGTTCCGCCATTACGGCAAGTCCGATGCCTTCGCTTTTGAGAGCGAGTCCCGGGCCTGAAGTTGTGGTCACGGCAAGGTGTCCGGCATAAGATGCGCCGATTGCGGAGCATACGCCGGCTATTTCATCTTCCATCTGGCAAGCTTTCACACCGAGGTCTTTGCGCTTTGCAAGTTCGTGGAGGATGTCGGTGGCGGGGGTGATGGGGTATGAGCCGAGGAACAACGGGCGTCCGCTCTTTTCAGAGGCGAGGATGAGGCCCCATGCGGTGGCGGTGTTGCCGTTGACGTCGGTATATGTGCCGGGGACTGCTGCTTCCGTCTCTATGCGGTAGGTGGGCATGGAGGCGTGGGTGTTGTGGCCGTAGTTCCAACCGGCGTGGATTACTTTTTCGTTTGCCTCGTAAACAGCGGGCTTCTTCGCGAATTTGGCTTTGAGCTTTGCGAGCACCTTGTCAACGGGGCGGTCGAGGAGCCAGCAGATAAGTCCGAGCGCAAGCATGTTCTTGCACTTCATGATAGACTTGATGTCCATGCCGGAATCCTCGAGGGTGTGCTTGAGGAGTGTGGTCATCGGCACGAGCATTATTTTGTTGGGGTCGATGCCGAGTTCTGCGATGGGGTCGTCGGTGGCGTAGAGAGCCTTCTTGAGGTTTGCCGGGGTGAACGAGTCGCCGTCGCAGATGATGATTCCGTCCGGTTTCAGATACTTAAGGTTAGTTTTGAGTGCGGCAGGGTTCATGGCAACGAGCACGTCGGCGCGGTCGCCGGGTGTGTGTACGTCTTTTCCGACGCTCACCTGATAGCCTGAGACACCGCTCAGGGAGCCCTGCGGGGCACGGATCTCGGCAGGATAGTCCGGGAAGGTGGAAATGAGGTTGCCTTCGCCTGCAGAGACATTCGAGAAGATGTTTCCGGCAAGCTGCATCCCGTCGCCGGAGTCGCCGGAGAAACGGACTACAACTTTGTCGATAGTCTTGACATTAGTGGACTGTAGCATGATGTTTTATATTGAATTATCGGGCCGGGCTTAAGCCCTCCGTTTTATTCTTTGTTGTTGCGGCAAAGTTACAAAAAAGTTTTAAAGTAACTGCCTAAAAAATGAGAAAGTTATTACAAAATGAAAGTTAATGAATAGGATTTTAATTAAAACCGCATAAAAGCCCTTTCTTAATCCTCCTTTCGGGTCTCTCTCAGCTGGCAAACTACCATTTTTTTCACCTTCGACAAACCGGCAGCGCACTTCTCAATCGACTCGGAGGACTTTGGGGCGGTTTTGGAGACTGCGAGGCTGCTTTTGAGGCTACGGGGCTTTGGAGGGCTGCCGGGAGGCTGCGGAGGGAGGAGGGCTTTTGGGGTGTTATTGCGGTTTATGGGAGCTTTCTCGTTGCCGCGGAGCCGGTTTGTCGGAGGTGTGTGTCGGCGTGCTCCGGAAGGCTTTGGCGGGGTCAGAATGTTTTGCCGTAGTTGGCGCGGTCGAGGGAGCGATAGCCGATGGCTTCGGCTATGTGGCGGGCAAGGACCCGGTCGGAGCCGTCGAGGTCGGCGACCGTGCGCGCCACGCGCAGGATGCGGTCGAAGGCGCGGGCACTCATGTTGAGCTTCGTCATCCGGTCTTTCAGCTTGGCGAGTCCTTCTTCGTCGGGCCAAGCGTATTTGTGGAGGAGGCGGGAGTTCATCTGTGCGTTGCAATGGATGCCTTTTTCACCTTGGAAGCGTAGTTGCTGGATGGCTCTTGCGGCAATTACCCTTTTCCGTATTTCCGCACTGCTTTCCGCCGGGGTGGTATTTGCCATGTCGTCGAACGCCACAGGCTGAATTTCCACCTGTAGGTCGATGCGGTCGAGTAGGGGGCCTGATATGCGGTTCATGTATCTGGCGACGGCTCCCGGAGCGCAGGTGCAGGCTTTGGTAGGGTGGCCGTAGTAACCGCACGGACACGGGTTCATCGAGGCCACAAGCATGAACGAAGCGGGGTAGTTGACGGTATATTTAGCCCTGGACACGGTTATCACGCGGTCTTCTATTGGCTGGCGTAGCACTTCGAGCACCTGGCGGGGAAACTCGGGAAATTCATCGAGGAAGAGCACCCCGTTGTGGGCGAGCGATATTTCGCCCGGCATGGGGCTCGTGCCGCCTCCTACGAGGGCGACGGGAGAGACGGTGTGGTGGGGCGTTCGGAACGGTCGGTGGGTCATGAGCATCGAGCCTCTCGACAGTTTCCCCGCCACGGAGTGTATTTTAGTGGTTTCAAGGGCTTCTGCAAGGCTCAACGGTGGCAGTATTGATGGAATGCGTTTAGCCATCATCGATTTGCCTGCACCCGGAGGCCCTATCATCAGGATGTTATGGCCGCCCGCGCATGCCACCTCGAATGCGCGCTTCACGCTGTCTTGCCCTTTGACCTCCGAAAAATCGAAATCGAACCCTTCGGAATCAGCCGCGAAGATTTCGCGGGTATTGATGGCCGTGGGCTGAAGGTCGGAACACCCTCCGACAAGGGCTATTGCTTCGCCAAGACTTTTTACTCCATACACCTCTATTTTGTTGACCACGGCAGCTTCGGTGACGTTGGCTTCCGGCACAATCAGTTTCTTGAAACCCAACTCGCGCGCCTTCACCGCCATCGGGAGCGCTCCCTTCACCGGTAGCACCGAACCGTCGAGCGAGAGTTCGCCCATCATCATGAAATCAGCAAGGTTTTCGCACGGCACCAAACCGTTGGAGGTCAGCACCCCTATAGCCATGGGGAGGTCGAAGGCAGCTCCCTCTTTCTTAATGTCGGCCGGGGCGAGGTTTATGGTGACACCTTTGCGCGGGAATTTCACTCCGCTATGGGTTATGGCCGACACCATTCTCTGGTGGCTTTCCTTGACGGCGGTGTCGGGGAGCCCGACGATAGAGAAGATGGCACCCTGTCCGGAGTCGGTTTCGATTGTGACTGGAAATGCGTCGATTCCCTGTATTGAGGCGGAATAGATTTTGGTTAACATAAGGATGCCGTTTATGAGAGGTTGGTATTATGGTTTGGCGGTTGCCGGTTTGGAAGAGATGGTTTTCCTGAAAGCTGAAAACGCTTCGGAAGTGTCGTCGCCACGGTAACGCTGGTGGCCGTCGGGCGAAATGACGATGAAGAATGGCGTGCGAGGCACTCCCAGCGCCATTATGCGTCGGTCGGCAAGCCCTGCGGGAATCCAAAGCCTTGCCACGTCTTTAAGGGAGTCGGACCGGAGCGGCGACCTCCAGCTGAGAGAATCCGGGTCGAGACAGATATCGGCGATAAGCCTTGAGGAGGAATCCGGAAATTCCTTGGCGAGGGCTTTGATAGAATCGAAACGTTGTCGGCGGTCGTTAAGCCCGTTGTTCCAGAAAAAGAGCAGGGCGCCCTTTACGGAATCCGGGCGGATGGTGTCGATGCCGTTTGACAGCGACCGCACAGCCATGCTTTTCAATCTTCCGGGAGTGGTCACGCTTCCGGAGGGGATGTCGGCCCTTGCGGCAATGCGGCTCCAGGTGTGGTCGAGGGCGTCGCCGCTCAATGATTGCCAAAGACGGCGGAAAAGCGTTTCGTCGTGGCGCCTTGAGAAAACGGTGAGAAGCAGGAGCGGAGACAACGGCGACTGCGGATTTTCACCTACGTATTGCGCCACGGCTTTGTTGGTGTCGGCAGGGTCGGCTTTCTTCAATATCGAGGCATTGGCAGTGCGCCACTCCGAGAGCATCCGGTCGATTTCGTTGCCTTCGATCGTCCAGGTTGCGGGGTCGGGCGAAGAGCCTGTGATTTTGATGTCGTCGCCACGTTCGGCATATAATACAATCGGGTCAATCTGTCCGGTGCCGGGATATAGATATATTAGCATGGGGTTTCGCATGGGGCATTTCAGCTCCCCCTTCCCCTTGGTGATGACGGCCACGTTTTCCAGCGTCGTTCCCCCGCGTTTATCGGATGCGTAATATACCACCCTGAATGTCGCATTCATGTCAGCAGGGAGTTCGAACAGGAGTTTTGATTCGTTTTTCATGCATCCTGCCAAAAACAGGAGCATGCATATCGTCAGTGTGCGTAAAATCTTAATCATACGCAAAATTAGTTTAAAAAACCATACGAATCAAGAAAAAAACAGGGCAGTTGCCGCAAAGGATGCGATAACAGCCCTGTGTATGGGTGGGTAAAGGAAGATATTGTTGCCTTCCGCTAAAAAACAAACCGTCCTTATCTGTCGGGAGTGTTGTAGGTTGATTCGAGGCAACGGGCATATCGTTCCGCCATGTCTCTGATTTGTTCTCCGATTTTCTGACGCAGTGATTCCGGATAGACCACTTCTGTATCCGTTCCATGGGAGAGTATTGTGGTCTGGAATTTCTCCGACGGGACAAGATATAATTCGAAAATGGAATAGTCTTGCTGCGTCATGATTTCCTTTTGGGAATCATGGAGGGGGAAGGTGCGTACTTCGTCGCGTGTGCGGCCACCGATTTTAAGCCTTACGACTTCGGGGAGTTTCTTGTCGTTTACATCCATTCCGAAGAAGTCGCGGAAGAAAATCTCCGGAGAGAAATCGCGTGGGAATTCAAAATATTTGTCAGAAAACGATATGTCGAGCACGCGGTCGAAATTGAATGCGTGGAGCAGGTCGGTTTCTATGTCTTTCCCGAGAATGAACCATTGTCCTCTCCAATATCTCAGGCAGTAGGGGGCAATAAGTAGAGACGTCTTGTTGTCGGGGGTTGGAATGGCGCATACAAGGCGTATCACTCTGTTTTTCTGAATTGCTTCGATGATTGTGGTAAGTCCGTATTTTTCCTCTGGAGGAAGGTCGAGGATTATTCTGTGTTTCACAGGGTCGGTATCTTCGTCAAGCCCTGAAAAAGAGAGCTTCTGGAGCATCCATACTTTCAGCTTCGTGGCATTCCCTTTCGGCCAGTCTGCGATATAATACCTGTTGTTGTCTCCGCGGTCGCAAGAAATGCGGATGCCAAAGAGGTTTTCGATGGCATGTCGGTGGTTATGGAATGTCCGAAGCGCAAGTTGTGAATGGTCGGCGTTCAGAGGAGTGTTAAGCCATCGCTCCGCAATATCCTCGAACTGGATTTTCTTGGCGTGGCGCACCGTGTCGATAAGCCAGACATATCTTCGGAAAAGGTCGCGTTTCATTTTGTAATAAAACTGATTGGTGGTTCTATTAATTATGAAAAAATAACTGCTTTAAACGCTGCAAATATAACTAAAAAAAAACAGTGGTGCAACTTTACGCCACTGTTTTTCGGTAGTATTTAGGTGAAAACGTTTTAAAAATAACGTTAAATAAAAGAATGCGCCGTTATACAAATTCTTCCCCGAATCTGGTTTTGATTTCAGTGACCACCTGTCTTATTTTCTGTTCGTCGGAACGTGGACAGATAAGGAGTGCGTTGCCGTTGTCTGCCACGATATAGTCTTTCAGGCCTGCCGCTACAATGATTTTGTCGCCTCCGACTGCAAACATTGTGCCTTGGCATTCGGATGTGAGCACCTTGCAGTTCTGGGTTACGTTGCCTTCGTTGTTTCGCGGCGACGCTTCGTAGAGTGCGTTCCACGTGCCGAGGTCGCTCCATCCGAGGTCAACGGTTTCTACATACACGTTGTCGGCCTTTTCCATGATGGCATAATCGATAGATATGCTCGGGGAGAGGGGGAACGTCTCGTCGATGAATGCCGTTTCATGCGGGGTGCCGTAGATTGATTCGGGGGCGTCGAACAGCTGGGCGATTTCAGGTGAATATTTTGAAAATGCGTCGAGCACGCTTTTCGCAGTCCAAAGGAAGATTCCGGCGTTCCAGAAAAATTCTCCGCTGTCGAGAAACATTTTCGCCATTTCAAGGTTCGGTTTCTCGGTGAACGATTTCACTTTCCTTATCTCCGAATATCCTTCTGCGGGAGCTCCTTGCTGGATGTAGCCATATCCGGTGTTGGGATTGGTGGGCTGTATGCCGAGCGTGAGAAGACGATTGCCATTTTCTACGAAGTCGAGTCCTTCGGAGATGGCTTTCCTGAACGCTTCCTCTTTCAAGACAAGATGGTCTGAGGGAAGGGTTACGATAGAAGCCTCCGGGTCGAGGGCATGGATATGGTGTGCCGCCCAGCAGATACATGGGGCGGTGTTTCGGCGCGCCGGCTCCAGCAGGATGTTGGATTCTTTTACCTGCGGGAGTTGTTCGCGGATTATTCCGGCATATTGGCGGTTGGTTACGAGGATTATGTTGTCTGCCCCGACGATGGGTAAAATCCTATCGACAGTTAGTTGCAGAAGACTTTTCCCGGTTCCGAAGAAATCGAGAAACTGTTTTGGCTTGTCGTTTCGGCTGAATGGCCAGAATCGGGAGCCAACTCCTCCGCACATTATCACGCAATAGCGATGTGAATTCATATCTTTTGATTTTGGTTGGTTATTCCGTTTTCAGTTTTCAGTTTTCAGTTTTCAGTTAGTACTTAAAACTTTACTTGCTATGATTCTGTGGCCGGATGGAACTGATGTTTCACTCCTTCCACCACGTTGAGCATGTAGTCGCCGAGTTTTTCGGCTTCGCTGATGAGGTCCATGAAGAAGATGCCTTCCTGATAGCCGTATTCCTTCGAGTTGATGTTGTAAATGTTTGAATCACGGAGGCTGTTGCGAAGGTTGTTGATTTCGCGCTCCTTGTTATAGGCTTTGATAATCAATGATTCTTCGGGAGTCTCCATCTCGCGCAGTATTCCGAGCATATTGCCCATGGCTTCTTCAACGAGGTCGTACATAGTGTCGATTTCCTTAAGCACGGCAGGGTCGAAATCCACATGGTTGGAGTGTTGGCGTGTCAAAGTCTTCGCCACGTTGAAACATCCGTCGGCAATCGATTCGATTTCGCTGATTACCCTCAACATGCCGGCAATCCTCATTTTACCTTCCGGGCTCAGGCGCCCCTCCGCCACATGGTTGAGATAGTTGCCGATTTCAATCTCCATGCGGTCTGAAATCTCTTCATATTTCTCAAGACGGTTGTAGGTGTTGGCGTATTCGGAATCTTTTTCCGGGAGATGTATGAGCCTGTGGGCCATCTTCAGCATCCTCTCGACGCGTTCGCCATACACGGCGATTTCCTTTTGAGCCTGTGTTATATTTAGCTCGGAAGCGGAGAGCATTCCCCTGCCGATAAATTTGAGGGTGAATTCTTCTTCGGTATCTTTATGGCGCGTAGGCATGATCCAGCACACCACCTTCACATACAGTTTGGTGAACCATATCATGATAAGTAGGTTGCAGGCGTTGAACACTGTCGGGAACATGGCGAGTCCGAATGCTATAGCGCTTTGCGCCTTTGCCGTAAGTCCCCCCTTGGGGTCGAGTAGGGTGGAATCTGCCATGGCATTCATTTCGGAGTCGGTGATATGAAGTGGGTTTATGCCTATGCAGACTTTGGTGATGTCTGCCACAAGATTCATGAACGGATGGAACAGGAATAGCACGATAATCGAGCCGATTACGTTGAAGAGCACATGCCCCATTGCCGTGCGTTTTGCAGCGAGATTTCCGCTCAACGATGCGAGAATAGGGGTGATGGTGGTCCCAATGTTGCCTCCGAGGATTATGGCGCATCCGAGGGAGAAAGAAATCCATCCTTGCGAACACATTATCAGGGTGATGGCGAATGTGGCGGCCGAACTTTGCGCCACCATCGTAAGGATTATGCCGAATATGAAGAAAATGATGACGGACCCATATCCCAAAGATGCGTAGTCGGTGACGAATCGTAGCATCTCCGGGTTCGACTGGAGGTCGGGTACATATTTGCTGATGAGGTCAAGACCCATGAAAAGGAAACAGAACCCTATGAGGAACTCTCCGAACGACTTGTAGGTGCTCTTTTTCATGAACAGCATAGGCACTCCGGCGGCGAGGAGCAGGATGCTGTAGTCGGAAATATTGACTTCGAAAGAGAATGCGGAGATAATCCAGGTGGTGACGGTTGTGCCCACGTTGGCTCCGAAAATCACCGCCATTGACTGTGCGAGGCTCATAAGGCCGGCGTTGACGAAGCTGACCACCATCACGGTCGATGCGCTTGAACTTTGGATAAGGGCTGTGATTATAATGCCGGTAAGCACGCCGGTAATCCGGTTTTTGGTCATGATGCCAAGTATGTTTCGAAGGCGGTCGCCGGCAACTTTCTGAAGTCCCTCGCTCATCACTTTCATTCCATACAGGAAAAGGCAGACGGCTCCGAGGAGGCTGATGAAGTCAATGATGGTATAGTTCATTGGGGAATATGGGTTTTAACCGTGTAACTTTGGCAAAATTAATGAAAAATCTGAAACACTACAAATAAAGACGTTCTAAAATCTCCGATTGGAGAATTTCATTAATTTTATTACTTTTGCGCCGAAATCACCTAATATTCATCGTCAGTGGTGAAGTAAACATGTTTTTAAGTTTTTATTTTTCCGCTTTATTCGCATAAAATCCATGAAAATCAGCATGTGAATTACAGGGAGAGAATTTAATAAATGGATATTTTATTTCACCGGCAACGTATATTAATTCTGAATGGGAACAAAAGAAGACAACCTTGATGATATTTCGTTGTGGCGTCTTGTGCGAAAGGGTGACGCCTACGGCGCATCTGTATTGTACAGGCGTCATTACAATCTTATGCTCAATTTCGGAATGAAATTTGTGCATGATGCAGATTTCGTCCGCGACTGCATTCAGGATTTGTTTGTCAAGATACTGTCAAGCCGCAAGCTTTCAGACACGCACCAGGTGCTTCCATATCTACTGACAGCACTCCGCAACGTCATATCCGACCGATGCGCTTCCGCGCGAGCCACCGATATGCTCGACGAACATTCGTTCAATATCCGGATGGATGACAGCGGCCTGGAACGACTGTTCGGCGACAACGATGAGACTTTGCTCCGCAGCAAGCAGCTTTTGGCGTCTTACAATTCTCTGAATGAGAACCAGCGCATCGCCATCTATCTGCGTTTCGTGAGGGGACTCTCGTACAAGGAAATCGGGGCGGTTCTTGAAATCAACACGCAATCTTCCATGAATCTCGTGTCGAGGGCATTGGCCAAACTCCGGAAACTGATGTCGGGGAGGCAGTTTATTCTCATTTCATTGCAGCTTTCTTCTTTAATAATTGCGCAAGAGATGTGAGAAAACGTGCAATAATAAATTTGATGTCAGTAAGTGAGTAGGTTTTAACATGATTATCGTAAAAATAATGAATAGAGAATCACAATGGGAAAAGATAGATTAGACCAACGTTCGTTGATGCTCAGAATGCTGAAGCATGTCCGGGAGTCGGAAGAGACGACGTGCCGGGATGAAATCGACGCGTCATGGACTGAAGTGATGTCGCGTGCATTCTCCGAACAACGCAGACGTTTGCGTCGGCGCATGGTCTGGACGGCTGTGGCGAGTGTGGCTGCGGTGGCAGTGGTGGCAGGGGCATATTTTATGATCCGTCCGGAGCCGGTTACGCAATTGACACCGGTTGATTATGCCATCTTTGCTCAGACGTCGCCGGGAAACGCCGAGGAAATCACCCTGATGATTCCAGGGAACGAGGATTTGCTTATGAAGGAGCGAGAGGCGGAGATTGTTTACGACGGACAAGGCACACCGGAAGTGCGGTCGCACTCATCCGTGCTCCGAGGGGGGCAGTCGGAAGCCGGGGTCTGCAATCAGCTTGTGGTTCCGAGCGGGCGACGTGCGCGTCTCACTCTTTCCGACGGCACGCACATGTGGGTCAATTCCGGAACAAGGGTGGTGTATCCCGCAAGTTTCTTAGACAAAAAACGGGAGATTTTCGTGGATGGAGAGGTGTATCTTGAAGTCGCACGCAATGAAAAGTCTCCCTTTGTGGTGCGCACCAATAATTTCTCCGTGCAAGTGCTCGGGACGTCGTTCAATGTGTCGGCGTATGCCTCACAGGCGGTGGGTTCCGTCGTGCTTGTAAACGGGAGTGTCGATGTCTCCAACAAAACCGGGGCCGATGTGCGCCTTACTCCGGGAGAACTTGTGGAGATACGCACCAAAGAGATAGGCACACCGCGTCATGTCGATGTGGAGCCATACATTTGTTGGAAAGACAATCTGTTGATATATTCCGATGATTCGCTCGAGAATGTCTTCCGTAAGCTAAGCCTTTATTATGGCCGCACAATAATAATCTCTCCTGAGGTGGCTGCATTGCGGGTTTCGGGAAAACTTGACCTGAAGGATAACCTTGAAGATGTGTTGCGTGCCGTCTCTTTCTCAACCCCGGTGGAATATGAATTCACCGACGATGCAATAACCGTTAGAAAAAGCGAAAAATAATATCCCAATCTCTATTTCTGAAAGGGGAGGTTCCTGTTGTCAAGGGAACTTCCTCTTTTTTTGTTATTTACCGCCGCTTTTCGCGTCTTCCTACTCCGTAGCTTTGTCGGGTGGATTTATTTTGTATAAAAAAGTGAGTAGGAAATTGGCATAAGGGCGTTTAATATGTAGAAACTATATTTATCGCGCGCAATATTTAGGCCCTGGCGTTTTTACGGCGTAGGCCTGAGATAGTTAATTCGAAATTCTCATCCGGGGTGTACCCCTCCTGCATCCCTTGTAAAAACAGTTAGCCTATGAATGATTCCAGCATTCTATGAATGACCAAAGCCTGAAAGGGCAAGAAAAACAAACTTATCTAACATAAAACTAATCATAATATATGAAACAACGGAACGCAACATCAATGCGGGTAAAACTGGCTGCCCGCATAGTCCTGATTCTGCTGTGCTGCCTGACCTGGATGCCTGCGGCGGCTGCCGACGTGAGTCCCGATCAGCAGAAGAAGATCACAGTGGTGGTTAAGGACAAAAATATGAAGGATGTGCTCACTGATATAGAAAAAAACAGCGGATACGTGTTTTTCTATAACAGTGACGTGAATCTGAACCGCAAGGTGAGTATGTCGATGACCAATAAGCCGGTGACGGCTATTCTCGACAAGCTTTTTCAAGGCACCGGGATAAACTACGTCATCGACGGACGTCAGATAGCCTTGAAAAATACTTCCTCGAAAAAGACTACAGCTGCTTCGCAGAATGACGGACCGGGAAAACGGAATGTTTCGGGAATCGTTACCGACCATTCCAACGGCGAACCTCTTATCGGGGTATCGGTGCGTCCGTCCAACCATCCTTCAAAAGGAGTGGTGACGGGTGTTGACGGTGATTACACGGTGGAGGTGGCCGATAACGAGCCGATTGTTTTTACCTATGTCGGATTTGACCCTGTTACGGTAAAAACCGATGGCAAAAGCCGCATTGATGTGAAGATGCTGGCCGGTACGCAAGCTCTCGACGAAGTGGTGGTAGTGGGCTATGGCACGACATCGCGCAAAAACCTGACCACATCTATTTCCACGGTAAAGGCTGACAAAGTTTCGAAATCGTCGAGCCCGACCGTGCAGGGCCTTCTGCTCGGACGTGCGGCGGGAGTCCAGTCGTCGGTCAAAAGTACGCAACCCGGCGGAGCCATCGATATCTCCATTCGCGGCGGTGGGGCTCCGGTCTATGTGGTTGACGGTGTGGTCATGCCGACGGCATCGCTTGAGACAAGCAACACCGAACTCAATCTCCCCGACAATGTGCAACGTGGAGGCCTTGTGGGGCTAAGCCCTTCCGATATCGAGTCTGTCGAGGTGCTGAAAGACGCATCGGCTGCCATCTATGGTATCGGTGCTGCCAACGGCGTGGTCCTTATCACCACCAAGAAAGGACTTGAAGGGAAACCCTCCATCTCCTACGAATACAGCCACTCCACGCAAAAACGCTATAATTACGGCGTGAACAGGCTTAACAGCCAGGAATACATGAATTTTGTAAATGTGTTCAGCAAGGAGATGTATCTTTACAACAACAACCAGTATCCTTACGGTAATATAGCTTATGACGGAGGTTGGACGCCGCAGTTCACACAAGACGAAATAAACAACGCCACCACCACCGACTGGGTCGGAAAGGTGCTTCGTACCGGTCATGTCAACTCCCATAACCTCTCGATCAACGGAGGTTCCAAGATGATAAAATATTACCTTGGCCTCAACTATTATGACGAGGTGGGCATTGTGAAGAACTCGGGGATGCGTCGTTACACGCTCCGTACCAACGTCACCGCGCAGCTCTTCCCGTTCATGAAGTTGTCAACGATTGTGAACCTTAACGACAACCGTTACGACAACGCCCTCATCGGAGGCGACACCGCCAACAAGGGAATAAACGCTGCCGGCTCGCTCACCACTGCATTCATCTTCCCTCCTAACTGGCCCGTAAAGGATGAACGCGGAGAATATACGGTGATGGGAATGATTCCCAATCCGGTGGCCACCCTTGCAATAAGCGACCAGACGCGCCAGAACAGTTTCTATGCCAATTTCACCGCCGACATCGACATAATCAAGGATATGCTTTCCGCGCGCTTTGTGTATGGCGTCAACAAAGACAACACACGCCGCTCTTCCTACATACCTTCGGATGTGTTTTTCTCCATGGTGAAGCAGTCGCGTGGCTCTTTGAGCTATGCCGAGCGCCAATATGAAACTCTCGAAGGAATGATTACCTTCAATAAGCATTGGGGCAACATAGTGGATGTGAATGCGGTTGTCGGGATGGGCCGGTATCTTGAGAAGACCAACAGTCTCACCGAGAATTACGTCAACGCCAAGGATATTATCAACGACTCCAACCTCGGCGCCGCCGACGGACCCTTTAATCCATTTTCAAATAAAGCTGAAAATGAAAAACGCTCACAGTTCGCACGGGCTAACGTGTCGGTGCTCGACCGTTACATCCTCGCCGTCACCGTGCGCCGCGACGGAACCGACAAGTTCTTTAAGAATAAGAAATATGCATGGTTCCCCTCCGTGTCATTGGCATGGAAGGCATCGAGCGAGTCATGGCTCCGCGATGTGGAATGGCTTAACCTCCTGAAAGTGCGTGCAAGCTACGGTAAGACCGGAAACGACAACCTCGGCTCCACACTCTATTCTACCATCGGCGTGAGCAGGGAAGACGTGAAGTTCGACAACGGGGCTACGTCCTATGTGCCTTACCTCATACGGAGCGGTTATTATCCCGACATTACTTGGGAGAAAACGGAAATGAAGAACATAGGCATCGATTTTTATGTGCTTAACAACCGTCTTTGGGGAAGCATCGATGTCTTCCGCAACGACGTGACCGATTTGCTCGGCTGGGTTCCCGCCTCAATGTTGAGTATCTTCAACACCAGTCCGGTGAACGGCGGACACTACAAACGCACCGGTGTGGAGCTTTCGCTTAATTCCGAAAATATCCGTCTGCCCGAATTCACGTGGACCACTTCACTGTCGCTTTCGCATCTGAAACAGAACTGGGTGGAACATATGCCCAATACTGACTTCAAACCCTATCAGAAGCGCAAGGGTGAGCCTCTTAACGCCATGTATTACTATGACACCGACGGCCTCATCAACATGGACCGCAGCAATATGCCAAAGTCGCAGCTCTCTCTTTCCGAGGAGGCTCAAAAACCGGGTTTCCCCATTATAGTTGACAAGAACGGCGACGGAAAAATCGATGAAGGCGACATCTGTATGAAGGACATGCTCCCGAAAGTTTATTTCGGTTTCGGCAACTCGTTCGTATGGAAAAATTGGGATCTTGACATCTATATGTACGGTCAGCTCGGTGTGGAGAAAAACAATATCTCGATGACTGTCGATAGTTCTCCTGGCGATATGATCAATACGCTTGCCTCCAACAAGAACGAGCAAATCTACCGCACATGGAATTCACAGACCAATCCCAACGGTGATATTCCCGGCATCGCCAATAGGAACGTTACGCTCCCGGGCAACGTCGGATATAAGGTGATGTTTGAAGAAGCAAGTTTCTTGCGCGTGCGCAACATCACACTCGGCTATACTTTCAACACCCTGGGATGGAGCTGGTTGAACGGACATGTGAGAAGCATCCGACTATATGCCGATTTCTTGAATCCGTTCACCATCACTAAATATTCCGACAACGACCCTGAGGTTCCCACAAGTTTCGGTCAGCTCAATAATGCCAACTATCCTCAGTTGAGGGCTTACACCATCGGGGCGAAAATCACTTTCTAATATTGGGACATCATGAAAAAGAGAATTTATATTCCCATATTGGCGTCGGCGGCGTTGCTGTTAGGCAGCTGCGAGAACAATTTCGACGCCAAAATCTATGGCAGCCTTTTGGAAGGGGAGTTTCCCAACACTGCCGAGGATTACGTTTCATATATGATGAGCTGCTATTTGCCGTTTGCGGGGAACTTCGCCTACGCATTCAATGAAACCGGACAATACAGTTTCTATATCGGAGCCGGCGGGGATGTCCGCTTTTTCGACAGTACGTCAGACATCATGGCCCCCACGGCTGTCAAGGCCGGGGGAGAATGGCTGCATCTCTCGCAGGCAAATTTCAACCAATGCCGCTATTATTATAGAGGATGGCCCAATGACCAGGACAGTCCGAACCATTTCCCTCAGACGGCAGAGGTGACGCGTTTCACGGAAATCATACATACACTTGAGGTGGCACCGGAAAATGTGCTTTCCGCAAGTGCCCGCGATGGCCTTTTGGGAGAGGCGCGCCTTTGCAGGGGAATGATGCTTTATTACCTTATGCACATGTACGGCCCGGTGCCCGTGATAATGGATTATGACAAAGTGTTTGACGACGAGGCGCAGCGCACCACGGTGCGTCCCACGCTCGACCAGATGTGCGAATGGATTTATGACGACCTGCTGTTCGCGGCGCAGAATGCACCGGAGACGCAGACCGAACTCGGTCGATACACCCGCGATTACGGACGTTTCTGCCTGATGCGCCATTGCCTCAATGAAGGGGGGCATATGGCCGGGTATTATAAAAAAGGGCTTGAGATGTTCGGCGAACTGAAAGGGAAATACTCGCTTTTCACCCAAGGCGACAATCCTTATAAAGAACTTTTTAAGACGGCCAACGAATGGAACAGTGAAATCATCATGGCGGTGAGCTGCGATGCCGGTGCAAACGGCAACGAGAAACATGGCAACATCAACATGTATTCGCGTCTTGTCGTTCCTTCTGAGGCTTCCGCCTATGACCCTGATGGAGTCCCCACGGCCCTTTGGCCACAGGGCGGTGGCTACAACGCCTACTATAATCTTGCCAAAGGTTTCTACGACACCTTCGAGGCGGCCGACAAGCGCAAGGAGTGCATCGTCACCGACTTCTGGACCAAAGACGGCAAACATATCACCGGGGCTGACCTCGGCACCCGTTGGGACGGCTACATCAGTCTGAAGTATCCGATTGAGACGGAGTCGTCGTTCCAAGGTTCCGACATGACGATTGCCCGTTGGTCTGACGCGCTCCTCCAGTTCGCTGAGCTAACGGTCCGTGAAAGCGGGTCTGTTACGGCAGAAGCTATCGATGCCGTCAACCAAGTGCGCCGCAGAGCAGGACTCGACAACCTGTCGGCTGCCCAAACTGCAGGCAAGGAGGCGTTTCTTGATGCCATTCTTACGGAACGCGGACATGAACTTTACTACGAAGGATGTCGTAAAATAGACCTTATCCGCCACAACAAATACGCACGTAAGGTTTTCGAAGTCAAGAAGACCATACCGACTCATCAATATATGCCGCTCCCTGACTATGCGGTGCGTGCCTGCGAGGAGAACGGGGTGGTGCTTGAGCAGACTTTCCAGCGCGACGGGTGGAACGCCGACCGCAGCAGTGTGGAAGGTGGCATATGATAGGCTGCCACGATTTGCGAATGCAAAACATAGAAAACTAATTCTTACCGACAATGAAAAAAATTAGAAATATAATTCTGGGGGCCTTGATGTCGGCTACGCTCAGCGCTTGCTCCGACAACGGGGGCGACTGGTCGCCGACGGTCCATCCACAATGTGAGGAGGGCGGTTACCTCTTTGCCCACATGACGAATGAAAACTACGGGCCTCTGTTCTACAGCGTCTCACGCGACGGCTACCATTGGGAGACTCTCAACAACGGCAACTCCGTGCTTCCGGCCTATGCCGGACACCCTGACATCATGAAGGGGCGCGACGCCTATTATATGATCGGGGTTAAGCGAGGCACCGGTATTCCGATGCTCTGGCGTTCCGAAGACCTTGTTAGCTGGAAGGGCACCAAGCTTTCCAAAAGCATATTCAATAAAATCAAGCCTCTTTACGGCTATGAGAACGAGGAAGACTGGTATGGTGCCCCGAAGCTGTTCTATGACAAGGATGAAGACAACTATATCATCACTTGGCACGCCGGCAACATGGGCAACGGCGAAACGCGTGAGGAGTGGGCGTCGAAACGCACCTTCTATATCGAGACAAAGGATTTCAAGACCTTCACCGACCCGAAGTTCCTCTTCGCATTCACGGGCTATGACGAGAACTTGGCAACCATCGATGTGATAATCCGCAAGATTGATGGGGCCTATTATGCAATCGTTAAGGACGAACGCTGGGAAGATGAATATCCCGAGACCGCGAAAACCGTTCGTATCGCCCGCTCCAAGGGAGGTGCCCTCGGCCCGTATGAAAACCCGGGACCGGCATTGACTTCCCCCAAGCGTGAAGCACCGACTCTGGTGATGAGTGCTGATGAGGGTAAATTCTGGATTTATTGCGAGAGATATCCCTATTATTACGAACTCTATACAGCTGATTCGATTGAGAGTGACAACTGGACGTCGGAACCGTTCGAAGGCCCGAAGGCCCGCCACGGCTGTGTAGTGCGCGTGTCGGAAGCGGAATATCAGTCCATTACCTCCACTTATAAAAACTAAACCATTATGAAATCCGCATATAAATTAGCCGCCTTTTTCCTGGCTATCGGCGCGATGTGCTCATGCCAGAAGGATATCGATAAGGTGGAGGAATGGCCGGAATGGCCGGCCCCTGCCAATGTCTCGGTAGATGGCGCAAGCCTTGACGAAATGTTCTATGGCACATACAAGGGAATCGGGATGAATCTGACGCAAGGACAGACTGTGAATTTCTCAGGCATGACCCGGCTCCGCACGGTGCTGCAGTCGCACTATTGGGATGTGCTTTCAGAAACGGAGGCTGTGTTCCTCGGTCAGGACGGTGCCTACGACATAATCTGGGATAACGAGAGTTCGTGCCTTTTCACTGAGCCGCGAGAAAAGGCGTTCCCGGACGAACTGTTCCTTTGTGGAACAGGGTGGGGCCATCAGGGTGCCTATAAGGTAACGACACACGGTTGGAGTTGGGACAGGCCCACCGATATGATGAGCCTGCGCCGTGTTTCCCCGGGAATCTTCGAAGGATCTGTGTATCTTGCGCAGGGTTTTACGTTCAAGTTCTGCAAAGATCACCTGATGGGGCAGCCTCAGTATGAAATTCAGTCGGTTGACATCAATATTCTGAAGCCTGAGATTGTGGGAGGCAATATTTATGGCGACTTCGTGCCCGGTTCCGGTTTCCAGCCAGGTGTCTTCAATCTCCGGGTTGACCTTAACAACAACGAACTCGACATCACCACAAACATGATTATCGAACCGGAGACATTCTATGTCAACGGCAACGAGATGACCTCCAACGGATCATATCAGTATTATTCCATTCGATTGCGCAAGGGCGATGAAGTGACGTTCGGCAACTTCGGAGGAATCGAAAGCGCCCTGCAGCCGGATTTCTGGGAAATTGTCGATGACCTGGAAGGCAAGGCGATATTCAAGGGGGAGACGGGCCTCTATGATATTTATCTTGACCCGAACTATATGATAGTCTATACACTCTGCACCGCCATGAACTTTCAGAAAGGGAATGCCGTGTGGGTGGCGGGCGTCAACTGGGGTCATCCCGGTTCGGCTCCGCGTGTCACCGCCACCGGATGGGACCTCTCGTCGCCCAATAATTGCATGCAGATGAAGAAGGTGGAGAAAGGTGTGTTCGAAGTCACACTTTGGCTTCCTGACGGTTTCAACATAAAGTTCTTCAAAGCCCGCGACTGGGGGCAGGAGGCATCGACAACGGTGCTGACCCCACTTCCCGAAAATTTGTTTGCCGCCGGCGAATATGTTGATCCGGAAACGGGTCCGCGTCCCACGGGCGACCTTGTGGGCGGACCTGATTTCAAGCCCGGCACCTACACTGTCCGCGTTGATTACAACCGAAATATCGTTTACGCCGTAGGTTACTATACACCGTCGGAATGAATGGTTGGTTCCCTTTAAATAACTAACTGGGCATTATGCCTATATAAAATCATCCCGCCGTGGCATCGGCCCTGCGGTGGCGTGGCGGGATGACTCCATTAATAACCAATAACCGCTTCCACATCCGGAAGCAAAAAATCACAAAACAATGAAAACTCCTTTACGAACGATTCTGTCGGTCGCGGCTGCCTTTACGCTTTTCTGTATGCATGCCGATGTTTACAAAGGGCTGACATTCAGCTTGTCTGATGAGTCAACAGTGACAATACCCCTATCTTCATCCGTAGAGGGTGAGATTCAAGGCGACCAGATTGTGTTTAGCGACGGAACCAATTCCTATTCGGTGGAGGCCGCTAAAATCAGCAGTGTGAAATTAGATAAAGACAATTCGAGTGCGGTCGGGGAAATAGAAGCTACGAATACTCCGGTGGTGTCCGGACGGACAATATGTTTCTCCAATCTTCCCGTCGGGAGTGTCATCACGGTCTGCACCGTAGATGGCCGTATTGTAAGAACCCTCGACGCCTTTGGTGACGTTGTTTTGAGTCTTGAAGATTGTGCTGACGGCATCTATCTGGTGAATGTGAATAAGACAACCATTAAAATCGCACTGAAATGACTAAGAAACATACAATAATACTTTGGGGAGCCGCCTTTGGGGCTCTCTCGGCGTTCGCTTCAATACCTCAACTGAAAATCACTGTCGGCGAGAAAACGGTCACCCTGTATCCCGGCGAGAAGATGGTATTCGAGACCTCTGCCGGTGTTTCGGCGGGGGCAGACCGCGTGATTGTCAATGGTAATAATCTGGATCTCGGCTCGTCGGCGCAGGCGGAATACCGTCATTCCGACACCGCTCCGCGAGTGAACGGAGTGGAACTGCACGAAGCGGGGGAAAATGTATTTTCCGGCACAGTTTCCCTCACTAAGGGAGAGAAGGTATATTTCGACGGCATCGGACGTGCCGGGGTCCTTTTAAACAAGAACCTGCGCAATTATTTCACGGTTTCCGAAGACGGGGAATATGCTGTTTTCAATGGCACTTCCGACCTCTATAGTTTCACCATAGACATGCAGAATCTGGTCGGTAGCCTATGGCATTCCCTTCCCGACATGGGGGTTTCCATCGATGGGATTGCTATCGACTGTCCGTTTACCGGAGGATACGATGCCCAATACGATGGCGTGGAGATGCAGTTGGCCAAAGGACAGACCGTGAAATTTGAAGGTGTGCCTGATTTGAAAAAAGCTTTGCAGCTGCATTTCTGGGATGTGATTTCCGATACGGAGGCGACGTTCAAAGGTAACGAAGGTTCCTACGACCTTATATGGGACAAGGCGACGGAACTTTTTTTCACGGAGCTCCACGGATGGCTTGAATATCCTGAAATGCTCTATGTGGGTGGTGCCAACTGGGGTCATTCGGGAGCCGGAACTGTCACGGCTCCTGCCGGATGGCAGAATCATCAGATGAAAGGTATGATGAACCTCAACAACACGGACGAGAATAAATGGGAGCTTTCCATGTATCTTGCCCCCGGTTTTGCTTTCAAGTTTGCCGGTGCCCATTATATGAACGGAGTGAACGAATACAGCGGCAAGGATATCGAATCCCTGAATCCGGAACTGATTGGTGTGGATCCGACGTGGGGTGATTTTATTCCCGGCGCCGACTTCACCCCCGGCGTATATTCGATTTCGGTTGACTTGGATGAATACACTCTCACGGCGGAGAAACTGGATATCCCGGTGGAAGACGTTCCGGTTTATAAAATCGGAGGTAATGAAATGTGGGTGGAAGGTACGGTTTGCCACATATCCATAGAACTTGCCGAGGGTCAAACCGTGGCATTCGAGAACTTCCCGAATCTCGCGAAGGCACTCCAGCCGGATTTCTGGGAGGTGACGGATCCGAACAACGCCAAGTTTACCGGCATCAGTGGCACATACGACATCTATTATGACGGGGCTCTCGGAGTGGCGTTCACGATGTCGGGCGGTATGAACTTCGACGAAGGGACAGCCGTCTGGGTTGCCGGAATCAAATTCGGACATCCTTCCGCCGCTCCCACGGCAACTGCCACAGCTTGGAATCTCGACACCTACAACAACTGCATGCAGATGAAAAAAGTGGAAGAAGGTGTCTATGAGGTGACTCTTTATCTTCCTTCCGATTTCAATATCAAGTTCTTCAAGGCCCGTGATTGGGGGCAGGAGGCATCGAC
The DNA here is from genome assembly GCA_910585275.1 of uncultured Muribaculaceae bacterium. Taxonomy (GTDB): domain Bacteria; phylum Bacteroidota; class Bacteroidia; order Bacteroidales; family Muribaculaceae; genus Lepagella. The sequence goes on from CAJUCW010000006.1 coordinate 49,579, forward strand.
CTCAATACTATCTCCGCAGCCTGAAAGCATGTTTGCCGCCGGCATGTATGATGATCCGGCAACAGGCCCCCGCGCCACAGGCGACCTTGTGGCGGGTCCCGACTTCCTTCCCGGTATTTACACGGTGCGCGTCGATTATAACCGCAATATAGTCTATGCTGCCGGATATTACACACCGGCGCAATAAACATAAATATACTACAGGTGAATTAAATAGGTGAATCCGCCGGTCGGGAATTCAGGGCAATGATCGGCCGGCGGTTTTTCAATGGTAAAAAAACGATAGAGAGATTGAGACGATTTCATTCTATGCCGTTAAAACTAACATATTGAAACGATGAAAAAAAGATTTGTAATTCTTTTGGCGATACCTGTGCTGGCTGCTTCGTCATACGCATACGAGATGACATCGCCCGGCGGTAACGTAAAGGCAACTTTCAACGTGGAAAAAGGGGTGCCGACATATTCCGTCGATTACAAGGGAAACAAAGTGATTCTACCTTCACGTATGGGACTTCAACTCACAGGGAACGATAACCTCACTGAGGGTTTTACCGTAATTGGTGTGGATTCATGCGCGTTCGACGAGATATGGCAGCCGGTTTGGGGCGAAAACAGCGACATACGCAACAACTATAAGGAACTTACCGCAAAGCTGCGGCAGGAAAAGAGCGGACGGCGCATGGACATAAAGTTCCGCGTGTATGACGATGGGGTCGGATTCCGCTACGAGTTCCCACAGGAAGGCCCTCTCAACTTCTTTGTGTTGAAAGATGAACGCACCGAGTTCGCTATGCCCGGCGACCTGACGGCCTGGTGGATACCGGGTGATTACGACACGCAGGAATATGAATATAACGAAAGCCGACTTTCGCAGATAAGGGAAATAAACTCACGGTGCGGTGAAATCAACCTCCCGCAGAAGTGCCAGTTCTCTCCCACCGGCGTGCAGACCTCACTGCAGATGAAGACCGACGACGGAATTTATATCAATCTCCATGAGGCAGCCCTGGTTGACTATTCGTGCATGCATCTGAACCTCGACGACAAGAACTTCGTATTCACCTCCTGGCTTACGCCCGATGCCCATGATAACAAAGGATATCTACAGACTCCATGCACTTCGCCGTGGCGCACCGTCATGGTCAGCGACGACGCACGCGACATACTCTCGTCGAACCTTATCCTCAACCTCAACGAACCGTGCAAATATGCCGACACATCATGGATAAAACCGATAAAATACGTAGGCGTATGGTGGGAATGTATCGGATACGGCAAACCGTGGGTCTACACCTGGGACCTCCCTTCGGTGAAACTCGACCGGACTGACTATACCAAATTGAAACCCAACGGTGTCCATCCCGCCAATACTGCCAACGTGATGAAATATATTGACTTCGCGGCGCAACATGGCTTCGACCAGGTGCTCGTGGAAGGTTGGAACATAGGATGGGAAGACATAACGGGTGTAAAGAAAGATTACGTGTCAGACTTCCAGACCCCTTATCCTGATTTCGACATCTCCAAACTTAACGATTACGCCCATTCCAAGGGTGTGCGCCTGATGATGCACCATGAGACGTCTTCGTCCGTGCGCAACTACGAGCGCCACATGGAAGCGGCCTACAACCTGATGGACAAATACGGCTACAACTCTGTGAAAAGCGGATATGTGGCCAATATCATACCCTCCGGGGAACATCATTTTGGCCAATGGATGACCAACCACTACCTTTATGCCGTGACGGAGGCCGCCAAACATAAAATCATGGTCAACGCCCACGAGGCGGTACGTCCGACCGGACTTTGCCGCACCTATCCCAACCTCATAGGCAACGAGAGCGCGCGTGGCACTGAATTCGAGGCATTCGGCGGCAACACACCGTCGCACACCTGCGTGCTTCCGTTCACCAGACTGCAGGGAGGTCCGATGGACTATACCCCCGGCATCTTCGAAAACGACCTGAGCAAAAACAATCCGAATAACCACAGCCACGTCAACACCACCATCTGCCGCCAGCTCGCGCTATACGTCACCATGTACAGCCCCCTGCAGATGGCCGCCGACGTGCCGGAAGTCTATAACAATTTCATGGATGCTTTTCAGTTCATAAAGGATGTGGCTGTAGATTGGGACAAGAGCATCTACCTTGAAGCCGAACCGGCGCGCTACATCACGGCGGCGCGTAAGGCTAAAGGAACTGACGAATGGTATGTGGGAGGCATATCCGGTTATGAGGGAAGGAAGACCAATCTGAAACTCGACTTCCTCGACCCGGGACGCACATACGAAGCCACCATCTATGCCGACGCACCTGATGCGCATTATCTCACCAATCCGCAGGCATACCGAATCTCCAAAAAGAAGGTGAATTCCAAGACTGCCCTCAAGATGGCGATGGCACCCGGAGGAGGTTTCGCGATTTCCATAAAGCCTGTGAACTAACCTGACTATAATTGTTGCTTATGAAATTTATATTATCGGTTGCGGTCGCTCCAATGACCGTTTTAATGCTATGTGGATTCAACAGTCCCGGTAAGTCTGCCGGAGCTCTCACGCAATCCTTGAACGATAGCCTGTGGCAGAAATCGGTCTGGATTTCTGCCCCTGATGCGGAGGTCGTGGAGGAACGCATAGAAGGAAGTAACGAACGTGCGGCCGATGGCGCAAGCTGGTTTCTTTCGGATGTCAAGAACCGTAAGAATTTGGTGAGCGCCAAATGGATGACCTCAGGACTTGGTGTTTATCATATTTTTGTGAACGGCACTCCTGTAGGCGCGGAAGCCCTTAAACCAGGGTTCACCCATTGGCAGAAAACCAAACGTTCGTTCACGTATAATCTGGATGACGTGTTCATAAAGGATGCCGGAGCCCTCAACCATATCTCTGCACAGGTCACGCCGGGTTGGTGGGCCGACAAGATTATATCTCCCGGGGGAGCTGTAGGAATGCGAGGTAGGAAGCCCGCATTCCGCGGAGTGCTTGAACTTGTATATGACGACGGCACGAAAGAATATATCTGCACCGACACCATCTCATGGAGAGCCGGCGTGGGAGGCCCTGTGAAACACGCGGCGGTTTTCGATGGGGAAGATTACGATGCCCGGGTTTCCATGCCTGGAGATATGTTGTCTTTTAATAAACCGGAAATCAATACTGAATTTCAGGGTGAAATACTACCTTCGGAAGGGGGAGAGGTATATTACCGTCACGACCTCTCCATGAAGCCTAAGGAGGCTTATATATGGAAGGGTGTCGCCGGTGCGGATTCATTGCATCATGGCACGGTCAAGGTTTTGCGCCGCTATGTGCGTGGACAGAAAATGAAACTCCGGAAAGGGGAGACTCTTGTGGTGGATTTCGGCCAGAACGCTGCAGCTGTCCCTATGTTCGGTTTCAAAGGATCGAGGGGCGTTACGCTTGAATGCCGCCCGTCGGAAATACTGAACGATGGAAACGGAGCCTTCTCCCGAGGGATGGACGGCCCTGAGGGGAGCATACACAGGGACAATCTGCGCGAACGCCAGCTCGGAATCCGCATGAGATATACATTCGCCGATTCAAAGCCTGTGAGCTATATGCCGGAATGCACATTCTTCGGTTACCGCTACGTGTCGGTCACTGCTGACGGCGATGTGGAGATAAACTCTCTTGAATCGGTGCCGGTGTCGTCTGTGGCGCAGAGTCATGAAACCGGCAGGATAGTGACGGGGCATGATATGGTGAACCGCCTTATCTCCAATTCTTATTGGGGAATGCTGTCGAATTATCTTTCGGTACCTACCGACTGTCCGCAGCGCGATGAACGTCTCGGGTGGATGGCTGACACGCAGGTGTTTGCCGAAACGGGGACATTCTTTGCCAACACTTCGCGCTTCTTCCATAAATGGCTCCGCGACGTGCGCGACACCCAGCGCCCCAGCGGCGCCTACACCGGAGTCGCTCCCGAGGCTCAGTATGGAAGCGACGAGGTGATGCGTCTCGGATGGTCGGATGCCGGAATAATTGTTCCGTGGGTCGTATGGAAGCAGTTTGACGACAAAAGCATAGTGGATGAACATTGGGATTCGATGGAGAGATATATGGACCATGTGTCGGCGCATGATTATGACCATTGCCGTCTGGCTCCTGAGAATGCCAATTATGAATGGGGCGACTGGCTTAGCTACGAACCTTTGGAGAGCTTCAGCCTCAAGTATACAGGCATTGACTCCAACGGCGGAAGATATGTGCTTCCCGAGGCTATAAACTATTGGAATTATCTGTGCGCGTGTTATTGGGTGATGGATTCCGGCATGATGGCCGATATGGCGCGTGCCACGGGACGCGATGCGGAGAAATATGAAGAGCTGGAACGCCGGGCACGACGCCGCATAGCCGACAATTTCATCGATGAATGCGGACGGTTCACTACTCCGGTGCTCAACACCATGCAGACCCCGGCCCTCTTCGCCCTGCACAACGGGCTTGTGGAGGGGAAAGCAAGGGACAACATGATTGAACGTTTGCGTAAAAATTTCACCGAGCATGGCAATACGCTTCAGACAGGTTTCCTCGGCACGTCGATACTAATGTCAACCCTCTCTGACAACGGGATGGCCGACATCGCATACGAGTTGCTGCTCCAGCACAATCATCCCAGCTGGTTCTATTCCATCGACAATGGCGCCACCACGATGTGGGAGCGTTGGAATTCATACACCAAGGAGCATGGCATGGGTCCGCAGGCTATGAACAGTTTCAACCATTACGCCTACGGGGCGGTGTGCGGATGGATATGGAAAACCATGGCCGGAATCTGCGCCGACACGGATAATCCCGGGTTCCGCAACATTGTGATGAAGCCGCTGCCTGACCGCCGCATAGGTTTCGTCGAAGCCGAATATCCTACACCGCGCGGAGTGGTGAAGAGTGCGTGGAAATATGACGGCGACCTTTGGAAATGGGATTTCACGGTGCCGGAAGGGTGTACGGCCGACGTGTCGCTTCCTGGTTCCTCCGCGTCCGTACCATACGATGCCGGCACCTATCATGTGGAACTGAAACTTCCTTAATCTTTGACATTAATACCTTATGAAACAGCTTATCATTATCTTCATAGCTTCGTTATATATCGCCGTTGACGTAATGGCATGGAATCCGGCCGGCGACCGTATGCTCACCCCATGGGGCGAGAACCTCAATCCTGCCAAAGTGCATCCGGAGTATCCCCGTCCGCAGATGAAGCGCGGCGAGTGGCTCAACCTCAACGGATTGTGGCAATATGCCATCACTCAAAAGAATGCAGCGCAACCGAAGTCGTACGACGGTGAGATTCTGGTTCCATTCGCTCCGCAGTCAGCCCTTTCGGGGGTGGGGCGCGATGTCACCGCAAACGACGAAATATGGTATCGCCGCACGTTCCGTGTCCCGTCCGGATGGAAAGGGAAAAGGGTCATGCTCAATTTCGGTGCTGTCGATTGGAAGGCGGAGGTATGGGTCAACGGTGTGAAAGTAGGCTCACATACGGGTGGTTACACACCATTCTCGTTCGATGCAACGCCTGCCCTTGTATCCGGGGAGAACACTGTCACCGTGAAGGTATGGGACCCGGGGCAGACGGTGAAGCATCCCATAGGGAAACAGCACGATGTGGCCGAGATGATATGGTATACGAATCAGAGCGGTATATGGCAGACTGTATGGTTGGAACCGGTGTCGGCGGCTCATATAGCACGACTCAAGCTTACTCCGGACATCGACAGGAAACTCCTTTTGGTGGAGGCTATCGCTTCCGATGCTCCCGACGCATTGGTAGAGGCGACGCTCATTGCCGGGGAAGGGCGTAAGGTGTCGGCGAAAGGTTATGCCAACATGCCGTTTGAGTTGCCGATGCCGGAGGGGACGGTGCTTTGGTCGCCCGACACTCCGAAACTCTATCCGCTGGAGGTAAGGCTGTTGTCGAACGGAAAGGTGGTAGATAAGGTGGATTCATATACGGCGTTCCGCAAGTTCTCCATTGCGAAGTGCGACAACGGGAACGTGCGTCTGATGCTTAACGACAAGCCGCTGTTCCATTTCGGTCCGCTGGATCAGGGATGGTGGCCTGACGGGCTATACACGGCTCCGTCCGACGAAGCGCTCCGCTATGATCTTGAAAAAACCAAGGACTGGGGGTTCAACATGGTGCGGAAGCATATCAAAGTAGAACCTGCCACGTGGTATGCCCATTGCGATAGCATCGGGTTGATTGTCTGGCAGGATATGCCGAGCATCGACGGTTTTCCTCCCGCCGGAGTGTGGGATATGCCGCGCTATAAAATCGGGCCGGAGATGGAATATTCCAAGTGGGAGAAGGATAATTATTATAAGGAATGGGCAGAGATAATAGATTTTGTGTATAATTCACCCTCGGTTGGCGTTTATGTCCCTTTCAATGAGGCATGGGGACAGTTCGACACAGTAAAGACCGCCGAATGGACAAAGGCGTATGACCCTACGAGGCTTGTAAATCCTGCGAGCGGCGGCAACAATTTCCCTGCCGGTGATATCCTTGACTGGCACCATTATCCTGACCCTGTGATGTTCGCCCGCGATCCTGACCGTGCCAATGTGGTGGGAGAGTACGGGGGGCTTGGTCTCGTTGTGCCGGGCCACCGGTGGAACAACGGCGAGATATTCCAATATGCCGGTTTCCCCGACAGCGACGCGCTATGCGATGAGTATGAGGTGCAAGTGGAGAATCTGTTGCGGTTGGTGCCGCAGGGAATCGGAGCAGGTGTTTATACGCAGACTACCGATGTGGAGAACGAAATCAACGGCCTGATGACTTATGACCGCAAAGTTGTGAAAATCGACGAGTCGAGAATCCGCCGCATCAACCGCCGCATCGCCTCTTGCCTCTCTCCCGCTTCCGGGAAAGGGAGCGTGCATGATTTCATCATGCGGACTATGCCTGCGTCAGTGCGTGTGTCGGAGTGTGACACTCTCGGGCATTTCTCGTTGCCACGGCCTTATAGCGTGCCATGCGTGCAAGGGATATTCCAGGACCTCTTTTATTGGGACACTTATTTTACTAACGCCGGGCTGATTGCCGACGGCAACCTTGAGCAGGCGCGCAACAATATAGAGTGCATAGCCGCTATGATTGAACGGTTAGGGTTCATGCCTAACGCCAGCCGCGCTGACATGGCGCAGCGTTCGCAGCCTCCCTATTTCGCTCCGATGGTCGATGACTATTTCAGGGCTACGGGCGACACCGTTCTCGTAAGGAAGATGATGCCCGTCATAGAGCGTGAGTACGAATTCTGGATGACGCAGCGAATAGCGCCTGACGGCCTTAACCGTTACGGGCATAACGCCGACAAGGAATATCTCCTTTCATTCTTCCGTGATGTTTCGCCAAGGATAGGAGTGAATCCCTCGGGACCGTATTCCGAGGCCGAACGGCTCGCGATGGGCGGACATCTGCTTGCGGAAGCCGAATCGGGATGGGATTTCAATCCCCGTTTCGAGCGTCGTTGCATGGACTACAATCCGGTTGACCTGAATTCCCTTCTCTATCTCTATGAGGTGCTGATGAGTGAATACACCGCTATGGATGGAAAGACAAAGGATGCCGGGGAGTGGAAGGAACGTGCCGTAAGACGTAAGAATCTTATGAGCAAACTTATGCTGGACGACAAGGGGGTGATGCGCGACTATGATTATGTGAACCGCCATCTCTCGCCGATATTCAGTGCAGCCTCTTTCATGCCGCTGTGGGTTGGGTTGGCCGATGAATCACAGGCTAAGGCCATGGCCGCAAACCTTGGGAGACTGGAGGCCCTTAACGGTCTTTATCCGTGTGAGCCTGGACCGAGGGAAGTGGCATGCCAATGGGATTTTCCTAACGGCTGGAGCGCGTGTGCGCTCACTGCCGTGGAAGGTCTTGACCGGTATGGGTATGAAGCCGACGCCGACAGGCTTGCGAAGAAGTATCTGCGGTCAATAGAAAAAATCTTTGCCGAGACAGGTCAGCTCTGGGAAAAATATAATGCCGAGGAAGGTTCCGTCAACGTTACCGACGAATATGAGATGCCCGGCGATTTCATGGGGTGGACCGCTGGCGTATATTCAGCCCTTCTTGCGCGTAAAAAATAGATTTGCATTATTCGGGGGGAATATCTATTTTTGTGGAGGATAACAGTCTCCTAAAAATAGTATATATGGATGTTAACATGATAGTGGCGGCGGGCGACGACGGGGCCATCGGGCGTAAAGGCGACCTGATATGGCATATCTCTTCCGATTTACGCCGTTTCAAGGCCCTGACCATGGGCCACCCCGTGATTATGGGGCGCAAGACCTGGGAATCGTTGCCTAAGAAGCCCCTGCCGGGACGGCTCAACATAGTGGTGACCCGTAATGCCGGATATAAGGCGGATGGGGCGGCGGTTGCCACGTGTCCTGAAGAGGCGTTGCGTCTTGCCGATGAGTGGGTATCTCCCTCGGGCGAGGCAGCGTCTCCGTTCGTTATGGGCGGCGCGCAGATTTATAATGAGTTCATGCCGTCGGTCAATCGTATTTTCCTTACCCGTGTGCATGCCGTTTGTGCGGATGCCGACGCACGTCTTCCGAAAGTATGGGAAGACGGCGAATGGGAAATTGAAGAGGCCACGGAGCCGGAACGCACTTCCGAAGGGGTGGAATATGATTACGTCACATACCGGAAAAAGTGAAGATAGTCATTGTCAATAAAAGCGACTCCACCGGCGGGGCGGCCGTTGTGAGCCGCCGGCTTATGGAGGCGTTGCGTGAAGAAGGTGCCGACGCGAGAATGCTTGTGGTGGAGAAACTGACCGATTCTTCCTACGTGGAGACGGTTTCCCCGAAGCGGAAGGCGATGGTGCCGTTTCTTATGGAACGTCTGAAGATTTTTATCCATCTGCGTTTTTCGCGCAAAAATCTTTTCAAGGTTGATACAGCTTCCGACGGATTGCCCCTTTGGCGGCATCCGCTCGTGAAGGACGCCGACGCTATCCTTCTTAACTGGGTGAACCAAGGTATGCTGTCGCTCAAAGGGGTGAGGAAGATTCTGGAACTCGGGAAACCGGTGGTGTGGACTATGCACGACATGTGGTGTATGACTGGTGTTTGCCACCATGCAGGGTTGTGCCGAGGGTTTGAGGATAAAGACACCCTTTGCCGGGACTGCCCGTTGCTGCCTGAGGGCGACAGCCTTGCATGCGATGTGGCGTTGCGTAAGCTTGCCACCTACGGGTTGGCACGAAAAATTAAATTTGTGGCGGTAAGCCGGTGGCTTGCCGAAAAGGGTAGGGGAAGCGTGCTTCTCGGCGCCCAAGACGTGAGCGTCATCCCTAATGCTTTTATTATAAACGGGGAATCCCGCAGTCGTATTGCAAAACGGAACGGGGAGAAGGTGACGCTTCTTTTCGGTGCCGCACGCCTGGACGACCCTATAAAAGGGCTTCCCGTGCTTGTGGAGACTACACGGAAGCTGCGGATGGAAAATCCGGAACTTGCCGACAGGCTTGAGCTCGTGACCTACGGCGGTGTCAAGAATGCGGAAGCTTTGACGGGGTTCGGCATACGCCATCGACATTTAGGTGTGATAAAAGGTGAGGATGCAATAAGGGAAACTTATGAAAACGCCGATATCCTTGTGTCGGCTTCAAGCTACGAGACGCTCCCGGGCACTCTTGTGGAAGCGCAGGCATACGGATGCATACCCGTAAGCTTCGACCGAGGCGGCCAGCGCGACATCGTTGACCACAAATCGACCGGATACATCGCGCGTTATCCCGAAGGATGCGAGTCGGCGGAAGACGATGCCGTTTCCGAAGCGGCAAGCCGTCTTGCCGAAGGGGTACGGTGGGCTGTGGCCATGACAGAGAACCCTTCGGGATATGCGGATATTATAAGGAATATGCGTAAGAACGTGGAGACCCGCTTCTCGCCGCAGGCTGTGGCGCGTAGCTATCTGTCGTTGATTGGCTGCCGATTCGGTTGAGCGGTTAGAAAATATTATGTATATTTGCAGTCGGAACGTAAAGTCCGCCTTATAAAACCACCTGTTATGCCACGCGACCTGATAAGCCGATACGTATGGATTGTGGATACGCTCACTCGCTATGAGCGTCTTACCCGCAAACAACTCAACCGCCTTTGGATGCGCTCTCCGCTTTCGAACGGCGAGCCTCTTCCCGAGCGTACGTTCTATCATTATCGCAGGGCTATAGAAGAGAACTTTCAGATCGACATAGCCTGCGACAGCCAGGGACGTTATTACATTGACCGCGATAACTCGCGCCAGAGCCGCGCTTTCACCAACTGGATGCTCGACTCCTACGCCGTGAGCAATGCCATAAAAGGAAGCGACGCACCGATGGACCGTGTGGAAATCGAAGACGTGCCTTCGGCAAGGGAGTTTCTGCCGGTGGTGCTTGACGCCATACGCAACAGCCACAAGATAGAGTTCACTTATGCCGGATTCAACCGCTCGCGTGCGGAACGGGGAATACGCTATGAACCCTATTTCCTGAAGCGTTACAAACAACGGTGGTATATGATCGGGCTTAAAGAGAAAGGTGGCGACATAAGGACGTATGCCCTTGACCGCGTGAAGGAAGTGAAGACTCTAGACGAGCCTTTCGTTAAGCCGGCAGACCTGGAGCTCAACGACCTCTTCGGCAATATCGTGGGGGTCACATCTTCGAAAGCCGATGTGAGAACGGTAAGGCTGCAGGCCACGCCTACCCAGGCCAAGTATTTCAGGGCGCTTCCGCTCCACCCTTCGCAAGACGAAGCCTTGCACGACGATTACTCCGTCTTTACCTACCGGTTGAAGCTCAACTACGAGCTTGCACATGAAATCCTCAGTCTGGGCGATGCCGTGAAGGTGCTCGACCCCCCGGAACTGAAGGCAATGGTGGTGATGCAGCTTAAGTCGGCGTTGCAGCAATATGAAGGGGGCGACATGAAGAAAGATATTTTGTAAAATAATAATGAATGCAGAATAAAGGAAACATACGGGACGCGGAACTTCTCCGGCGCCATTCGATTGCCGCCGACGCTACGGTAAGGGAGGCTCTGGTGGCCCTTAATTCACTGTCAGGCGAGTCGCTGACGCTTTTTGCCTTCGATGGCGACGACCTTTTGGTGGGGACGGTGACCGACGGCGACATACGGCGTGCTCTCATCGGTGGTGCGTCGCTCTCGGACAAGGTGGAAAAGGTGATGCACCGTAATTATCTCTCGGCGGTGCCCGGCGACAATATATGTCTTTCCATATCCGAAGGGAGGCGACGTAGAATCACTCTCCTCCCGGTCGTGGAACAAGGGCGCGTTGTCAGTCTCCTCGACCTTCGGAAAATGAGAACGAAACTCCCTATCGATGCCGTCCTTATGGCCGGAGGACGGGGCGAGAGATTGCGCCCGATGACCGAACATACTCCCAAACCGCTTCTTCCGGTAGGCGGCAAACCGATAATCGACTATAACGTGGATGAACTTGAGGTATGTGGCGTGGATAAGATTTTCGTGACGGTGAATTATCTTGCGGAACAAATCGAACGCCATTTCTACGGACGGATGGGGAATGCGTCGGTAGAATGCGTAAGGGAACCGAAACGTCTCGGCACGATGGGTAGCCTCGCTTTCGTGGACGGCCTTACCTGCGACAATGTGCTCGTGATGAATTCCGACCTTCTGACGACTCTTGATTTCGAAGCGATGTATCTGCAGCATGTCAAGACTGGTGCCGATATCACCATGGCGGCGGTGCCTTACAATGTGTCGGTGCCTTATGCATTGATGCGAATGGAAAACGGCATGGTAATCGGTCTTGAAGAGAAGCCCACCTACAACTATTTTGCCAATGCAGGCGTTTATTTGATAAGGCGCCCCCTCCTTTCAAGGATAAAGAAGGGGGAGTATCTGGATGCCCCCGACTTCATCTCTTCCGTAATCGCGGAAAGAGGCGACGTTGGATGTTATCCCATCGAGGGAACCTGGATCGACATCGGTTCTCCCGACGATTACCGTTATGCCAACGAGCTCATGAACCGTTGGAAGTAGAAGTTTTTATTTGTATTTTGCTATGGCTGAATCTAACTTCATCGACTATGTGAAAATTCTCTGCCGCTCAGGTAAGGGCGGTGCGGGCAGCCGTCATTTCCATCGTGCCAAATATATTCCGAAGGGCGGACCCGACGGCGGCGACGGCGGACGCGGCGGACATATCATACTTCGCGGCAACCGCCACATGTGGACACTCCTTCCCTTGCGCTATCAGCGCCATGTGTTCGCCACCGACGGCGAAAGCGGTGGGGCTGGCCGTTCGTTCGGCAAGGACGGCGAAGACCGTATTATAGAAGTGCCTGTCGGCACGGCGGTGTTCGATGCCGACACCGGGGCTTTCCTTTGTGAAATTACCAAAGACTGCGAAGAGGTGAAGCTCCTTCGCGGCGGCAAAGGGGGGCTCGGCAACTGGCATTTCGCCACCTCCACCAATCGCGCACCGCGTTATGCGCAACCCGGGCAACCTGCCATAGAGAAGGCCGTGGTGCTTGAACTCAAGCTTCTCGGCGACGTGGGTCTGGTGGGCTTTCCCAATGCCGGCAAATCCACTCTTCTTTCCGCCATCTCGGCAGCGAAACCGAAGATTGGCGACTATCCTTTCACCACAATGGAGCCGAGCCTCGGAATCGTGAACTATCGCGGCGACAAATCGTTTGTCATGGCCGACATCCCCGGCATCATCGAGGGTGCCAGCGAAGGGAAAGGCCTCGGGCTACGTTTCCTGCGCCATATAGAGCGCAACGCCGTGCTCCTTTTCCTGATTCCGGCAGACAGCGACGACATAAGGAAAGACTACAAAATCCTTCTGAACGAGCTCACGGAGTTCAATCCGGAACTTGCCGACAAGAGCCGCGTGCTGGCCATTTCCAAGTCGGATATGCTTGACGACGAACTTCGCGAGGAGCTTTCGAAAGAATTGCCCGAAGGAGTGCCGGCCGTATTTATTTCGGCCGTGACCGGACAGGGGCTTACCGAACTGAAAGACCTCTTGTGGCGTGAAATAAACTCGGAAGAGAACCAGGTGAAACAGACCTTGACACACCGCGACCTCGACGTGCGCCACCGTGTGGAAGAGGAAGACGAATTCATCTTCCATCAGGACGACGAAGAGGATGAACTGCCCGAAATGACTGACCAGGACTGGGAAGACGAGTTCTGGGACGAGGAAGACAGCGTAAATAATTAGAATGCAGAATAATGACGATATAAGAAAGAATCCGATGGAAATCGACCTCCATCGGATTCTTCGTGAGAGGCTTCCGCGTAAGGCGAGCCGTTTTGTGCCGGGATTCCTTATTTCGGCGCTCGAAAGGATAATACATCAGAAAGAGTTGAATGAAATGCTGCGCATCGGTTTCCCGGCGCAGGGTTCGGAGTTTTCGTCAAGGATTCTCGACCATCTCGGCGTTACGGTGGAAGTGGAGGGTCTCGACAGGCTCCCCGAAGGACGGTTCATGTTTGCAGGCAATCATCCGCTCGGAGGTCTTGACGGAATCGCGCTCATTTCGGTGCTCGGTAAAAAATATGGCGACGGAGGAGTGCGGTTTCTTGTCAACGACATGCTGATGAACGTGGAACCGCTTCGCAATGTTTTCCTCCCCGTCAACAAATACGGCAGCCAAGGGCGCGATGCGGCGGTGGCAATCAACGATGCCCTTGCTTCAGACATGCAGGTGTTTCAGTTTCCGGCCGGCCTTGTGTCGCGCCTGCACGACGACGGGAAAGTGGCCGACCTCGAATGGCAGAAAGCGTTTGTCGCCAAGGCGTTGGCTTATGGCAGAGACGTGGTCCCTGTCAGGTTCGAGGGATTGAACCGTATGCGTTTCTACCGTCTTGCCAGATGGCGCAAGAAATTGGGGATAAAGGTCAACATAGAACAGGCATTTCTGCCGGCGGAAGTGTTTGCCGCACGTGGCAGGAAATTCAGGATTGTATTTGGCGAGCCTGTGCGTTATGAATCGCTCCGAGACTCGGGAAAATCGCCGAAATCGCTTGCCGCAAGTCTCCGCAGTCTCGTCTATTCAGCCGAATGATTGGCCTGAAGGGAGTCCGATTTTTCTTTTTTTAGATGAAATGTGGGTGTGTTTTCGCGATTTATGATTAATTTTGCAATTTGAATGTGGCGGATTGTCTTTCCGTCGCCTTATAGCTCATATTTCGAAAAATTAAAACAACAATAAGAGAAAGAAATGGATAAAAATACCGTCATCGGATTGCTGCTAATGGCGGCAGTGTTTTTCGGTTTTATGTGGCTCTCGCCCAAAAAGGCTCCCGTGGAGGATCCTGACATGACAGAGGAAACGGCAAGCAATATGACGGCCGCTTCCGGCACTGTCGATTCACTGAGTTCCACCGAAAAAGAATGGCTCGTAAAAAACATCATTGAGAACGGCGAGTCCGTGGTGCTTGCCGACAGCACCCATGCCGCGCGTCTCAACGACGGAGCCATTAGTCTGACGGCGATAGGCGATTCGGTGAGCGGAAGCGTGACGGTTGACGGCGTGACTCTCGACTGGGGCGACGTGCTGCGTGCCGACCTCAAGAAGATGACGGTGCAGCAACAGCGCAAGGCTGTAGAGGCTGTGCGTGCGGCTTCCCTTTCCATGGGACGCTACGGCAAATTCGCCCGTTTCCTTTCGGGCACCGACAGCGTGGTGCGCGTGGAAAACGATGTGTTGAAACTTGAGCTCAGTGCCAAGTCCGGCTCCATCACGCGTGCCGAACTGAAGAAATACGACACCGAATATACCCCCGATGAAAGTCAGGAACGTAAAGAGAAGGTGGTGATATTCGAGAAAGGCACCAATTCGTTCGATTTTCAGCTTCCGCTTCCTCAGGCGGTCAATACTTCCGACCTTTATTTCACCCCCACGGTGGTCAACGACTCTACCGTACTGATGTCGCTCCCGCTTGCTGAAGGTGCATTCTGGGGCATAGAATACACCCTGCCGAAGGGAGAAAGCTATGTGGTGAGGATGCGCGTGGTGCAGAAAAACCTTGCAGGGGTGATAGAAAGCAACAACCGCAACCTCGGGGTGAACTGGCACCAGGACCTCATGCGCCAGGAAAAAGGAAAAATGTTTGAGGAGCGCAACTCCGCTCTCTATTATAAATTTGCCGGCGGCTCCGTAGAGAATCTTTCGGAAAGCAAGAACGACAGCGAAGACCGACGCGCCAAAATCCGCTGGATAGGTTTCAAAAACCAGTTCTTCTCGACTGTGCTTATAGCCGAGCGTCCGTTCAACACCGCCGATTTCCAGTCGGCAGTGCTTAAGAACAAACCGTTCTTCCTGAAGAGCTTCAACACCCAGGCGGTGGTCAACGACTACGACTGGAACAAGGAAGTGCCGGCGCAGTTCTCCCTCTTCATCGGCCCCAACCTCTATCCGCTCCTTTCCTCGCTCGACCATCAGACGGTGGCCGACGAAGACCTCGGCCTCACCAAACTCATACCCCTCGGATGGTCGGTTTTCCGTTGGATAAATACCGGCGTGGTGATTCCTATCTTCAATTTCCTCGGTTCGTTCATATCCAACTACGGTATAATCATCCTGATTATGACCATCTTCATCAAACTCGTGCTTTTCCCGCTCACCTATAAGAGCTACAAGAGCCAGGCGAAGATGCGTATCCTCGCGCCCGACATAAAGGAAATCAACGAGAAATATCCCGGCAACGAAAACGCCATGATAAGGCAGCAGAAGACGATGGCCCTCTACAACAAGGCCGGGGCCAACCCGATGTCGGGCTGCCTCCCCATGTTGCTCCAGATGCCGATACTTTTCGCCATGTTCTCCTTCTTCCCGTCGGCGATAGAACTTAGGGGCCAGAGCTTCCTTTGGGCGAAAGACCTTGCCGCGCCCGACGCCATCATTTCCTGGAGCGGCAACATACCTCTCGTGACGGAGTATTTCGGCAACCATATTTCGCTGTTCTGTCTCCTCATGACGGTGACCAACATCCTCTACACCCGCGTCAACATGCAGAATTCCCCCGGACAGATGCCCGGAATGAAGTGGATGATGTATATGATGCCTGTGTTCTTTATGATTTTCTTCAACAACTATGCGGCCGGCCTCTCTTACTATTATTTCCTGTCGCTTCTCATCACCATCGCCCAGACCTACGCTTTCCGCTTTATTATAAAGGAGGAAGACGTGCGCAGGACCATGGCGGAAAACGCCAAGAAGCCGAAAAAGAAAAGCGGTTTCATGGCGCGCCTCGAAGAGATGCAGAGGCAGCAGCAGGCCATGCTCCGCGAACAGCAGAAGCAGCAGCGCAAGCGATAAATGAAAGGGCTACGCACGATAAGGATAATCCTTGCCATAATCTTTTTTGTGGCGGCTGTGGCTTACCTCACGGTCAGCCATGCGGGTTATCATGTCGGCCGCATAGCGGAGAGGGCGCAGATTGTGCCCTCGGCGATAGCCGTGACGATGGGGGCCACCCTCTTCTGGATAATGGTATCGTTCCTTCTCGGAAGGGTGTATTGTTCCACGGTGTGTCCCATAGGCACGTTGCAGGATTTGATTATACGGGTGCGCGGAAAGATTCCCCGTTTTCGCGCCCCGTTTTCTTATAAACCCGCCCGACAGGTGCGCTATCATGTGCTGGCAGTCTATCTTGTGTGCCTTATAGCCGGGGTGATGGCGGTGCCTTATTGGATAGAACCTTGGAACATAATGCGCAATATCTGTTCGGTGGCCAACCCTACGGCCGCGGAGGCCACCTGGCTGCAACTCGGTCTCGGGGTAGGGGCGGGGATTGCAGCAGGGGTAGTGTCGCTCATCCTTCTCGCAGTATGTTCCCTTTTTACGGGAAGAGGTTTCTGCACCGATGTCTGCCCCATAGGCACGGCGCTCGGCTGCTTCCATAGCTATACGCTTTTCCATATCGAAATCGACCCTGACCGGTGTGTCAGCTGCATGAAATGTGAGGAGATATGTAAGTCGCAGTGTGTGAAGGTGGCGGGACGATATGTCGATAATTCGCGTTGTGTGCGTTGTTTCGACTGCCTGCAGGTTTGTCCGAACGAAGCCATCCGTTTCCAGATGAACCGCAACCGGCGTGGCACCCCCCTGATTCGCAAGATAGGACGCGACGCTGCAGAATAGGATGCTTCTATTCCACAAATGTGTGGAATATGATAAATAGTGCAAATAATAATCGGTAAAGTATTTATAATTTTACCACAAATTCAAGAAACTACAGCCATGAAGCAATATCTTGACCTGTTAAGACATATTCTTGAGAACGGCCACGAGAAAAGTGACCGAACCGGCACCGGGACGATTTCTACGTTCGGGTATCAGATGCGTTTTGACCTTTCGGAAGGTTTCCCGCTGCTCACCACGAAAAAAGTACACCTTAAAAGCGTGATATACGAGCTTCTGTGGTTCCTTGCCGGCGACACCAACGTGAAATATCTCCAGGACCACGGTGTGAGGATATGGAACGAATGGGCCGACCCCGACGGCGGCCTCGGACATATCTACGGTTTCCAGTGGCGTTCCTGGCCGGGATATGACGGCGGGTTTATCGACCAGATTTCGGAAGCTGTGCGCACCATAAAGGAGAATCCTGATTCCCGGCGCATTATCGTGAGCAGCTGGAACGTGGCCGACCTCGGCAACATGAACCTTCCTCCCTGCCATTCACTCTTCCAGTTCTATGTCAACGACGGGAAACTTTCGCTCCAGCTCTACCAGAGGAGCGCCGACTCGTTTCTTGGCGTGCCTTTCAATATTGCAAGCTATGCCTTGCTCACGATGATGGTGGCGCAGGTGTGCGGGCTACAGCCGGGTGAATTCATACATACTTTCGGCGACGTGCATATCTATCTCAACCATCTTGAGCCGGTGAGAACCCAGCTTTCGCGCACACCCAGAAAACTCCCTGTGATGAAGCTCAACCCGGAGGTGACCGACCTTTTCAAGTTCCGCTACGAAGACTTTACCTTGGAGGGATACGACCCCTGGCCTGCCATTAAGGGCGTGGTGAGCGTATAGGCCCGGAGTATTAAAAACATATTTAATCAAGCCATATATTATTCCATGAATAAAACCATAATAACAATTTAAATCCCTGAATCACCATGACCAGAAAGTTTTTTTCGGCGGCATGCCTTGCGGCGTTGCTTGCCACGGGTTGTTCGAGCCACAAAGAGAAAGAGGCTCCCGCCATCCCTCAAGACGAGGCGATAGAGTCTGCCATCAAGGAGAAGCTCGGCAAGATGAGCCTTGAAGAGAAGGTAGGGCAGATGACCCAAATCACCGTCGATGTAGTGACCGACATGCCGGCAAGCTGGGGCACCGGCAAATTCACCCTCTCCCAAGGGAAACTCGACACAATCATCGGTATCCACAAGGTAGGGTCGCTGCTCAACGTGCCTATGAGCGTGGCGCAGACCCGCGAGACATATCACGACATGATGGTGAAGGTGCAGGAAATGTCGATGAAAGAAATCGGAATACCCTGCATCTTCGGACTTGACCAGATACACGGTGTGACCTACATACTCGGCGGCACCCTTTTCCCTCAGAACATCAATATAGCCGCTTCTTTCAATCCGGCCCACGCCCGGAAAGCCGGCGAAGTGACGGCTTACGAAACACGTGCCGCATCCGTGCCTTGGTCGTTCTCCCCGGTGGTTGACCTCGGCCGCGACCCGCGCTGGAGCCGCCAATGGGAAAACTTCGGCGAAGACCCGCTGATGAACAGCGTTTTCGGCACAGAGGCTGTGCTTGGAATGCAGGGCGACGACCCCAATCATGTTGACCAAAAGCACATAGCCGCCTGTGTGAAGCATTTCATGGGCTACGGAGTGCCGCGTTCGGGCAAAGACCGCACCCCTTCGCAGATTTCGGACGCCGAGATGCGTGAGAAGCATTTCGCTCCCTACGTAAGCGCCATCCGCAACGGTGCCCTTTCCGTGATGGTGAACTCCGCCAACAACAACGGCATCCCTTTCCATGCCAACAAGGAACTTCTGACCGAATGGCTTAAGGAAGGTCTCAACTGGGACGGCCTTATAGTGACCGACTGGGCCGACATCAACAACCTCTATACGCGCGACCACGTGGCTGCCGACCAGAAAGAGGCCATTGAAATGGCAATCAATGCCGGTATCGACATGAGCATGGTGCCTTACGACACCAGCTTCTGTACCGACCTGATCGAGCTCGTCAATGAAGGACGCGTGCCTATGAGCCGCATAGACGATGCCGTGGCGCGTGTGCTCCGATTGAAATACCGTCTTGACCTGTTCGAGCATCCCTATCAGGAAATATCGGAATATCCGGCATTCGGCTCCAAGGAATATGCGGAGGCCGCGCTTGCCGCTGCTGTGGAAAGCGAAGTGCTTCTGAAGAACGAAGACCATATACTTCCTCTCAAGCAAGGCACTAAAATACTCGTGGCAGGCCCCAACGCCAACTCCATGCGTACGCTCAACGGCGGCTGGAGCTACAGCTGGCAGGGCGACAAGGCGGATGAATGCGCCGGCGACTATAACACAATCTATGAAGCGTTGTGCAACGAATTCGGCAGCCCGAACGTAACGCTCAGTCAAGGTGTGGAATATGCCAAAGGGCAAGGTTCCGACTGGTGGGCCGATTCCGACACCGGAATATCGGCAGCCGTCGCAGCCGCTTCAAGGGCCGACGTGATTGTGGCTTGCGTGGGCGAGAATTCCTATTGCGAGACTCCCGGAAATATGGACGACCTGTCGCTTTCACCCAACCAGACTGAACTCGTGAAGCGTCTTGCCGCCACGGGCAAACCTGTGGTGCTTGTCCTTAACGAGGGGCGTCCGCGCATCGTGCGCGACCTCGTTCCGCTGTCTAAGGCGGTGATCGACATCCTGCTTCCCGGCAATTACGGCGGCGACGCCCTGGCATTGCTTCTCGCAGGGAAAGCCAATTTCAGTGCAAAGTTGCCGATCACTTATCCCAAATACGTTAACGCGCTCTATACTTATGACCACAAACCTGCTGAAAACATCGGCGAAGCCATGGAGGGCAACTACAACTATGACGCGAAGATGAACATCCAATGGCCCTTCGGCTATGGGTTGAGCTATACCGATTTCGAATATTCCAATCTCAAAATCGACAAAGCGGAATTCGGACCCTCCGACGAGTTGACTATTACTGTCGATGTCGCCAATAAGGGAGGCGTGGCAGGGAAGGAGCCGGTGCTTCTCTATTCGAAAGATATGGTGGCTTCCGTTTCTCCCGACAATATCCGTTTGCGCGGCTTCGACAAGGTTGACCTCCAGCCGGGTGAGAAAAAGACTGTCACCTTCAAACTCCCCGCCATGGACCTCGCATTCGTCGGTGCCGACAATAAATGGCGCATAGAGAAGGGCGACTTCAAATTCCGTGTAGGCAATCAATGGGTGGATGCGAAATGCACCGAGACCAAGGTTGTTGAGTAAAGTCGTCAGTTATTGGTCATTAGTCAATTAGTTATTGGTCCTTAAGGTCTTTAGAGTCCTTAAGGACCTTAAGGACTCTAAATTCAAACCGATAAGCTGCTAAAAAAAGAATTGTGGCCGGTGCGTCATCACGACGTACCGGCCACTTGCGCTTTAATAATTGATTTTATCAGTTCCCTAATTTTTAATTTACACCTAATTATCCATTTATATTTTGTCTGAGTCAGTACTCCACAAATCGTTGACCTTTTGAGAGGGAAAAGCTCATCGATCAGAAACACTGCTTTAAGCGAGAGATCGGAGAGATAAGAAAACCTATATATTGAAGAAGGTTTTCTTAAATTTGTTACAAAATTATAATTCGGAATAAAGATATGCAAATTTTTTATGTAAAAAATGGCATGAATAATTTTTCAAACGTTTGAAAAATCTGCAATCGTTGTAAGAGGAAAAAAATAATGTGCAAAAAATTTGCATTGATAAAAAAACTCATTAACTTTGCAAAAAGTTAAAAAGCTTTTATCTGTCTTCAAACCAATTAAAAACCTCTCCTTAAAACCTCTCTGCCTATGAAAAGGGTAACCATAAAAGACATTGCCCGCCATCTGCGTTTATCACCGTCAACGGTGTCGCGTGCCTTGGCTGATGACAAGAATATACGTCAGGAAACGAAAGAAATAATTTATAAGGCCGCCGATGAGCTGGGCTACAGGCGCAACCGTCTCGCCGTGAGTTTGCGAAGCGGGAAAACTAATATAGTAGGTGTGATTGTCGATGAGATGACCACTACCTCGTCGTTGCATATTCTTGCCGGGGCGGAGAAGATGCTTCATACGCATGGAATAAACATGATGGTGGCCAATTCGGAAGGGGATGGACAACGCGAAAAGGCCAATCTTAGGATGATGGAGAGTGCGCAGGTTGACGGGCTGATTGTGTGTGCCTGCGGCTATGACGAAAACTGTGCCGAATTCATAAAGCTGCGCTCTTCCGGAGTGCCGATGGTGTTCCTTCACAAACCTCCTTGCGGAATAGTTGCTGCCTCAGTGAGCCATTGTCCCGATTCCGATGACCCTGACTCTTACCTTATGGGTGAAAAGGGGGCGGAGATTCTGATGAAAATCATCGAAAATCCTTCCCATCCCCCCGTGAAAATAACCATCTGACAAACATGTTCCCGTATTGGAATGGCGGAGGTTTATGAAACAATAGTGGAAGGAATTTGAAACTTCGGATTTTTTTGGTAATTTTGCAACGATTCGGTGAGCGGTCCGTGGCATCTGAGGCTCGCGACGCTCTTAAAAGGGAACCGGGTGAGAATCCCGGGCAGTCCCGCTGCTGTAAGTTCCAATCAAACCGATGGCCGAAAGAATGGTCACTGGAGTCTGCTATAGGATATTCCGGGAAGGCCGCGCCGTCGGGGAACAAGCCAGAATACCTGCCGGGTCGTTATTGTCTGTTCGAAGGCTTGCGAGGACGAGTTGAAGACGAGCTCATGACACGGCATTTCCCGGATATGATATAGAAGCGATTGTGGCGCAGGGATGCGACGGATGGCGATACGGCTCAATTAAATACTATGCTTGATGTCACGGCTTGCCCCGGCGTTCTCCAAGCCTTTATTGTTTTTCCGTTGCTGCGAATTTCTTTTGTTTTTCGCTGTTTTTCCAAACCGACTTGTTTGTCATTGGTCACCATTTGAAGAATATTTTCTTTATATTCTTGAAAAATGTTTGCCATTTAATGGTTTTTTATTAATTTTGGCGATAATATTCTCAGATTCGTTCACGCTTGGCGTTGGTCGGGCGTGACTTATATTTATACTCTATATACCGGTAAAGATGAAAGTGATGAAGTTCGGAGGCTCTTCCGTAGGCACGGTCGAAAGTCTCGCCAATGTAAAGAAGATTGTGGAGGAAACTCCCGGACGTAAGGTGGTGGTGGTGTCGGCGCTCGGCGGCATAACCGACCTTCTCATCTCGACCGCAAAGCTTGCCGTGGCAGACGATATCAGCTACCTTGAATCATATGCCCGGATTGTGGAGCGCCATCTCACGGTTATCAACGGCGTGGTGCCTTCTTCCAGACGGGAAGCCACGGAGTCGGTGGTGAGGATGATGCTCGATGAGCTTGCCAATATTTATAAAGGGGTGATGTTGCTGCGCGACCTTTCTCCGCGGGCACTCAATATGATAGAAAGCTATGGGGAGAGGCTTTCGAGCGTGATTGTGGCAAATTGCATAAAAGGGGCCACCCATTTCGATTCACGCAACTTTATACGCACACGAAGGGCTTCGAACGGCACCGACGTGCTTGATTCCGATTACACGAACCGTCTGATTGAAGAAAATGTCTGCGCCTACGAATGGGACACTGTGGTGATGGGCGGGTTCATATCGTCGGATATCAACGGCGAGGTCACAAATCTCGGACGCGGGGGAAGCGACTATACCGCTGCCATTATGGCCGCCGCACTTGATGCGGATATCCTTGAGATATGGACCGATGTGGATGGGTTTATGACGGCCGACCCGAGGGTAATCGATGATGCATACGTCATCGACGAACTTACTTTCACCGAGGCGATGGAGCTTTGCAATTTCGGGGCGAAGGTGATTTATCCCCCTACGATTTATCCTGTATATCACAAGAACATACCTATTCTTGTCAAAAATACGTTCAACCCGTCGGCTCCCGGCACACGCATCAGCAACCAGGCCCACCACGGGGGAAAAGCCATAAAAGGTATTTCTTCAATCAACGACACATGCCTCGTCACTATAACGAGCCTCTGCATGGTGGGTGTGATTGGCGTGAATTCCCGAATTTTCAATGCCCTGACCGCCCGTGGCGTTAGTGTGTTCCTCGTGTCGCAGGCGGCGAGTGAAAACAACACCACCATAGCAGTGCGCAACGCCGATGCCGACCTTGCCGTAGAAACCCTGCGCAATGAATTCGCTTCCGAACTGGCGTCGGGAATGTTTAATGACATTGTGGCGGAGCGAGACCTCGCCACCGTGGCTGTGGTGGGCGAGAACATGAAGCATACCACCGGGCTCGCCGGAAAACTTTTCAACACCGTCGGCAGGAACGGCGTGAACGTCATTGCCTGCGCGCAGGGTGCGTCGGAAACCAACATATCGTTCGTAATCGAGAAGAAAAGCCTGCGCAAGGCCCTCAATGTCATCCACGATTCGTTTTTCCTCTCCGAAAGCCAGGTGCTCAACGTTTTCCTCGTGGGCATAGGCAACGTTGGGAGCAGCCTTCTCAGCCAGATAAGCAAGCAGCAGGAGAAACTGCAGAAGGAGAAGAATCTCCGTCTCAACGTTGTGGGGATAGCCTCGAGCAAACGTGCCATATTCAGCCGCGACGGAATCGACATCACCCGTTACCGCGAACTCTTGAAGGAGGATGGCATCGACGCCTCCCCCGAAGTGATAAAGCAGGAGATTCTGAAAATGAACATATTCAACCCGGTGTTTGTGGACTGCACGGCGTCGGCCGACATCGCAGCCCTTTATCAGGACCTTCTCGATCACAACGTCAACGTGGTGGCCGCCAACAAGATTGCCGCTTCGTCAGACTATCTTTCATATCTGCGCCTCAAGGAAACCGCACGCCGAAAAGATGTGAAATATCTCTTTGAGACAAACGTGGGCGCGGGCCTTCCCATCATCAACACCATCAACTCCCTGATAAATTCGGGCGACAAAATCCTGAAAATCGAGGCGGTGGTTTCGGGCACCCTCAATTATATATTCAATGTGCTTGCTGCCGACGTGCCTCTCAGCCGCGCCGTGGAGATGGCGAAGGAGGCCGGTTATTCCGAGCCTGACCCGCGCATCGACCTCTCGGGCAAAGACGTGGTGCGCAAGCTCGTGATTCTCGCCCGCGAGGCTGGTTATCGCGTGGAGCAGGAAGACGTTGACAAGCGGCTTTTCATTCCCGAAGAGATGTTTAAGGGTAAGGCTGCCGATTTCATAGACAACCTCAAGAGCCTTGATCCCGAATTCGAGAGACATCGCGCCGAAGCCGATGCCAACGGCGAGCATTTCCGTTTCGTGGCGTCGCTCGACAATGGTAAAGTCAGCGTCGGGCTCCGCAGGGTTGACGGTTCGCATCCCTTCTATAACCTTGCTGGAAGCAACAACGTGATTTTGCTCACCACCGAACGCTATAAGGAATTCCCGATGGTGATAAAGGGGTATGGCGCGGGAGCGGAGGTTACGGCCGCCGGCGTCTTCGCCGACATCATCAGCATCGCCAACATCAGATAAGGGCGGTTCCCAAATGTTTTAATGAATACTGACCGATGAAACATATAATCATACTTGGCGACGGCATGGCGGATGAGCCATGCGACATGCTCGGGGGGCTCACGCCCCTTGAAGCCGCCGACACTCCGGCCCTCGACGCCTTGGCGAGGGCCGGGCGCAACGGATTGCTTGCCACGGTGCCTGCGGGTTATGCGCCGGGGAGCGAAATAGCCCACCTCTCGCTGCTTGGCTACAGATTGCCGGAAGTGTTCGAAGGGAGAGGTGTGCTCGAAGCCGCGAGCATGGGCATCGACATCGCCCCCGACGAGATGGCTATGCGCTGCAACCTTATATGCATAGCCCCTGACGGAACCATAAAGAACCATTCCGCAGGGCACATATCGAGTGCGGAAGCTTCCGAACTCATCGACTTTCTCAACCGGGAGATGGGCGACGGGAGGGCCACCTTCCATCCGGGCGTGAGCTACCGCCATCTTCTCAAAGTCAGGAACGGCGACAAACGGATTGACTGCACGCCTCCACACGATGTGCCGGGCCATCGAGCCGCCGATGAGATGGTGCGTCCGCAGGTGGCGGAGGCTTCTGAGACGGCAGA
This sequence comes from uncultured Muribaculaceae bacterium, assembly GCA_910585275.1. Classification (GTDB taxonomy): domain Bacteria; phylum Bacteroidota; class Bacteroidia; order Bacteroidales; family Muribaculaceae; genus Lepagella. The sequence goes on from CAJUCW010000006.1 coordinate 74,952, forward strand.
CTATATCAATTCTCTCATATTACGCTCGCAGGAGTTGCTCGCCTCGCATCCCGTCAATCTGAAAAGGATAGCGGAAGGTAAGGACCCCGCCAACAGCATCTGGCCCTGGAGCCCGGGCTACAAGCCGGCCATGAAGACCATGGGCGAACTTTTCGGTATAAAAGACGGCTATGTAATCTCGGCGGTTGACCTTATCATGGGTATCGGCGTGTATGCCGGACTGAAACCGATAACGGTGGAAGGCGCCACCGGCCTTTACGACACCAACTACGAAGGGAAGTTGCAGGCTGCCCTCGACGCTCTCCGTGACGGTGCCGATTTCGTGTTCCTTCACATCGAGGCGAGCGACGAAGCCGGCCACGAAGGAGATGTGATGCTGAAGAAACTCACCGTGGAGAACCTCGACCACAGGATTGTGGCCCCTCTTATGGAGGCGTTGAAAGATTTCGACGAGGAAGTGGGTGTGGCGGTGCTCCCTGACCATCCCACGCCGTGCAGCATCCGAACACATACTTCCTCTCCGGTGCCGTTCATAATCTGTCGGAGCGACGTGGAGCCCGATGGCGTCACGGCCTATTCCGAACGCGCCGCCCTCGAAGGTGGCTACGGACTTCTCCGCGACGACGAGTTTATCCGCGAATTCCTGAAATAATAAGTTGATAGGTTACTTCTGTAATTGGTTTAAAGTTTAAGGTTTAGATATTACCGAATCTATTTGCACGATGCTTAACTATTATCTAAACTTTAAACATTAAACCTTAAACACTCCCCTCAACCTTAAACAATAAACCCTTACGCTTAAATCAACGAAAATGAAATATAGAAGCACTGCGGGCAAGAGTCCAGACGTATCGCTCGAAGAAGCTGTGGTGAAAGGTCTTGCCCCTGACCGCGGCCTGTATATGCCGGAGCGCATTCCGGCGATGCCGGAAGAGTTTTTCGACCGCCTTCCCGGGATGACCCTCGGTGAGATGGCCTCGGAAGTGGCGCTCGCCCTTTTCGGCGAAGACATAGACCCCGAGCGTCTCAAAGCCATAACGGAAGAGACCCTCAATTTCCCCGTACCTCTCGTGAAGGTGGCTGACGGGCGTTATTCGCTCGAATTGTTCCATGGCCCCACGCTCGCGTTCAAGGATGTCGGCGCACGTTTCATGGCGCGCCTGCTCGGTTATTTCAACCGCGACAACCGCGACCGTATGGTCAACGTGCTTGTTGCCACTTCCGGCGACACCGGAAGCGCCGTGGCCAACGGCTTCCTTGGTGTGGAAGGGGTGAGGGTATTCGTGCTTTATCCCAAAGGGAAAGTGAGCCGCATACAGGAGTCGCAGTTCACCACCCTCGGACGCAACATAGAAGCGTTGGAAATCGACGGCACTTTCGACGACTGCCAGGCCCTCGTGAAGCAGGCGTTTCTTGACAGGGAACTCAACGACGCCATGATGCTCACTTCCGCCAACTCTATCAACGTGGCGCGTTTCCTTCCCCAGATGTTCTATTATTTCCATGCCTGGGCGCAGTTGGCTGCTACGGGTGCCGATATGTCGCAGGTGGTGGTGTGCGTGCCGAGCGGCAATTTCGGCAACATCACGGCGGGGCTTATAGCAAAACGCATGGGACTGCCTGTAAAGAGGTTCATAGCCGCCAATAATGCCAACGACATCTTCTACGAGTATCTGAAGACGGGTGAATACCGTCCGCGTCATTCCGTGCAGACCATAGCCAACGCCATGGACGTTGGCGACCCGAGCAACTTCGCCCGTGTGCTCGACCTTTACGGCAACAGCCACGACGCGATATGCGGCGAAATCAGCGGTTGCACCTACGCCGACAAGGAGATTGCCATGACCGTGAAAGACACCCTTGATGCCGACGGTTATCAGCTTGACCCGCACGGGGCGGTGGCATACAGGGCGTTGTCGGAGATGCTTGCCCCGGGAGAAACCGGCATATTCCTGGAGACCGCCCATCCCGCCAAGTTCAAGGAGACGGTAGAGGGGATTACCGGCAGAACGGTGGAGGTGCCCGAGAGGCTTGCCGCATTCATGCGCGGCGAGAAGAAGGTGACTCCGCTCGACGCCGACTTCGCGGCATTCAAGAGTTTCCTCCTCAGCAAAGCGTAAGCTCCGCGAAGGAGTTTCAAATCTTGAAAAATGTGGGGAACATGCCTCCGGCATGTTTGAACGTCACATCTATATAATTACTCCTGTTTCTTCTGTACTCCTGTCGTTTTATTGACAGGAGCACAGGAGATACAGGAGATTTTATATTGATTGCACGCTGAGCCGCCGAGTTCGCGGAGTGTCTTAAAGACCAGAGGCCCATAGCTCCATAGTTTATTTATGGTTCTATGGGTCTCTGGTCTAAAATTAAATTATGGTCTGAATAGGAGACACAGGCACGTTACCTTCTCCTGTATCTCCTGTACTCCTGTCGATAAAAAAGACAGTAGCACAGAAGAAACAGGAGATTTTTTTATCTCACGCTGGAGCCGCCGAGTTCGCGGAGTTTTTCGGATTATTTTTCTGATTGTTTTGGTTGTGGCAGTGTGTTCGTCTTGAAAAATATTGTAATTTTGCAATATATTTAAGGAATTGCCTTCCCCGCTGATAATTTTGGGAATTTTTAATAAAATTGAGATGAATTCGAAAGTATCATACGCCATATTTTTGATTTGCCTATTGTTGGTCACTTCTTGCCGCGACAACGGTAACAACGACATTGCGCACTCTCTCGACGCGGTAGAATCTCTGATGGACTCCAATCCGGATTCCGCATATAAATTGTTGTGTGGATATGATAAAAGCAGGTTAAAGACCGACCGTGACTCGGCTTTGTTCCGATTGTTGTGGGCTGAAGGAAGATACAAGACTTTCCATGACGATACTGTAGAGAATGAGATGGATAGGTGCGTACACTTTTTTCAGAATTCGGGGGAAAGTCGGAATCTTATGCGTGCTCTTTTTTATCAAGGTAAAATCCGTCAGAACTTGAGGATGCAGGGGGCTGCTATGGTCTCGTTTCTTGAAAGCCAAGGGAATGTGGATTCGGCAGATTTGCTCTATCGAGGAAAATTGCATACGGCGTTGGGAGAATTGTCTGGAGAGATGGGAGATTGGCCTCGTCAAGAGGAAGAATCGAGAAAGGCATTTGAATGTTACAAGGAGCTGGATTCCCTTGTTTTTATAGAAGATGCAAAACTATGGTATGCATCATCTTTGACACAAAACAATAAGGTTGACCAAGGTATAAAATTATTGAAAGATTTATTTGTGATGTCTGAAGAAAGGAACGATAGCGATTTATACCGTAAATCAGCATGTCATCTTGGGAATGCTTATCTATGGAAAAAAGATTATAGTAATAGTAAGAAATACTTTAGCCTTCTGTATAATAGTCGGTGGGCTAATGATATGGAATTGAGAGATAAGGAACTTCTTCTTTTTGCAATGATTCAAGACAATGCTCCTAATGATTCAATAGAAGCATTGGCATGGAATATTGCAGACAATGGAGGTGTTGTACCGTTTGAGTATTATCAAAGAATCGGGGATTATAGAAATGCATTCAATTCGTTGCTTAATGATTATTATGAATTGGATGCCAAATATGGTAGAATTACTAAAGGCGATGCCAATTTCATAGTAAGTAATTATCAGAAAGGGAAGATTGAAACTACTAAAAAAGAACTGACCCTTACAAAAGAAAGGAACTTATGGATTATGGTTGCTGCCGGGCTGCTCGTGGTTATAGTTGTTTTGGTATCCATTTATCTCTTGAATAAAAAATCTAATAGAATCAACGAGTTGTTGGCTTTGGTGGCTCTTCTCTCAAAGAATGCGGAAAGTGCCGAAAAGAAAGATCAAGCAGATGATACGGGGGCATCGTTTAAGGTTTTAAAGAAGATTTTTAATTCCCTCGATGCATTGTATTCGGAATATTATAAGGTTAGCGACGGCGATAAATGTCGTAAGGGACTTCTGTCCAGAATGGGAGCGGAGGTTGAAAAGCTTCGGAGCGATGATGAGATGTTAAAGGGATTTGAGTCGGAAATAAATAAAGAGTCAGACGGTCTGTTGGAATCGGTTTATAATGGATTTGCCAGACGCCTTAATGCCGATCAGCGGAGAATGGTGGTGTTCTTATATCTGAATATGTCTGTCGATGCAATATGCCTGTTGCTTGATGTTAATGTAGCCGCCATGTATAACAGAAAAACAAGGTTGATAAAAAGAATTTCGGAATCGACATCTCCTCGAAAAGAAGAATTGCTTGCAGGGATTTCCGGACACTGATTTCCGAAAGGGTGTCGGTTTATTGTCCTCCGGTCTAAAAATCGGGTGTTTTGTCTAAATAGAGGGAATTGGGACAGGAAAATTTTATATCGTTTTAGCTGTTTTTTCGGGTTTTATTGACTTGTAATTTATCCTAACTGTCGAGAAGTCAATGATAAATATGCGATAGGTCCGGAATTTGGAGGGTCGAAATGGTTGCCTTACCTTTGCATCGTAAAACAATCCAACATCTCTAATACACCTAATGGTATGAACAGAATGAAAAGAAAAGCAATGACCCTCCTCATGGTATTAATGACGGTCGTATGTGGTTTTGCAGGGCCTAAGGTTCCCTCCGCCCCCAATCCTCCTAAGGAGACTCCTGTATTGAATGGTAGATTGGAAAAAAATAGCAGTGGAAGTAAACGCCCTCGAATTCCCTCGAAGATCTATTTGGAGTATCAATACGATGGCAACGGAATTACCATATTGGCTCCGGAAATGTATTCTGAAATTGAGATTTCGGTTACAGGTATGGATGCTTTTTATGGTTATCTTAATGCCGACAACGGATTCTATCTCGAAACCGGCACTCTCGAAGGTGCATATATCATTGTATGCACCACGCAAGACGGTTCCGTATTTTCCGGTGAAATGGATATAGAATAGTCGATACGGGATTTCGGTATCTTTGATTACCTAATTTAATGGGTATTTCAAATAGAATTTGAGAATCCCGAAATGTAAGGACATGTCTCCGGTATGTTTGATTGTGCATACTATATTATGGATTCTTACATATTGAATCCCAATGATATAATATTTGTGTATTTTGAAATTCTACTAACCATAAACTGTATTATATAAGAAAAAGAACTGAACGAAAAAAGCAAAGGAATTAATCCGACATCCCCGAAAGGCTTCCATACTTTCGTTATTGCTTGCAGATGCCGACTCAACCCAAACTAACGAGAATGTGTAATAATTGCTTTTGATGATACTTTCCCTAATGATGATGCTAACATGCCGAAGCTGAAAGTATGTCCAGAAATAATCCAATATTACTCATTCTCAAACAATAACAACAAAAAACAAATGAAAAAGATATTATTTTTGATGTCAACGGTACTTTTCTTGTTGACTTCTTGTGGAAATGAAGATATTCCACAAGGGCCGATGGAGGAGAAAATAGATCCTGTTTTCAAGATGTTGAAAGAATATTATTCTTCTATCAATCCGGAGGCTACGAGGTCTGAAAAAACATTCAGGATTAAAACAATAGATAGGCGATTTTATAGTGTGGCAGGGGATTCGGCTATAGAAACACCCGAAACAAGGGGTAATGATTCAATTTTTGATGTTACAACAGTAAATCTTCAATTTGATAAAACGGAGGGATATGCTCTTCTTTCTTCAAATGAAAAAATAAATCGAGTATTTTATTTTACGGATAATGGATGCCTGTCAGACACCGCTAATATCGAACCGCTAAAAGAATATATTGAAAAAGTGCCATGTTTCGCTTCATACGAGTTGAAACGAGAAAAAAATGAAACGAGGGCAAGTGAAAATGACATTGTATTGGGGCCTCTTGTAAAAACAAAGTGGGGGCAAGCTGAGCCATTTAACCGTTATACTCCTGTGTGTAATTGTAATGTATGTAAAGGACATAACCCCATTGGATGTGTTGCTACAGCTACTGCTCAATTTATACGTCATTCGATTAATTTTGGTGGAACATTCTATGGAAATAGACGTGTTCAAGAATTGCCTGCTACAGTATATGAAATGAATGAGAATCAGAAAAATCTTGTGGCTCAATTCTTCCATGAAGTGGCTCTATGTTGTCAGACAAAGTTTGAGTGCGGTGGCAGTCATTCTCAATTAAAGGCAGCCTGGCAATATTTGAAAGATCTGGGTTACTATGCAGATTATATAGAAAAAGGAATTGATGTTGAACGTTTAAAAAAGGAGCTTACAACAGGTATTCCCCATTTAATAGGAGGACGTAATAAGAGTAAGGGGCACGTATGGCTAATTGATGGAATTCGTACTTCCGGAGATTTCTATGATTTCCATTGTAATTGGGGGTCCGTTGGACAATCTGATGGATGGATGTATGGAAATCCATGTGTAAGTTCAGATGGAGAAAGATCATATACCTATGATAATAGAAATATATATATTCTTTGGGTTCCCTTTACAAGTATGTATGATTAAATTAAACGAAATGAAAAAAATAGATTTAATAATATCATTATTTTTTTTAAGTGTCATTATCTCTCTAACAGGATGTGACGACCAAAGCGCTTCTGTAGTTGGCCCTGTAAATAATTATACTTTCGAGGTTGAAGATACGGTTGTTAGTGCTTTAAGTCATGAGTTTGAAGTTGGTATGATTGATGAAGGGTATGAGTTGCCAAGAGATTGGTCATTCTGGAGGTTACAGATTTGGGATAATACCAAACCGATGGAAGAATATAAGATTGATGAGAATTGGATTTTTATATCGAAGGACAAATATATTTCCATTCCGGATGGTATTGATTATGATTGGATATCTTTCAGAAAAATTATAACGGACGGCACTCCGAAGCTTAAAGTCATTTTGAAGGAAAATGACACTATGGAACAAAGAACTGTAAAAATCTCTGTTTATAATGAATGGGATAATAAGAATGGACTGAGTTTTGGAGAGGTAATAATTACTCAGAAAGGAAGGCCTGATTCGACTCCATATGAAATGAAAGTAAGGTACAAGGGTAAGATATATTCTTCAATGGTGCATCAGGATATTGAGGAGAATATTATTTTTGAAGATTCCGAATTTGAAGCATTCATAAAAGAAATAGAATCACATGCCGGAATAGAGATGGTAATATATGAAGATGATATAGTAGATTATATAGATAATTCCGATAAAACTGCGAAAGCTGCCTTGAAAAAGGTATATGAGAAATTTAATGACCCATCCAGAACGTGTCCGTTGGAGTTGGATTTGCCGATGACAAGAGGGCAGGATGGCTTCCGATTTATGGAAAGTGGAGCATTAGGATACTGTGCTATGTTCGATGACAAGAATTATAGTGATACGCATGTGTATTCAAATCTTTATAATTTGATGGAATCATACGATATTCAGTACTTTAGAAGTGTTGGACTGAATGACAAAGTCACATCCTTGGCTGTCGGTTATAATGGTTTCGACGCTAAGGTTTGCGCGGTGCTTACTATTTGGGAAGATAGCTATTTTAATTTTGAGGATTATGATCGCACTAAACATCGAATAAGCATCGTGGCAACTAAAGAGAATCCCCGTGTTGGAGTTGGGTCATTAAAAAGTGTGAAATGCATTAATTCAAGCAATTCATGGAATGACCGGATTTCTTCAAGTTCTTTCCATTTCGGTTATTATGATAAAAGCTTAAAGGATTATTGATAGAGCATAAATATTTTATATAATTTTTATGCGAACTCCGCGAATCTGTGTAAGTGATTAACCGTTGCCAGTGTGTATTTTTTGCACGCCAAATACTTGGTAGTATAATTGCAAGGCGCAGAGGACGCGGATTTTTTTGTGGGAGAGGATAGGGGATTTTTGGAGGAAGTTACACTTATAGATGTGATTGGTTTCGCAATCAAAGAGTGTTGTAAAACCGATATAAATGTAGGGACATGCCTCCGGCATGTTGGATTAACTATTTGGTTTGCAACTAAACATGCCAGAGGCATGTCCCTACATTAAAAAGGATTTTGGGGTTTTGCAATCAAACGTGCCGGAGGCACGTCCCTACAAAAATGGTAAAAACAATGATAATAACGAATCAGATGAAGAGAATTGTATTGGCTGCCGTGATTGAGGCGGTGGGATTGGGGGCTTGTGCCCAGAACAGATGGAACGTGTATGCAGGTGGCAGTATTTCACATAACTGCCAGAATTATTATGACTTTAAGGATGGTTGGTCATCCGGGTCTCAATCCGGATGGGGCGGGGGTGCCCTCATCGGGGGCGGTTATGAGATTAACTTCAATAACCGTTGGAGTTTTACCCCCGCCTTGGAACTGCAGTATATCGATAACGGGGGGCATAAGCCCACACTCTTGGATTACGGTGACGAGTGGTTTACGGGAGAGAATACCTGGGAGAATGCATTGTCTGTCAATCTGCCCCTCACGGTAGGTTTCCGTATCCCCTTCAGCGATAAGGTGGGGATGAAGATAGATGCCGGCGTGTATCTTGGTGAGGTGGTTTACAAGAGTTTCTATACCAAGGTGGTGGGCGCGGACTCTAACCCCGCCATAGGGCGCATCAACGCGAATTTTGATTTCAGCGACAATTTCCGGATGGGTGCGTTGGCCGGATTCTCCATCGAAACCGGGCGGCATTTCTCTTACTTTTTCCGTACACAGTATCCCTTCCTGAACAACCACGCCAAAAACCTGACCCTCGCCGTCGGAGTCAAGTATTCCTTCTGAAGCTGTAAAGACCAGAGTCCCATAGGACCAGAGTTTTAAGGACCAGAGACCCATAGGACCAGAGTTTTAAGGACCATAGACCCATAGTACCATAGTTTTAAAGATCGAAGAACCAGAGAATCCATAAATAAATTATGGCTCTCTGGTTCTCCGGTCTCAATATAAATAGAACTATGGTCCTATGGGCCTATGGTCTAAATTTTTGGTGCTTTGGTCTAAATATATGTCAGGGGCGGAGGAGGTAGAAGACTACGCCGGTAGGATGCCACTCGTTTTTCTTGCCATAGCTGTTTGCCGCCTCGATGGTGTAGGCGAAGCGGTTGCCGTCGGTGATTTCATAGAGCGGCACCGACGAATCGCTCCTCTCTTTCGATACATAGCCGAGACGCTTCCATTCTGTGGTGGGCTGGATGAGCGACAGAATCTGGTTGCCGTCGGTCTCTACGTTGGAGTAAAGCGGGAGCGAAGCCTCATCGGTGGGAACCGCCGACAACGCACCGAGCACACCGTAAGAACGGCAGCCTGTCTTGTCGAGCGCGGAGGAGGCCTCGGCCGAAGTCACGTAGCGATATATGATGCCGTTCGTGTTCTGGAAAAGGGGGAGAAGTGTCTCAAGTTTCGTCTGCGCCTCGGCGATGTAGCGTCTCACCGCTTCGTCAACCTGGTTCGAAAGTTCCTTGTCGTTGATGGCGCGTGAAAGGGGATAAATGTCGAGGATATCGATAAGTCCGTAGTTTTCATTATCGCCCGATTGCCACCAGGTGTCCCATGGGGCCAACAACTGTTTCTCTTCATCGAAGGAGATGCTTCCGGTGTCGCCCCCTATGAAGGTCACGTTCAGGCGTGCCCCGTAGTTGTAGAGCGAGGCGAGTTTATCGGATAGAATGCCGTTGTATGTGCCGCTGATGGCTGAAGAGGCCGTGCGAAACCCTTCGAGAAGGGGCGAGAAACCGGCTTCGGCATCCGGATAATAAGCGCTATAAATCTGGCGTATGGCCAGTCCGGCGGAGGCACGCGAAATGAAATGGGTGCCATATTTTTTTACCAAGGCCTCGGCGGTGAGGAGACTCATGTCGGCAATGAATTCGTCGGAAAGGGCGCGTACCACTGTCGTTGACAATCCGGGGAATCCGGCTATTACGGTGCGTTGCCATTGCGTGTCCAACACATAGCTTGAATTCGACGACGCTTTCCCTATGGTGCCCGTGAAGTAATAGTCGCGGGTGCCGGAATCCATGTTCTCGCCTATGTTTGCCATAAGGTCGGAAAGGAGCGCGCCGGCGTTTTCCCCTATATACGTTTCCCCTGAATTGTAGGCAGGGGCTGAGAAGACGGTGTAAGCGTCGTCGGAAAGTTTCGTTACGTCAACCACTGTGGCCCTTACGGAAGATGGGGCGAGATAGTCGCCCGTCACGTCGTAGCCGTGGCCCATGAATGCAGATATCCCTTTGCCCGGCCATCCGGCCACTTCCATGGCGCAGCCGCTGCTTGAGGGACTGACGTAAAAATCGGTCACCTCGGGGCGTGGACTCGGGTTGGGCGACGGACGCGAATTTTCTACTTGCGGGGAGTCGCCGCATGCCATAAACACGGGAGCGAGGAGGAGGGGGATGATGTATTTTGTTTTCATTGTTGTCAGTTGTCAGTTGTCAGTTTTCCGTTGTTGGTTTTCGAGTGTTGGTCGGCGGTGATGTGAGAGCCGGCTCTAAATATATAGACACTTAAACGGCCCGAATATTACATCCGAAGCGATAAATATAACAAAAAAAGCCCCCGTTATCTCAACGGAAGCTTTCAACTCAATACTTAATTATTAAGAAACGATGTTTTTAAGATTTCTTTGTACGTTTAGCCGTTTTCTTGGGGGCGGCATCTTGCGATTCCATCAACTTCTTGGCTTCCTCGAAAGTGAGGGCGGCAGCGTCGGTTGCCTTGGGAATCTTGTAGTTGACGGCTTTCTTCGCCCCTTCGGGTTTATACGCCAGATAGGGTCCGAATCTGCCGTTGAGCACTTCAAGACCCGGCATTTCGTCAAACGCCTTGATGAGCCTGTTGGCTTCCTCTTTCTTTTTGTCTTCAATGAGGGTTATGGCCTCGTCGATGGTTATGCCTTGCGGGGTGAGGTCCTTTGGTATCGACACAAACGTTTTCCCGAAACGTATGTAAGGCCCGAACCTGCCGATGGCCGCCACTACCTTCTCCCCTTCATATTCGCCTACCGTGCGGGGAAGCTCGAAGAGTTTCAGGGCTTCTTCCAAGGTGATGCTTGCCACGCTCTGCCCGGCAAGCAGGCTTGCGAAAAGGGGTTTCTCATCGTCGGAGGCGTTTCCAATCTGCACTACCGGTCCGAAGCGTCCGATTTTTACGGATACGGGGCGTCCGGACGCAGGGTCGGTGCCGAGTTGGCGTTCGCCCACCTTGCGCTCCATCCGCATGGAATGTATCTTCTCGATTTCAGGATGGAAATCGCCGTAGAAATCAGAAATTTCGTTTTGCCAGCCGAGTTTCCCTTCCGATATGTCGTCGAATTTCTCCTCCACTTTCGCGGTGAAATTATAGTCGAGGATGTCGGGGAAATATTCGGTCAGGAATTTGTTGACCACCATTCCGACATCGGTCGGCACGAGGCGCCCTTTGTCTGAACCGGAAGTTTCCGACATTGTCTTTTCCTTGATTGCCCCGTTTTTTAAGGTTATCACTTCATAGTCGCGTTTCGCGCCCTCTTTCTCGCCGCGTTTCACATAATCCCTTGCCTGGATTGTCGAGATTGTGGGAGCGTAGGTTGACGGGCGGCCGATTCCGAGGTCTTCCATCTTCTTCACGAGCGAGGCCTCGGTGTATCTTGCCGGCGGCTGGGTGAAGCGTTGCGTGGCGGTAATCTCGGCGGCTTCGAGGGCATCCCCTTCTTTCATCTTGGGGAGTTCCACGAATTCCTGCTGGCGTGCGTTTTCAGTTTTCCACACTTTGAGAAAGCCTTCGAACTTCACCACTTCCCCTTCCGCCTTGAAAATGTCGGAAGAGCCGGATACCGAAATATCTACGTTGGTTTTCTCGATTTCCGCATCCGCCATCTGCGAGGCCACCGCGCGTTTCCATATAAGTTCGTAGAGTTTCTTTTCCTGCGGTGTGCCGTCGATTGTGCGGTTGGCTATATATGTGGGACGGATGGCCTCGTGGGCTTCTTGCGCCCCTTTTGAATTGGTGTGGTAATGGCGTATCTTCAGATACTCTTCGCCGAGAAGCGATTTCACCTGCTCCGCGATGGTGGCTATGGCCATTTGCGAGAGGTTGGTGGAGTCGGTACGCATATATGTGATTTTTCCGTCTTCATATAGCTTCTGTGCTATCATCATGGTCTGGTTGACGGAAAAACCGAGTTTCCTCGAAGCCTCCTGTTGCAGGGTGGAGGTGGTGAAAGGTGGGAATGGGGTGCGTTTCAGCGGCTTCACACTGACTTCAGCCACAGAGAATGCCGCATTCTTGCAGGTGTTGAGAAAAGAACGTGCATCGGCGGCGTCGGCGAGCCTTCTGGAAAGCTCTGCCTTCACTTCCTGGCTTGCACCGGGAAGGTTGAAAAGGGCGTTTACACGGAAGAAAGGCTCCGCGTTGAAAGCGTTGATTTCCTCCTCTCGTTCGCATATAAGTCTCACCGCCACGCTTTGCACTCTTCCGGCGCTCAGAGCGGGTTTGATTTTCTTCCATAGCACGGGGCTGAGTTCGAAACCCACGATGCGGTCGAGCACGCGGCGTGCCTGCTGGGCGTTGACGCGGTCGAGGTCGATGGTGCGCGGATTCTCTATGGCGTTGAGTATGGCGGGCTTTGTGATTTCATGAAACACTATGCGGCGCGTAGTGGCCGGGTCGAGGTTAAGGACTTCCGCGAGATGCCAGGCAATGGCCTCGCCCTCGCGGTCTTCATCGGAAGCAAGCCACACGACATCCGCCTCCGATGCCGCTTTTTTCAGTTTCCTCACGAGCTCTTTCTTGTCGTCGGGAATCTCGTAAACCGGCGTGAAGCCGTTTTCCACATCTACGCTGAAGCCGTGCTTCTGAAGGTCGCGTATGTGGCCGTAGCTTGACATGACGGTGAAGTCCTTGCCGAGGAATTTTTCTATGGTTTTCGCCTTGGCGGGCGATTCGACGATTACCAGATTCTTCATCTCGTTTTGATTCGTTTTGTGGTCGGACAGCCGCATGGGAGAAAGCTGTAAACCCGCGCGCTGTTGCCGGAATAGTAATTCGGGCGCAAAATTAACACTTTTTTTCATTAACACACAATTATGGAGATAAGTTTTGGAAAAAGGCCACCTGATTGTCGAAAAAACGTTGTTGCCTTACACGGGCGGAAAGATATGGTCAGGGCGATTGCGTCAACAAGAAGTAATATATCCTAAAGAATCTAAATCGCGGCAACTTCCTGCCCGAAGGAGATGTTGTGAAATCAGACGGGGCGGCATGAAAAAGGGAACCTGCCAAGCTTCCCGCCGTCAGTCGGACGAATAAAAAACATAATTATTATAATGGAACCAATAATCAATCAGAAAGTGCCTGAATTCAAAGTGCAGGCATATCACAACGACAAATTCATCACAGTAACCAACAAAGACATCGAAGGGAAATGGGCGGTATTCTTCTTCTATCCCGCCGACTTTACTTTCGTTTGTCCCACCGAACTTGAAGACCTCGCCTCAAAATATGAGGATTTCAAGAAAATGGGTGTTGAGGTCTATTCTGTCAGCACCGACACACAGTTCGTGCATAAGGCATGGCACGACACTTCCGACAGGATTAAAAAAATCGGTTATCCTATGATTGCCGACCCCACGGGATTCCTTTCGCGCGCTTTCGGCGTGATGATCGAGGAAGAGGGCGTGGCATACCGCGGCACGTTCGTGGTGGATCCGGAAGGAAAAATCAAGCTTGCCGAAATTCAGGACAACAGCATAGGGCGTAACGCCGACGAACTCTTGCGTAAGGTGGAAGCCGCGCAGTTCGTGGCATCGCATCCGGGCGACGTTTGTCCTGCCAAATGGAAGAAAGGTGCCGAGACTCTTAAGCCCAGCATCGATCTCGTAGGAAAACTTTAACAAAACGGTAAAACTTCCGGGAGGGTGTGTTGTAATTGATAAAATGAATTATAACGCACCCTCCCTTTTTAACATAAGAGAATTATGCTTGACCAGGATATACTTTCACAAGTGAAGACGATATTCGCTTCGCTTGAAACCGACATTACATTCCTTTTTTCGGGCGACGCCTTGATGGATAAGACAAAAGAGATGCTGGAATTCATAACTGAGGTGGCATCTTGTTCCCCGCATCTTAAAGTGGAGATGGCGGACGGCATCGGCGGCATCCCGCAGTTCTGCATCTATAAGGGAGGTACTCCCACGGGCATCACGTTCCGGTGCATCCCGGGTGGCCATGAATTCACGTCGCTGCTGCTCGCCGTGCTTAATGCCGACGGAAAGGGTAAGAACCTCCCCGACGAAGCCACGGCCCGACGAATACGGTCGCTTAAAGGGGAGATAGAGTTGACGGTGTTCGTTTCACTCGAATGCACGAATTGCCCCGACGCGGTGCAGGCCCTTAATGTCATGGCGCTCTGCAACCCTAATCTCACGGTGACGACAGTTGACGGTTCCCTCGACCCGCAGGAGGCGGAGCGACGTCATGTGCAGTCTGTGCCAACCGTTTTTTCGGGCGAAGAGATTGTGCATGTGGGGAAAAGTTCGCTCGGCGAACTTCTTGGGGAGCTCGAAGACCGCTTCGGGAGCGAACCTGAAGAAGGGGGCGCGACTGAGATAAAAGCCGACCTGCTGATCGTTGGCGGCGGACCGGCCGGCACGGCGGCGGCCATATATAGTGCCCGCAAGGGTTTGGACGTGGCTGTGGTGGCGGGTGCCATCGGCGGCCAGGTGAGGGAGACGAGCGGGATAGAAAACCTGATATCGTCGGGCGACACCACCGGTATGGAGCTTGCCGGTGACCTGCGCGGGAACCTGGAAAAGAATAATGTGAAAATCTATGACCAGCGCGTGGTGGAGGACGTGATTCTCACACAAAAGGATAAGGAAATCAAGACGAAAGGTGGCGAAGTGTTCAAGGCCCGTCAGGTGATTATCGCTACGGGGGCCGGTTGGCGAAGGATGAACGTGCCCGGCGAGGCCGAATATATCGGCCGTGGAGTGGCTTTCTGCGCCCATTGCGACGGACCGTTCTTCGCGGGCAAGGACGTGGCGGTTGTCGGAGGAGGTAATTCCGGCATAGAAGCCGCCATCGACCTTTCGGGAATCTGCCGTAAGGTGACGGTTTTCGAATTCCTCGACACCTTGAAGGCCGACCCTGTGCTTGTGGAGAAAGCCGAGGCTATTCCTAATATCGAGATTCTCACGTCGTGTGCGGTTCAGAAAGTGTTTGGCGACGGTGCCAAAGTCACGGGCCTTGAGGTGAGGGACCGTAAGACGGAAGTTGACAGCGTCTATGACGTGGCCGGTGTATTCGTGCAGATAGGGCTTACGCCCAACAGCGCGGTGTTTGCTTCGCAGGTGGAGGTTACTCAGCGGGGCGAGATAGTGGTTGACGATTGTTGCCGCACCAAGACTGAGGGAGTATATGCCGCCGGCGATGTCACCACCGTGCCTTACAAACAGATTGTGGTGGCCATCGGCGAAGGCGCGAAAGCGGCTCTTTCGGCGTTTGCCGACCGCATGCGCTATTAGAAATGTGCTGACTGACAGATAAGACGTGGGGAAACTGCGAGTGTGGTTTTCCCACGTTGCGTGTGAAGTCGGATTTTGAAATGAACGAAATTTTTTGTAATTTTGTAACGAAATAGGGCTTTATCCGGCCTTGTTTTGTGATTTAATTGAAAACAACTGATTTGGAATTAGATATGGCAGAGGAAACAGAACTGCAGGAAAACCAGCCGAAAGATTATGTTGCAGACAATATCCAGGTGCTCGAAGGCCTGGAAGCGGTGCGCAAGCGTCCCGCGATGTATATTGGCGACATATCCGGACGCGGACTTCATCACCTTGTCTATGAGGTGGTAGATAACTCTATCGACGAGGCTCTCGCCGGATTTGCCAACCATATTGAGGTGACTATTCTTGAAGACAACTCGATAAAGGTGGTTGACAACGGTCGAGGCATCCCGGTGGACATGCACGAGAAGATGCATAAACCGGCGCTTGAGGTGGTCCTGACCGTACTCCATGCCGGAGGTAAGTTCGACAAAGGCTCATATAAGGTTTCCGGTGGTCTTCACGGTGTAGGCGTAAGTTGTGTTAACGCGCTTTCCGACTATCTACGCGCCGAAATCCACCGCGACGGCAAAATTCACATGCAGGAATATGCTTTCGGCAAACCGACATGCGACCTCCGGGTGGTCGGGGAAACCGACCATACGGGCACGACCATAGTGTTCCATCCCGACGCATCTATATTCACGGAGACCGTATATGACTACGAGACCCTTGCAAACCGTCTGCGCGACCTTGCTTATCTCAACGCCGGAATCACGCTGACACTTACCGATATGCGTGAGCTCGACGAGCAGGGAAATCCACGCAGCGACGTTTTCCACAGCGACGAGGGCCTGAAGCAGTTCGTGCGTTATCTCGACCAGGGCAAGGAGCCGCTCATCGAAGACATCATCCACCTCAACACGATGAAGAACGGTGTTCCGGTAGAGGTGGCTATGACCTACAATACGTCTTTCTCCGAAAACATATTCTCTTACGTCAATAATATCAACACCATAGAGGGAGGAACCCATCTCACCGGTTTCCGCCGCGGCCTTACATCGACTCTCAAAAAGTATGCCGACGACAATCATCTGCTCGACAAACTCAAGATAGAGCTTTCGAAAGAAGATTTCCGCGACGGTCTTACCGCCGTGGTTTCCGTGAAGGTGGCCGAGCCTCAGTTCGAGGGACAGACCAAAACCAAGCTCGGAAACAACGATGTGGGCGGAGTGGTGCAGACCGCAGTAAGCGAAGCTCTCCGCTATTATCTGGAGGAGCATCCGAAGCAGGCGCGTGCCATAGTCGATAAGGTGATGCTTGCAGCGCAGGCACGCCATGCCGCCTACAGCGCGAGGATGAAGGTGCAGCGCAAGTCGCCTCTTTCCGGTGCAGGGCTCCCCGGCAAACTTGCCGACTGCAAGAGCCGTGACGCGGCGGCCTGCGAATTGTTCCTCGTCGAGGGTGACTCCGCAGGCGGCAGCGCAAAGCAGGGCCGCAACCCGAATTTCCAGGCTATCCTTCCTTTGAGAGGTAAAATACTCAATGTGGAGAAGGCCATGGACCACAAGGTGTTCGAGAGCGAGGAGATTGTCAATATGTTCAAGGCCCTTGGCGTCACCATCGGCACCGAGGAGGATTCCAAGGAACCCAACATGACCAAGCTCCGCTATCACAAGATTATCATCATGACCGATGCCGACGTCGATGGCGCGCATATCGCAACCCTCCTTATGACGTTCTTCTTCCGCCGCATACGTCCTATTATTGAGAACGGGTATCTCTATATCGCCACCCCGCCGCTCTATAAGTGCAGCACGAAGGGTAAGACCAAGGTGCAGGAATATGCGTGGGACGAGCAGCAGGTGCAGCGTTTCGTGGATACATATTGCGACGGCAACCGCGACCGCATGGTGCTCCAGCGTTATAAAGGTCTTGGCGAGATGAACCCCGAGCAGCTTTGGGAAACCACCATGGACCCCGAGAACCGTATGCTCAAGCAGGTGAATCTCATCAACGCCGCAGAGGCAGACCGTACTTTCTCCGTGCTTATGGGCGAGGAAGTGGGACCGCGCCGCGAGTTTATCGAAGCGCACGCCACTTACGCCAACATCGACGCCTGACAAATATAATGTAATATAAACACGATGTGCCCTGCGGTTCACCGCAGGGCACATCGTGTTTATAGTCCCCTTTGTTTTCGAAGCCAACGCATGAAAAACATGTCGTACAGAAATGTTGACGACCCTTCGCGTGATATGATGCCGTCTTTATGAAGCCGGTTGAGGGCGGCCTGAAGTGATGACGCGGTTGAAAAACCGCTCTCTTTAAGTGAATCGCCGGAAAGAATGTTTTCGACGCATCTTTTGCATGCAAGATAATACACAAGTTCCCTTTGTTTTGAAGTCAGTCTCGACATAATCTCCCGGTAACTGTATTCTTGCATTCCTATGATATTTTCCTCGGCTTTGTCAATCATGTCACGACTTAGGGTCCCACCCGCTTCTGTTATGGCGAAAAGTTCGTTCATCATCATCTGGATGAACCATGTTATGCCAGACATTCGCGAATATATTTCCTCGATTGTGGAAATGTCGCCTGTCTTACCGTAATCGGAAAAACGTTGCATCGCAAACTCCACATACTTGTTTTGGGGAATGGGTTTCAGAGGGTAGGTCAGCACGCTTTGATAGAACGGTTTGGTAGGACTGTTGAAAATAAGGTTCATCATGGATTCCGAACTGCCTGCGAAAATAAAGCGGGTGTTTTTAGCTTTCTGTACGTAAGTGCGAATCAAGGCTTCCGTTTTGCCTCCTGGGTAGGTGGCGATTTCCTGAAATTCGTCGATTGCGACAATGCATCTGCGGTCGGATGACTCAAGATAGTCAAATATTTCTGAAAGCGTGAGTTCGGGCTCATTGAGTTGTCTGGCGGTTATGTTCAATGATGGTTCCCCGGATATTGGGTCAATGCTTAGCGATGGCCTGAGACTGCTTACCGCCTCTATGAATTTTTTCCATCCCGAACGCCGTTTCATCACGATTTCTCTGAACACGGCATGTCCGAGGGTAGAAATCATTTCTTCAATCGAAGAAGTGGCATATATGTCGATGAAGATTGTGTGGTAAGTTGATTTTATTGTTTCCGTTGCAAAGAAGTGTTCTATCAGTCCTGTCTTGCCCAGCCTTCGAGGAGATATTATTGCAATGTCCCTGCCGTTTTCTATCATTTTTTTCAAGAATGAAGTTTCCGCTTCACGGTCACAAAAATAGTAACTGTCAATATATCGTCCTATTACGAAAGGATTGCTTTGTTTATTCTTCATAATTATTTTTATTTTAATTATTGTAGATATAATTATTATAATTATAATAATTGCAAAGATAATAATTATAATTGTAATAACGGCATGTCATGACGGAGTAATGTAAGAAAATTTGAGTCGGTCTTGTTTTTTTGTAGTGTAATTATAAAACAACGTTATTATAGTTGTTTAGAATAATATAAATAATTAATTTTGTAGAAACAATATTAGCGATTATGGAAGCTCGGACTTTGACCCCAATTCAAAAAGATTTGCTGAGAATGTTTTCATTCGATCATAGTGATGCCTTTGCTAAAGAAATAAAGGAGGTTATAACTCGTCATTTCCAAACTAAGGTAGATGCGGAAACTGAACGCTTATGGGAATCCGGCATCCTAAATCAAGAAAAATTGGATTTGATTCGGAACGAGGATTTACATGCCATACGTAAAAGAAATGGATAAACTTGTTCTCGACACTAATTCATTGATTCAATGTTTGCCTCTAAGAAGCCGTTATCATGACCTATGGGTTTCATTCTTGGACGGTCGTAATTATATATGCGTTTCAAATGAGATATTGGACGAGTATGAGGAAATATTGGAGATGAAAACTTCTCATGAATTAGCCTCAAGCGTGATTAAAGTGCTATTAAACAATCCATATACATTGTTTTGTACTCCTTTCTTCAACTTCAATCTTATAGAGAATGATCCTGACGATAATAAATTTGTGGATTGTGCTGTTTCTGCCGGGGCAAAGTTTATTGTGACGGAAGACCGTCATTTTAATGTCCTTAAGAAAATTGATTTTCCAAAGGTGGAAATAATAGGATTAGACGATATAATCAAGAGATATAGATAAAGATTGTTGTTGTAATTGAGTGTTCTTGACTTTTATGAAGACGATTTTCATTATAATTGGAGGGATGGCGGATGTGGCTCATGCCGGACTCGGAGGGGCCACCCCTTTGATGGCGGCTTCAACCCCCTCTCTCGATGCGCTGGCAAAGTGCGGTTGCTGCGGATTGATTCAGAATATACCCGACGGTTTTCCGGTTACTACCGAAAACGCTGTGTTGTCGCTGCTCGGTTATGACTTCGAGCGCGGACTCCCTTCCACCCAGACTCTTCGGGCGTTTGGCACGGGAGCGCCGTTGCTCCAGAGCGATTTGCGTTACTTTGTGATGCCCAAGTTCTCGGGGCATGGCGTGGTGGTGTCAGACAACGAGGCGGTGCGCGGCATCGGAATGATGGCTATGCTCCGTCCGCTGTATCCGATGGGGGAATCGGTTGACATCTCAGACAGCCATCCGTGCGGGTCTTTGCACGACAAAGCCCTTCTTGCGATAAAAGCGATAGAGATATTCGATTTTGTCATGGTCTATATAAGCGAGACCGACTTTGCATCGCGGCAGCGCGACGTAGATGGCAAAATCGACGCGATAGAAAGAATTGACAGGGAACTTATAACCCCCGTGGCAGATTATGTATGGAACGCCAAGTTGCAGATGAATCTCGTGGTGGCGTGCGATCACATCACGTCAAGCCTGACGGGGAAATGCGAAAGGGGAGATGTGCCGGCGGTGGTATATTTCAATGACGACCTCCCTTACGACACAAAAGCGTTTGATGAGGTGACGGCGGCCGAGGGGCCTCTCAGTGCCCCATTGCCGGGCGACCTTATGCGTCTGTTGGTGTCGTTCGAACCGTTTATTGAAGAAGAAGGCAAAAACGCCGGGTTGTAGAAAAAGAAAAAGGCTGACTCACGTCAGCCCTGTTTCCTTCAATTAAAACAACAATAACAACTTTTTCAGAACGCTTATAGCAGTATATCTTTGTCTTCTTTTAAGCTTTTAATCCGTTTGCGGATTTTGGGCTTTTGTGAAGAACTGATCTTCATCTTTTTGTTTTGGCGGCTTTATCAGCCTTTTTACGATAATATAACACGGGGTGGAGGAAGTTGGTTCAACGCGAAGTGAAATTTTTTTAGTTTTCACTGTCGCGTAGGTTCTCGTATTTGGCAAAATAGCTTCTCCCATTATCTCCGTCTTCCTTTCAACGGCGCAAATTCGCAATCTGTCTTTTTCAAATAAATCAAAGCGTTTAGGGAAGTCTTTAAAGAATCCCTCCAATTCGGTTATTGCATCTAATACGTCTTATAGATGCTTTAAAATATATTCATCAGCCATAAATCACCTGTTTTGTGCGATTGACGTTGGCAATGAAGTATTTGTTACGCAATCCTTTCCCTACAACCAAATCTACTTTACTTCCAAAAAGTCGCTGCAAAGCTTCACGAAAATCGAAGTAGTTTGTAACATAATCTCACTTTTCATGATCCGTCGTATCGAAATCCACAAGTAAATCCACATCGCTATGGTCGTTGAATCTATCAGTGAGAATAGAACCAAAAACGGCCAAAGTCTTGCCCCTATGTTTTCGACAAAGGTCGATGATTCGTTGCAAATTTAATTCAATCAGCTTCATAAACAGATGTATTATAATTGCAAAGATTACTATTATTTCTGAAATAGAAAACGGCTCAGTTATGAAAAGCGTTGGAGGTTACATCTCTGTTTTAATCCTTTTTGGATCCGATGACATCAGTTCATCATGTCGAGGTAGATGCCGAGGGCGGTTTCGATCTCTTTTTTGCCGGGGACGCAGTCGATGATTGAGACGCCGGGGGAGGAGAGGAGCGTGAAGTTGGCATGCCCCACGGAGGCGTTCTTCTTGTCGTGCGACATCAGCGAAATCAGTGTGGGGATGTCGTCGCAGTTTACGTTTGTGCGGGGATAATGAGGCTTCAGCACACATTCCGCATATTTCGTCACTTCCCCGGAGTCGAACCCTTTTAAGATATGACTGAGAATTAACTCCACGAGCATACCATGGGCCACCGCTTCACCGTGGGCGAGAGGTTTGTGCCGCTCTATGGCGAGGCTTTCGAAAGCATGACCGGCGGTATGGCCGAAATTCAGAATTTTGCGTAGGCCCTTTTCCGTAGGATCTTGCGCCACAACGTCTTCCTTTATTTCCACGCAGCGTTTCATGGCTGCTTCAAGGCGTTTTTCATCGTCAAGCACGCCGTCAATGTCAAGTAAAGACCGATAGAGCGACTCATCGGCAATGAAACCTGTTTTCAGCATTTCGGCGTAACCTGAAACGAGTTCGCGTCGTGAGAGCGTGGCAAGCGGAGCGGCGGTTATAATCACTTCCGAAGGGAGGTGGAACGCTCCGATTTCGTTTTTCAAACCGTTGAAGTTTATGCCTGTTTTGCCACCTGTAGCCGCATCCACGGCCCCAAGCAACGTCGTGGGGACATTGATGAAGCGTATCCCGCGTTTGTAGGTGGCTGCCGCGAACCCTCCGATATCGGTCACGAGGCCGCCGCCGATGTTCACCACAAGGCTATGACGGGTGGCGCCCGCTTCTTCCAACGCATTCCATATGCGCACGACCGAGTCGAGGTTTTTATGGTCTTCCCCGGGTTCAAGCACCACCTTGTTGGCAGTGGCAAGCGTCTTGGAGCCGCTGAAAATCGGCAATACGGCGGAATCGACGTTTGTGTCGGTCACGATTGTTACAGTAGCGGGCGATAGCCTCTCGACGGCCTTGTCCAGTTCGTTTATAAGTTGCATGTTGTTTTCTTTGTTATCAATTCGGTCACCGAGTCCGGTTTCAAGCCAGTCTGCAAAATCGTCCATCGAAGGAAATATTATGTCGGCACCCTCTTTTTCAAACGCTTCGCGAGGGATGGGCCCCGTAGTTACGGCGATTGTGAAGCATCCGGCAGCTTTCCCTGCCCTTACGCCGAGGGGTGCGTTTTCGACTACGATACATTCCTCCGGACTTACGGCTGCCTTTGCCGCGCCCATCAGGTAGGGTTCCGGCTCGGGTTTGCCATGTTTCACATCGTTTGCCGTCACCCTCATGTCTGCCGGGAACGCGCCGGGATAGTCTTTGTCGAGACTGTTGAGAAGGGAACTTTGTGCCGACCCTGTCACCAGCACGCGTGGTATGCCTGCATTCATGAAAGCACGGATCATGCGGTCGGCCCCTTTCATCGGCAGTTTGCGTCCGGAAGCGGTGAAAATCTCCGCCTTGCGGGCATAGAGGTCTTTTTTCTCCTGCTCCGAAGCATCGCGGTGAAGTTCGCGCCGAAAAATCAGATTGATGGTGGCTGCCCCGGTCATCCCTTCATACAGGTAATATTCGTCCGGATTGGTCTCGATGCCGTATTCCGCCATCATCTTATGCCATGCGCGTGCGTGATGGCTCATCGAATCGTAAAGCACGCCGTCCATGTCGATAAGCGCGGCGCGTATGCCTGTTGGAAACATATCTTGTTATTTTTTTAAGGAACGTAGGAAGTGCGTTCCTGATTGTTTCCGGCGTCATATTTTGCGGCGAGAGCTACGAATTCGAGCCATCCGTGGCGAAGTTGGCGCATTATGTTGACGTGGACGTTGTCATCAAGTTCGGATGCAATCTCGCGTTCGCGTCCGTCTTTCACCCATCTTCCGCCAAACCTTATTGAGGGGTGATGGAAATTTCCGACGATGTTCACTCCGAAAGGCAACCGGAACGGCGATTTGAGCAACCCGGCATGATAATATATGTTGCCCCGGAGATTGTTGGCCCCTGCCAAAAGCACTTTGTAACTCCCTAAATCCAGAACGAAAGGTTCGAATTGCAGCAGATTATCGTGGAAATTGCCGTGGATTTCGAAGTCCTGCACGGCAATCGGCCCGTCGCCTTTTATCAGCATCATATGGGTGATGTGTTTCATCTTATTGTCGTCGCGTCCGATTTCCACGCTGTCGCCATGAAGAGAGACTGTCGCTTCCATCGAGGGCGCGTTGACCGACATATCGGGGAACATAAGGAATTTCCCGTCGGCCCTTGCATCAAGCACGCCGTCTATCGCCTCTAATTCAGGAGTGCTTCCCGAAAGTTGCGGAAACTCCTTGAAGAAATTCCTTATGTTGAAATCGTCAACGTCAAGACCGAGCTGCATGTAAATGTCGTTGAGGTCGGAAGTGGAATATGTCCAGTCGATACATGCCGAGCAGAACGAGGAGCCGACGGAGAGTTTTCCGATTGTTGCCATTCCGTTTTTCACTGTTATTTCCGTAGAAAGAGGTTCGAACCGATATTGCATGTATTCGGCTTTGTCGGAATGGAGATTAAGGTTGGCAATAATGTTGCGAGGAATCGCCACGCAAATTGAATCTGATGCCGTCGGCTTGCCGAGAGGGGCCACCGCATAGTCTGCACGTTGTCCGGTCGTTGCCGCTTGTCCCCGGTAATATGTGCCGCAAAGTTGGTTGATATCCACATTGTCGAAATCGGCGTCCAGGTTTATTGCTAAAGGGGGTTGTGTCGCGGCAAGAAGAAATGGCCTTAGGTTGGCGATGCCTCCCTTGATTCTTGCGGAGGTATTTCCTGAGGCCACCTCGGCATTGTAAATTACAAGGGAATCGGCATCGGTTGAGAGATGGAGGCCGGAAAATCTGTTGACAAGAGGATATGCCGCCGTCCGGAACGAACCGCTGTCCACCTTAAGGTCCGCTGAAAAATCAGCCATTGTAAGTCCCGTCTGAAGCATGGATGGTGTTGTGGCCACAAGATATAACGGCGTGTGTGTTATCTCTTTTGACAATATCGAATCTTCCAAAGATGACGGATGCGGACTTGCTGACGATATGCTGAACGGCGAACTGCGGAGTGCCCCCCTTAGGTCAAGGGCGAGTCCCGTAATTTCTACATTATTGCCGTCAGATTCCGAATCAATCCCCTTGGCTTTGACGAGCATGCGTCCGTTTGCCCCGGAACCGTTCTGCCCGGCATTCAAACCGTATGCCAGCTCAACCCCGGATAGGGAAGCGTTGATTTTCGTCGAAGCGTCTTTTATTGTCAGCAAGGGAGTCTGGAATTCCCCCTTCACTTTCATCTTTTTTAGAGAAGGTGCGTTTAATTCCGACAATAGGGCGTCGATATGGGTTGTCGCTTTTAAATCACCGCTGATTTTCATGGACGATGACGGAAGAAATCTCTTGTCAACCTTTTCAAGGTCGGCGAAACAGATTAAATCAGCCTTTATCGACGGACTTTTCCCAAGCAAGGAATCTACGTTCCCTTTGATTCCGAATCTCAGTCCGCCCGAGGCGGTGAAGCTGCAATTTCTGATTGAAAGTGTGCTTGCCAACCCTTTCGCTCCGGGTGACAAAAGAGTTGCATCCACGTTGAGGTCGGAAATGTCAACCGGTTTGTAGCCCGGTATGGGAAGCCACAGGGAAGCACCATTGACTTTTGCAGTGATTTCGGCATCCGGCAGTTCTTTCGATTGGAGAGAATACGGGGCATGCAGATTGACACTTAAGCTTAACGGAAATTTGGAAACGTCTGCCGGCACTCCCGGCAACCCTTTTACGGATGATAACATTTCTTCCGGAACGTATTCAAGCACGTGCATCACATCGGGGGTGGAGATTTCGGTATTCAGTTTTTCAATCGTCGTGGTTTTCCCGGAAACGATTTCGGCATTGGCAACGGTTTTCAATCCGGCCATGTTGAGATTGAAATTATCAGTTGCTATTCTTAATGGCTCGAACCCGATGGAGACGTTGCAGGAAAGTGCCACGGGGAGAGTGCGTGGCAACTTTATTTTACCATATTTACCGTTTATTCCGGCTGTCAGTTTAAGACAATAGGAGTCTGTTTTATCTTTTACCGGTTTTATGAGCGCATATTTCACGTCGGCACGTCCCGAGGCAGCTGAAGCGAAATCGAAGAAATCGATGATGGCCGGGGCGACGATTCTGACAGCTCCGGTAGAAATTCTGGAAATACGGGCATTTTTGAATCCTGACGGCAGTATCGAAAAGTTGTTGACGGTGTCGTTCACGGTCACAATATTGACACAAGGGGAGGCTATCGAAACATCGGTAAGTTCGATGTTCCCCGACAATGCCTTTATGACGTTGACCGAGCCTTCGATTGCTCCGGTGGTGAGAAGTAAATCTGAATTGTCAGGTAAATTTTTTTTGACATCGTTGGGAAGTGCGCGTAAGGATCGCGACACAATACGCAGGGAATCGGCGTGTATTCTCAATGACGGGAAACTCGACCATAAAGTATAGTCGATTGTGCCTGCCTGTATGTCGGCGTTAAGGTATTTGCTACCTTCTTCGTTCACCAACCGGGTGAGCCGTTGGGGTGTAAGCCACAGCGATAAGCCGGCTATGGCAATAACTGCCAGCAGAATGAGGGAGCCGATTGTGAAGCATGACGCTTTCAGTATTTGGGCGGCGGTTGAACGTCGTTTGGCAACAGTGCCATCGCCGGGGGTGATATTATCGTTTTGATTTTTCAGCATAGCGTCGGGAATGAGTGGAAGATTTATGTTTATGGTCGTAAAAACACAAGGCCCTTGTGCAATTCTGAATGTAGGGACATGCCTTTGGCATGTTTGATTGCACAAAATTGAAATGCAAGTGTGTTTTGTGCGTCGTCTATAAAACGACTTCAATAGTATAACAAGCTATTATAATAAATGTTGGGACGTTTTGAACCTATCCGATTAATTGCTAACTTTGCGGGAAAATGAAAGAATACAAGATATGAAAAGGGAAATACCTGAAGTTGCGAAAGACCTTGCGGGGAAAGACAAGATTGGTATATTGTTCGTATGTCTCGGCAATATCTGTCGTTCCCCTGCGGCGGAAGGGGTGATGCGTCAACTTGTCGAGGAAAGGGGGCTTGAAAAACGTTTCAAGATTGATTCGGCGGGATTGTATGGAGGGCACGCCGGTGACCTCCCCGACCACCGTATGCGTGTGCATGCCATCCAGCGCGGTTACGGTCTTATTCACCGCAGCCGGAAGGTAAGGATGTCGGACTTCGACGATTTCGACCTTATAGTTTCCATGGACCACAGCAATTACGACCGCCTCAGGGAAATGGCTCCGACAGTAGATGACGAAAAGAAGGTGGTGCGGATGATAGATTTCGTAAAGGGATTCCCGCAATGCGACTGCGTGCCCGACCCTTATTATGACGGTGCGGAGGGTTTTGAGCTTGTCCTTGACCTTCTTGAAGACGGGTGCGTTAATCTTTTAGACGTTTTGGCGGTCTAACGTAATATACATAAATCAGGAAGACTATGAAAAAGGCTATTATATCATTTCTGGCGTTTGCCGGAATCGGCATCGCCGCCATGGCGGCAGATGTACCCGCCTATCCCGGTGGTAAAGAGGCTATGGATAAGTTCATAGCCACGACCATGCAATATCCGGCACCCGCCAAAGAGAACGGTGTCGAGGGAGTGGTGAATGTGAAATTTACGGTCAATCCCGACGGCACGATAGGTGCTATCAAGATTGTGAGGATGGTGGATCCCGACCTCGAACAGGAGGCTATACGCATCGTCAAGAAAATGCCGGCGTGGATTCCTGCCGATAAAGACGGTCAGCCTATAGAAGCCACCGCTACGGTTGCCATCCCGTTTGTGCTTGAATGACGGTTTGCCAAGAGTAAACACATAAAAAAATACGGATGATTACAGTAATCATCCGTATTTTTTATGTGTGCGAGCGTCGTGTTACTGGGCGTTTTGCGCTTCCTTGGCTTCCTCTTCGATTGTCGGAGTCAGATCGATTGTGAGCACGTCGTTGGGTTCTACACCCATTTGAGAGCTACGCGCGCCGAATAGGGCGTAAGCCGATGTTAGGAATGTGCCTTTCTGCCCGGAAGAGAGCGAAAGAATGGCGTCGTTTATGGGTGAATCTTTCATCCTCTGTCCCACCACGAGGGTAGCGGGTAGCGGGGCATTGACCGGATTGCCCTTGGAATTGGTGATTTTGATATCCACTTTCACCTTGTCGCCGTCTTTTATCTTCATGTCTTTGGCGGCAGGTATGTTGCCATAGAGATTGTCGGAGATTTTAGCCATCTTTTTGGCTGATGCCTCTTTTTCAAGTGCTTCTGTGGCGGCTTCACGATTGCGCTCCTCTTTCTGTTTGTTGAATTCTCCCATAATCCTATAGAACTCCTTCTGAAGTTCCTGGGGATTGCCGATGGAATCCGATTCGATAGCCTCGGCGAGGCTTTCAAGGAATACTCGGTTGGAAAGGGTCACGTCGTAGTCTTTCTTGAACTGCGCCATGTTCATTGCCATCTGCATTCCGAGGAACACACCGTTGTTATAGGCGTCTTTGCCGGCTTTAACGGCATTGAGACCTGCCTTCACACCGTTGATGTATTCCTGACGTGCCTGTTTGGAGGCGAGTGTGGTGTCGTTGGTTGCCTCACGCTGATATTCGGCTCCTCTCATCTGTCCGAAATAATAGATGAGTGAGTCGGCTTTCGAAGCGTCTGAAATCTGACCGAGGGTCTTACCTTCGGGGCTCTGGCATGCAGCCAATACAAGACCTGCGGCTGCTATTGAAATTAATGATTTGAAATTCATTTTTTATGGATATTATTCCGGCACCGCTATGGAGTCGGGTAGGGTAGTAATCTGGTCGTCATGGTCTAAGACTTTGACTTCCACGGTGTCGCCTGTCGGCTCCATGTTGTCGGCTGTCCTTCCTTTACATCCCGCAAGTGAGAATGCGAGGATAATGATGGCACACGCCGCCGATGCTTTTGGAAATATATTTCTCATATCGACGATATCAGTTCACTTTGATGAGTTCAACCTCGAAGATAAGGTCGGATTTCGGAGGGATCGGTCCTGTTCCCATTTCTCCGTACGCTAGGTCGTAGGGTATATAGAATGTGGTTTTGCCACCCTCTTTCATCAACTGAAGACCTTCCGTCCATCCTTTGATAACACGGTTGAGCGGGAATGTGGCAGGTTCGCCGCGCTGCACGGAACTGTCGAACACAGTGCCGTCGGTGAGCATGCCGGTATAATGTACGGTCACATTGTCTGTAGCTGATGGGCTTTTGCCGGTTCCTTCTTTCTCTACCTTGTATTTAAGACCCGATGGGGTGGTGGTCCAATCCTGAAATTGGTCGGCAAATGCAGCGGCTTCGGCTTTCGTTACGCTGTCGGCTTGTTGGGCAAGGGTTGTGGGCTCTGTTTTCTGCTCGATTACCTCGGTTTCCGATTCGTTTTGCGAAGACTTGTCGCTTTTACATGATGAAAGGCCCCCGAGCGAAACGAGAGCCACGGCAACGGCCGTAGCCGCTGCCGGGATAAAGTTCTTTCTCATTATCTTAATGGTTACTTCTTGATTACTTTGATAAGCTCCACTTCGAAGATAAGGGTCGAATGAGGCGGAATTGCGTTGGGCACGCCCTGCGGGCCGTAAGCAAGGTCAGAAGGAATGAAGAATGTGTATTTGCCACCCTCTTTCATGAGCTGTACGCCCTCGGTCCATCCGGGGATGACACGGTTGAGGGGGAATGTAGCGGGTTCGCCGCGGCTTACGGAGCTGTCGAATACTGTTCCGTCGAGAAGTTTGCCTGTATAGTGTACGGTTACTTCGTCGGTGGCTGTAGGCTGAATGCCGGTGCCTTCTTTTTCGACTATATATTGAAGTCCTGAAGCGGTGGATTTCACATTCTCGTTCTTGAGGTTCTCCTGAAGGAATTTCTCGCCGACAGCCTTGATTTCAGCTGTTTTCTTCTCCGTGAGTTCCTTTAGATAGGTCTGTATGGTCTGATTTGCCTCTTCAGGGCTCAGTTTTGTTTCTTTGCCGTCGAATGCTGCATGCACTGCCTCGTCGAAGTCTTCTTTGTTAAGGTGTTCCACACCCATGGCGCGGAGCTGCTGGCCGAGGGCCATGCCCCAGGCATAACTAAGTTTGTCCATTTTATTGGTTTTTTGATATGTTTTAGTTTCTATCTGACATAAATTTTTATGCATCCCTACGATTGCATTATAGACAACGCAATGAATATTTGTGCATTTCAGTTCTGCGCAATAAAACATGCAGGAGGCATGTCCCTACATTCAGAATCGCACAAATACTTTGCGTTTTGCCTATAAAACATGCGGGGCATGTCTCTGCAATCGTAATGCATGCATACTTTTTGCTTTATTTATAATAACGTCTGTTGCCAAAAAATGTTATTGTCAGGGTGGAATAAGAGGTCGGAATAGGGGTCTTTTGAGTCATTTTGAGATTCGTTAACAAAAAAAAACGTAAGAGTGTTGCATGAATGAAGAAGAATGTTTAACTTTGCATCGACTTTTAGGCGCATCCCGTTGCGGTTACACACTCATTGCGAGTGTTCTCATTTTAGGTTGAGACGGAATGCCGCTTGGGTCTTTAGGATTGTCTTATGGTGTAATGGTAGCACTGCAGTTTTTGGTTCTGCCTGTCCAGGTTCGAATCCTGGTAAGACAACGTAACGAAAGCCTCGACATGGTGATTTCACCTGTCGAGGCTTTTTCATTGCCCTCCCTATCATCGTTTGGCTCCTTTGCCGAATAGTTCTGAATGGGAGCCTAATCGTAACAAATCGATTTCATCTGTGGTTTCATCAATCCAGATGAGAAGAAAATCTCCTTGAATATGGCATTCCATACATCCTGCATAGTCATTTATAAGTAAATGCGGTTTGTAGGTTTCAGGAATTGGGAGTTCGTTTTCTAATAATCTGAGAACTTTCAAAAGTTCTGCAGCTTTCTTAGGATTATTTCGGATTTTCTTTAAATCCTTCTTATATTGAGTTGAAGGATGTAATTTCTTCATAACCCCATTGACTTAAACATCGCTTCTACTGAAGATGTGTCAACCGGAGGCACATTGCGCAGTTTGCCGCTTCGGGCCTCTTCGATAGCGGATTTCGTTATTTCGTTAGGCTCATTGTATGCCACATTGAGCAACACACATTCTACAAAATTGTTGAGACTTCTGTGCTCTCGTTTTGCCATCTCTTTAAGACGTTCTATCAAATCGACGCTGAGGCGGAACATCGTAGCTTTCTTTTGAATCGCTGCTTCCATAGTGCTATCATTTTTATTGCAAATATATAATAAATATATAACACTAACAAATCTTTCCCGATAAAGTTAATAATTCCGATAAAGTTAATAATTCCGGCAGCACTGCAGTTTTTGGTTCTGCCTGTCCAGGTTCGAATCCCGGGTAAGACAACGCAACGAAAGCCTCGACATGGTGATTTCCACCTGTCGAGGCTTTTTCATTGCCCATTCGGTTATCTTTGCCGCTTCTTGTTTTCTGTGGCGGCTTACTGCTTGGGGGAGGGGAGGAGGCGGAGCCAGGCGCGGAGTTCTTCGAGCACTTGGTCGTGGTAGGGGAACGAGGCGCGGTAGCCCCAGCCGTGGCCGCCTACGGGATAGATGTGGAGGGCGGCGGGCACGCCGGCTTTCTGGAGGGCGGTGTAGTAGCCGATGGAGTTCATCGGATGCACGGCTTTGTCGTCGTTGCTGTGGAAGATGATTGCCGGGGGTGTGCCTGCATCCACCACATTGGCGTTTGAAAATTCTTCCTGGTCGCCGAGGATGGGGTTCTGACCGAGGAATCCGGTGCGCGTGCCTGCGTGGGTGATTGCAGGGTCGAGCGACACTACAGGGTAGAAGAGAATCTGGAAATCAGGCTTTTCCACACCGTCGGTATGGGTGGCGATTGTAGATGCGAGGTGCCCTCCTGCCGACGACCCCATGATTCCGATATCGGCGGGATTGATTTTCCAGTTGGCGGCGCTGTCGCGCATGGTGCGGAACGTGGATTTCACGTCGTTCATCGGTATGCTGCGGTCGCCGTTGGGAAGACGGTATTTCAAGACGGCCACGGCAATGCCCTGCTGGTTGAAGAAAGGCGCCCACTGGTGGCCTTCGTGCTCCATGGCGTGGTGCGAATAACCTCCGCCGGGAAGGATTACCACCGCGCGGCCCGTCGCCATCGACGGGTCGGGAAGATATACCGTGCAATCAACGTTGTCGAGTTTGAAAATTCGGCCGGCGGCCGATGCTCCGAATGTTGCCGCAGACGTTGCCACCGCCAGGCAAAGGAGCTTCCTGATGACTGATTTAAGGTTCATTAGTCGTAAAATTTATGGATTTTGTTACATGTTGCAAAAGTAATAAAAAAAAGGAAGCCGCACAAATGCACGGCCCCCGGGTTGTTGATTCGCAATATTGAAGATGTCAGTCGATTTCGAGGACATACACCGGCGAGGAAGACTCCGATGCATCCGCCACTGTTTCGCCGTCGCCTTGGTGTGCGGTCTGCACATAGATGTGGAGTTTGCGATGTTTGTTCCAGAGGTTGGTGTCGAACGACGGTTCCCACGCATCTACGGCAAAGTCTGTGACATCGGAAACCGTCCATCCGCTTTTCCCGATTTCCGGAGTATAGGCCACGCTCACCTTGCTTCCGCGTTCAGCATCGCGGAATATATAGTAAGCCTTTTTGCCGTCGCAGGCTATCCTCGGACGCGAAATGGGAATCATCTTTGTTCCTCCTCCTGCCAGGGAGAACGGCTGAGTGCGTTCGCCCACGGTGTTCATTTTCCATTCCTTGCCGTCATGCCATACGAGGCGGTATTGCGGCACAGTGCTGTCGGTGTCTCTCCAATAGGTGGCTATATAGGGGTGTCCTTTCGAGTCGGCGGTCATGCTGGTCTGGTTTATCAACTCCGATTTCTGGGGAATGGCCCATGCCACTTCCGCAGACTCCAAGGTGATGGGGAGCGCGTATTTTGTTCCGTCGCTACGTTCCCAGGTCTTTCCTCCGTCTTTTGAACGTGCATAGCATAGGTCGTGGTTCGTCTCCACCATCCACGTCTCTCGCCACACCCACGAGAGGTGCATGATTCCGGCCGGATCAACATACATCTGCCAGTAAGCGTTTCGTTTCCCTTCTCCGTCGATGAGGACGTCGTGGACGCGGTTCCATTTCTTTTCTTTCACCGAATAGCGGTTGAGCACGAGGTTGCCTTGTCCCGAGCGTCCCGAGCGGTAGGCGAAGATAAGGTCGCCGTCTGGCATCGTGTAAAGTTCCGGATATGTCACGTCTTTTTCATCGTCTCCCCCCATCATTGGGACGAGTTCGCCCATTTCGAGAGAACCCGGCGCAACGGAACGCGTATAGCGCAGTTGGTTGCCGTGATGGTCGAAAGAAACGTGGATATAGCCGTCGCCATCCACCCCGATGCTTATTACGTTGTGAGCGTCGGATATGTTGCCTTGGTATTGGGTTTTATGAAGGGTCCATTTTTTGTCGCCGGTCTTTCTTTTTCCGAGCACCACGTGGCCGTCTTCGGCATAGAAAGAGATATATTGGTTTTTTCCGTGGGAAATGACAGAACTTCCGCGGAACACGGCTGTATTGACCGAAGTGCGGCTGTAGGCGTCGCCCGCTTTTACAAGCCGGGTCTTGCATTCGGCGTCCGCTGTCAGGGAAAACGCCAAGGCTATCGCCGAGGCCATGAAAATTTTATAAATTCGCATGTCGTTATGCTTCATGATATTGATGATATGTTTCATGATATGAACGTTGTTTTGAGGTTTTTATTTATTATTATCGGAGTATCAGCCCTTGATGTCGTCATCTTCACGTTTTCCATTTTTCATCATGTGGGCGAAGTCGGTGGCCGACATTCCGAACTCTTTCTTGAACGCCTTTGCAAACACCGAATGGCCGGCGAACCCCGTGGTCAGGGCGATTTCGGTGAACGAGAGTTTCCCTTCGATAATCAAATCCTTTACCCTTTCGAACCTTACGCGCCGTATGAACTCTACGGTTGACACTCCCAACAGGGAGTTGAGCTTCCGATAGAGTGTGGATGGACTCATGCAAATCTTGTTTGAGAGGAATGTCACGTTGAGGTCCTTGTTGTTGAGGTTGTCGTTGATGATTTCTATGAGTTTCTCCACAAACCGTTGGTCGAGCTGGGAGAGCGTGCTTTCCGGTTTTATAAGGTCGTCGCAAGGGTTTTGTGATGGATTCTCTTGATTATTAGCTTTTTCTAAATTGGAAGGGGTAATGGCGGCGACACTGCCCATCAGTCTCTCAGCCATAGCTTTCCTCACTCTCAGGAGATTGTGTATCCGTGTGGTGAGGAGTTTGGCGCTGAAAGGTTTCGTGAGATATGAATTTGCTCCGGCGGCATACCCCTCTTCCTTGTCGGAAATTGAATCTTTCGCCGTGAGGAGAATCACCGGAATGTGGGAAGTCTGGATGTCGTCTTTTATCATCCGGCAAAGCGATATACCATCCATTTCCGGCATCATGATGTCGGAAATTACGATATCCGGATTTTCGTCTTGCACTTTCCTTATCCCTTCGAGTCCGTTGCGGGCTTCCGTCACGTCAAACTCCGAAGCAAGCGTCTGTGATATATAAGCCATAATCTCCGGATTGTCGTCAACAACGAGCACCTTGATTTTTCCGGAAGCTTTTTCCGGAAAAATCATTACGCCTTCATTATTGTGATGCATAGCCGGTTTGTCGTCGTGTATGGCGTCGGGATAGATGTTGTCGGTGGCAAGTCGCAGGGTGAAAGTCGATCCTTTTCCGGGTTGCGAGTCCACGTCGATACGGGCATGGTGCAGCTCCGCCAGGTTCTTGACGATGGCGAGCCCTATTCCGGTGCCTGAAGCCTGATGGGCGTTTTCGGCCTGGTAATATCGTTCGAAAATATGTTTTATCCCCTCTTCGGAAATCCCCTGTCCGGTGTCGGCGACGGCTATGTCGGTATATCTCGTGCCGTTTTCCGCTACCGTGCGACAAGAGAGCCTAATTGTGCCTTTGTCGGTATATTTCACCGCGTTCGACATTATGTTGTTCACGATAGTCGTTATCATTTCCGGGTCGAAGAATATATCTTTGTCAAGGTCTTCGATGTCGAGAATGATTTTTACGTCGCGGTTATGGTTAAGCTCCTTGAATCGTAGTCCGATTTCCCGTATAAGATTGGGGAGGTTGCCTTGCCTAACGTGCAGATGGCGGTTTTGTGTTTCGGTTTTACGGAATTCGAGGATTCCGTTGATGAGGTTGAGAAGAGAGATGGAACTGTCGCGAATCATCTGTAGTTTCAGCGAATGTTGCGGCGGCATCGATGGGTCGCTCACGAGGTCTTCCAATGGCCCTAATATCAGAGTGAGCGGGGTGCGGAGTTCGTGAGTGATGTTGGTGTAGAACCGGAGTCTTTCTTCGTTTAGTTTCTGCTTGTTGCGGCTGTTTTCTTCCAACGAAATGAGTTCCTGTTTTAATTTTATTCTGTTTTTATAGAATATTATGCCGGTTATAATCAGGACTGCTCCGATTGCTGCATATATTGCTTTCGCCCACCACGTTAGCCAGAGGGGAGGGTTGATGCGGATGGTAAGGATGGTAGATGGCTCGCTCCATTCGTGTCCTTTCTGGCGCTGTTTCACCATAAACCGGTATGTGCCCGGCTCAAGGTTGCGGAATAATGCGTCGGTGCGGTTCCCGGCCACAATCCATACATTGTCGATTCCGTCCATCTTGTAGGCGAAGTCGGTGGTGTGTGTCATTGCATGGTCGAGGATATTGAACGATATGCTGAATGTGTTCTGGTTATGTTGGAGGGTTATCCTGTCGGACTGCACCGGAATGTTGAATTCGTTCTCTTTCCTGTTGCCCCCCTCCTTGAATACGGTGAAGCCGGTGACATAGACCGGGAGTTTTTTTCGAGGCATTTCCAGCATCTGGGGAGTAATGGAGAAAAGTCCGTTGCCCGAGGCGAAATAGATGTTGCCTGCGGAGTCGGCCGTCGAGGCGTTTTCCATAAAGGTATGAAGCGGGAGTGATTCTGAAATTTCGTAAAGGGTTGCGTCGGCTCCGTTGTTTTCGATTCTGGCGAGACCGAGATTGGTGCTTGCCCAGATATTGTGGCTGGAGTCTTCCACGAGGGCCTTCGCGTGGGAAATGCCGAGTCTTTCGGCGGCATCCACTTTTGTGAATGCCGACATGTCTTTGGCCGGATTGGGAATGATTAGCAGCCCGCTCCGGGTGGCAATCCATATTTTCCCTTTTGAGTCGCATTTCATTGCGTTGATTGCGTTCGAAGGGAATCCGGTGGCTTCTTCAAGATGGGCAAGACATTCGAGATTACGGTTGAAAACTGCAATGCCTTTTCCGAAACTTCCTATCCATAAATTTCCCTGTTTATCGAAGATTATCGACTGAATCACGTGGTCATAGAGCTTCTCGTTGATTTTGTCGGCCCTTTTGGCGGCAGAGGCACCTTGTTCACATAGGAATACCCCTCCGTCGGCCCCTGTCCAGATGTTGCCGTGCCTGTCTTCGGTAAATGTTCTTACGTCTGACGGGAGCCCCGCCACCCGGGTGAACCGCCCCGAATCCGGATTATATAGCATCGCGCCACGGTCGTAGGTGCCCACCCATACGTTTCCTCGGCTGTCGGCCTTTATGGCTTTCACGAAAGTTTCCCCGTCGGTTGCCGATTTCGGGAGGGGAATCACTTCTATCGCGCCGTTTTTCAGTCTGGCTATCTCATTTTCGCCACCTATCCAAAGGGTGCCGTCGCGCGAATAGTCGCAGCTCCAGGTGGGCTTGTAGTTGAGCCGGTTGTCGCGTTCTGTCATGTAATCCACCCTTATTATGGGAGGGTTGATGTGGTTTATCACGTCGATGCCGGTGCGGTAGTTGCCAATCCAGATATTGCCGAAAGAGTCCTGGAATATTGTACGTGCGTATGCGTTTGAGGTGCCTTTCGGCGCGCCTGTAGGGGGGAGTGTTCGGAAGCGGGCGTTTTTTATGCTTTCCGTTATGGAATGCGGGTCGAGTATGCTAACGCCTCCTTGCGAAGTGGCGAACCAGATTTCGCCGTTTTCAAGTTGCTTGATGTCTCTTATCCTTCCTGCGGCTATCGAACCGGGGTCGCTGTCGTTGTGTACGAAAGGAATGAAGCGTGCGGTGGCGGGGTTGAAGAGGGCAGCCCCGAGGTCGGTGCCTATCCATACATTGTTAAATGAGTCGATGCAGATGGCATATACCTGGTTGCCGGGAATGGAAGGGGCGTTGTCGGTGTGGACGTAGTTGACGGCAGTGTGGCGTACGGTGTCAATTACGCTGAATCCACCTTTTTCATGTCCTACGTAGAGTGCCCCGTCGGGACTCTCGACGGCGGTCCAGAAGCGATGTGGCAATCCTGGTATGTTTGCTCGGTTGTAGGTCCTCGTCTCGCCCGTGGCAGGATTGTAATATTGTACCCCGGCATGGAAGTTCGTCAGCCATATCCCGTTGTCGGAAGCGGGTGTGATGGAGGTGACTGACCCGTCGTCGATCCCTTGGGCTTTGAAGGGGGTGATTTGGCCTGTGGAATGCGTGTAGCAATACATGCCGTTGCGTTGGGTGGCTATCCAGAGATGGTCGGGGTCGGAAGGAATCTGCGCCACGCAGTTGAGTTCGTTTGCTCCGAGTCCTGAGTTCTCTTTCCGGAAAGCGGTGAAGCGGTTTCCGTCAAATCTGTTGAGGCCGTCTTCAGTGGCTACCCATATATATCCGGCAGGGTCTTGCGTGATAGAAACGACATATCCGTTAGACAGCCCCGCCATCATCCCGAGGTTGTCGATGTTAGGTTGTCCTGCCGTGGGCGAGGACAGTAGAATTGCAGCGAGCAATAGCGCCGATAAGAATGCGATTCGTTTCATGCATGCAAATATACAATCAAAAACCGACAGGGGAAAGAAAAAGGGTGGTCAATGATATGTCCAAATCTTGCACGATGTTTCCAAATCTTGCAAGGAGGTGAAGATTGCAAGATTTGGACAAGCGATTGACTGAAATTGACATAAACGGGTAGCGAATCGTGTATTAATTTTGCACCGGGTAAATTAACAGGTGATATGTACATGATTCCACAGTGATGACCTTAAAGTAAAAAGAGTGTTTTTAGGTTCAATCTGACATTAACGGTTACAACATATTAACAACTATTCAGGAACCAATGAAAAAAGAACGTTACCTAATGTGGCTTTTCTTCCTTATATTAGGAGTGGCCACCATGAAAGCTCAGCAATACCCGCTGAAAGGCGAGGTGCTGGACGAATCAGGAGATGCCGTCATCGGCGCCACCGTAATGGTAGAGGGCACCAGCACCGGCACCACTACAGACATCGACGGACAGTTTACCATCAATGTGGCTAACGGTGATGTGCTGGCAATCTCATACGTAGGCTATCTTGGCCAGAAAATCAAAGTCAACGGACAAAAAGAATTGAAGATTACTCTTCTTCCCGACAACCAGCTTCTCGACGAGGTGGTAATCGTGGGCTACGGTTCGGTGCAGCGCAAGAACTTCACCGGTTCGGTTTCCACCGTTAAGGTAGCCGATTCCCCGTTGTCGCTTATTCCCACTTCCAACGCCATGGATGCCCTTCGCGGCACCGTCACCGGTATCACCGTTTCGCAGCAGCAAGGTGCCGGCCAGGTGCCTTCGATGGTGGTGCGCGGACAGAAATCCATCAACGGTGGTTCCGACCCGCTTCTCGTGGTTGACGGAGTGATTTTCCAAGGGGCGCTCCGCGACATCGATCCCTCCATCATCGAGTCGATGAGCGTGCTTAAGGATGCCACCTCCCTTGCCGCCTACGGTTCGCAGGCCGCCAACGGCGTAATCATGATCACCACCAAGAAGGGCGTGGAAGGGAAACCGCTCGTCACACTCTCCACGTCGTGGTCATGGTCAAACGCCGCTTCGAAGCCCGATGTTCTCAGCCCCGCCGACTATGTGAGGAAGAACAATATCCTTTCCGGCCTCGCCGAAGATGCCGACCCGACCTGGATGGGCAAGTTCGAATATGAGAACTATAAAAAAGGACAGACTACGGATTGGTTCGACTATGCCACACGCACCGGCCTTATGCAGAACTACACCGTTTCGGTCTCCGGAGCTTCAAGCAAACTTAATTATTACGTGTCGGGTTCATATACCAAACAGGAAGGCGTGGTTATCGGCGACGACTATGAGCGTTTCGTGATGAACAGCCGCCTAACGGCCGACGTGACCGACTGGCTTCAGCTTGGCGGACAGATGAGCTATTCGCACAACAACTACAGCGGTGCCACCGTCTATGACCTTTATCAGACCACGCGCCTCAGCCCTTACGGACAGGCCACCAGAATGAACGGAGAGGTCAACAAGTATCCTGTCAACGAAGGCGGCTACCGTCTCAATCCACTCTGGAGCGTGCTTTCGAACACAATCGATGACAACGACATCTACAACACAACGAGCCTCAAGGGCCACCTTATCCTGAAATGTCCTTGGGTGAAGGGCCTCCAGTTCCGCATGAACGGCGGTTTTACCCTCACCAATACGGAACGTGACTATTTCACACATGAAGGC
Organism: uncultured Muribaculaceae bacterium; assembly: GCA_910585275.1. Classification (GTDB taxonomy): domain Bacteria; phylum Bacteroidota; class Bacteroidia; order Bacteroidales; family Muribaculaceae; genus Lepagella. The sequence goes on from CAJUCW010000006.1 coordinate 114,073, forward strand.
TACTACGTCCGCGAGATGTCGGGCGTGGCTATCGAGGATGCCGACTCTTATTACACGGATGCCGCGACCGCAGGTTATCTCGCCTCTGCCAACGGCTACAACTATCACCGCAAAGACAAGTCGTGGGTTTGGGACAACATCCTTAGCTACAACGGACAGTTCGGCGCTCACTACGTTGACGCCACCCTCGTTTACACACGCGACTCTTACGAATACTGGTCACGCAAGATGACAGGCTCCGATTTCTCCGCGCTCGGAAACACCAATCTCGGATTCGACGGCCTCAACCTGGCCGGAACCCAGAAGATAGAGAAGCCGGGATATGCACGCCACACAGATGTGGGTTATCTCGCACGCGTGAACTATAACTTCGATCAGCGTTACCACCTCAGCGCATCCGTGCGTCGCGACGGTTCTTCAGTGTTCGGCGCAGAGAAAAAGTGGGGTACATTCCCCGCAGTGGGTGTGGCATGGACCGTCTCCAACGAGAAATTCATGGAGAAAGTGGCACAGATCACCAACCTTAAGGTAAAAGCATCGTGGGGTAAGAACGGTAACCAGTCGCTCGACCCCTACCAGACACTTTCCACCATTACGCTCGGCCAATCTGGCGGCTATGTCTATCCTTTCGGCAATGCCTCACAGGCAAGCTGGGGACAGCGCATCACCGCCATGGGTAACGTCAACCTCGGATGGGAAACCACCACGTCATGGAACTTCGGCTTCGAACTCGGCATGTTCAACAACCGCGTCAACCTCGATTTCGACGCCTACACCTCCAAAACCACCGACCAGATTTTCAAGCGTAAAATACCTGTCATGATCAACGGACTTACCGAGATGTACGCTACCATGGGCCGGGTTGACAACTGGGGTATCGAGGCCACCCTCAACACCGTCAACATCGAAAACAAGGACTGGAGCTGGACTTCGATGCTAAACTTCTACATGAACCGCAATAAGCTGAAAGACCTCTACGGCGACGGAAAGGACGATATAACCAACAGCCTTTTCCTCAATAAGTCGCTCGGCGCTATCTACGGATATAAGAACATCGGCATCGTGCAGGTGGAAGACACCGAATACATGGATAAGAACAACGCACAGCCCGGCGACGTGAAATTCGCCGACATGGACGGCGACGGCGTAATCACTTCCGACGACCGCACAATCCTCGGCTATAAGAAAGAGAACTTCCGCATGGGCTTCGGCAACACGGTCCGTTATAAAGACTTCCAGCTCTTCGTGATGTTCACCGGTATTTTCGGCGGCAACGGCTATGGCAAGTCCCAGAACCTTTACGCCTACCGCACGCTTTCCGACGTTGTGACCGACAACAACCTCAACCACGGATGGTGGACCGAGGAGAACCGCAGCGACGAGTATCCGCGAATCAACTACACCGACGGACGCTTCACCCCGCTCCAGAGCTATTCTTTCGTACGCCTCTCCGACCTCAGCCTCTCCTATACCTTCAACCAGCCTTGGGTGAAAGCATGCGGCATCAACAATCTCAAACTTTTCTTCGCTTGCAAAAACCTCTTCACCATCAGCGGCTGGGACGGCGGCGATCCTGAAATACAGCAGACCGTGGGGACCGGCTATACTTACGGTTATCCTCTTTCACGCTCATTCTCCCTCGGTCTTAACCTAACCTTCTAATCTCCTTTCTACTACAATGAAACTGAAACAATTAGCAATATACGCACTCGGAGGCGCGGCATTGATGCCGGCGCTGACAGCGTGCAACAGCGACAAGGACTTCCTCACCGAGAAGCCCCGCACCATCTACACCACAACAAACTCCTATGAAACCGCCGACCAGGTGAGGGCTTGCGTCACCAACCTCTACGTGCATATCCGCTACTGGTATGACTGCGACAACTTCCTGAAAGGTCTCGGTTCGGACGTGGCCGACACCCCCAACTGGCGCGCCGGCGGCAACTTCATCTGCAACTTCAACAACTGGAGTGCGTCGTCAAACCAGAGCAACAAGATTTACGAAGCCATGTACCAGCTCGTGAACTATGCCAACCAGTCGCTTGTAGGCGTTCAGAAAGAGGGGCTTTCATGGGAGAGCGAGGCGCAGCGCAACGAATGCTACGGCGAGATGATGTTCATGCGCGGTTACGGCTATCTTCGTCTTGCCGAGATGTTTGGAGGAGTGCCGTTGGTGACCCAGTTCTATGAGGAACTGAAACTCGACTTCACCCGCGCCACCCGCGAGGAGACATACCAACAGGCCATCGACGACCTCGTGATAGCTGCCGAGAACCTTCCCGACTATCCTTCGGAGGCCGGCCGCGTGGCAAAAGGGGCAGCCTACCATTTCCTTTCGGAAGCGTATCTCGCCCTTGCCACCATCAAGAACAACAACGTCTCCGACCTTGACCAGGCAATCGCTTACGCCGACAAGGTGATGGCCCTCCATCCCCTCATGACGGAGCGTTTCGGTTCGCGTGCCATAGTTGACGGCGGCAAAGCCGTAAACGGCGTAGAGGCATACCGTGCAGATGGCAACGTCTTCTTCGACCTTTTCCAGCGCGACAACCAGGACCGCGACGCCGGCAACACCGAAAGCCTCTGGGTGTTCCAGCATGACTATGCCGTGCGCCATGAGTTCGGCGGCAACCAGAGCGATTCACCCCGCAACTGGTCGCCCGTGCTCCGCGACGCCTATTGGAAAGACGAATATAAGGAGAACGGCGAGAACTGTCCGTGGAACGGCGCCGACACCGACCTTTATCCCGGCGGCAACATCTGTGCTTACGTTGGCGGCCGCGGCGTTTCGAGCAACAGCCCCACAAACTACGTTATAAACGAAATCTGGGCGGGCGAATATGGCGACGATATGCGCAACGCCGAGTGCAACATCCACCGTCAGTTCAAGGTAATCGACAAGAACCATTCGAGATACGGCCAAGTCGTAACCCTCGATATGCTCGACCCGACCCGTATCGACCGTTTCTATCCTATCTGGGCTAAATGGGCTTCTGACGACGATTACAACTACGACGACCTCAGCGAAGGATGGCAACGCAGTGCGTATTATATCGACCAATATGCTTGCCGTTCTGCCGAAACCGTGCTTCTGAGGGCCGAAGCTAAATTCCGCAAGGGCGACAACGGCGGTGCCGCATCGGATGTCAATATGCTTCGCGACCGCGCACACGCTTCCAAGAAAGCACAGGCCGGCGACATAAGCATCCAGTTCATTCTCGACGAGCGCGCACGCGAACTCTTCTTCGAGGAACAGCGTTGGCCTACCCTCCTCCGCATGGGTGAAGACGGCATCAAGAGCATCAATGCCCACGCAATGGGAATTGCCAACCAGTCGCAGGCATGGCCGGGATGCTTCTCTTCCAACATCTCCTCTGTGAGCAAGTGGACTCTCTTCCCCATTCCGCAGACGGTAATCGACACCAACACCGGTGCTGTAATAGAGCAGAATCCGGGCTGGAATTAAATTGTAAGTTAGTGGTTTATTGATATAATCAGGGTTGTCGGGCCGACAACCAATCTCAAATGAGGGAGAGCACCGGTGCCATCCGTGGCATCGGTGCTCTGTCGTTGTATGAAATGTAGGGACATGCCTTCGGCATGTTTTTATTGGAGTCTGCTTGCTAACCATACATGCCGGAGGAATATCCCTACATAAATATTTACAAAATTAAAGAATTTAAATAATTATTTATTAAATTTGCAGCGATAAGTGGCCGTTTTATAAAATATGGCTATATATCCAATTATGAATTATGCATTGTGCATTATGAATTACTACAAAAAGACTGCGATTATGAATGCTGAAGAGATATTATTGAAAAACACCAGACTCCTCTCCGAGTGTCTCGACAAGGAGAGGATGATGCTGCCGCGCGGCGCCGGGCATTTCCCTTCCGTCGAGGCCTTGAAGGAATTTATGCGCCTCGTGAAAACGATTGTATTCCCTGATTTTTTCGATAAGCAGCGCAATAGTTCCACAATACGGGGATATTACATAGGAGTGGGGGTGGAAAAACTTTATTCCCTTCTAAAGCGCGAAATTGGCCACGCACTACGTTTCGACCACGACAGGGGCGAAACTGATGCCGAAATGGAAGCCGCCGAGCTTGCCCTCCGGTTCATCGACACGCTTCCGGAGATTAAACGCCTCCTTTATACCGATGTGGAAGCTATGTATAACAACGACCCGGCGGTTGACAACTTCGGAGAAGTAATCCTGTGTTATCCCGTAGTGCAAGCGATGGTCAACTACCGCGTGGCACATTCCCTGCTTCGGCTCGGCATACCTGTGATTCCGCGCATACTTACGGAGCTCGCCCATTCCCTCACCGGCATCGACATACATCCGGGGGCGGAAATAGGCGAATATTTCGCCATCGACCACGGCACCGGCGTGGTTATCGGGGAAACATGCATCATCGGCAACCACGTGACCCTTTACCAGGGAGTGACACTCGGGGCAAAGAACTTTTCGCTCGACAGCCACGGGCATCCTGTCAACGTACCCCGCCATCCAATCATAGAAGACAACGTAACCATCTATTCCAATTCATCTATTCTCGGAAGAATAACCGTGGGGCACGATTCCATCATCGGCGGCAACATTTGGCTTACCTACTCGGTGCCTCCGGAGTCGAGAATCCTGCAACGCAAAGCCGTGGCGACCACTTTTACCGATGGATTGGGAATCTGAAAAAAATTGGTAGAAATCTGTTTTTTTAAAGATTATATCGGATGCTGTTCGTCAATCGAATATACCATTTTTATGGTATTGTGACGGTATGGCAGAGGTTGTAATTTTGCAATATCAAAAATGGTTTAGACCACTAAACTTTAAAAACTTTAAACTATAACTCTTAAACTTTAATAGTTATGTCGAAAATTTACAACAATCTCACCGAACTTATCGGTTCCACTCCGCTTGTTGAAGTAAAAAACATCGAAAAATCGGAAGGTCTCAACGCCCGGATTCTCGTCAAGGTCGAAGCATTTAATCCCGGAGGGAGCGTTAAAGACAGAATAGCACTTGCCATGATTGAGGCCGCCGAGGCCGACGGGACTTTGAAGCCGGGATTCCTCATCATCGAGCCCACGAGCGGCAACACCGGCATCGGACTTGCATGGGTGGCTTCAGTGAAAGGCTACAAGCTCATACTGACCATGCCCGAAACCATGAGCATAGAGCGTCAGAACCTTCTTAAGGCTTTAGGCGCGAAACTCGTGCTCACCCCCGGAAGCGAAGGTATGAAAGGTGCCATTGCAAAGGCCAAGCAACTTCAGACCGAAAATCCCGGTTCTGTGATTCTCCAGCAGTTTGAAAACCCTGCCAACCCCGCCGCCCACCGTCGCACCACAGGCGAGGAAATATGGCGCGATACCGACGGTGAAATCGACATTTTCGTGGCTGGCGTAGGCACCGGAGGCACTCTTTCCGGCACCGCCGAAGCTCTCAAGGCGCATAAGCCTTCCATAAAGGCCATAGCGGTGGAACCCGCAACCTCCCCGGTGCTTTCCGGAGGTAATCCCGGAGCCCATAAGATACAAGGCATAGGGGCCGGATTTATCCCTAAGAACTACCACGGAGAAACGGTTGACGAAGTGGTGGATGTTGCCGACAACGATGCCATCCGGGCATCGCGTCTGCTGGCTGAGAAAGAGGGGCTCCTCGTAGGCATTTCATCCGGAGCTGCCTTCTTCGCGGCCCTCGAAGAGGCCAAGAAGCCGGAAAATGCGGATAAAACCATTGTAGCTCTTCTTCCCGACACCGGCGAACGCTACCTTTCGACCGTGCTCTATGCGTTTAACGAATATCCGGTATAAATGGACCGTACGGATTTCATTATAGCCGACAATCAAGACGTCACAAAAGTCGGGATGCGCTCCTTCATCGTCCAAACGATGAAAGGAGCGCATCTCCACGAGGTGTCGTGTAAAAAGGAGCTTATTGCGTCGCTTTCGTCGGCCGATAGGGCGGTGGTGATAATAGATTACACGCTTTTCGACCTTAACGGGATAGAAGATATACTGATATTGCAGAAACGCTTTCCGGAAGCCGGCTGGCTCATGTTCTCTTCCGAACTCAGCGGAGATTTCATGCGGCGCGCCGCAGCCGAGGATTCTGTGAGCCTCCTTCTCAAAGACTGTTGTGCCCGCGAAATAAGGGAAGCCCTTGCCGTCACAGCACGTGAAGGACGCTACATATGCCGCCAGGTGTCGCATTTTTTAGATTCTCCCGATGGAAAAAAAGAAAAGGTGCGTGAGAATCCTCTTACTTCCACAGAAATAGAGATTCTAAAACTCATCGCATTGGGAAAAAGTGCAAAAGAAATAGCGGCAATCCGGTTTCTCAGCAACCACACTGTCATAACGCATAAGAAAAATATATTCCGTAAACTTGGCGTTAACAATGTGTATGAGGCCACCAAGTATGCTCTTCGGGCCGGTCTCGTGGAAATGATGGAATACTATATCTAACCTATCGATATGGCTGACAATTATCTTGAACGGAAAATGGAGGAGTTGCGAAGCGGCCGGTTTTCGGCACCGTGCCGTTCGTCTGCACCATCGCGCAAGGGAGTAGCGCAATTCCCTTTCCCGGAAAAACGGGTCTTGGTCGTTGGCGGGGCAAACGGCGTGGGACTTTCAATCGTAAAGGAATACCTTAGGGCGGGATGCCGTGTGGCTGTCTTCGACTCCGACAAGGAGAAAGGCGACGAATTGGCTCTGAAAGATGGGATAAGGTTCCATCACACCGATTTTTCCGACTCTGACTCCATTGCAGCGCATATGTCGGCCCTTCTTAAAGCGTGGCGTGATATTGACATTGTGGTATGTACATTGTCTGAAACTTGCAATGTCATCACTATGGAATGGGAGGGTCATAAACGAAAATTCCCAATTCCATCGGAATATGGCGGACGTTTAATCACCGTGGGGTTCACCGATGAATACGCCAAACTCCGAATGAAAACATACGGAATCGTTACAAGTGCCGTCATCCCTTATCCCACTGACGAATCGACACATTTGGAATATGCAAGAGGATGTATCTTCCTGTCGCTGCCGACTTCCGTGCATTGTTGCCGCCTCGTAATCGGTGAATGAAATGTGACGTTGATGCATATAGTTCATTCATGGCGCGTAAATCTGTCGTTAATTAAAGGGTCTTCGGTATTTTTTTTGATTCATTAATTGGAGTTAAGGAATTTTAAGATTATCTTTGCATCCTCATTTGACGGAACCAAGGCAATAAGCACTGTTGTCTTCCGTGTTTCATCAATCCATGACCAATGAAAACTCATTCCCTCAATGTCGGCTGTATTGTCGGCAATGAGGCTCAATGAATTCAAAATCAACCTGAATGTAACCAAACAGATAATAACTAACCTTAAATAGAACATTAATGACAGTATTTTCAACCGCACGTGAGAAATCACAACGCCTATGGTCGGTAGGACATTCGCTGAGAATGTTGGCGACAGCATTTTTGCTCATGGCGTTTCTTCCTGCCCTCGCCCAGAACGGCTGGGTGTCGGGAACAGTGACAGATGAAAAAGGAGAGGCTCTTATCGGAGTGACAGTACGCATTGAAGGCACTTCAACAGGAACCGCAACCGATATCGACGGCAAGTACCGTCTTGACGGAGCCCTCGGCAAAACCCTTTCATTTTCATATGTAGGCTATCAGCCTCAAAGCGTGAAAGCCACGTCAAACGTACTCGACATCGTCATGCATGACGACAACAAGGTGCTCGACGAGGTCGTTGTCGTCGGTTACGGCACGATGAAGCGTAAGGACCTTACAGGTTCGATTACCACCGTCAATTCAAAAGACCTTAACGTGGGCGCCTACACCGACCCCGGTCAGCTGCTTCAGGGCAAAGTCCCCGGTCTTGTGGTCGTACAGAACTCCGACCCTAACGGCGGCGTAAACTCCATTACCCTTCGCGGTGCTTCCACACTCAACGGCTCAACCGATCCTCTTTATGTGGTTGACGGAATCCCGGGAGTAAGTCTCAACCTTATTCCGCCTGCAGACATCGAGAGCATAGACGTGCTCCGTGATGCGTCTGCCACCGCAATCTATGGCTCGAAGGCTGCCAACGGTGTGATAATAGTCACCACCAAGCGTGGTGCAGAAGGTCCTGCCCGTGTCACTTATCAGGGGTATGTAAGTTGGGAGAAAATCGCCAACGACCACAAGATGATGACGGCTTCCCAGCTTCGTTCTTATGCAGAAGAGAACGGAATAAATCTCATTAACGACATGGGTGCCGACACGAACTGGGCGAAAGAAGTGCAGCGCACCGGTTTCGCCACTAATCATAACGTTTCTATTTCCGGCGGCAACAAGTCAACCCATTATAATGCATCTGTCAACTATATCAAGCGTGACGGTATCATCAAGGGTGTCGGTAACAACTTGTTTACTGCGCGTGCTTATATCGAGACAAAGACTCTAAAAGACCGTCTTACACTCGCAGTCGGTGTGAACGGAAACGTGCGTAACGAATGGGGTGTTCCCCGCGAAAAACAAGGAGGCTCCGTATATGAGGGAATGTACTATTATTCCCCTCTTGAACCTGTCTATAATGAGGATGGGGGCTGGTATAACAATTCTACCATTTCACAATACTACAATCCTCTCTCTCTTATAAATGAGAACCGGTCCATGTCTCGTTTCAAACGTCTTCAGGTTACAGGTAAAGCTTCGTTGAAGATTATTGAAGGGCTTTTACTTAACGGTAATTTCGCATACGAGACCCAGAATTATCATTATTGGGACTATTTTTCGACAAAGTCACAGACAAACAAACGTCATGGAGAGTCTTGCCAGAAGGTGACAGACGATTTTGGCAAACTTATGGAGATTTATGCAAACTACGACAAGGAGTTTGGCGAAAACCATAAACTTGCACTCATGGCAGGTTATTCTTGGGAAGACCACAAGGACAACGGAGGTTTCGGTGCAAGAGGTTATAATTATTATGACGACAGCCTCGGTTGGAACAATATCGGTATGGCCAACTCCTGGGATGCCGACCCGGTTTGGACAGAACTTGAAAGCCACACTCGCATGATTTCTTTCTACGGGCGTGTAAACTATTCCTTGATGTCGAAATATCTCTTCCAGGCGGCTATACGTCGTGACGGAGCTTCCACATTCGGCTCTAACAATAAGTGGGCTACTTTCCCGTCAGCATCGGTGGCATGGCGTCTGAGCGAAGAAAATTTCTTGAAAGACAGCAATATCTTCTATGATTTGAAACTTCGTGCAGGTTGGGGGCAAAGTGGTAATTCAAAGGGATTTGATATCTATACATCGCGTTTCTTTTATGACAGCACATACGATAAGACACGTTTCGAATATGTTGATCCCGTAACCGGAACTGTAACGTCTTACAAGAACCTTACGGCTGCCCGCAATGTCAACGACAACCTGAAATGGGAGACCACAACGATGCTTAACCTCGGTATCGATTTTGCCTTCCTGAACGGGCGTATCAACGGTACGATTGAGTATTACAACAAGTCAACCAAGGATATGATTTGGGATTATCCCGTTTCTACCGCCATCTATCCTGTCGATAAGCTGACTGCCAATGTCGGCAAGATGCGTAACCGTGGTGTAGAATTCTCAATCAATGCCGTTCCTTTCCAAGGTGAGTTCACATGGACAACATCACTTAATCTGTCACATAACCGGAACAAGGTGGTAAGTGTATCAAACCAGGCGTTCAATGCCGGGGTTCTCAACCGTTACGACCCGAACCTCCCCGGCCTTTCGCAGGGATGCAACACCCAGCGCATTGTGGAGGGTGAAGCAATCGGCACTTTCTATCTTTGGGAATGGGCAGGATATAACGATGCCGGAGTCTCTACCTTCTTTGAGCGCGATGTTGAAACCGGCGACTATATCTATGACACCGTTGACGGCAAGCAGGTGAGGCGTACCACCCAGAATCCGGGAGAAAAAGACCGTGTCAAGATGGGATCTGCACAGCCCAAATTGACTATGGGATGGAACAATAACCTGACTTGGAAGAATTTCGACCTCAACCTCTTCTTCACCGGAGTGTTCGGGCAGAAGATTTTCAACGAGCCTCGCGCATATTTCTCTTATATGGGTTCAATTTCGCAAGGTAAGAATGTGCTCGCATCGGTTATGGACGAACAGCTTGCTACCGATGGTCTTGCACATTATCCTTCTCAGCGTTATCTCGAGAATGGCAGCTACTTCAAACTTGCCACAGCTACGTTGGGCTATACATTCCGCGACTGTTTCAACGGATGGCTCAACGATGTGAGGGTATATGTAAGTGCCAACAACATCTTCACCATCACGAGCTATAAGGGAAGAGACCCCGAAATCAATCTCGGCGGTCTTGAACCGGGACACGATACCCGTCATGACCATTACCCGAGGGCACGTCAGATTATCGTGGGCTTGAACGTCAATTTCTAATGCACGAGTCAGGTAAGAAAATTTCTTAATTCATAATGGATATCAGAATGAACAGATATATAAAATCAATTTTGATTGCGGGTGTTGCAGCCGGATTTTCCGCCTGCACAGACCTCGATATAGATATTGACAATAGATATACCGAACTCCCAGACAATCCTATCGCCGTGGAAGGAGAGTTTAATAGCTGCTACCGTAAACTCCATGGCTGGTTTGGGCGAGATTTCAACGAAGGAGTCGTGAATCAGGGAGACGAGATTATGGGTGTATGTTATACTCTCGGCAACTATTATGACGACGGACGTTCCATCAATGGCTCAATCCACTCTCTTACTCTTGACAACTGGAATACGAGAATTATAATGGATTGTATGTCGGGATGCGTTGATACCAATAAAAAAATCATGGCATACGGTGGCCCCGAACAAAGAGATCCTGTGGTGGCTCCTCTGCGTGCCATAAGGGCTTACTACACTTTCTGGATGATGGAGCTTTATGGGGATGCCCCCATAATGGACCGTCCCATGGAGGAAGGTGAGCCTGTTGATCGTATGCCTCGTGCCGAAGTCGCCAAATGGATAGAGAGCGAGCTGCTTGAAATCCTCGGACAAGAAGGCGGTCTCAGCAAGGCAAACGATGCTTCCACCTATGGCAAGCCCAACTATTGGATGGCGGCTTCACTTCTTGTGAAACTCTATCTTAACTGGGGCGTATATACACATGATATAACAACCGTCACGAACGAAACTCCCAACGAGAAACTTAACGATTGCGTGAAATGGTGTGACGAAATCATCAATTCCGGAATTTTCGAGGTCGGAAAAGGCTATCGTAAAAAATTCTTCCCCGACAACGGCGTGCATATCAAAGACTTTATCTATGCTTACGACGTAGATCCTGCCGGAAAGAAGGATGGAACCACTACTTGGCATCGTTGGTTTGCTTTCAAGAAAGAAGGCCTGACAACTCCTCCGATGTACGGTTGGTCGAATCCTATGTCAACGGCGGGAAATACGGTTATGACTCCGGAAGCTGTAAAGCGTTTCAGTCTTGAAGGCGACGAGCGTAACGAAATCGTCCTTAGCGGTCCGCAATATGCAATGGATGCCAACTACAATTTCGACAAGACCAAACCTATAATGTTGTATAAAGATGTCACAAAGCCCAACACTTTGATAGGTCAACTTAACTATCGCGCGGAATTCGATTTCGATGACGGCAGCATCTATAGCCTCGGCGACGAGTCGATGCCGGCAATCAACAAGACGAATATCGCCAACGGCACAGCATTGCTCAATATCCAGAAAGGGGCACGTCTTTGCAAATATCCCCCGCGAGAGGAGGACTACACCCTATGGGGCCGTCAGCAGGCTAACGACTATCCTATATTCCGCTATGCCGATATTCTTCTGACCAAGGCTGAATGTATCTTGCGTGGTGCTTCCGCAACAATGGGTCATACAGTGGAGAGTCTTGTCAATGAGGTGCGCGATTGCTCCAATGCTCCGCATGTGTCGGGTAATTTCGGCATTCAGGAGCTTATGGACGAACGTTCACGAGAGTTCATCCTTGAACCTTGGCGTAGGAACGATCTCATCCGTTGCGGAATGTTTGAGAATGACTGGGCGGAGAAGAACCGCTATAAGGTGTGGGACGACGAAGCTCATACTACTTTCCATTGGGTGGATCGTGAAGGTGCAAAAGATCCTAACCGCCGTTTGATGCCTCTTCACAGAAACGTGCTTGAATCCAACACCAACTGGAAGCAAAATCCCGGTTATCTCGGAATCTAAAAAATATGCTTATACCCTGACAAGAATAGAGTGTTGCAGACAATTATATGATGCAGGGACATGCCTTTGGCATGTTTAATTGGAAATCAGTTTACAAATTTAACATGCCGAAGGCATGTCCCTACAAAAATCTGTTATGCTTATCTTGTATGGGATTGGCAAAACCATATTAACTGTAATAACAACTTAAAGTCTTAGCTTATGAATACAAGCTACATGAAACGCAGCCTTATGCTGCTTGGAGCTGCCGCTTTTGTTGCGACAGCCGGTGCTGAAGGCACATTCGTTGACGTTACCAACCAGTATATCAAGGAGGCTACCTATATGCCAGGATGGCAGGGTGTGATAGGAGCCACCGGGGAAGGGGTCGCTGAAGTATGGAACGGAGCTTTCAGGCTCTATCAGGTGCTCAATGACATGCCCGCCGGAGAGTATAAGCTTTCTTGCAATGCATTCTATCGTTGTGGCAACAATGATTTTGCAAAGGCCAACATGGCTACTAACGCTGACCTTTATAAGGCTTATATCTTTGTCAATAACAGCCAGAAAAAGGTTGCAGGGCTTTTTGACGGGCGAGACACTGCTCCCAACAGCATGGCAGAGGCAAATGCCGCATTTTCGGCAGGTGAGTATGCCAACGAGTTGACTGTTAATCATCCTGGCGGCGATATGGTGATTGGTATCGCTAACACCGGTTGTTATCATGACGAGTGGTGCTGCTTCGACAATTTCAAGCTCGTTGGGCCGAATGGCGAAATTGCTATAGAGAATGGTGATTTCAGCACACCGGTTGACGCGAAACGTGCGTGGAACAATGTGAATTCCGAAGGAAAGGAGAAGACTCCCGACATGCAGAAAGACGGATCCGGTGGCGGTGACTACCGCAAGTGTGGCGGTTCTCCCTATAAATATGGGCAGCAGGTTGAACTTCCTGCCGGTAAATACCGTTTCGGTATGCAGGCTTTCCATCGCTATGGCTCAGAGGTTGATGCCGCAGGCAACTATTACAACCACAAGTGGCCCTGCGATATCAATGAGAATGGAGGCTATGGCAGGGTTAACCGTACTCCTAAGGATTGGTTTGTGGCAAATGATTATGAGACAGAGCCTACTTACGACCATGCATACATCTTCATGTCTAAGAATGAGGCATGCCCGAATGACCTTAACTGGAGCGATGACCTCGGCGACCTTACGGAAGGAGTTGACGTTCGTACGCGAATCAAAGACTGCTGGGAAATCACTAACGGAGATCTTTCAGTGATGCCTCATAACAACCCTGTAAGAGTGGAGGGTAATCTGTCAGGTGATTGGGCTGACGTCATCCCTTATGAGACAGTAAATAAAGTGGTTTACAGGAACGACTCCGGTTCGGAGAGAGAGGCAGCTGCCGCTTTCGCCAATGAGCCTGAAAAATATTACCAATATGTGGAATTCGAACTTGAAGCTCCTGCCAAGGTTTGGCTCGGAATGGGAAAGAACAGCAACACCAGCGATGGTTACTGGCATGCATGGGCAAACCAGACCCTTATGAAATATGTTGAGTCTGCGGCTGTTGAAGGCATCGAGGCTGACGAGAACGCACCTGTTGAGTATTATAACCTTCAGGGTGTACGCGTTGCCGAACCGGCTAACGGTATCTTCATCGTGAAGAAGGGCAACAAGGCTACCAAGCAGATTTTTAAATAATGCATAATGCACAATGCACAATGCATAATTTAGACAGATTGATTTAAGGTATATTGCATCGGCATCGGTCGATGGCGATGCAATAATTAAATAGTTTGTTATCAATAGAAAATAGGGAAGACGTGAGTCTTCCCTATTTTTTTGCTATGTTCTCATGTCCAATGGATTAAGACAGAAGAAACGGAGGATATTTAGACAGGTGAACAGTAGAAACAGGAGGAGATTTTGACAGTAGGACAATGGAACAGGAGGATATTCTGTAGAGAGGGAATACTTTTGTAGGTGCGGAAGTCTATTTGTAGGGACATGCCTCCGGCATGTAGGATGGTGCAATGCGTTGGTAATCGTACGGTTATAATCAAACATGCCGGAGGCATGTCCCTACAAAAATTTTTGCGGACTTTGCGGCTTTGCGTGCGATTTCTTCGCCTATACCTGTAATAATCGTCTGTTTCTTGCGTTCTATTGACAGGATACTGTCCTATCTTTTTATTTTTTAGACAAGTGGATAGTAGGGACAAGACTCTTTTGTAGGGAGATGCCTTTGGTATGTAGGATGGTGCAATGCGTTGGTAATCGGATGGTTATGTTTAAACATGCCGGAGGCATGTCCATACATCTAACAAATTATAATGAACTAAAACTATATCTATGAAATCTTTATTGTTGGCAACGGGATTGGCGATGAGTGTGAGCGCTCTTTCGGCGCAGGAGGCGTCTGATTCGGTAAGATTGGAATTCTCACATTGCGAAAATTTGTATGCGGAACGATTGGCAGAGTTCCAAGGTATCAACTCGTTGTCGTTTAGCCTTATCAACGAAGGCGGTCAGAAGGAATATGACCTATATGCCGTCAAAGTGAGTCCCGACACTGTAATAGAGGCGAAAGTGTCCTTCTTGCCAATAGTGCTAAAGTCAGACCCTGTAAAGGTGAATATGTTTGCTCAGGCGATTGATTCAGTGACGGCAAAGGTATCGATTGTTCCATTCGTACCGAGGATTGAAGTGGGTCAACCTACGTTCCAATGCCTGTTGATAGAAGCGTTGCCAAAACGTGCGTTCGCACGCGGCGAGGAGATTCCGTTGGCGGCATATTCTACAGGTCGGCATTATAAATTTGAAATGGGAGGGGAGGTTTATGACGCCTATCAGATATGCGATGTCCGCAATAGCGGCAAAAACGTGGCTGATTGGGGTAAAGAGTTCAACCTCACTCCCTACACCTATTTCGTGCTCCGACCCAAAGAAGATTGAAAGGCAATTGCGATAAATCAAAATCTGGGCAATGATTCGATGATTTTTTGTTCTATTTCTTTTGGAGAAATATGGTAAATAGGATTGAGCGTTTCAAAACCTGAATCTACTTTGAAACGGTCTGAACGTGTTAGCATTGCTATAAGATTTTTGGATTTCAGTCGATGTCCTGAATATTTAAGCGCAAGATTCATCATGGTTGATAAATCTTCGCCTGCTTCTAAAAGTGAATAAATGTCATAATAGTCTCTAAACTTACTTCTTCTAAGAAGAACTTCCATTTTCATCGCTCCGATAGAGGTTTTGTCTGCCAGTCGTATGTTGTTGAGATATGGTATTTCCATTATAAGAGGGGAATAATTCGGATTTGCATAAAAAGAAATCTTTACTCCATCCACATAGAACTCGATATGATTAATATCAAGAATATCGAAATTTTCAATATTGCCTATGGTGGAAAGTTCTGCTTTTATTTTAGGCCAGTCAACTTCTCTTTTCTCATCCTTTGATTTTCTCCAAGACATGAAATCAAGATCTTCGCTAAGCCTCGTGCCTAACTGTAAAGAAAGTGCCGTGCCTCCGACTAAAACATAGGGCTTTATGCATTCGAGTTTTGAGATTTTGTCAAAAATCAGAGATGTGTTTGGCGCAAGTCCTTTCATAATTATGGAATTCGATGAGGGATGTCAGAGGGTGTTGAGATGGCGGGTTTGAATAGATTTAAGATAACTGTCAGGCTTTTTTGCGTTGAAATAATACCACGCGAAAAAACGATTCAGGGTATAAAGGAAATCACCTTCCGGTACGAGATATTTCTTCCATGCATTTTTAATTTTTTTTGTTGGAAAAATCTCAAAGAGCCGTCGTATCTCCGGTAAATCAAGATAGCGCATGGTTAAGGAAATCAGAAGGTCATCATCCATATCGGAAAGAGAAATCGAATCTGAATTGTATGACCAAAAGGCATGTTCCTCCTTGAGCATGTCCAGGAGTTCCTTTTTTATAGAAGTTGCTTTATCTTGATTACGGGTCATATTCAATATAACAATATTCAAAATGAATTTATTATATTTCGGTTTGGGAGAGCCAGCGGGCGCGGAGGTCTTGCCAGCGGTAGTAGGGGGGATTGTCGGAAGTTAGCGGCAGGGATGCCGGGCGTTCGTTGTGGAGGATGAGCACCAGATAGTCGTCGGCAGAGACTTTGGACTTGCCTACGGGGCGAAAGAATATAAGCTGCAGGTTGGCACCCATTGGCGACACCCTGAAGTCTTGCCACGCCTCGCAGTAGCGGCGAGGGTCGGCTTCACTTTCCGCACATCCGTCGATTCCCATAAGTGCGAGGAGACGAATAAGGGCTGTGTCATGGCCGAACCGCAGTTGCACGGTCGGTTGTCCTGAATCTCCGCCGGTTTCCTCTTTGGTGCCATAGGGCAAAGCCGCAAGGGCTTCGTCGGCACGGCGGACGATGTCGAGAAGCAGCGAACGGGCCGATTTCATCCCTGCCATGCCACTTGCGGGGGCATTGGCGTGACGTACGTACATCCCATAGTTAATCGCCTGCCAGAAGCCAAATAATTCGTCGGGAGTGAAGATGGAGAGAAGATCGACGTCGAGGTCAACGTTCTGGGTGGTAATGGCTATGTCGTGAAGGGTTTTCCAGAATTTTTTCGGCAATTTTACTTTATCGGGATTCTTAAAAATCATACCCGACAGCCGTGAATAGTCAACCACAGAGTCGCGGAACTTGTCGAGATTTTTCCACCATTCAGCTTTTTCATTGGAGAAGGCTTTGGCTTCGGGAGTGGAATAAGATATGAACGCCATGTCGCCCGGCGAAGCCGAACGGGTTATACTTAAAGATGGGTTCTTCTCTTTCAGACTTTCGGAAAAGGCCGCCATGCTGACTATGCATCTCGGTTCGATGGAAGAAAGGGCGGAGATGCGTGCCGAGTCGCGGAAAAGCGACGGCGTGCGCTCCATCATTCTTCGAGCAATCCCTTTATGCTGACGCTGTCCGAGAGGGGAGAGTTCGCCTGCATGTCCTTCGGCATGCAAGGCGATAGTCTCCACCATGCGTAGAACACCGCGTCCTGAGTCTGTAAGATTACCCTTCTTTTCCTCTGCTTTCAAAACATCCGCCACTATGGGGTATTGCTTCTCGTTGATTGCCCATCTGGATCCGTGCCTGCCATAATGTGAAATATAAACGGGCTCATAACCATCAGGGAAAGGAGGAATAGAGTCTGAGGTGTAAGGGTAGGCATAATAGATTCCTCCCGATTTGCCGGGAGTGGCGGCGATTTCTTCTTTCAAGGACTGCGCCGACACGGTCAGGGCTCCAACAACAACCAGAGCAACGTTTTGAGCCAACCAGAACAACCAAGAACAACCAGAGGATGGATAAGGCAACCGTTTTTTTTTCATTTCCTTTTTAATTTTTATGCCACTTTATTTTACGCCACGGCAGTTGACGGTTTTCATGAAGCCGGCGAAACGGTCGGCGGGGAAGCCGGAGAGTTCCACCGAACAGTCGCGCACGGTTATGTTGTCGGCAGTGTCGAAATAGAACCCGTAGGTAGGCGATTCGATGAATCCTTCTCCGTCGCGGGGACGCAGGTCATAAACGCCACCGGGGTAGTCTGTGGCTTTTACGAGGTCGATGTTGACGTTGTTGAAAACTATTCCGTGAATTTTTCCGGGCACGTCGCCACCCACGAACACGCCGTTTTCCGACGTGCAATAGATGTTGTTGAACCGGATGCGGCTCACCTCCCCGCAGGCACCTTTCGTGGCACCCTTAGGGAACCGCCAGCCTGCATCCTTGTGATTGCCCACGGCGCGCGGATAAGATGTGATATAGATAGGTTCCGATTTCCCCCACCATACGTCGGAATAGAGTTTGCAATCAACGTGCATGTCGCTGAATGTAACGTCGGTCACGGTGCCTTCGTCGCGGTTCTGAATGCCGATGCCACGGTTGCTGTCGCGGATGATGCAGTTGGCGAAAAGCACGTTGGCGATGCTGTCCATATTTTCCGACCCTATTTTCACGGCGCAAGAGCGGGAAGTCATGATGCAGTTTGTCACGGTGATGTCTTTGCACGAACCATATTCCTCGAATTCGCGGCGGTTCTTGAGGCAGATGCAATCGTCGCCGCTCTCTATGAAACACCCAGAGATGCGCACTTTCTTGGAATGGTCGATGTCGATGCCGTCGCCGTTGCGTATTTTAAGATTGTTGAGAAGGGAAATGTCGGTAATCGCCACGTCGTAACAGCCTACGAGATGCACGGTCCAATATGCACTGGCACGGATTGTGACGTCGCTGATATTAACCTTCTTCGCGTTTACGAGCGTGAGCACGTGAGGACGCGGGTCGAAATCGGTCACGGGTTTCAGTTCGAAAGAATCATCAAGTTCTTTCCCCATGAAAGCCACGCCGTTGCCGTCGATGGTTCCGGTGCCTGTAATCGACACGTTTTCTATGTCTTTTCCTGAAATCCACATCATGCCTTCCCCTTCGTTCGCGCGGAAGGCACTCTCCTTATAAATTGATTCATCGGGGTTTGCCACAATCCTCGAATTGGGTTCAAGGTGAAGGTTGACATACGATTTCAGATGTATCGGTCCCGCCATGAAGGTTTCTCCGGCCGGTATTATGACCGTGCCGCCGCCATCGGCATTGCATTTGTCGATTGCTTTCTGTATGGCGGAGGCATTGTCGGTCACGGAGTCGGGACGCGCCCCGAATTCGGTTATGTCATAGACGCTGCCACCTTTGCCGCCGCCGGCGCAGGAAGCCAAGAGAAGGAAGAGAGGTAAGAGATAATAAGATATTTTCATGATTAATGTTTTGTCATTTTGAGGTGGAGGGTGGAGCCGGAAGTAATGTCGGAGTGCTTTATGAAGGGGCGGTCGAGAGGCTTGCCGTCCAGCGTCATGCTTTCGACGTAGATGTTTTCCGGCGAGGCATTTTCAGCGATTATGGTGAAAGTCTTGCCGTTTTCAAGTTTGATTTCCGCTTTCGGAAAGACCGGACTTCCGACCACATATTCATCGGAGGCGGGGCACACCGGATAGAAACCGAGTGCGGCAAACACGAACCAAGCCGACATTTGCCCCGCGTCGTCGTTGCCGGAGAGTCCGCCGGGTGTGTTGAGATACTCGGTGTCCATGATATGGCGCACGTATTCCTGTGTCTTTTCAGGCATTCCGGCGTAAGGGAACAGCCACGCCACCTGATGGCAAGGTTCGTTGCCGTGCCAATAGCGGCGTTGCGTGAACATGGAGTCGAGTTTGGCCGCATAGGCATCTTTCCCTCCCATAATCTCCATCAACCCCGCCTGGTCATGGGGGACATACCATGTGTAGTGGCATGGTGCGCCCTCGGTGATATTTTTCGAGAAGGAAAATGGGTCAGACGGGAGGAAACGACCCGAAGAGTCGCGTGGTGCGGCATATCCTGTGGCAGGGTCGATGGCATTACGGTAGTTGCCGGCACGACGCATCAGCTCGTTGTAATCATCTGTCTTACCGAGCGATTTCGCCACCTGTGCAAGTGCGAAATCGTCGAATGCATACTCAAGCGTGCGCGACACCTGTTCCTTCTTGTGGAAAGCGTCGGGCACACTGTCTTCCACCGGTATGTAGCCATATTTCAAGTAAGAGTGGAGGGCCCGGCGTCCCATGCCGTTGCGATAGTCTTCGATATCGGCAGGCGATTCGAAAGCGTTCTTCCTCATCCCTTCGTAGGCTTTTTCGATGTCGAAACCTCCGACCCCCTTCACGTGGGCGTCGGCAATCGCCGCTATGCAATGGTCGCCGATCATGGCGGCGGTGTAGCTGTTCCAACATGGAAAAATCGGCAGCCAACCCCCCTGATTGTATTTAAGCACAAGGCTTTGCATCATATCGGAACTTTTAGAAGGGGCTATGATGTTGAGAAGTGGATGTAGGGCGCGGTATGTGTCCCACATGCTGAAATCCTCGTAATAATCCTTGCCTTCGGGCATCTTCATAGTTTCTTCCCCGGTAGAGAAAGAGGGGTAGGAGCCGTCGGCATCGTTGACCGCATGGGGGAGGAACGACGCGCGGTAAAGTGCGCTGTAAAACTTTGTCATATCGGATTCTGTCCCCCCTTCTACGGTGATTTTGGAGAATTGTTTATCCCACACGGCGGTAAGGTTGCGTTGGGTCTCTTCAAAATCGAAACCGGGAATTTCCGCCTTAAGATTGGCGAGCGCGCCCTCCATCCCTGTGAAAGATGAAGCCGCTTTCATCGTAATGGTCTCATCTTTGGCTACTTTGAAAGATATGAAAGCACCGATTCCCGTGGTGGAGCTTATTTTGTCTTCTTTCTCAAACACTTCATCATCCTTATAGGTGCCGTAGCCTTCGATGGCGAGCGATTCCGGCCATTCCACCACGAAATAGCCCGAGAATCCTGCGGGTTGTCCCCACCCCTGATAGATGCGGTGGACTGGATTGAACCCCCTTATCTGCCGGCGGTCTAAATCGATTTCCACGAATCCCTGTCCTTCGTCGCTGTTTGGATTGACCACAAGGAAGGCGTCGCCAGCCTCGGAGTAGGTGAAACGGAATATGGCGGCGCGCGATGTGGCGGTCATTTCCGCAGTGATGTGTTCGTCGGGAAGTGAGACAGAATAATAGTCGGGACGTGAAACTTCGCTGTCGCGGTCAATTCTCGTGGCCCTTTTTTCCGGTAGGGTCCGCAGCTTGCCCGCGAGGGGCATGAGCGTCATCGAGCCGTAGTCTTGCGTGCATCCTCCTACAATCCAGTGCGAGTTTCTGAATCCTTGCAGCAGCGAATCGGTGTAATAATATGGCGCCACGCATTTTTGTTCGGTGTCGCGCGTTTGCGGTGTCCAGAAATTCATTCCGTTGGGCACGAGCACGGCGGGAAGTGTCTGCCCGAGTTCCTCGGTGCCTTTGCCGAAGAGTCCGGCGGCTTTTGTCTCGCTGTGCGACGTGCCGATGCGCGGTTCCACAAAAGACAATGCCGTTGACTGTTGTCGCGTACTCACGCATCCCGATGCAATCAAGGCGACTGCCGAGGCGAAAAACAATGATTTTTTCATGAAGCAGGTAAGGTTTTCAAGCCGTAAAGATAGTGAAAATTTTCCAAACCCGGAAACCCTTGACCTCTGATTTCAGCCCATTCCCTCCGATTGCCGCTTTTGACGGAAGAAGAATGCGAAGAGGATGCCTACTGCGAGCGCATATGCTGAGAAAATTAGCCAAGGGACTGTCCAGTCGCCCATGAAGAGGCGCATCATACCCTCGCCGGAGGGGGCTGGAACCATTTCCCATTCACAATAGTTGTTGACTACGGCTCCGGCCGCAATCATGCCGGCCGTGGCTCCGATGCCGTTGCTCATCATCATCAAAAGCCCTTGCCCGAACCCTTTCGTTTCCTTGTCGCTCATCTGCTCCATATAGATATGGCCCGAGATATTGAAGAAGTTGAAGGCTATGCCATAGACGAGCATCGAGAGCACAAGGAGCCACAGCCCGTCGGCCGGGTTGCCGATACCGAGGAACAGGAACCGCAGGCACCATGCCGCCAGAGCTGCGAATATCACCCATTTGAAACCGATGCGCTTCATGGCAACCCCCACGAGGAGTATGCAGGCCGCTTCCGAAATCTGCGATAGTGAGAAAAGTAGGGTGGCGTTGCCGGCGGCGAGTGAACCGGCATATTCCTCCAACCCCATGAAATGGTTTATGTAGGGGATGGCGAATCCGTTTGAAATCTGAAGGCAGACTCCTGTGAAGACCGCGAATATAAGGAAGATACGCACCGGCTTGATTCTGAACAGGAGGAAGGCCTTCAGCCCGAAGATGTCGGCCAAGGATGTTTTGCCACCTTTTACCGGCGCTTTTACGGCCGGGAGCGAGAATGTGTAGAGTGCCGTAAGGAATCCGACAGCCGCGCTTGCCAGAAGCTGCATTGACGTGTACTGGAAGCGGAAAGGGGAGGCCGGGGAGGATTCCGAAAGAGTGAACCCGAAGTTCCCTTCATGATAATATGCACAGTTCACGAACCACATGGCCACTACAAATCCTATGGTGCCCCAGATGCGTATCGTCGGGAAATGGTCAACCGGTTGCTGTCCATGGCTTTTCAGAATCGCGAATGTGGTGGTGTTGGCGAGGGCCAACGTCGGCATATAAAAAGCGAGGAAGCAGAGATAGATGATGAAAAACCATCCGAATTCCATTCGGGGATGGGATGAGGCATATACCCATGCCGCCGTCATTGCAAGGGCCGCCGCGAGATGGCATGCCCCGAGCAGATGGCGCGAGGTGACGAAGCGGTCGGCGAAATGGCCCATCAATGCGGGTGTGACGAGCGAGACGATGCCTACGGCCGCATAAAACCACTGAATGTCTTTCCCGAGACCTCCGGCCCCGAGGAGTTGACCGAAGCAAGATAGGTAGCATCCCCAGACTGCAAACTGGAGGAAATAGAGCAACGATAGCCTTCCCTTCATAGCTGCGTCAGAACTTGAATTCAACCCCGCCCATCACTGTGGTACCCGGCATGGGGCAACCATAAACCACTTCGTAATGCTTGTTGGTTATGTTGTCAACCTTCACAAAAAGAGTGACGGGCACTTTGGCGTTGTAGGTATAGGCTGCGCGGAAATTGAGCAGGGTGTAGTCTTGAGTCCCTTCAGGGGCGCCGTTCTGCAGGCTCCACACGCTGCTGTCTTCAAGAGCGAATTCAAACGCCCCCGGTGTAAAGGTAAGCTCTGCGTCGAGTTTGTTTTTCGGCGCATAGATGGTGGCGTTGTCTGTGTGGAGATAGGCGTAGTTCGCGCTGAGGCGCCAGAGCGGGCTGAATGCGTAAGCCCCTTCCAGTTCAAACCCTTTGTTGATGAAACTGCCCACGTTCATATTTTTCGGACGTCCGTCAACCATCTGCACCTGAATCATGTCGGTGCCGTCGATAAAATACAGGGCGGCGCCGAGACGCAACTTGCCGTCGAGCAGTGTCTGGCTGTAAGACAGTTCGTAGTTGAGCATATATTCCGGTTTGAGGTCGGGATTGGCGGGTGCGTAGAGATAGAGTTCGCGGATGTTGGGGGCGCGGAACCCTTTGCTGAACGAGAATTTGATATGCGACATATCGGTGGGACGGTAAATCAGGCCCGCCTGCGGAACCCATACGTTGCCGTATTGAGAACCGTGCTGGAGGCGCACGCCACCGTTGATTGAGAACTTATTGCCGAAGAAGCCCTGTTGCATCATCACGTAGCCGGCTATTTCGTTCTCACAACCTTTGAATTCGGCTGATTTCAGGGAGGGGTCGGTTTTGTCGGTGTTCCAGGCATGTCCGCCCCAGTGAAGGAAGTCGATTCCGGCCGATAGGTCGTTGCCTTGCCATGGGGTAAAAGTTTCGAAGATGGTGAACCCCATGTTGTAGTCGGTGGAGTTGAAGAGATACGTTTTGGGGTCTTCTCCCGGCGCATAGCCGTCGTCAATCTTATGTGTGCCCCAGTTTATGAACCCTTGGATGCCGCCTCGGGCAACGTCGTAGTCGTTGTTGGCGAAGACGGAAGCTGTGCCTCGGAAAATCTTCGTCCACATACTCAGGAGGGGGCTTTGAGTCGTGCCGGGGTTGTTGGCTTTTGACTGTGTCATCTCCGTGTTGGCCCCTACGCTCCAATGGGAGGAAAGGTTGTAGCGTGCTTGCAGGTATTCGTTGGCAAGCCAAAACTCACTTCCTTCACGGTTGCCGTTGCTACGGTCGAGCTGTCCGGCGGCGTTCATTGAAAAGCGTCCTTTTTTGTAGCCTGTCGAGAGATTGAATTTCTGGGTGGAGAAGGAGCCGAACATCGCCCGTGCCTTTCCGGAAACACCGTCTTCGGTCTGATGTCTGGTGATAATATTCACCGAGCCGCCCATCGCGTTCGAACCGTAGAGCAACGACGAGGGCCCTTTGACCACTTCCACGCGTTCCACCCCGTTGGCTACGTAGGTGTCGGGTAGGGAATGGCCGAAAAGACCTGCCCACTGTGGTTGTCCGTCGATGAGGAAAAGCACTTTGTTGCCGCCGCCCACGCCACGGATGTTGACTGTGCCGGCGGAACCGCCCGAAACGCCGTAGCCCGCGAATCCGCGTTCGCTTACAAACAATCCGGACACCTTGTTCGTCAACACAGGCAGGAGCGACGATTCCGTCGATTTGTCGATTTCTTCCGCGCCGACTATGGTAACGTCGAGAGGGGTAAGCTCCACGTTTGTTTTGAGCGGGGCTGTCACCACAAGCTCTTTGAGCGATATGGTGTCGCGTGGAGATTCTTCAGCAAGGACCTGCAACGGGAGAAGGGTGGAAGCGAGTAAAATGAAATGAAGCTTTGCCATTTTAGTGTCTGGATTTTGGGTATGTTTTTATTGTGCTGTTTATTGTGGAAAATAAAAGCGTCGTAAAGTTAACAAATTTAATTTTGAGATTGTTTTAGTATAAGTAAAATGGTGAGATATTTCAGTAAAATTGATAAGTCTTCCCGCTAATATCTGTGAAATATGACTAAAGAAGAAGTGAAATTTTTCGACGATATGGCTCCGAAATGGGATAGCATGGAGCGTCGTTCCACGCCGGAGAAAGTGAATGCTATTCTTGACCTCGTGGATGTGCGCCCGGGCATGAGGGTGCTTGACCTTGGCACCGGCACCGGTGTGCTTGTGCCGTATCTCGCAGAGCGCACGGGCGCGACGGGAAGCGTAACAGGAGTGGATTTGAGCGACGGGATGCTAAAGGAGGCGCTTCGCAAATACGGCTCCCTCGGCAACGTCAGGTTTGTAAGGAAAGATTTCGAACTTGAGGGCATCCGGGGGAAATATGACCTTGTGATGCTTTATTGCGTATATCCTCATCTACACAGGCCTGTGGAGGTGCTTAAAAAGATAATACGCGAGAATCTACGTGCCGACGGGAGAATAGAAATAGGTTTCCCTTCCGACGAACATTTCATCAACAATATCCATGCCGAGAAGAAGGCCGCAAGCAGTCTCCTTCCCGATGCCGGGCGACTTGCCGCAATGTTTAGTGAAGCCGGCATGAACGCCCGTGTGCTTGCCGCCGACAAGGAGCGTTACCTTGTGGAGGTGAGGGGCTGACATGTGGGCTTTCCTTGCGGGATGGTCACTGTGGTTGTTTTTTCAGCAAAGTTTCTTTCAGTGAGAATATTTCCTTGCGCAGGGAGTCGGTTTCTTCACGCAGCCTGTCGTTTTCACGGGAAAGCGTATCGTTGCGTTCGAGCAGACGGTCGTTGCGCTCAAGGAGTTTGTCGATGCGCTCTTCAAGGACGGCTATGCGGTCGTGATGGGTGTGGTGTTCAGTCGAGGCATCTTTGCGGTGTGCGTGGTCGTGGAAGCGGTTGAGCAACTGGTTGAAAAGGTCGCTCTCGTTCATTTCCTCTATCGTTCTCGCGGGAGAGTCATTTTCCGGAGGCATCTGGTCTATTATGTATCTGTCGAGGTCCGGGAGATTGAAAATTTCCATTATGCGCATCTCCTTCTCGGGAGGGAGTGGGCTTTTACCGTTTTCTATCGCGGAAAGGAAACTTTGGGTGATCTGGAGGTGTTGTGCCAGTTCCCCCTGGCTCATCCCCCGGTCTTTACGGAGGCGTGCAATGTCGATACGTGGCATGGAGTCGGTGTGAATTAAAACTAAGGAATTAAGTTAAAAAGAGGGGACGGGAGCCCCGGCTGCCTCTACGGCTTCAACAAGCGTCTGTAGCGAAGGCTCGTCTTCCGGCGCGAAAGAGGCTGTTACTACGCCTGCTTTGTCGGCTATGAAAACTCTGGGGATGCCTACCGTGGCGAAAAGGTTGTAAACCTGCCGGTCGGGTTGCGGGGAGAAAGGAATGGTAAGGGCGTTGTCATGCCAATAACCCGCGACCGAAGAAAGGTCTTCGTCGCGGGCTATTGCAAAAACATAAACGTCATCGGTTTTCCGGCTCCGTTCGTAGAGCTGCTGCATCACCGGGAAACTGCGTCTGCAATCCTGGCAAGAAGTGTTGAAAAACTCTATTACGGCAACTTTGCCTTTCAGCGAAGCGTCGGAAACGACGGTGCCGTCGTCGAGTGTCACCGAAAAATGTGGCAATTTGTCGCCAACGGATATTCCGATGTTGTCAGGCTCGCTTTCCGTCACGCATGATGCAAGGGCAAGGAGCATGCAAAGGAACAGGGATGACAGCTTTATCCTCATTTCTCGGCATCCTCGGGTGCTTGGTCGATAAGGTCGAGGAATTCGTCAAGTTTCGGGGTGATGATGATTTCCGTGCGGCGGTTGCGCTGCTTGCCAAGTTCCGTGCCGTTGTCGGCGATGGGGTTGAATTCGCCGCGGCCGGCTGCCGTGAGGCGTTTGGGGTCGATGCCGAAATCGTTCTGGAGAACCTGCACCACCGAAGAGGCGCGGAGTCCGGAAAGGTCCCAGTTGTTGCGTATGTTCTCTCGTGAGATAGGCACGTTGTCGGTGTTGCCTTCCACGAGCACGTCGTAGTCCTTATAATCTTTGATAATCTTGGCGATTTTCGAGAGGGTCTCCATGGCACGGCTGTTCACCTCATAGCTTCCGCTCTTGAAAAGCATGTTGTCGGCGAGAGATATATAGACCACCCCTTTGAGCACCTTCACGTCAACTTCCTTCAACTCGTCGGTAGAGAGCGAGCGTGTGAGCTTGTTGGTGAGGGCGATGTTGAGGGAGTCGGATTTCGACTTGGCATCGACGAGCTGTTTGATATATTTGTTGGAGGCGTTGATTTCATCGACGAGTTTCGCAATGTTTACGCTTCCCTGGGTATTGGCGTCCATGCTCTTGTCGAGAGTGTTCTTGAGTTCCACCATACCTTGCTTCAGTTCACCGTTGGCCTGGCGTGCGGCTTCGAGCTGCGACTGGAGGTTGCGGGAGTCGGCGTTGCAGTTTATCAGTTCCTCGCGGGTGGAGCCGTAGTTGGTCTGCAATTCCTTATACTGACTTTCAAGCTCAGCATATTTCTTATTGGTGACGCAGCTTGTGGATAAGATTCCAAGGAGGGCGGCGCCAAGGCATAATGTTTTAATCTTCATAAGGATAGATATGATTGGGTTAAATTAAAGACATGAATCTTGCCTGATGGTATTGAATTTCTTGCAAAGAAAACAATAAATGGGGATTCATGCAAAATTTAAAGGGTTTATTTTAATGACCTTATATATAATATGACAAAATAATTTCCGCCCGGTTTAAATGCAGGAAGTCGTTAATTCCCTTCTCCACGTTTTTTTCTCCATTCTTGCATGAAACCGTTGAGCTTTTCATGCTCGATGAGGAAGCCGTCGTGGGCGAAATCCGATTCCATGACCCGGAAAGTGGAACCTGGGATGGAGTCGGCGAGTTCTTTAAGACAAAGCGGTGGGAAGAGTATGTCGGAACTTATGCCGATAACCAGGGTGTTGGCTTTTATTTTTTTTAGGGCCTCATGGATGCCCCCTCTGCCTCGACCCACGTTGTGGGAGTCGCCGCTTTCGCAGATGCGCACGTATGAATAGACGTCGAACCGCTTGCAGAGTTTCTCTCCCTGGTAGGCCTGATAGGTTTGCACGCGATGGAAGAATGGATCGGGGTTCTTGTCGTCGTCGCGTTGGCTCATGTTGTAGGCAAAGGGCCCCCGGTAGCTTATCAATGCGATGGCGCGTGCCGTGGCGAGCCCTTTTTGCGCCGCATCGAGGCGGGGTTCACCGTAGGAGGGGTCGGTGGCAATCGCCATATACATCGACTTGTTGAAGGCCGCGAGCCAAGGGGAACAGGAGGAGTCAGTGGCACAGAACATCACGTTTTCGGCGAAATCGGGGTCGGTCACCATCCATTCGATTGCCTGGAATCCGCCGAGCGACACTCCTATCATTTCATGGATTCTGGTGATTCCGAGTTTTTGGGCGAGAATCCGGTGGCATTTCACCATGTCGCGGATTGTGACGCGAGGGAAGTCTCCACACCAGGGGAGGCCTGTGGCCGGATTTATGGAAGAGGGTCCGGTTGTGCCGTAACAAGAACCAAGCATGTTGGCACAAACAATGAAATATTTTTCCGGGTCGAGGAATTTACCCTTCTCTACGGTATGTGGCCACCAGTCAGCCACATCGGAGTTGGCTGTAAGGCCGTGCATTACCCATATCACATTGCTGCAGTCGGCGTTCATTGTGCCGAATGTGTGGTAGGCGATAGTGAGCGACGGCAACGTTTCGCCGTTTTCCAAGATGAAAGGCTGGTCGATTTGGCAGAACTGTGTCATTACGTTTGAAATATGGTGCAAAGATAGTAAATTTAGTTAAAAAATAGATTTTTTTATGAAGGTTTGTGGCAGAAAAGGGGCAGATGATGGGTATGGCGTGAAAAAATGAAAAAATAGTTGCAGAATATGTGAAAAATTCCTACTTTTGTTTTGAAGTTAAAACCGCTTCATCAAGGCTTGCCGATCATGAGTGTTTAGCTGCCGATGGCAAGCATGGACCTTACAATCTGACCTGCCTTCCGACACGGTGCATGTTTGATGGCCGACAGGAGACGGGCCTCTATACCCTGACAGTTTTGAAACGAATTTTAAATAATATCTATAATAAAATATATAGGAATCTCTCCGTTTTGCCGTCGCCACGTGCAAAGATGTCGGTGATAGCCTATATTGTTGTGTTTTTTTATCTCCCGGCGTTTTCCATAGGTCTTAAGGTGTTGAGGGAATATCCTCAGTCGGTCATGTCGTTGGCCAAGCCATGGGCGATAGATATCTATGACGACTGAACTTTTTTCGCCACCCAGGACGGCATGATACAATACGGTGGCGGGGAGGCACTGCTTTTTGGAATGCATAAGAAAAATTCCCTCCGTTCGGTGATGGTTGACAAAGAGCAGGGCAGGGTCTATGTCGGAGGCATAAGTGAATTCGGTTATTTTGTTCCGTCAACGGCAAATTCGCTGGAATATGTATGCCTGAGCGACAGTTTGGGCGACGACCGCCATATCGGCAATATATGGGGGATTTATCCTTATCAGTCAACCGTCATTGCACAAGGGGATGTGGAAATAGTGATATATGATGAAACAAAACGGACATCGACCAAAGTCGATACAGGATGTAAGCTTGACTGTTCCAATTTTATAGACGGCATTTTGTGGCTTGGCACCGACCGCGGGCTGAAATTCCTTATGGGGACCTCGGTTATCGACGCGCCCGGGGCCGGCGAACTGAAAGGCCAGCGAATAAGGGCTATACTCCCTGTGCGGAAGATGCTCCTGGTGGTGACGGCAAACAACGGAGTGTTCCGTTATGATAGGAATGTCCTGACACGTCTGGAGGCGGCTTCAAAAGCAGCCATGAACCTCGGGGAGGTTTTCTGTGCCGACATCCATGCCGATATGCTTGCCCTCGGCAGTATTGACGGCGGCCTTGGCATCGTGAACCTCACTTCTGGGCAGATGACGGTGTATAATGAAAGCAACGGTTTGCCCAACAATACTGTTCTGACGACAAAATTCGACATATGTGGCGACCTTTGGGCCGGCGTTGACCCGGGGATTGCCAAAATCCGGATGACTCTTCCGGTAGAAACCTTAAGCAACAAGTCGTTGCCAATCGGTTCGGGATACGTCATAGAAACTGTGGGCAACAAGATGTATATCGGCACCAACCGCGGCCTTTTTTATGTGGATTATATTCCCGGCATGGATTTGTCTAACGCGGTGTTCCATAGGGTGGAGGGGCTGCTCGGACAGGTATGGGGGCTTTACAAAACCGATGCCAATGAATTGCTCTGTTGCCATGACCGGGGCCTCTATCTTGTTAAGGGCGCAGGGGTGGTTAAAATCGATTCTTCAACCGGATATTGGAGCGTGCAGCCTTCGTTGCGCGACGGCAGTAAATACTACGCCGGCACATATTTCGGTCTCAGGGAACTCGTGCTTGAGGGCGCGGCATGGACTTGCGAACGCCAGCTTGAAGGGTATTCCGGAAGTTGCTATAATTTTGTGCAGGAATCTCCGACGGTGGTATGGAGCCGTGATGGCGACGAGGGTATTTATCGTCTTCATATTGATCCGGAGAAAATGCGTGTGTTGAAATCGGAAGAGTTCCGTAAGACCTCTGACGGTTTTCCTTTGTCCGGAACCGTGACAATCTGCAGGATGGACAACGACATCTATTTCACCACCGAATTCGGTATCTACCGTTATGATTCGAAAGCCAACGAGATAATCCCTGACCAAAAAGTGGGATTGCTGCTCGGGTGGCCACGCTGCATAAGGCGTCTTAAGAAAATAGGAGGGTGGATTTATGCGTTGACCGACAAAGAGTTGCTCCAGGCGGACCCTGCGGGTTTGCTTGGCTTACGCCGCATCCCTCTTGTGGATTCGGAAGGATTGCCGGTGCATGAGGGCGACGTCTTGTTCGGAGTCTCGCCATCCTATATAGCATATCCTACAAGGCGAGGTTTCACGTTTTTTGATTTTGCCGAGAGTGCTTCCGGGGACAAGACCGAGGAGGTGGGCGCATTGCATATGGAGGCACGCATCAATCGTTTTGCTGTGTCGGCCCAGAAAGATTCCACTGTTTTTAAGGGCAATTTCCTTGGAAAGAAGGATAACCTCGTGCTCCCTTATTCCGACAATTCGATTAAAATAGAATACGGCATCGACGATTACGATACCCCCGGAATCCGTTATAGTTGCCGCCTTAATGATTCGAAATGGAGTGCCCCGTCAAGTTCAAGGGTCAAAGAGTTTACCAATCTCAGGGAAGGAGACTACGTGTTTGAGGTGAAGGCCATAAACGTTGACGGCATGGAAAGTGTGGATTCGATATGTTTCCGTGTGCTCCCTCCGTGGTGGCGGTCGGTCTGGGCTATGGTGGCCTATGTATTGCTTGTGGCCCTCGCAGTGTGGGGCATAGTGCTTTTGGAGCGAAGAAGGGTGGCGCGGCAGCAGCTTGAACTTGCCAGGGAAAAAGATGCTGAAATGGCACGCAGGCAGGCCGATTTCGAGTGGGAGTCTAAACTGAAGGACCATAAAATCGTGGAACTTGAAAAGGAGAAACTCGACAAGGAACTTAAGCACAAGGCCCAGGAAATGACAAGCGTGATGATGAGCCTTTCTCACAAGAATGAAACCCTATTGACAGTGAAAAAGGAACTCCAGAACATTGTCGGCTTACTTCCGCGCACTTCCGCCGAAGCAAAAAAGGCGATTGCCGAATTGCAGGGTAAAGTGACAATCGACCTTAAAAGCGACGAAGTGTTTGACCGTGTGGTGGAGGAATTCGATCTTGTGCATAACGATTTCATAAAGCGTCTCAGGGGACGGTTCCCCGACCTTACGAACAACGAAGCGCTGATGTGCGCATACCTTAAAATGAATCTTTCCACGAAGGAAATCGCGCCCTTGCTCAATATTTCGGTGAGGGGAGTGGAGACTATGAGATATAGGATTCGGAAGAAATTCAGGTTGGAGAGGGAAGAGAACCTGACGGAATTCCTTTTGAAGGATGCCTGACGTGGTAAGGTTGCGTAGTGCTAACTTGCTTGTATGTAGTGATTAAATAAATAATGATGTAATATTGACGTATTTATTTTTTCGGGGAGACGTAATTAAAAAGAATTGTTTCTGTTGCATGGCTGAACGAATGATGACTACATTTGCAAGCGAAAACGGACGGCTCGCCGCCCCCCCCCCGCTTCCCCGGTGGAGGTATGGCCGGTGAACACAGTCTGCCGTTTTCGAATCTAACAGATTAAACCTACTAATTTGAAAAACTGACCATGATTTAAAACCTGCATCAGTTGATCTTAAAAAATAATAAAAATGCTAAGTACATGACAAAAATTTGAAAATATCAAATTTCGGCTTGTAGAGAGGTCT
>CAJUCW010000007.1 GCA_910585275.1 uncultured Muribaculaceae bacterium
TAATACGAAAACATAAACTCGCTCCCTCCGATTCCGAACCCCTGCGATAGTTTCGTGGTGCGCGAAACTAAGAGGGCTATTTAGCGGTCAAAATGTAGTTGCAATCAGGCTATCAGAGCTTGCGCCAGATTTCGATGTCGTCGGCATATTGTTTCAGATGCTCGGCGAGGATGGCGTTGGCGTAGCTGCTGACGGTGGTGCCACGGTCGCCGAGGATTCTGGAGACGCGCTCAAGCTGGTTCCACAGGTCGCCCTCAATATTCAGGGCATGGCGGTTCACCAGCTTTGCAGGAGCAAGGAATGTCGCCTTGAACTCTGCGAAGTCTGATTTGCGCTGTTGTTTGCCGATGCGCTGTTGCTTCGACGGCTCGGTAGTGGCGGATATGGCTGTTGCCTCGGTTTCTGCCTGTTCGTTGTCAAACAGATTGTCAGCGTTGGCAGGAGTGGTGCTGTTAACAGCGGGAGTGGGGTTGATAGAGTTATCTGATTTCATAATAAAATCGGGATTAAGAGTTGATACTTTGGTGGTGGTTGCATTGGTCAACACGGTTGACTTGGATGCGGTTATTGATGGTGCTTTTGTGGCTTTCATCACTTGTTTTGTTTGATGGTTGAACTTTGATGTGTGATATACTCATTCAAGTCGTTGAACTCGGAGTAGAGAGTGGAGCGGTCAATCACGGTTGAGCCATATATGGCTGTCAACTCGGCGAGTGCGGTTTTCCCGGCATTGTCGTTGTCAAGGTAGCAGTTGATGGCGGTATAGCCTTTGAGATAAGGCACAGCCTTGATGACATTGGAGTATGATTGCATCGGCTCCGCTGATGATGCCTAGTGCGAGGGCAGAGAGATAATCAATGAATCCCTCGAACACAGTACACTCTGTTGACGGACCATCTCTCGACCACGGCAGATATGAGATGTCCTTGCGGCCCCGGCAACCTTTGAAATATCTATTGCGCAGTTCCCAGCCTCCGCTGATGTTATCAAATGCCACTGCAAAATAAGACTTGCCGTTGACACCGTAATGAGCCTCTTTGCATTTCGCCTTGGCGATGTGCGCCGGAATACCACGCTCTTGGAGGTATGCGACAAGTGCGCGGTGTTCCAGTGGCACGACCTCAAACCTCTCTATGCTCGGCGCAGAGTGTCGCGTAGCAAAAGAGGAAGCGACTGTCTGCACCGATGGCACAGGATAGCTGTTGGCGATGCAACGCATGAGATAGCGCAGGTCTGTTGACTGATACAACTCGGTTGCCAGGTCGATGAGGTTGCCCCCTTTGCCAAGACCGAAATCATACCAGCAGTTGAGCGTTGTTTCGACTTTGAACGATGGCGTCTGTTCCTGTCGCAACGGCGACTTATACCAGAGCCTCGTTCCTTTTCTCGCCGCCGGTTCATGTCCGAGACGGGACAAGAAGTCGGCTAAAGGGATTGATTTAATCTCTTTTATCATGGGTGCTAAAATGTTTGGGTGAGATGGTTCTTGGTTTGGGTCCTATTATATATGCCCTTTTCTAAACCAGACCAGAATTGTGTTTCTCAATAGTAGAAATCCGGATTGTAGATATATTCACGGTTCTCGTAACGAATCATGTCCTTGTTGTCAAGAAAGGTCTTCAGGCCCTTAACCTTGTTGTTGGAATAGGAATGACCGCAGGCGGCATATCCGATTTTGAGCGCAGCCTCAAAGTTACGGCATCCTTTTATCGGACCGTTGGCGAATATTACGCCCAATGCCTCACGGTGCTGTTCCTCGGTTAACTCCTTGTATGGATAAGGGTCTTTTGCTTTCTTGCCCGGCTCTGAGAAAACATATCCGCTGGCAATCTCCGGCAATCCATAGTCATTTACACGGAAGGCAAATGGGTCAAACTCGGCGGCGCGGATCATGGCGGCGCATACCTCAGACACGGTGTCATCGGTCTTGCTTCGGCTCACCTGAAGGATTGTCTCCGCCTTGTTGTTCAGTTCGGTGCCGACATGACCCCGGGCGTTGTCATCGCTCTTGTTGAGGTGCAGAACGGTGTGGATATGTATCTGGAACTTGTCAGTCCATTCCATCAGCTTGCCGATAAGGTCGGTCGATTCCTTGGCGCAGTTGATGTCGTACATAAGGTCGCGCACACCGTCGATGATTACAAGTCCTACGCCGGGTGTGTTGATTATCGCCTGTTCGATAACTTCAAGGCGCAATGCGGGTGTAAGCTGACGCAGGGCGGCAAACTTCAGATGTTCCGGATGAGTGTCGGTAGGTAGCTTAGCCAGTCGTA
Organism: uncultured Muribaculaceae bacterium; assembly: GCA_910585275.1. Lineage (GTDB taxonomy): Bacteria > Bacteroidota > Bacteroidia > Bacteroidales > Muribaculaceae > Lepagella. Next base: position 2,274 of record CAJUCW010000007.1, read on the forward strand.
ACGCACGTTCCATAACTTTCTGACAATGATACGGACTTTGCTCAGTATCGAAGTAGAGGATTGTGCGCTTGTCATCGGGGAACTCGGCGGTATAGCCCAATACCTTGCCGTTTACGAGCGATGCCCCGACGATGGCGGCGACATTGAAGGTCTTTTTGCTCTTTGCCTTACCGGTCGATGCAGAGAAGTTGCCGAGAGTGCCTATGACACTGCCGTTGGCATAGAGCACCTCCGGCGCGGTCTGAATCTCATCGGTGATTCGCAACTGCTTTTCCTCCCAGAGTTTAAGGATGTTCTCTTTCACTTCTTGCATCGGCGACCTCCCTTCTTTGATGACTGGATAAGATCGAGCGCAAGTTGTGCGTCGATAACAATTTTTCTGCCCGTTTGAGTAATGGCATCTTTGATTACGCCACTGTTCTTGATGCGATGCGCGGTTGCTTTGCTGCACTGGAGAAGTTCGCAGAGGCCTTCGATTCCATAGACGAGCCATCGCTTTGCTGTGATAGCCGCACCGTCGGGTTCGATGTTATCCTTGGCATTACGGGAATCAAGTAATTCTAAAAGTTGTTCTCCGGTATACTGCCAGAGAGGAAGTTTGAGTAACTGGTCTTTTGTCATACGCAGTGTGGGTTTGAATTATACTTCCGCCCTCTGAGAGAGCGTATCCGAGTATCTCACGGACACTGCAAAATTACAACCGGCTATGAGTGGTCTGTATGTGGATTTCTATTCTCCACTTACTAAAACTACCCATCAGAGTATCAGGCTCTAACGGGTAGTATCATAAAGTTTCAAAAGTGGAATTTCAAGTGGTGAAAGTGGTGCGCGAGTGGTATCTTTAAGTAGCAAGGACTATCAAGCCCGTTTTTTATGGTTTTTGATGATTTCATCGATGTCATCTGCAAAGGCCATACTTGACCTGCTGGCATCGCTTCCACGCGGATGTGAATATTTACTTTCGTAATATGATGAATCTATGCCGAAGTGTAAAAGGATGTCCTCACGCCATGCGACTTTGTGCTTTTCCGGCACGATATCGTAGAGCTTGGAGATAAGATAGCACACCTTGATTTTTTGCTTTGGTTTTATCTTCAGAGGCTCATGCTTGCCATGAAGGTTCAGCGATGAATGAAACTGGGTCTCGGTCGGGCCATCAAATATTTCATCGCAAATTTCGTATAATTCCGACACGAGAATCATAGGGAACAGTTCTTATTCCCATTGGCGGCATGATTTTGTAGTGGCCTGACGATGTTTTACAAGTTGTTCAGATGCCAGATAACTACCATTGTGAACCTGCATCTTTTGTATAAAGCTTTCCCTACATTTCGGATGTAACTGAATTTCACATGGCGGAAAGTATCGCTCCACCATGATAAAAATTTTGCGACAGACATTTCGCATCTCATGGTAGATATCGAATGAAGGTTTCAAAAGAAATTCATCATATTCAACGCTTTCCTGCAATTTCTTAAGAAACTCGCGTTTCTTTTCAAGCCATCCTTCCCGAGTGTCGGCCATATGGAATAGCTCGATTTCCTGTTTGTACTTATCTATCGTCCAATCATCAGGCACCGGGATTTTATGGCAAGCCTTTAGCGCGTACTCATAGTGAGCGGCAATCATATAGAACATCTCCACTTCTTTAAGGAAGTGGTTGCTTTCATACTGATCTATCATGTCTGCCTTGGATTTATTTTTACGCTCTCGATCCAATTTATAGAATACATTCTGGAATGTTTCTAATCTGGTTACAATCTCGGCGCAGAAATTTCGGGTTTGGTCAGCTTGTACCTTCCCGATTTCTCCGGAGACATGAGATTCGATGATAGCGTTTTCGATGTCGATAGAGCAAAGTTTACTGGTGGCTTCCGCTATTCGCTTGTATAAAATTGTATCCTGTTTGGCTACCAGAGGCACTTTTATAAGCTGCCTGAGGTCTTCCAAAATCGGCACAACATCTCGTAATGTCGTAGGGTTTGGCATTTGCGGGTGTTACGTTAAGTGTTATTAATGGTGAGAGCCAATCAAACTCAAACAGCCTTGTTGAATCTTTGTTAAATTTTAGCACTCGATAACATAAACACGCGATACCCAATGATAGTTCGTATATCTATTTTAGATACGATTTTCAATCTCTACAAATCACGCATTACGAGCAATTGTATCAAAATTGTATCAAATATACAATTTTTAACATTTTGCCGTGGGGTAAAAATAAAGAAAGAGCTAAATCTTAGCGACTTAGCTCTTTCTTAAAGTTGCCTTGGAAGGAGATAAAAGTTTCGCAACTCAGCGACGAAATAGTTGTGCCGGAAGGTTACTCGCTTGTTTGGAACGATGAATTTAACGAAGGCGCCACGCTTGGAAGCGACTGGACCCATGAGGTGCAGAAACAGGGATGGGTGAACAATGAACTACAGAATTACGTGAACGGAGAAATCGGCGGACGGCGCGTAACCGAGCTTAAAGACGGATTCCTCAATATCCACTGTTTCAAGGGTTCTGACGGAAAGGTATATTCCGGCAGGGTGTATGCCAAAGTCAACACGGGTTGGACCTACGGGTATTTTGAGGCGCGCATAAAACTTCCGAAAGGGAAAGGGACATGGCCGGCTTATTGGATGATGCCCGTGGGAAATGATTGGAACACCAATCCTTGGCCGAAATGTGGCGAGATTGACATCATGGAAGAGGTCGGGGCCGATCCGAACCAGGTTTCATCCTCGCTTCATACGGAGAAATACAACCACACGAAGAACACCCAGAAGACGCATGCCATGAATTGTCCCGGTGCCGAAGACGGATTTCACATTTATGCGCTCGAATGGACCGAAGACGCCATAACCACCTACGTTGACGGTAAGGTGCAGCTTAAGGCTACTAAAGCGGAGATGGGCTCCGATCACGACAGTTGGCCCTTCCATTATGCCTTCTATCCAATTCTCAACCTCGCCTGGGGCGGAGATTGGGGCGGCTACAAAGGCGTTGACGAAAGTGCCTTGCCGGTGACGATGCAGGTTGACTATCTGCGCGTATTTCAAAAGAGATAAAATGCAGTGCAATACAATAACTTACATTGAGTACAGATATAAACACAGTGCAAGAATTCCTTTTGATAAAACTACAGTGTAAATTACAGGTTGAACGGAAATGACCGGGGCGCCGTCGAGGCGCCCCGCATTCCCCGAACATTCCGTCCGGCTCTACTCGAGGTAATGAAGATTGCAAAGGTATCGAATAACAGCAAACAACTAAACCAAATACTAACTTAACCAATCAACAGATGAAAAAGTTAACCCTATTTCTAATCGCGATTATGACATGGCTGGGAGTAAACGCCCAGAATGTCAATGTGTCGGGAACTGTGGTCTCGGCGACAGACGGCGAGCCTTTAATCGGGGCTACAGTCATGGTGAAAGGATCTTCTCAAGGAGCCGCAACCGATATCGACGGCAATTTTGTGCTGGAGGCTTCGGTCGGCAAAGTCTTGACCGTGTCTTATGTGGGCTATGTAACCCAGGAAATCAAAGTGAAAGGAGGCATGAACAATTTTGTCGTTAAACTTGTGGAAGATTCGCAGGTTCTCGACGACGTTGTGGTTGTGGGCTACGGCACACAGAAGAAGAGCGTTGTGACGGCCGCCATCTCCAAAATCGGCGAGGAGCAACTTGCAAGCACTGCGCCTGTGCGCGTTGACAACGCCCTTAAGGGGCTCACGTCTGGTGTGACCGTAACTTCTTCGTCCGGTCAGCCGGGGGCCGCCGCCCAGGTGCGTATCCGCGGTATCGGCACTATCAACAACTCCAATCCTCTTTACATTGTCGATGGCATGCCTATCGAAGGCGGTCTCGACTATCTTAACCCTACGGATATCAAGAGCATCGAGGTGCTTAAAGACGCTGCGTCCGGTGCCGTATATGGTGCCCGTGCAGCAAATGGTGTGGTCCTTGTCACCACAAAGAACGGATCGAAAGGGAAAACTACAGTGACCTATGACTTCTCTTATGGCTGGCAGTCGGCAGCCAAACACCGCAAGGTGCTCAACGCAACCGAGTATGCCGTGATGATGAACGAAGGCAGCCTCAATTCCGGCGTTGCCGCTCCATACGCCGACCCTTATTCGTATGGCGAAGGTTTCGATTGGCAGAATGCCGTTTTCAACGACAATGCGCCGGTCATGAACCATCAGGTGGCCGTTTCGGGTGCTTCCGAGAAGGTGAACTATTACCTCTCTCTCGGTTATTACAAGCAGGACGGTATCGTCGGAGGTAACTTCGGGCGTTCGAACTACAACAGGTTTACACTCCGCTCCAACAACATCTACACGCTTTTCGATGATTCTGCAAAGCGCACATGGCTCAACAAGCTGACCATCACCACCAACCTCTCTTACGCCCGCATCAAAAGCACCGGCATAGAGACCAACTCCACATGGGGTTCCCCTCTCGGTTCGGCGCTATCCATCTCTCCGATGCTCACTCCTTATGCTGAAGGCGACATGCAGACACAGCAGGAGGCGTTCTATTCGGGCAACGCCAATTATGTGCCTTTCTATGCTTCCGACGGTCGTCTTCTTCTTAACCCCGAGGCTTTCGGCAACTATCAGGAGATGGCTAACCCCATCGCAAATATGTCGCTTCCCGCATCTTGGGGATGGAGCCACAAGTTCGTGGGCAACTTCATAGGCGAGCTCCAGATATGGGACAACCTCAAATACCGCATCAGCTATTGCGCCGACCTCGGTTTCTGGGGCAGCGACGGCTATAACCCCACTTATTATTTGCGTGCCGGCGCATACCGCACATTCTCCAATGCATGGGCAAACAGCGAGAAAGGTCTCACCTGGCAGCTCGAGAATATCCTCAGCTATGACAAGACTATCGGCGACCACGATTTCTCGATTCTTCTCGGACAGAGTGCGAAGGCAAGCCACGGCGACTATATCTCTGCATCGCGCAACTATGTGATTGACTACAACAAACCTTATATCGACGCTTCTTCCGGCCTTGCCGAGAACGGCGACATGACAGCCGGTGGCGCTCCCCGCGTCGAGGCAAAACTCGCCTCCCTCTTCGCCCGCGCAAGCTATAACTTCGCAGGCCGCTATATGGCTCAGTTCACTATCCGTCGCGACGGTAGCTCAAGGTTTGGTTCGAACAACCACTGGGCCACCTTCCCCTCCTTCTCACTCGGTTGGAACATCACCAGCGAGCCTTGGCTTGAAAAGCGCCCTACCTGGTGGAACACTACCAAAGTGCGTTTCAGTTGGGGTAAGAACGGTAACGAAAATATCGGCGACCTCCTTTTCGTGGCTCTTGCAAACTCGGGCAACAATGCCATCTTCGGCACCGGTGAAAATGTGGTTACCGGCGTGAAGGCTTCAATCCTTCCCAATGCCAATCTCCGTTGGGAGGAGAGCCAGCAGACCGACATAGGTATCGACTTCGGCTTCTTCAACAATTCATTGCAGTTCACCGTCGATTACTACAAGAAGAAAACCAACGGCATGCTTATGAACATGCAGGTGCCTGCATACGTAGGTGAATCAGTGCCGGTCGGCAACGTCGGAAAGATGGAGAACAGCGGTGTGGAAATGGAAATCAACTACCGCCACAACTTCGGCGACTTCACTCTTGGAGTGGGAGGCAACCTCACATATCTTAAGAACAAGCTTATCGACTACGGCAACGCCGAAGGTTGGGCCAACCTTGACTCCTTCCAGGGCACAGGCTCTATTTCGCGCGCACAGAACGGACTTCCCTTCCCATTCTTCTATGGCTTCAAGACCGACGGTATATTCCAGAACGAGGCAGAAGCCGCAGAGTATAATAAAACATATAAGGAAGGCAATTATTTCCAGCCTGCGGTTCCGGGTGATGTGCGTTTTGTTGACGTGAACGGCGACGGTATGATTACGGAAGATGACCGCACCATGATTGGCAAGGGTATGCCCGACTGGACCTATGGCTTAAATCTCAACGCAAGCTGGAAGGGATTCACACTTAGTGCGATGTTCCAGGGTGTATGGGGCAACCAGGTGTATGACGCCACACGCCGCACCGACGCACGTGCTTCCAACCTCCCGGCATGGATGCTCGGCCGCTGGACAGGCGAAGGCACTTCCAACAAGATTCCTCGCTTCGTAATTGCTGACTCCAGAAACTGGGTGTCGTCAGACCTTCTCGTGCATAACGCCGACTACTTCCGCCTGAAAAACATCATGCTTTCCTATCAGATTCCGCAGGTGCTGACCCGCAAGGTGTTTGTTGAAAGCCTCAGGGTGTTTGTTTCGGCAGAGAATCTATTCACCTGCACCAAATATCATGGCTTCGATCCCGAAATCTCGTCGGGCGGCACATCGCTCGGTATTGACTACGGTGTCTATCCCCAGCCACGCATCTGGACTGTAGGTTTCAATATCCAGTTCTGACAATTAGTGATTTGAATTTGATTGTTAATTGCGAAACCTGAAAATAGAAAACAAAATGAAACTATATAATAAAATCCTAACGTTTGGTCTTCTAAGCGCCACGATGGCACTCACGGGATGCTCCAACAGCTTTCTCGACATCGAAGACCCTACCCGTACGCTCATTGACGAATACATGAGCACCGATGCACATATACAGGAGGCTGTGGTGGCCGCCTACGACCCCCTTCACTGGCCTGACTGGGCAATGGGCGAGTACAACCCCATCAATATCATGAGCGACATTATGGCAGACGACATCTGGGTGGGTGGCTCAGATCCTAATGATAATGCCAACTGGCACCGTATGATGAATTTCGAGGCACGTCCAAATGCTGTTATTGCAGGAATCTGGACAGATGCTTATTCCGGTGTGAAGCGTTGTAACGATGTGCTATACTATATCTCACGCGACGTGGAAGGGATGACCGACAAGAAGAAAGCCTATTATGAGGCCCAGGCCCGCGTGCTCCGAGTGTATTACTATAGCTGGTTATGGAAATTCTGGGGCAATGTGGTTTATTACGAAACCAACTTTGAAGGGGCCCCCTATCTCGGCACCCAGTATAAAGCCGATGAAATATATGATTTCATGATGGCCGACCTAAAAGCCGCTCTCGTACTCGATGCCCTTCCGATGAAAGAGGCTGACGAAAATGTGGGACGCGTTACGAAGGCCATGGCTTACATGCTTTTCGCAGAACTTGCCATGTACCAGAACAACGAGGCCGACATGAGGACTGCCGCCGGTTATATGGCGGAAATCATCAATTCCGGACTCTATGACCTAAATCCGGACTATACCCAAATTTTCAAAGAGGAGGGAGAATGGACATCAGAGTCGATTTATGAGGTGAATTATAAGGACGACAACGCTATCCGCTCTTGGAACGGTCCGCTAAATGCTGGTGGCACAGTGCTTCCTACCCTTATCAGTCCCGCCGGATGGGCTGCCGGTGCCGACGGACATGAGGAAGGATGGGGATTTTGTCCCGTGCGTCAGGAAACATACGACCGCTATGAGGCCGGTGACGTGCGTCGCGACGCTACCTGTTGGAACGCTGCTGCTGTAGGATCGAATTATACGAAGCGTCATCAAGACACCGGACTCTTCCTGGAGAAATATGTTGCCCATAGCGGTGACAATGCCGACCAGAAGGCCGACGCACAGCTCAACTGGAACAACAATCTCCGCATCTACCGTTATGCCGAGACATTGCTGAATGCGGCCGAACTTATCGTGCGCGGCTACGGATCGGGCGACGCCCAGGGCTATCTCGACAAGGTGCGTACGCGTGCCGGCGTGGCTTCCGTGCCTGCCACCCTTGAAAATATCATCGAGGAACGTCATCTCGAGTTTGTGGGGGAAGGGAAACGCTATTGGGACCTAATCCGCAGCGGCCTCGCTTCATCGGTGCTCGTGCCTGACCAGTATGGCTACCGCACGAATACATGGAGTCAGAAAAACAAATATCTGCCCATTCCACAGAGTGAAATGGATAAGGCCCACGGCACACTTACCCAGAACGAGTATTGATAGACGGTAAGGTTCCGATTGTGATACTTTAAAATTATCAGAAACAATGAAAAAATCATATATCTTCAAGGCTGGCGCACTGGCGGGTGCTTTCATCGCCCTGACAGCCTGTACGGAAGAGACATTCGATACGGTCAACAAGGCCGGTATCCCCAATGCCAGTGATTACAACATAGTGGTGACCGTAGATCAGGAGACCAACCAGTTCAAACTTAACATCGACAATCCTATCGGCGTTTATCCGGTTTGGAAAATATATACCAAGGAGAATCCGGTGATTTCCACCCGCGACGGATATTCAGACATCATTGTGCCTGCCGGAGACTATGAGGTGGAGATGCAGGTCGGCAACCGCCATGGCGTTTCGGAGGGTGTGAGGACGGCTACCATCCATATCGAAAACACAAAGATTGATTTCGCCCCTTACATCAGAAACCTTACGGATAATGCATCGAAGGAATGGCATATAGCCGGCGACCAGCAGAACCATCTCGGCTGCGGCCCTTCGGGCACAGACGGACTCGAATGGTGGCAGGCAGGACCGGGAGCAAAAGAGGCTGAAGGCGTTTATGCCAACAAGATGATATTCAAGGATGCCCAGAAGGTGCAGGGTGGTCTCTACACTTACGATCCGGGTGAAAGCGGAACAATCTATGTCAATACCGGAATAACCGACCTTCCTCCGTATTCAGCTTCCAACACCAATGACGGTCTTGATTACTGCGCACCCGCAGAGATTCAGGCAGACCGCGATTTCGAGCTTGTGGCAGAAGGCGCCGACCTGATGCTCGTTCTTCCCAAGGGAACGCTGTTCGGCTATATCCCCAATATGGAGATTTACAACGAGCCGAAGTTCAAGGTCTATTCCATCACCCGCAACAAGATTGAACTTTCGTGCGACAACGGTTCGATTGCATGGCACTACATACTCGCCCCGTTCGAGGCGCCCGAGCCTGTGTTCACCGGCTTCAAATATGACAGTGAGTTCAATCTCTGGAAGTCGGCAAAAGTTGAACTTGGTTCCACATATTTTGCAAATGCAGGTTGGACACCACTTGAACCTCAGCCTGAGGTTTCGGTGGCAAACGATAAGGTCTCTTTCCATACGCCTGCGGAAATGGGCGGTGACCAATGGCAGGGTCAGGTGCATCTAAACACCGACATAATGCTCTCTGCGGCAGAAACGTACGATTTTTCCATATTCATCACGGCTCCGGTTGATTCCAAGGTTACTGTCAAGCCACATCTCACGGGCGACGACAACACCTACTTCTGTGCTGATCAGGTTAATTTCACAGCTGACGGGTCTTGTTTCTATCTGAGCGAAGTGGCAGGTTTCGACGGTCTGCTGACACTTACCCTTGACTTTGCAGGGAATCCTGATACCGACTTCGAAATATCGAATGTAGTAGTCAAGAAGCATTCTGACGACGACGGGACGGTGTTGCCGACAAAGCCGGAAGGTCCGGTGCATCCCGACTTCGTGGATTATGCAAGCGAACTTAACCTCTACAGCTCGATTGCCGAGGTGACCCCCATGTTCTGGTATGCTCCCGGATGGGCGCAGATTGCCGACCCCGTGCTTGAAAGAGAGGGTAATAGGGTGTTTAAGTTCTCGTTGCCGGAAGCTACTACAGACCAGTGGCAGGCACAGTTTAACTTCAAGAGCGGCATCAAGACCAGCGCAGAGAAACTGTATGACGTAAGGGTTGTGGTGCTGACTTCTAAAGACCATCCCGGAGTAACGTTCAAACTCACTACAGAGGTGATGAAAGAGGATGGTTCAGGCACTGAAGACAAAGGGGAAATCGCACTCCAGCGCGTATCGACCTACGGCGGCGAAGAACTTGAAATCTGGGCTGCCGCTGCTCCTGGCATAGACAGCGAAGACCTTAAAATAGTGTTCGATTTCGGCGGTAACGAAGCCGGCACCGAGGTTGTGATCAAGGATATCATCATCCAGGAACATAAGGAATGAACAAGGCGGTTCATGCCATTAATTAAAGATATGCCGTGGCCTTGGCCCGGAGGGTTAAGGCCACGGCTGCTATCCATAATCGACTTGACAAAATGAATAGATTAAAATCTTCAATAATATGTGGCGCGGCGGCCATGCTTGCGGCGACAATGGCATGGAGTTGTGCCGGAAAAGAGGATGCCATAAAGGAGGAGGTGAAGTTTGTGCAGGTGCAGGGACATGACCTTATCAATCCCGACGGCTCCAAACTCTTTATCGTGGGAACAAATCTCGGCAACTGGCTCAATCCGGAAGGGTATATGTTCGGATTCCAGCGAATGAACGCCCCGCGTCAGATCAACGAGGTGATATGCAAGCTGGTGGGCCCCGACAAGGCTGCCGAGTTCTGGGCACAGTTCAAAGACAACTATATCACCAAAGACGATATTGATTTCATTGCCTCGACAGGGGCCAACACCATCAGGCTCCCGTTTCATTATAAGCTTTTCACCGATGAGGATTATATGGGGCTGACGTCTGCCCAAGACGGTTTCGCTCGTGTTGACAGTGTTGTTAACTGGTGTCGTGCCGACAACCTTTACCTCATTCTCGACATGCATGATGCCCCCGGCGGACAGACCGGCGACAACATCGACGATTCTTACGGTTATCCGTGGCTTCTGGAAAGCGAGGCTTCGCAAAAGCTTTTCTGCGACATCTGGCGTTCGATAGCCGACCGCTATAAGGACGAACCCGTGATTCTCGGCTACGAACTTATCAACGAACCGATTGCCACCTATTTTGACAATCAGGAGGAATTGAACGCCAAACTTGAGCCGCTTCACAAGAAGGCTGTGGCTGCCATCCGGGAGGTTGACAAGAATCACGTGATTCTTATCGGCGCCCCGCAGTGGAACAGTAATTTCGAGCCGTTGAAAGATACGGACTACGACCCGCAGCTTATGTTTACATGCCATCGTTACGGAGGTCCGGCCACGGCCGATGCGATACGTTCGTATATCGAGTTCCGCGACAAGTCTAACCGTCCGATGTATATGGGCGAAATCGGCCATAACACCGACGAATGGCAGGCGGAATTCGTTAAGACGATGAAAGATAACAACATCGGATATACGTTCTGGCCTTACAAGAAAAAAGACGACAGTTGCATGATGGGCGTGAAAATGCCCGAGGAGTGGGACGAGGTCATAAGGTTTGCGGAAGGTCCGCACCACACCTTCGCTGAAATACGCGATGCCAAACCCGACAGAAAGAGGGCGCAGGCCGCTCTCGACAAGTTTATCGAGCAGTGCAAGCAGAAAAACTGTATTCCTCAGGAAGGGTATATAACGTCAATGGGTTTGAAAGTGCCCGGACAGAATGCCACAGTCGAAAACGGACAAGATAAGGAATTGGTGTCGCAGGTAAGATAACGTACTGTATTTGAGTGTAAAAATAACCTTTCGGGTTGGTAAGCCGGATGGTTCTCCCGGCGGAAATGCTTCAATGGCTTTCCACCGGGATTTTTGCTCTACACAACATTAATGCATTAACGATTGTTATTGAAGTTGTCTAAACTTTTTTACGGAGATTGATTTTCTTATGGCTTTTTATGTTAAAAAGACCTCTTTCCCAATCTTCCGCCATCTTTTCGGTCGCTTTTGAACCTTTCATCGGTCGTTTAGCCCGCTAAACTCCCTCTTCAAGTTTCAAAATCAACTCGAAAATCTGACGAAATATTGAAAAAGAAAAAAGTTTAGACAACTTCATTTTTTTGAAGACTCGAATTTTGTTTATAAATTTGCAATAGAATAAATCATCCACCCCCATGAAGACTTCTCTTTCGTGGGGGTATTTTTTGTATTAATAAAATAGCGGATAGTGTAATGATACTACAGTTCGGATTGATACTGCTATTTCTTGCAGTCGGAGAATTTATCGTATGGTTGACAGGGATTCCGGTACCTTCAAGCATAATAGGGATGCTCCTTCTTGCATCGTCTCTGAAGGCAGGCATTGTAAAGCCCCGTCATGTGGAGCGCCTTTCCAATTTCCTTGTCCATAATCTCGGCTTTTTTTTCGTTCCGGCGGGAGTGGGGCTGATGAATTGCCTTGGCCTTATTTCGGCGGAATGGTTGCCGATAGTTGTTGCTTCCGTTGGCAGCACGGTGGTGATTATAGCCGTCACCGGATGGGTACACCGTATTGTCAGAAAATCATTTTCGCGTCACCGTGGTGCCGCTGAAGCAAAAGGTGATGTGGAACGCCAGGTGTTATGAAGCGTTAAGTATTGAATCTATGGAATTCTTAAATAATAAATTTTTTCTGATTGCCGCCACTTTCATTTTTTATATAGGCGCGCAACTGCTGCAACGCCGCACTGGTGTCAAACTCCTAAATCCGATATTGTTGGCTATCGCAGCGATGATATGCTTCCTTTTGCTGGCAGGTATAGACTATAAAACTTATCAGGCAGGAGGCGAATATATCGATTTCTGGCTCAAACCGGCGGTTGTGGCTCTTGGCCTCCCTCTTTATAAGCAATTATCTACCATTCGAAAACAATTATTGCCATTGTTGCTGTCGGAACTTGCAGGGTGTGTGGCCGGAATTGTGTCGGTGGTGTTGCTCGCAAAGTTGTTCGGAGCCTCGCATGAAGTTATAATGTCGCTGGCGCCGAAAGCCGTGACCACTCCCATTGCTATGGAGATTTCATCTGCCGTGGGAGGGATACCCTCGCTCACGGCTGCCGTCGTGGTATGCACCGGTATTTTCGGCGGGATGGCAGGCTTCAGGATTGTAAAGCTCAGCCGCATAAAAAGCCCGATAGCCCAAGGTCTTTCCATAGGGACTGCAGCGCATGCCGTGGGCACGTCTGCCGCCATGGAAAGAAGTGAGCGTTATGGGGCTTTCTCTTCGTTAGGGTTGACCCTCAACGGATTGTTTACGGCTTTGCTTTCACCATTTATCCTTCATCTGATAGGGGTGTATTGATTGTGGGTCAGCTGCGGATGTAATGGGGCATTTCGTCGGGGATTACCATGGATAGCTCCACGAGTCCGCCGACGGTGCCGTCGTCTTTACGCCATGCCGTCTGGAAAATCAATTTCCTTACCCCTTTTTTCTCGATGGTGTAGCAGTTCTGCCCTCCGGTGGCAAGTAGGTGCTTTATTATTTCGATGGACCGGGGATTATGGCAATCGAGGAGATTCTTGCCTATAAGGTTGCCGTGGCTTGCAAAGGTGTCGCGCGAACGCTTGTTCATATATATGATTTTGCACTCGGCGTCGCAGACGGTCACGGCGCAGTTCATGTCGGCCGCCCAGTCGGGTATAAGGTCATTTGGGTTCATAGCGTCAAATTATTGCTGATTGGTCTGAAATAACCTGTTAAAGAGTCTCTTTGAGGGCTTTCGAAAACTGGTCTGGGCAGGAAGTGCCTTTGACTCCGCATGTCAGTCCTTCGAGACGTGAGATTACGTCTTCCACTTTCATCCCTTTTACGAGAGAAGCTATCCCTTTGAGGTTGCCGTTGCAACCTCCGATAAATTCTACGTCGTTTACGATTCCGTTTTCCACGTCGAAGTTGATGACGCGTGAACATGTACCCTGCGTTACGTATTGATATTTCATTTCCGTTATTGTTGTTTTGATGCAAAATTACGAAAAAAACATGAATAACACATATTAGATGTTGGGGCGGTGGCGATAGGCCGAGGGGCTCATGCCCATGACTTTGGTGAATAGGCGTGAGAAATAGTAGGGGTCGGAAATGCCTACTTTGTGGCAGATGCTGTTGAGTTTCATTCGTGTGCCGTCGAGCAGCTGGCAGGCATATCTCATTTTAAGAAGATTGAAGTAGGCGAGGGGGGAATGCCCCGTCCTTTCCTTGAATACTGCCGAGAGATAAGATTGCGAATATCCTGAATAGGATGACAGTTCGGAAAGGGTCAGTGTGCGCTCAAGGTTCTCGTTCATAAAATGTATCGTAGCGTTGACGATGTCGCGTTCTCCGGCGCGCTCTCCTGCACTTCGATATTCGCGGAGATAGCGGAGTGTGCCCAGATAATGGTGGAACAACGACATGGCATACCTTATCCCTTCAAGGCTGAATCCTGCGTCGAGCGTGGCGAAAATCTCTTCGAAAAGGTTTGTGCGGTTGCGTATTCTCGAATCTATACTCGGGTTGATAAGGTGTGGCACGGCGCAGTCGGCGGCATAATGGGGGGCGAGGGTGCCGCTGAAATGAATCCAATAGATTGTCCATGGATTCTGTTCGTTTGCCCCGTAGGAATGGGGTCTTCCCGCCGGAAGTATGAAATATGAATTGGCCACGACCTCGTGATGCGTACCCTCGACTTCAAACCACCCTTCCCCTGCGGTACAATAGATGAAGACGTATTCGGCGATAGGTTCCGGGCGTTCCCTATAATGGTGTCCGGCACATGGATAATATCCTATGTCGGTGATATGTAGTGCGGAAAGCACAGGGTCTGACACCATCATGTCAAGAATCATTTTCGGCAGCACGATGAATCGTTGTCCGGAAAATCCTTCGCGTAGTTTCATGGAGGGTGGAGTTATAAGTCGTTATCAGGATTGCAAAATTAATGAAAAAAGTAAGATTGTCCATTGTTTTGGAAAGAAAATGCATTTTATCGGTGATGGAAAGGCAGTAATTTTGCGGTGTTAAAACTATAATCTCCATGATTTCTCAGATTAACCGTAAATTTATCTATTTCATCTGCTGCGTGTCGGCCATGGGAGGACTTCTCTTCGGCTACGACTGGGTGGTGATTGGCGGCGCAAAGCCGTTTTATGAAACGTTTTTCGGAATAGCCGACAACCCTTCGATGCAGGGGTTGGCTATGAGTATAGCGATTGCAGGCTGTCTGGCAGGTGCCATGCTTGCAGGCTTCTTTGCCGACAGATTCGGACGTAAGCCGTTGCTTATCTTCTCGGCTATCGTGTTTCTTGCTTCAGCCTATATGACGGGAGCTGTGGATACGTTCACACCGTTCCTTATTGCCCGTCTCATGGGAGGAGTGGCAATCGGGGTGGCATCTGGACTTTCCCCTATGTATATCGCCGAGGTTTCGCCTCCGGCTACAAGGGGAAGGATGGTTTCTATCAACCAGCTTACCATTGTGCTCGGAATCTTGGCGGCGCAAATTGTCAACTTGTTGATAGCGGAACCTATGCCCGCAGGGATGGACACTCCCCCCATCGACTCATGGAACTGTCAGCACGGATGGCGGTGGATGTTCTGGGCGGAAGGTTATCCGGCAGCCATCTTCTTCCTGTTCGTGCTTTTCATCCCTGAAAGCCCTCGTTGGCTCGTGATGAAAGGTAGGACGGAAAAAGCTTCAGGCATTTTCCGGCATATAGGTGGCGATTCATACGCTGAAATGGAAATGAAAGCGATTAAGGAAGCCTCCAAAGATGGTTCGGAAGACGGCAAACTTTCCACGCTTTTCCATCGTCCATACTTGGCGCTCATTATTCTCGGCATCGTCATAGCCGTGTTCCAGCAGTGGTGTGGCACCAACGTTATTTTCAACTATGCCCAGGAGATATTCGCCAATGCCGGATACGATCTCGGTGAGATGCTTTTCAATATAGTTCTCACGGGCGTCACCAATGTGGTGTTCACTTTTGTGGCCCTCTATGCCGTTGACCGGATAGGCCGTAAGAAACTGATGCTGATAGGTTCCGGCGGATTGTTTGCGATTTATTTGATACTCGGGGCATGCTATTATTTCCATGTGTCGGGATTCCTGATGGTGATTCTTGTGATGGGTGCCATCGCCTGCTATGCCATGACGCTTGGCCCGGTGACTTGGGTGCTTTTGGCGGAGATATTCCCCAACCGTGTGAGGGGTATCGCCATGGCGGTTTGTACGTTCGCCCTTTGGACTGGATGCTTCACGCTGACCTACAGTTTCCCCATATTGAATTCCTCATTCGGAAGCTACGGCACGTTCTGGCTCTATTCAGGAATCTGTCTTGCAGGCTTCCTCTATTTCAGGAATAAACTTACCGAAACGAAGGGTAAGACTCTGGAAGAGATAGAGAAAGAATTGCTCTCGAAATAATCCGTAATTTGTATGGACATGCCTTTGGTATGTTGAATTGACCATTTGATTTGCAATCAGATACATTCGGGATGCAATCAGACATGCCGGAGGCATGTCCCTACATGAATGCAAATTTCTTATGTAAAAATCTATAAAACAACAATAATATGAAGGTAAAAGCTTGGAAAGAGACGGTGGTAATCCCCACGTACGAAGTGGGGGAACCTGAAAAAAATCCTATTTTTCTTGAGAAAAGGGTTTATCAGGGGTCGTCGGGAGTGGTTTATCCCTACCCGGTGATAGAATCGATAGCAAACGAGAAACACGACAAGGAATGGAACGCCGTGTTTATCGAGAACGAATACATCAAAGTGATGGTGCTCCCGGAACTCGGGGGGCGCATACAGATGGCATACGACAAAATCAAAAAACGCCATTTCGTATATTACAACCACGTTATCAAGCCTGCACTCGTGGGTCTTGCCGGGCCGTGGATTTCAGGCGGTATCGAGTTTAACTGGCCGCAACACCACCGCCCTTCGACCTATATGCCCGTTGACTGCACCATCGAGGAGAATGCCGACGGTTCGGTCACCGTATGGGTAAGCGAAATGGAGCGTATGTTCCATCAGAAAGGTATGGCAGGGTTCACTTTGCGTCCCGGCTGTGCGTTCCTTGAAATAAAGGGCGTGCTCTACAACCGTACCGACGTGCCGCAGACATTCCTGTGGTGGGCAAACCCGGCGGTTGCCGTCAACGACCACTATCGCTCGGTGTTCCCGCCAGACATCAATGCTGTATTCGACCATGGCAAACGTGCGGTTTCGTCATTTCCGATTGCCACAGGCACCTATTACAAGATGGACTATTCCGCCGGAGTGGATATCGCCAACTATAAGAATATCTTCGTTCCGACTTCTTACATGGGAGTGAATTCCAAGTATGATTTCGAGGGTGGATATGAATTCGACACGCAGGCCGGTATGCTTCATGTGGCTTCCCATCATGTTTCGCCCGGAAAGAAGCAGTGGACGTGGGGCAACGGCGATTTCGGTCGTGCCTGGGACCGCTGCCTCACCGACGACGATGGCCCGTATATCGAACTCATGGCGGGTGTATATACGGAAAACCAACCTGACTTTACATGGCTTATGCCCTATGAGGAGAAGGAGTTTACACAATATTTCCTCCCGTATCGTGAATTAGGAGTGGTCAAGAACGCGACAAAAGACCTTCTCATGAACATAGAAGGCCAGGAAAACGGCAAGGTGAAGGTCAAGGTGTTTGCTACAAGCAGCCAGAAAGTCTCCATTGTTCTCAGGAATAATGACGGACAGCTCTGTTTCAATGAAGAAGTGGCGCTCACGCCCGAAAAAGTTTGGGAAAAAGAAATAGATGTGAACGGTGCGCCTCTCTGCGACCTTAAAATGGACTTCATCAAAGAAAGCCGCGTTGTCATGAGCTGGGAAGCGGAGCCTGACGAAATCCGTGCCATTCCCGACGCTGCCGAAGCCGCATTGCTGCCGGAGCAGATAAAGACCGTGGAGCAGTTGTATCTTACCGGCCTTCACTTAGAGCAGTATCGCCATGCCACCTATTCGCCTGTTGACTACTACGAGGAAGGTCTGCGACGCGATCCTGATGACGTTCGTTGCAACAATGCCCTCGGACTCTGGTACATACGAAAAGGGCGTTTTGATATTGCTGAGAAATATCTTGAAAAGGCAGTAAAAATTCTGCAGAAACGCAATCCGAATCCCTACGACGGCGAGCCCATTTATAATCTTGGTCTTGCCCTTAAATACCAGGGCCGTTTCGACGAAGCATACAATCGTTTCTATAAATCCACATGGAACGGCGCATGGCAGGATGCCGGTTATTTCGCATGCGCACAGATTGATTGCCGTCGTGGAAACTACGAGGAGGCCCTCTATGATGTCAACCGTTCCCTTCTTCGCAACTGGCACAATGCCAAGGCCCGCGCCCTTAAAGCTGCCATCCTGATTAAGATGGGCAAGGAAGAGGAAGCAAAGAAATTATGCACTGAATCGTTGGAAATCGACCCCTTCAACTACGGTTGTCTCTTCCTGCTTGGCGAAACCGAGAAGATGGTGGAACTTATGCATGGCAACGCCCATAACTACGATGAACTCGCACTCGATTTCTGCGATGCCGGTCTTTGGGATTATGCGGAAAAAGTATGGAGCATAGCAAAAGAAAACGGTTCGACCACTCCTATGACCCATTACTATCTCGGTTGGGCATACCGTCAGAGCGGCGATTGTGAAAACGCAGTTAAAGCCTTCAAGGTCGGAGCTGCCGGTTGCCCCGATTTCGTATTCCCGAACCGACTGGAGGCAGTTCTCGCTCTGCGGGCCGCATTGGAGGTTAATCCCGAAGATGCATACGCCAACCACTATCTCGGCAACCTCTTCTACGACAAGCGTCAATATGACCTCGCGCAGGGATATTGGGAGAGGGCGGCGGAACTCAATCCCGAGTTCCCGACGACATGGAGAAACCTCGCTTTGGTATATTACAACAAACGCAATAATCCCGAAAAGGCGGTCGAGGCTATGGAGAAGGCGTTTTCCCTTGACGAGACCGATTCCCGCGTCCTGATGGAACTGGATCAGCTTTACAAGAAATTGCAGCGTTCTCATGCGGAGCGTCTGGCTTTCCTTAAGAAATATCCCGAGCTTATCCAACGGCGCGATGACCTCGTGCTTGAAGAAATCACTCTGCTCAATCAGACCGGCAATTACGAGGAGGCTAAAAAGAAACTCGACGGCCATCAGTTCCATCCCTGGGAAGGTGGCGAAGGGAAAGTGCCTATGCAATATCAGACAGCCCGTGTGGAACTTGCCAAAGAAGCTATGGCAGAAGCCCGCTACGCTGATGCGATCGCGTTGCTTGAGGAGTGCCTTGAATACCCGCATCATCTCGGCGAAGGCAAACTTTACGGGGCGCAGGAAAATGATTTCTACTATCTGCTCGGATTGTGCCACCGTGTATTGGGAGAGGAAGAAAAGGCTATCGAGTGTTTCGAACAGGCTACGCTCGGACCGACGGAGCCGGCAGCCGCTATGTATTACAACGATGCCAAACCCGACAAGATTTTCTATGCCGGACTGGCATGGCGCGCTCTCGGAAACGAAAACAAAGCTCGCTCCTATTTCAACCGCCTCGTTGACTACGGCAAGCAGCACATCTTCGACGATGTAAAGATGGACTATTTCGCCGTTTCGCTTCCGGATCTTCAGGTATGGGATGGCAGCCTGAATGAAATGAACCGCAAGCATTGCCTCTACATGCTTGCCCTCGGCGCGTACGGTATCGGCGACTTGCGTCATTCCGAGAGATGGCTCGAAGAACTTGTAGGCTGCGATGCAAACCATCAAGGCGCACAGGCTTTCCGAACTCTGAAAAAACTAATTGAAAACGATAATTTATGAAACGGCTGAAATCAGCGGTTGTGGCATTTATGTCGGCGATGGCGTTTTGTGCGTCATCGCCGGCGGCTACCCATGAAACCGAAACGCTTTATCTGTCAGGGCATGGTTGCGATGATATGGTGGATTGGGATTTCTATTGCACCGACGGACGACGTTCCGGCAAATGGTCTCGGATTGGCGTCCCATCCTGTTGGGAACTTCAAGGATATGGCACATATCAGTATGGCTACGAGTATAATAAGTGGAATAAGAACCCAAGTGAGGCTCCCATAGCCGATGAAAAGGGAATTTATCGTCACACTTTCAAGATTCCATCTGAATGGAAAGGGCGTAGAATCGAACTTGTTTTCGAGGCTTCGATGACCGATACCGAAGTCAAGATCAACGGCAAGTCTGCTGGGGAAAAACATCAGGGAGGTTTCTCTCCATTCCGCTATGACATTTCCGACCTGGTGAACTATGGCAAAAAGGAGAACAATATTGAAGTGACTGTCAGTAAAGAAAGTTCCGACCCTGACATGAATCTTGCCGAACGCCGTTGTGACTATTGGAATTTCGGAGGCATAATCCGTCCGGTATATCTTGAATCCCGTCCGGCGTCAAGTGTAAGACGCGTGGCAGTGGACGCTGATATGCATGGAAGGTATCAGGCGGATTGTTTTCTGCAAGGTGTGGAGAAGGGGATGTCTTTGAAGACAGTTGTGAGAGATGCTTCCGGGAAGAGAGTCGCGGAGTGTACTGTCCCTGTGTCCGGAGATAGCGTGCGTGTGGAGATGGATTGTGGAAATCCACGGTTATGGACTGCGGAAACGCCGGTGCTTTATAATGCTTCTTACAGCCTCCTTGATAAAAGAGGCAGGGTGCTTCATCGCGACACTCTACGATTCGGGTTTCGTAGCGTGGAGCTTAGAAAAGGGGAAGGTCTTTTCATCAATGGCACACGTGTGAAGATGAAAGGGGTAAACCGCCACAGTTTCCGCCCGGAAAGCGGAAGGACTCTCAGCCATGAGAAAAATCTGGAAGACGCCATGCTGATAAAAGACCTTAACATGAACGCGGTCAGACTTAGTCATTATCCTGCCGACAAGGATTTCTATGACATCTGCGACAGTGTAGGCCTTTATGTTATCGATGAGGTGACAGGTTGGCAACATCCTCAAAAGACAGAAATCGGGAAAAAGCTTGTGAAGGAAATGGTGACAAGAGACGTCAACCATCCATCGGTCGTTATCTGGGCAAGTGGCAACGAAGGTGGTTTTAACTATGAGCTTGAACCATATTTCCATCGATATGATATTCAGAAACGTATGATTATCTATCCGTGGTCGGTGAAAGACGGCCTGAACACGCGCCATTACCGTTCATACGGAGAGATGGAAAAATATCTTGCGGGCGATGATGTGGTGATGCCTACTGAGTTTCTCCATGGTCTATATGACGGAGGGCTCGGAGCCGGCCTAAATGATTATTGGAGGCTTATGAAACGTAGTCACAATAGTGCCGGAGGTTTTCTTTGGGCCCTGTATGACGAGGGAGTCGTGCGTACCGACCTTGGTGGAAGTATAGATACCAAGGGGTGTTGGGGACCCGATGGCATAGTGGGGCCGCATAAGGAAAAAGAGGGAAGTTATTACACCATCAAGGAGATATGGTGTCCGGTGCAGATATCAGATGTCTCGGGCAACCATGTCACGGTTGAGAACTGTTATGATTTTTTGTCTCTCTACGGTTGCAAAATCAAATATAGGTATTTAAGTTTTCCGGGAGATGCTGCCGGATGCGTGAAAGCGTTGTCGGAAGGAAGTGTTGCCTGTCCGTCCATACTTCCGGGAGAATCAGGGATAGTGGAGATTGCTGCCGCACCGTTAGACTCAGATGCCTTGGAAGTGACGGTGTCTGATTCTTATGGAAAAGAACTTTTTACGTGGGTTTTTCGTGTTGGCGATGGAGTCAGGACTGTAAATGGCAACCCTGCGGATATATTTATAGACTATTCAGGAGAGGAAGTAAAGGTGACAGCCTGTGGCAAGATATATCATTTCTCAAAGCAGACAGGACGGCTTAGCGGGGTGAATGTAGGCGAAAGCTTCATACGGTTTTCTGATGGTCCGCGTGTGATTGCCGCCCGCAGGAGTGACCGAGTTTCGAATCCTTCTGTAAAACCGGAAAAGAAGAAAGCTTTGGCAACCACAGATTACACTCTATATCCTGACTCATCTGTGTTGAAGTCGATTATGAGGAGCGGCAATTCTGTGTGTATGGACTATTCCGGTGATGGATTGAAACATACGGAATGGACATTTCTTGATGATGGGAGTGTGAATCTGTCATATAGATATGGATTTAGAGGGATGGCGGATATGCTGGGGGTTAATTTTGATTTGCCGGAGGAATCAGCCAAAAAGAAAAGATGGGTGGGGAAAGGCCCTTATCGTGTCTGGCAGAACCGGATTCACGGACCTCAATATGGTTATTGGGAATCGGATTATAATGACCCGGTGCCGGGCAAGACATTTGAGTATCCGGAATTCAAGGGATATTTCTCTGAAGTGGATTGGATGACGATAGATACCATGGATGGCTCTGTGAGTATAATTAATCCTCCGTTAGGGAGTTATATAGGTGTATGGCAGCCTCGCGATGGTAGCGACAACTTTCTGTATAAGCTCCCTGATAGCGGAATCAGTATATTACACCACATCCCGGCAGTAAGGAACAAGGTGGATTATTCTGATTTGAATGGTCCGTCAGCTCAGCCTCATTGGTGTGATGGCGAGTATTTCGGTAACATAATACTTAACTTTGAATAAAACTGTAATGAAATGATTATTGGAAGGAAGTTATTTGCACTTGGAATATCAGTGATGTTGGGAACGTCATTGATGCCTGCGGTGAATCCCGAGGTGAAATGGGATTCGCAAAGTTTGATTATTGACGGAGAGAGGGTGATGCCCGTTATGGGGGAGATTCATTATTCGCGTCTCCCGGAAAACGAATGGGCTGAATCCATAAGGAAGATGAAGGATGGCGGGGTGACCGTAATAGCCACTTACGTGTTCTGGAACCATATAGAGGAGAAGGAAGGGGTGTTCGACTGGAGCGGCAACCGCAACCTCAGGAAGTTCCTGGAAGTATGCAAGGCGGAAGGATTGCCGGTGGTGATACGAATAGGTCCCTTCTGCCACGGCGAAGTGAGGAACGGCGGCATCCCTGACTGGTTTTTCACAAAAGGGATAAAGTCGAGGTCGGAAGACCCTGAATTCTTGAAAATTGTGGAGCGTCTGTACCGACAGATATTCACCCAGGTTCAAGGACTACAATGGAAAGACGGCGGTCCGCTGATGGCATGCCAGTTCGACAACGAATATCGCGGCCATGGGTCTTATCTGATGGTGTTGAAAAATATAGCCGAAGGAATCGGGTTCGACCTTCCGTTTTATACACGTACCGGTTGGCCCGAACTTGCCTCTCCTGTGCCTTACGGCGAGATGTTGCCCCTTTATGGTGACTATGCCGACGGATTCTGGGAACGTTCGATAAAGCCGACTGCCGGCAATTATTACAAGGCGTTTAACTTCAAAGGGTTCAGAAGCTCCACCGCCATTGCTTCCGAGCAGATAAAAGACCAGAAAGAGAAGGTGACAGAAGGTGACGAGCTTTATCCGTATTTCACGTGTGAACTTGGCGGAGGTATGGCCACTGCCTATCACCGCCGTCCCTACATCTATCCGGAAGATGCGTATTCGCTTGCAGTGGTGAAACTCGGCAGCGGAAGCAACCTGCTGGGCTATTACATGTATCACGGAGGTACGAATCCGGAAAGCGGAATCTATCTTAACGAGGTGCAGAAGAGCCCGGCGACCAATTATAACGACATGCCTGTGAAAACCTACGATTTTCAGGCACCGCTCGGAGAATTTGGTCAGCCGTACCCGCATTACTATACCCTACGCAAACTTCATCTCTTCATGAACGACTATGGCAAGACGCTTGCTCCAATGGAGGCTTCTTTCCCGATGCCGCAAGACTTGAAGAAAGGTGAAGATTCCGGATTGCGGTGGTCATACCGTTCGAAGGGTGACAGCGGTTTCGTGTTTGTCAACAATTATGAGCGTCTCCAGAACCTTAAGGCGAAAAAGGGGGTAAAGTTTGACGTTTGCGGCGTGAAATTCCCGTCAAAACCGATAACTGTCCCGGCGGGGACGGTATGTATTTTCCCCGTAAATATCGACGGTATAAAATATGCCACCGCCCAACTCGTGTCGCACCGCGACGGGAAGATATATATGGAACAGATTCCCGGTATTCCAACGGAGATAGCCGTAGATGGAAAGGTACTGAAAAATGTAAAGGCCCGGGGAACGGAACGCCCTGTGTATAAGAATATCTATCTGTTGTCGTCCGAAGAAGCGTCGAGACTTTTCCTTGATGAGAAAGCATCTTTGCCGGAAGCTGCGGCTCCATCAGTGAGAAAGGTTTCGGAGGCAAAAGGAGACCGGGAAATAACAATCGGGGTCAACAAGGCTGCCGAAGCCCCCGTCGATTCCGACTTTGAAAATGCCGCCGTCTATGTTATCGGCAATCTTCCTGTCGGGGCCGAGCGCGAAGGAAAGTTGCTGAATATAAAATATCGCGGCGATGTGGCGCGTTTGTATTGCAACGGCAAGCTGATTGACGACAACTTCTACAACGGACGCCCCATGCTCTACGGCTTGTGGCGTCTTCCGGAAGATGCCACGGAGCTTGAAGTTCGCATCCTCCCGATTCAGAAGGATATGCCGGTCTATTTCCCAGCAGAGGCTGATACAACCCCCGGCGAGGAGATAAAAGAAGTAACGATTCAAACATTTCTACCATGAAACGACTATTGTTTACATTGGCGATGGCGGCCTCGTTTACCGCTTTTGCCCAGAAAGAGAAAACAATCGACCTCTCCGGAAAATGGGATTTCGGTTATGGCGACACCAAAGTGTATGATGATGTAATCACCCTTCCCGGTTCTATGCTGACCAACGGAAAGGGGAACGATGTGGATACTGAAACCAAATGGACGGGGTCGCTCTACGACATGTCTTATTACTACAGCGATATGTATGCCACTTACAGGGAGAAAGGTAACATCAAGTTCCCGTTTTTCCTGACTCCTGACAAGGAATATGTAGGGAATGCCTATTACCGCCGTAAGGTTACGGTGCCTTCCGACTGGAAAGGGAAAAGGGTGGTGCTTCATCTCGAACGCCCACACATCGAAACCACGCTGTCGGTCAATGGCAAGGAAGCTGGTCACCAAATGTCGCTTTCCACACCGCATGAATATGACATAACGGAATTCGTAGTGCCTGGTAAGGAAAACGAAATAGAACTGAAAATCTATAACGGCATTGAAAATGTATGCGTCGGCCAGGACTCCCATAGCGTCACAGACCAGACCCAGGGTAACTGGAACGGTGTGACGGGAGAGTTGTCGCTGCGTGCCATGCCTGCCGATTCATACATAAAGAATGTAAGGGTATTTCCCGATGTGAAAGGGAGGAAAGCGGAAGTCAGGGTCATCAAGGGAGGCAAGCCCGGAAAAATAGGTAAGACGTCTGTCAAAGCCGTGTCGCAAGACGGAAGCACCGTATTCACTGCAGGGAAGCCTGTGGTGAAGGGAGATACGCTTACCTTCGTCATCGACATGGGCGACAAGATGCAACTCTGGGACGAATTCTCGACTCCCGTCTATAATCTTACCGTCAACTTGAACGGCGATGTGGCCAACACCGTATTCGGAATGCGCGAGTTCTCCATTTCCGGCAGGGATTTCTTGATAAACGGTAGGCCGGCATACATGCGCGGCACGGTGGAAAACTGTTGTTTCCCCTTGACCGGATATGCCCCTACGGATGAGGAATCCTGGGCAAAGGTCTTTGAGAAATGTAAGGAATATGGCATCAACATGATGCGTTTTCATAGCTTCTGTCCTCCGGAGGCAGCTTTTGCCGCAGCCGACAAGGCGGGAGTCTATCTGCAGCCGGAAGGTCCGTCGTGGCCCAACCATGGAGTTAAGCTTAAAGCCGGTATGGATATCGACAAATATCTTCTTGAGGAATCGAAAAGGATTGTCGATGCTTACGGCAACCATCCGTCGTTTGTGATGATGGCTGCCGGAAACGAGCCGGCCGGCGACTGGGTGCCTTATTGCAACCGTTGGGTAGGCGAGATGAAGGCTTACGACCCCTCGAAGGTATATTGCGGTGCGTCCGTCGGTGGCGGATGGGCGTGGGACGACGGTAGCGAATATCACGTGAAGGGTGGCGGACGCGGCCTTGCCTGGAGCAAGAAAGCCCCGTCGAGCGACGATGATTTCTCCGCCGACCTTGACCTTCCGCGTAATTTCAAACCTACGGCCGGGAAACCTGTCAACACGGAGCCGATACTTGCCCACGAGCAGGGTCAATGGTGCGCTTTCCCCGACCTGAAAGAAACGTCGCAATACACCGGTCCTTACAAGGCCCGCAACTTTGAAATCTTCAACGACCTCCTTCATAAGAACGGCATGGGTGAAATGGGGGAGAAGTTCCTCATGTCGAGCGGTAAGCTCCAGACCTTGTGCTATAAATATGAGATAGAGCGCAACCTCAGGACTCCGGATTACAGCGGGTTCCAGCTGCTTGCCCTTAACGACTACAGCGGACAGGGAACCGCTCTTGAAGGCGTGCTCAACGTGTTCTGGAAGGAGAAGGGGTATGTGGATGCTCCCGAATGGAGGGAATTCTGTAGCGAGGTAGTGCCTTTGGCGCGTTTCCCGAAATTCGTGTTTACAAACCGCGAGACCCTCGAAGTGCCGATAGAAGTGATGAACGCTTCCGCTGATGCCATAAAAGATGCCAAAGTGGATTATAAGATATGGAACGACAACGGTAAAGCCGTTGCGGAAGGTTTTTTCGATATGGGAGAAATCCCCGTAGGTAAGAACAATCAAGCCGGGGTCGTGAAAATGCCTCTTTCGGGCATCACGGAACCGGTGCGCCTCACATTGGTGGCGAACGCTGCCGGAAAAGGTAAGAATAGTTGGCAGTTCTGGGTTTACCCGGAAGAGGAGGTGAAAGCAGTAAGCAAGAATATCCTTGTGACCGACACACTTGACGGTAAAGCTCTCGATATGCTTGAAAAGGGAGGCAAGGTGCTTTTGACAGCTGCCGGGAAGGTGACGCTCGGAAGCGATGTGGTGCAGCATTATCTCCCGGTGTTCTGGAACACGAGTTGGTTCAAGATGCGTCCGCCGCACACCACCGGGGCGTATATCGACACAGCCCATCCGCTGTTTGCCAAAGGTTTCCCTACCGACGACTGGAGCAACCTCAACTGGTGGGAACTTCTCAACAGGGCGCAGGTGATGAACCTTCTCGAACTTCCTGCGGACTACCAGTCGCCCATCCAACCTATCGATACATGGCATTTGAGCCGTAAATTGGGAATGGTGGTGGAAGCGAACGTACTCAACGGTAAGCTTTTCATGACGACAATGGACATTGACCGCAATCTCGACAATAGAATCGTGGCGAAGAGGATGCGCAACGCCATACTTGATTATATGGAAAGCGACAGTTTCACCCCGCCCCTTAAGTTGGAGCCATCGGTAATAACCGACTTCTTCACGAAGCAGACCGATCCGGTGAAAATGTACACCAACGACTCCCCCGACGAACTCAAACCCAAACTGAAATAAGAATATAGCAACAAAAATAAGTCTCCGGTATGCGGTTTTCGTATTCCGGAGTCTTATTTTTTTTGTAAATATTGTTGTTTTTTTATTCTGCAGATATATTAATATCGAGGTTTTTCGCTAAATTTGGGCATCAAACGGAATTATTGAATTATGGAAGGAAAGGTAAGTGTAAAATATCCGGTAGGGGAACAGTCGTTTGAGAGACTGCGCGAGGGAGGATACCTTTATGTTGACAAGACCCGTTTTATAGAGAAAATCATAAACCGGGGGAAGTATTATTTTCTCGGGCGCCCGCGACGGTTCGGCAAAAGCCTTTTCCTTTCCACCCTTTCATGTTTCTTCCAGGCTAAGAGGCATCTTTTCAAGGGCCTTTATGCCGACGCGATGGACTGGGACTGGGAGCCTTATCCGGTGCTTTACCTCGACATAAACGTGAAGAATTATGATGACCCCGCTGCTTTGTCAAATCTTTTGGAGGATA
The DNA here is from genome assembly GCA_910585275.1 of uncultured Muribaculaceae bacterium. Classification (GTDB taxonomy): domain Bacteria; phylum Bacteroidota; class Bacteroidia; order Bacteroidales; family Muribaculaceae; genus Lepagella. The sequence goes on from CAJUCW010000007.1 coordinate 29,966, forward strand.
CCCTCTCCCGATGGGAGAATGAGTATGGCATTGTGCCTGAGATTGATGATTTTTCCCTTCGTTTTCGTAATATTATAAGGGAAGCTTATCTTAAGACCGGGAAAGGGGTGGTGATACTTGTTGACGAGTATGACAAACCATTGGTCAACAACATACATGACCATGATAAGATGGAGTCATTCAGGAATGAACTTGCCGCTATATATACCAATTTCAAGAGTTGTGCCGATTATATCCGCCTTGTACTTCTGACCGGTGTCAGCCGGTTTGGTAAGCTAAGTGTTTTTTCCGGGCTCAACAACATCAGCGACATTTCTCTGGATTCCGATTTTGCCGATGTGTGTGGCATCTCTGAGATAGAACTTGAAGAGAATTTCAGCGAGGGCATACGCAATCTTGCAATCAACGAAGATTTGTCGGAAGAGGAGACGCGTGCCGAACTCAAGCGGCAATACGATGGCTACCATTTCGCACGTAAAGGGTGTGACATATATAATCCGTTTTCATTGCTTAATGTTTTTGACAAGAAGGAATTCGGGAACTATTGGATTGACTCGGGCATACCGACGCTCTTGGCACAGCAACTCAAAATTTTGGAGGTTGACCTGAAGTCGGTGTTCGATGCAAAATGCTTTGAGGAAGATCTCAAGACACTTGACATGGATTCACCGCGTCCGTTGGCTCTTCTTTATCAGACGGGTTACCTCACTATACGGGACTTTGACCGCAGGACGCGTATTTTCAGTCTCCGTCTTCCCAACGAAGAGGTGAAGGTAGGATTCCTTAATTTTCTCCTTCCGTATTATGCCAACTTCCATGGAGAGACGAGTTCTCGCTTTTCTGTTCACGAGTTTGTAAACGAGTTTAACAACGGAGATGTGGATGGTTTTATGCGGCGTATGGAAAGTATGTTCTCGGCTATTCCATACGAGATGGCTATGGATTCGGAACGTAACCTTCAGAATGCGTTGCTGATACTTATGATGCTCGTGGGGCTTGACGTGCAGACAGAATACCGCACTTCCGACGGCCGGATTGACCTTTTCGTGAAGACCGATAAGTTCTACTATATAATCGAATTGAAAATAGACAAAAGTGCGCAGGAGGCTCTCACCCAAATAGAAGAGAAAGGTTATGCCCTTCCCTTCGCCACCGATAATCGTAAGGTGATAAAAATCGGAGTCTCTTTCTCCACATCCCGCCGACGGATAACAGAATGGCTTAAAGCCTGACCCTCTTAAGTTTACTGCTTCTAAAAAATGTCGCCGGAAGTGCCTTCCTTCGGATAAAGCCGGAAAATTTTATATCCGGTGGAGGCGTTTTGACTTCCGACGACATCGCTGAGGCTTCTCCCCTCATTTCACAATGCGGGGAGGGATTCAAACCTAAATAAACAATTACATCATATTTGCGTGTGATTTATTACTCTGTATCTGTTTTCTTGAAGTTGTTTAAACTTTTTTCTTTTTCAAGATTTCGTCAGATTTTCGAGTTGATTTTGAAACTTGCATAGGGAGTTTAGCGGGCTAAACGACCGATGAAAGGTTCAAAAGCGACCGAAAAGATGGCGGAAGATTGGGAAAGAGGTCTTTTTAACATAAAAAGCCATAAGAAAATCAATCTCCGTAAAAAAGTTTAAACAACTTCCTTGTCTTATATCAAGGATGTTTCAAGATTTAGAATTATCCTTTTTATCGGGCGATGCCCAAACGGGAGAGGAACCATGTGCGCGTTTCTTCGGGCATCGGCTGGTTTTTCACTATTTCCGGAAGACGAGAGTATCTTTCCTTGAATGAGGAAATGAGTTGACGCTCGTTTTGCGGCTGATATTCGAGTGCTTCATATATTACGCTCAGAGGACCGAATTCTTCCGTCACCTCCAGGTCAGCGTAACGGTCTTTCAGTCCGCCGAATGTCTTTACGAAGCGTCTCATGTCTCCCATTGTCCCGTCGGCGATTTCTGAACCTGCCGGGAATGTGAACACCACGTCGCTCCCTTTGTCGCAACGTCGCCCGTCAAGTTTTACCGCCACTGCCAATTCTTCGGGAATGTAGCTGAATGCGGCATCCTTGCCGTCAACGGTCACTTTTTCCGGACGAAGCGTGGAATGCACCTTTATCTCCATATCCCGCTTTTCTGGCATCTCGCGGTAAGATCCTTTCCTCGGCTCTATATTCACCTTCAGCGAGTTGCCTTCCCTGCGGGATTTTATTTTCGTATAGGCATATTCACCGTCATATTTGTCGTCGTCGCCATAATCTTCATAAAGGTCAAACTCTCCGTTAGCCCCGGGATATACGCTCACCGAAAGTGGAGCGGCGTTCGACCGGAGATTGTTGACGCTTGCGTCGTGGTAGGGAATCACCGCCCCAGCCTTGATATATACGGGATATTCATCCATCGCCATCTTGCGCACGTATTCCTTGCCACCCTGGAGTATCGTGCCGGTGGCTTCCTCATACCATTCTCCTTCGGGCAGCCAAACCGTTATTTCCGAATAGCCGTTCTCCGCAGGCGATGCCACGGGCGCCACGATCATCTGGTCGCCAAACATGTATTGGTCAGGATGGTTGTATGCCTCCTCTTTCTCAGGATAATCGTAATACATCGGGCGGCATATCGACACGCCTGTGTCATATGCTTTGCGCGACATCGAATAGATGTAAGGCACGTTGCGGTATCTTAGTTTCACTGCATCCCGGATAAGTCCGAGCGTGGCACGGTCGAAAATCCATGGCTCTTTGTTGAGGGGCACCTTCTTGTCGGCGTGTGTGCGCATGATGGGGCTATACACACCGAATTGGAAGAAACGGGCGTAAAGCTCAGGATCCATCACTGAATCTGAGGGAAGCTGTCGGAATCCTCCGAGGTCGTGCCCCCAGTAGCCGTAGCCCACGTTTGAGGCCGTGCTGGTGAAATAAGGCATATATTTGAGGGTTTCCCATGTAGTGTAGCTGTCGCCTGAGAAACCTATCTGGTAACGGTGGTTGCCGAGTCCGCCCCAACGGTGGAAAATCATCGGGCGTACGTCTTCGGTGTTTTTCATCTTGTTGTAGAAAGTATGGTTTATCCACCAGGTGTTGCTCAGCGAATCCACCTTGGAATCGTAAAGACTTTGCTGCCAATCTATCCACCAGAAGCTTACCCCTTCCTTTGTCATCGGGTCGAGTATGTTCTTGAAGAGGCTTGTCATGAAGCGGCGGTCAGACGACACCCAGGGGATGTCTTTTTTCGAAGCCGGGTCGATTCCGTTGTCGCGTGCCATCTGCGGGTAGGCCTCTTCATAATGTTTCACCCCTGATGCCGGATGTAGGTTAAGCGTTACTTTCAGGTTCTTGTCGCGCAGATAGTTGAGAAATTTGTCAGGCTCCGGAAACAGACGGCGGTTCCACGTCCATCCGGTCCATCCGCCATGTCCTTCGTCGGTGTAATGCCAGTCCATGTCAATTACAAGCACCTCCACCGGTATGTCGTAATCCTCGAAGTTCTTGACAAGTTCGCGGAGTTCATGGTCGGAATAAGCCCACCATCTCGACCACCAGAAGCCGAAAGCATATCGCGGCGGCATAGGTATTTTCCCGGAAAGTGTGGTAAAATCTTTCAACGCCCCCTTATAATCGGAGCCATATCCGAGGAAATAGAAATCCTGCGCTCCCTTTTTTATCTTGCGTTTCTTGACCCATTGTATGGTGGGGTCATCGTCGAGCAAAAAACCTCTTGAATCGTCGATAAGTGTCCAGCCGTCGCGCGCCAGGATTCCTTTTTCGAGTTGCCCTTTGCGGGTGCGCCATTTCCCTTCACGGTCGGTCCATTGCAATTCCGGACCGTTCCACCAGTCGAGGGTGCGGGTGGTGCCTTCAAGGTTTTTATCCTGTTTTTTACCGGGACTCCACGAAAAAGGCTTCACCCCTTCTGCGGAAACTACGGAAAGGTTGTCGGGCGTGAATGCACCTTTGCTTTTATTGTATTTAAGGATAAGCTTGGCGGTTTCGATGGTTACGGTCTTGCCGTCGTCGGTTACTTTTGCGCGGGTTTCGGGATATTTCCTGTTATAGCCGATAAAGCTTGGGTCGTCGTTGAATTTTCCGTCAGGGGCATACTCCATCCTTACGAGGCCGTCAGCCACGACAGTAAACCGCTTCGTCTTATCTTTATAGACAACCCCGTCTGCCACGGGTGCGGATGCGGACAACGTAAATGACACTGCCGCCATCAATGTGGCGAAAACAATGCGAAGTTTCGGTTTCTTCATGATAGGTTGTTTTTCTTGACACATACGCACCGACATGAAAACAAACCGCGATGGAGAGCCATTCGGCTGACTCAACGCTGCAAATTTAGCATAAAGATTCCATCGATGCAAATATAAACACCGGAAATTTTATGTGTCATTCCGGTTCGTTCTGAAGAGGTTAATAGTTTGGTAATCAGTTATAAAAGTGTTGATGTGTACGATTCCGTCCATATTTTTGTACGATTCCGCACACCCCTTGTACGCAATCAATCCTCTTTTGGACGTTAGTGAGCGCCCGCCGCAAATATCTTCACTAATTTTGCATCATCGAAATTAACCCCGACATATACGCACCAACCATGAAACAAATTTCCATAGCGTTTGCATTGTTGACTTTTGCTCTTAGCTCGACAGCCGAGACCTGGAAAGTGAGTTCTCCCGATGGACGTCTTCAAGTGACTGTCAATAATGGAGGAGAAACAACTTACAGTGTTGACTTCAATGGTAAACGCGTGATTGCTCCATCGGCTATATCCATGTTGTTTGAAAATGGGAATAGAATCGGATATGACATGAAGGTCAAAAACGTAGTCCGTGACACCTATGCTGGAACTTTAAAGCCGACCGTCAAGCTGAAAAGTTCTACTATTGAAGACCATTACAATAGAATGGAACTTCGCTCAAATGATTATGCCTTGGAGTTTCGTGTCTATGATGATGGATTTGCCTACAGGTTCACGACCGAGTTCCCAGACTCAGTGAATGTCGTTAATGAACAAGCTACATTTTGTTTTCCTGATGATTATGAGGTGTTATTTCCGGAAGTGAAGACTCTTCTTACTGCCCAGCAACCAATGTTTACTCCTCTGAAGCTATCGGAAATTGCGACAGATAGATTTTGCTGCACTCCATTGCTCCTAAAGGGGAATGACGGATTAAGAATATTTATAAGTGAATCTGATCTTGAAAGCTATCCTGGCATGTTCTTGCGTAAACAGGGCGAAAACGAGTTTGTTGGGATGTATGCTAATGTGTCGCTTAGTGAAAAAGCTACTCCAGGACGCCAAATATTTCCTGATAAACGCGCACATTATATTGCAAGAAATGCCGGCAACCGCCACTATCCGTGGCGGGCAGTGATTGTTGCCGATAATGATGCGAATCTGATTACCAACCAGCTTATCTATAAACTCGCACCTGAATCGGAAGGCGATTTTACTTGGGTTAAACCGGGAAAGATTGCGTGGGATTGGTATAATGACCTTATGGTTACGGGAGTTGACTTCAAGAGTGGCATAAATAATGAGACGTATGAGTATTTCATAGATTTCGCGTCGAAATATGGTATAGAATATGTGGTAATTGACGATGGCTGGTCGGAGGAGTGGGATGTTACTAAAACAATTACATCCATAGATATGGATCGTCTCGTGGCATACGGTAAAAAGAAAGGTGTTGACCTGATTTTATGGGTTTCATGGGCGCCTTTTAGCAGGCAACTTGATTCCGCATTAGACCAATTTGTGAAATGGGGAGTGAAAGGAATCAAGATGGATTTCATGAACCGTGATGATCAAGCGATGGTGGATTTCTATTATGAGGTTGCGAAAAAATCGGCTGATAGAAAAATTCTTGTTGATTTTCATGGAGCATATAAGCCTACAGGATGGATAAGAACATTCCCAAATGTGCTGACATCAGAAGGTGTGGCGGGTCTTGAAAACCATAAATGGAGCAGCAAGGTCACACCTGAACATAACCTCATACTTCCGTTCACGCGTATGGTTGCAGGCCCTATGGACTATACCCCCGGATCTATGAGTAATTACCATGAAAAATCTCATAAGGTTGACTACAATCATCCTTCATCAATCGGCACACGTTGCCATCAACTTGGTATGTATGTGGTTTATGAGAGTCCGTTGCAGATGCTTGCCGACAGTCCTACAAAATATTATAAGGAGCCGGAATGCATGGAGTTCCTTGCACAGGTTCCGGTGGTTTGGGATGAGACAAAAGTTCTAAAGGCCTCGGTCGGTGAATATGCAGTAGTGGCTCGTCGTAATGGCAACACCTGGTTTATTGGTGGGATGGCCGGTAGAAAGGGTGTAAAATTTGATATTCCACTTGATTTTATAACAGGAACGAGTACTCTCACCTGTTGGGAAGACGGAGTCAATGTTGATCGGGATGCCAATGATTTTGCCCGGCGTAGCCGAAAGGTGAAACCCGGTGAGATTCTGACGATAAACATGTCTGATGGCGGAGGCTTTGCCGCAGTCATCAAATAATTCGAGAAATAGAGATAATTAATTCATATTAACCTAAAATCTAAGAGCAAATGATTTTACAAAACCACCTCACGACCGGCAAAACGCTTATCGCCGTCGGAGTGCTTGCGTTGGGAACAGTGGCGGCATGTCCGTTCACGGCTTCCGCAGAAGCCCCGCAGCAAGTACAGTCCGGGAAACAGACCCAGAAGGTAACTGGAACCGTGGTGGAAGCCAAAACCGGAGAGCCATTGATTGGGGCATCGGTAATGGTGAAAGGAACGTCCACCGGTACAACTTCCGATATTGACGGAAGGTTCTCAATGGAGGTGCCTTACGGGGCAACCATAAAGGTCTCTTATGTGGGATACACTGCATTTGAGGGTAAAGCCCAGAGCAATATGCATATTACACTGTCTTCGAACGCCTCTGACCTTGAGGAGATGGTTGTAGTGGGATACGGCGTGCAAAAGAAGGCGTCAATCACCGGAGCTGTATCTGCAGTGAAGGGAAGTGACCTTAAGACCAAAGGTGTGGCTAACGTCACCAATACTTTTGCCGGACAAATTCCGGGTGTTGTTGCGGTGACAAGGTCGGGTGAACCTGGTTCAGACTGGTCCGATATCTACATCCGTGGCAAGGGGACGCTCAATGACAACTCTCCTCTAATCATTATCGATGGTGTGGCAAACCGCAACGGACTCGAACGTCTCAATCCTAACGACATTGAGAGTATCAATGTGCTTAAGGACGCATCGGCTGCCATTTATGGCGCAGAGTCTGCCAACGGTGTAATCCTCGTGACTACCAAGCGAGGCTCCGTGCAGAAGCCTACAATCACTTACAACGGTACTTTCTCACTTTCGCAGAATACGCGCCAACCTGATTTGTTCAATGCATATCAGGCAATGACATGGTGGGACGAGAACAACATCGCCAACGGCAAGGATCCGATTTATGAAAATATCAGAGGCGGATACCTCGACGGTACCATCGACCGAAACAAATATGCCGACACCGATTGGATGAGCGTGCTTTTCAACAAGGCTACTCCATCGACCCGTCATTCAGTGGCATTGAACGGTGGCAACGAGATGGTTCGTTATTACGTGTCGGGCGACTATACTTATCAGAAGCCGAACTATAATAACACAAAGCTCAACTTCCAGACATATCAGGTGCGTTCAAATATTGACGCACAGATATTCCGCGACCTTAAAATCGGCTTCGACATATCGGCACGCCGTGAGAATCGCAACAACAGCACATATTCTACCAGCACTATCTATTGGGAGACCATGATGTGTTATCCATGGCTCTATGATTTCTATCCCAACGGTCTTCCCGGCCCTGGTATCTCCAATGGTGGTAACCTTGCGCTTATCACTCAGGGAGAAGTGGTGGGCTACAACCGTATCAAAGACACTTTCCTTGACACAAGGTTCTCTTTTGACCTCCAGATGCCATGGATTACAAAGGGTCTTTCGCTCTCAGGATGGGTTTCTGTAGATTATCATGCAAGGGAACAAAAGGTGATGCATGACGTATGGGACACCTATAACTATGACCAGAACACGGGTGAGTATATTAAACAGACAACAAACCAGGATGGAGGTTCGATTAATCTCACACAGAATCATGACGACAACTCAAGGACATCTATGATGTTTAAACTGGGTTATGACCGTGAATTTGGCGACCATCATATAGGAGCGTTCGTGGCGTACGAACAGAGTAAATACAGCGGAGAGAAGTTTGAGGCATATCGCACAAATTTCCTTACGTCGTTCCCGGATTATCTAAGTTTTGGTAGTGATCAAAACAAGAATAACAGCGGTTCCGGATATCATTCATCACGTCAGAATATTTTTGGACGTTTGAACTATTCGTTTAAGGACCGTTATCTATTGGAGTTCACAATCCGTCGCGACGGTTCAATGATATTCGATCCGAGGCACCGATGGGGCACATTCCCAGGAGTATCGTTAGGTTGGCGTTTCGGACAGGAGAGTTTCATACAGAACAATACTAATATAGTTGATGACCTCAAGCTTCGCGCTTCTTGGAGTAAGCTCGGAAACAACAGGGTTAACCCCTGGCAATATCTGAGCACCTTCAACATAGGGAGCGGAGCAATCTTGGGCGAGAATCCCCTGCAAGGGAAGGGTTTTGCCCCCGGAAGAACCGGCAACCCATACATTACATGGGAGAAGGTTGATTCAAAGAATATCGGTATTGACGGTTCATTGTGGAACGGTCTTCTGGGCTTCACAGTAGATTATTTCTACCAGTACCGCAAGGATATTCTTACTCCTAAGAACGCTTCAGTGCCCGACTATACTGGTCTTATTCTTCCCGACCAGAATATCGGCGAGGTCAGCAACCAGGGTGTCGAGATTTTGCTCACCCACCGCAACCGCATAGGGAATGTTAACTATAACATTTCGGGTAACTTTACCTTCACAAAGAACAAAGTTATATTCAAGGATGAGGCAGCTAATACTCCTGTATGGCAAAAAGGAGAAGGGAAAGGCATCGATACGTGGTTAATCTACAAAACCGACGGAATCTACCGTACGCAGGAAGAAATCGACAATTCACCGCATCTTGCGGGCACCGTACCCGGTGATATTAAATATGTCGATGTGAATGGTGATGGAAAGATTACAGATGAAGACCGTTACCGCACAGACCTCGGCAACGTACCCCAGATTATATTCGGTCTGAATTATGGCGCTGAGTGGAAGGGAATAGGAATTAATATGACTTGGACAGGCCAGGGAAGAGTGAAGCAGGAGATTGTGCCTTATTCATACAATCTTGACAAAGATTTCTTCAACAACCGCTTTATCTCCAACGAACTTACTCCCAACTCCAAATACCCGCGTTCGTTCATCTATACCGATCCCTACAATACAAAGCAGAGCGACTTCTGGTTATATGACGCATCTTTCCTCCGTCTGAAGAATCTTGAGGTATACTATAACTTCCCCCAGAAGGTGCTTGGCAAGCTCAGGCTTCAGGATCTCCGTGTGTTCTTTACAGGAACCAACCTCTTCGTTATTGACAAAGTGAAGGTTCAGGATCCGGAATCAAATGCTACTTCTACCGGTCAGTCTTATCCTTTGCAGAGGGTATTCACATTTGGTCTTAACGTAAGTTTCTGATGTGTGGCAACACAGAAAGAAATTACTTTAAAATCGTTTTTACCATTACAAATATGAAAAATAAGATAAAATCAATCATATATAAAGGCTCCTGCCTTCTGCTTCTTGCCGGAGCCATGAGTTCTTGCGATGTTCTTGAACTTGATCCTCTTGACTCATACACCGAGGATATAATCTTTTCGGATGCTACGCTGACGGAGGCATACGTCACGAAGTTCTACGTTTATCCGAAAAACGGCTACAACGAGATGAGCCATAGGTTTTTCTGCGATGAGTCGCAGTCTAATTTCAACAACTCCAGTGCTTGGCAGATAGAGCTCACCGGCTATACCGCCGACATGATGGGATTCTTCAACATGTGGAAGGAATATTATAAAGATATCAAGAATATCAATATCTTCTTCGACAATATGGCAAATGTGGAGAAAATACCCGAACCGTCGAGGAGCCTGCTTATTGGAGAGGCGACATTCTTCCGTGCGTTTTTCTATATGGACTTGATTTCCCATTTCGGCGGTGTACCTCTGATTACTCGCACGTTTGAGCTTGACGATCCCGACATGATGATGGCGAGAAACAGTTATGACGAGTGCGCCGAATTTGTGGTTTCAGAGATGGACAAGGCTGCCAAGCTTCTTCCTGAGTCTCATTCCGGGAAGAGTTTCGGACGTGTCACGAAGGGAGCTGCACTTGCCTACAAGGCGAGGATGCTTCTCTACATGGCGTCGCCTTTGAACAACCCTTCGGGAGATGTCAAGAAATGGGAAGCTGCCGCCAAGGCTTGTGAGGAAGTGTTTGCGCTCAATAAGTATTCTCTTGATCCCGACTATCGCGGTATGTTCTTCAACAACAAGAGCCCTGAAATTATTTTTGAGCGTCTTTTCGAACCTGAACATGGTCATTGGTTCAACTGGTATAACCAACCAAACGGCAACGGTGGATGGTCATACACTTGTGTAACCCAGGAATTTGTTGACAGCTACGAAATGGAAGACGGAACCGCTTTCGACGTAACTCCCTATACGAATCCGGAAAATCCGAGCAGCGTCAACCCTTGGCAGAACCGTGACCCGCGTTTCTATGCTACCATCATTTGCGACGGTCAGGACTTCGGTCCCCGTAAGATAGAATATTGGGTAAACGAAGACGGAGCCACAGGTGGAACGGATTCCGAATACGGACGCGATAATTGGAATTACTCAAAGAGCCATTACGGTCTGCGAAAGTTCGCGAGTGAAGACATCACAACCCCGACCAACAACAATACGCCCGGCACCAATCCTTGGATCTATTGCCGTCTTGCAGAGGTCTATTTGAACTATGCCGAAGCGAAATTTAATCTTGGTGATGAGGCTACTGCCCGTGAGTATGTCAATAAGGTAAGGGAGCGTGCCCGTGGCGGGCGTGCCGATATTCTTCCGGATGTTACTGCTTCAGGCGACGAACTTCTTAAGAAAATCCAGCATGAACGCAAAATTGAGCTCGCATTCGAGGAGCACCGCTGGTATGACGTTCGCCGTTGGAAAATCGGTAAGGAGACCCAGGCGGGTAAGTTCCATGGCATGAAGATCGTGAAGAAAGCCGACGGAAGCAAGACATATACATTGCATAGCCTTCAGGAACGCGTGTATGAGGACCATCATAATCTTGTCCCGCTTCCCTCAAGCGAAATTCGCAAGTGCGACAAGCTCGTGCAAAATCCGGGTTATTGATGTTTTTCATCATAATAATCTTATTGGTAAAAATGTTTTGATAATAGGTTTATAATTATTAATCAGGTCAGGGTGAAGGGAGTGTCCGGCGGGTTGCCGTAATGATTGGTAATGGCTTTTTCACGGACACTCCCGATGACCCGGTTATAAGATTGAATCTCGCTACGGCGGTAGATAAAATAAATCGAATAGATAGTTAACATCATGGATATATTGAAAATGAAACCTCTTGCAACGTTGTTTGCTGCCGCAGCAATGACTTTCGCCGCTACACCCGTTTCGGCACGGCAGTATTGGGTGCCTGACGCGAACGGGGGCATCACCTGGAATGTGGCGAAAGGCGACAACCATTCCGACCACATTGAGATGGCGGGAAAGAGGGTCGCTACCGTTCTCCGTTATGGAGTTGATTCCAAAGGAGCGTTCACAATCAACAAAAGTATGGTGTGGCCGATGCTCCGCACCATTCCCAACAACACCGGCGGATGCGTGATGAGGCGTTTCGGCTGGAACCCTCTCGATGCCGTCACTGTCAACGGCAGGTCGATGACCAACGAGAAGGTGAATAAAATATCGCTTAAAAACGCCCTTGAGGTGGAGAGCGATTTCAACAACGGCTACTATGGCAGCTGGAAGTTGCGCCGCACATATTTCCCGGCGACCGACCTCCCTACGCTGATTGAGAAATATACCCTGGTCAATAACGGCAAGAAAGCTCTCCGTGTCGAGATTCCGGAAGGTGGATTCGTGGCCATGACCGACCCTGCCAAAGGCGTGGCCGGCTCATACCGCATAGAGGGGAAGACCGACAAGAACGGGGTTTTCTATCTCGAACCCGGTGATTCGGTTGCGTTCACCGCACATCTCACCGCTACTGCACCCGGCGAAAAGGGTGTCACCCCGGATGCCGATGCGGAACTTGCAAAACGCAAGGATTTGGTGGATAATCTTATGGGCTCGCTCGTGCTTGAGACCCCGGACCCCATAATCAATAAAATGATGGACTTTGCAAAAGTGCGTGCAGGAGAGAGCATTTACGCCACCAAAGGGGGACCCCTCCACGGACCCGGCGGCGAGTCTTATTATGCAGCCATCTGGGCCAACGACCAGGCCGAATACGTGAATCCCTTCTTCCCTTACACCGGCTATGAATATGGCAACGCTTCCGCCCTCAATTCGTTCAGGCATTTCGCCCGGTTCATGAACCCTGACTACAAGACCATCCCGAGTTCGATTATCGCGGAAGGCGATGATATATGGAACGGCGCGGGAGACCGCGGCGACTGCGCCATGATTGCCTACGGGGCTTCGAGATACGCCCTGGCAAGGGGAGACCGTGCCGAGGCCGAGGAACTTTGGCCGCTCATCACCTGGTGTCTGGAATATTGCAAACGCCAAATCAATGAAGACGGGGTGGTGGCTTCCGATTCCGATGAACTTGAAGGGCGGTTCCCGTCGGGGAAAGCAAATCTTTGCACATCGTCGCTCTACTACGACGCCCTCCTTTCCGCTTCTTATCTTGCAAAAGAGCTCGGCAAACCTAACGGGAAGCAATACGCGTCGCAAGCCGCACAACTGCGCAAAAACATCGACAAATACTTCGCCCACGAGGTGGAAGGCTTCGATACCTACGCCTATTACAAAGGGAACGACGTGCTTCGTTCATGGATTTGCATCCCTCTTACAGTAGGCATCGACGAACGAGCAAAAGGCACTATCGACGCACTCTTCTCCCCGCGTCTGTGGACTGAAAACGGTCTCCTCACTCAGGCCGGCGACAAAACTTTCTGGGACCGCTCGACCCTCTATGCGCTTAGGGGGGTATATGCAGTCGGAGCCACTGACAAGGCTACGGAATATCTTAAGAAATACTCCAACACGAGATTGCTCGGCGAGCATGTGCCTTACGCCATCGAGGCGTGGCCCGAAGGCGGACAGCGCCATCTTTCAGCCGAAAGCGGACTCTACGGACGAATCATAACGGAGGGTCTCTTCGGCATCCGTCCTACGGGTTTCCGTTCGTTCTCCCTCACCCCGCGCCTCCCGTCGGAATGGGACAACGCCAGCCTTCGCCACATTCGTGCATTCGGCGCCGATATGGATATAGAGGTGAAGCGTGCCGGCAACTCGAAACTAAAAGTGGCCGTCATGAACGGAGGCAAGAAAAAAGAATATACAATAGCCGACGGTAAAACAATAAACGTCAGTCTGTAACGATATAATTTTAGACAATGAGAAAAACAGTATTAGGATTCATGATATTTGCCGTCGCCACGGCATTTGCCGGCAAAAACTATGATATAGTTTCGCCCGACGGACATCTTAAGGCAGAGGTTTCGGTCGGAGACGACCTCAGTTATTCCGTAATATTCAACGGGAAAACCGTGGTTGACGCATCTACGCTTTCCATGACCCTTGCCGACGGCACCGTCTGGGGCAAGAATCCCAAGGTGTCGAAAGTTTCGAAGAAAGCGGTCGATGCCACCGTGCCGTCGCCTTTCTACAGGGCGGAAAGCATGAAGGATAATTACAATTCCGCCACACTTGATTTCAAAGGAGGGTGGGGCGTCGAATTCCGGGCCTATAACGACGGTGTTGCCTACCGTTTCATTTCTAAACAGAAGAAGCCGCTCACGATTGCCGACGAGGAGGTTACGTATAATTTCCCTGTCGATGCCACGGCTTACGTGCCATACGCCAAGGGGCGGAAAGACGACCCCTATTTCAATTCTTTCGAAAATGAATATTCCAAGGTGAAACTTTCGGAAGTTGACCGTAATAAAATCGTGTTCCTCCCGATGGTGGTTGACCTCGGCGATGACGTAAAAGTGATGATAACGGAGTCTGACCTCGAGCAGTTCCCCGGACTCTATATGAACGGCACCGGCACGAAAGGTCTCAAAGGAAGCCATGCGAAATATCCGAAGCGTTCGCTACAGGGGGGCCACAACAATCTCCAGATGGTGGTGCAGGAGAGGGAAGACTTCATAGCGAAAGCCGACGGCACCCGCACTTTCCCCTGGAGGGTGGCCATAGTAACCGGCAACGACAAGGAGATGGCCGCCACCAACCTTTCTTATCTTTTGGCGTCGCCCTCACGCATAGCCGACACCGCATGGATTAAACCCGGCAAGGTGGCATGGGACTGGTGGAACGCATGGAACATAACCGGCGTGGATTTCAAAGCCGGTGTCAACAACGCCACTTATAAGAAATATATTGATTTCGCTGCGGAAAACGGGATAGAATACGTGATTCTCGACGAGGGATGGGCCGTAAACAAGAAGGCCGACCTCATGCAGGTGGTGCCGGAAATAAATCTTGAGGAACTGATTGCCTACGCCGGCAAGAAGAACGTGGGCATAGTGCTTTGGGCAGGTTACCATGCCTTTGACCGCGACATGGAGAACGTGTGCAGCCATTATGCCAAGATGGGCGTGAAGGGCTTCAAGGTGGATTTCATGGACCGCGACGATCAGGAAGTGGTGGATTTCGTACATCGCGCCGCCGCCACATGCGGTAAGCATAATCTCTTCCTCGACCTCCACGGCATGTATAAGCCGGCTGGGCTGAACCGCACATATCCGAATGTGCTCAATTTCGAGGGCGTGAACGGTCTCGAACAGATGAAGTGGAGCACTATTGACCTTGACCAGGTGGAATACGACGTTATGATACCCTTCATACGCCAGGCGGCAGGGCCTATGGACTACACTCCCGGCGCGATGAAAAACGGGACGAAGCATACGTATCATGCCGATTATTACGAGCCGATGAGCCAGGGCACACGTTGCCGCCAGCTCGCTCTCTTCACGGTCTTCGACTCACCCTTTACCATGCTCAGCGACACCCCCGTGAATTATGACCGCGAACCGGAATGCCGCGATTTCATAGCGGCGGTGCCTACCGTGTGGGACGAGACGTTGATTCTCGACGGCAAGATGGGAGACTATATTGTGACGGCGCGTCGCAAAGGCGACACGTGGTATGTGGCCGGCCTTACCGACTGGACTCCGAGGGAACTCGTGGTTGACCTTTCGTTTATCGGCGAGGGAAGCCGCCAGGCGGTGGTGTTCCGCGACGGTGCCAACGCCGCACATAATTCCAACGATTATAAAAAAGAAACCGTCAAGGTAAACGGAAAGACCCCTATGAAGGTGAAACTCGCTCCGGGCGGCGGCTTTGCAATGGTGATAAAATGAGATGCTCACTGATGGCAATATAATCATATTCTAATACCTTCGCCCCCTTGCCGGATCTTGCATTCAATCCGGCAAGGGGAATAAAACTGACTTCTATGGATATCCGGACACTCTCTCTTACGGCACTCCTGGCGCTGCTTGCGGCTTGCGGCACAGATTCAGGAAAAAAAATCAAAGCGGAGCTTCCGCCCGACGAAATCGCGGTGTTTGTTTCGACCGACCGGCAGCTTCAGAAATCGTATGAATGGGCGAGAAAAACAGCCTTGTCATTCTCTCACGATGACGGCGACCCCGTCGGTTGTTGGTATGAGGCTGCGCTTCCGCGACGTGAGGCATTCTGCATGCGCGATGTGTCGCATCAGTCGGTAGGGGCGCAGATTCTCGGGCTTCTTCCCCACAACAAAAACATGTTTTCCCTTTTTGTCGGCAATATAAGCGAAGAAAAGGACTGGTGCAGCTATTGGGAGATAAACCGCCATAACAACCCGGTGCCGGCAGACTATCGCAACGACAAGGAATTCTGGTATAACCTTAATGCCAATTTCGACGTGATGCAGGCATGCCTTAAAATGTATCAGTGGACCGGCGACAGCGACTATATATCCGGTGAGAATTTTAAGTATTTTTTTGACCGCAGCGTAGATGAATATGTTGACCGCTGGCATCTCTCTCCTGAAAAGATAATGCAGAGGAAGGCGTATATGAACGTGCCTGACGACTTCGACGTAAGCAATAATTTCCATACCTGCCGCGGGTTGCCGTCGTATGTGGAGAATATGCCCGGAATTTCCGCAGGCATCGACTTGGTGGCGTCGTTGTATGCAGGTTTTGACGCTTATTCAGCCATTTCATTGCTGAACGGACGTCAGGATGCGGCTGAAGCGGCTAAGAAGCAATCTCTGAAATATCGCGATATAATGGAATCCGAATGGTGGGATTCCGAAAAATCATGCTATAATACGATGTATTTCTCCGAGGGTGCCTTCAAGCGGGGGGAAGGTGTGCCTTATGTTTTGTGGTTCGAGGCCACCGAGAATCCGGAGCGCATAAGGCTTGCACTCGCCGATATCCTTGAGGGGGATTGGAATGTTGAAAACATATCGCATTTCCCGGAATTGTTTTATCGCTACGGATATTGCGATGAAGCTTACCGGTTTCTCTTGAATCTTCCGGCCATGTCGCGTTCGGAATATCCGGAAGTGGCATACGGCTTCATCGCGGGGTGCGTATGCGGCGCGATGGGATTCTCTCCATGTTATGCCGACAAGACGGTGACCACGGCATCGAGGCTTACCGCTCCCGGTGCTGACTCCCGGATAAAGAATGTAAGGGTGTTCGACGGCTACATGAGTGTGCGCCATGAGGGAAATTCGCATACTGAAATCTCCAACGACACTTCGGAAGACCTCCTTTGGAAAGCTTCGTTTATGGGAGACTACGCCGGCGTGGAAGCGGGTGGCCGGCGTTATCCGGTTGTAAAAACGACGGATGTAAAAGGCAACGTCTCTTCCACTGCCGAGATAAGGTTGCCTGCCAATTCAAAGCTTGATGCGAGGGCGTTGCCCACGGGCACACAAGCGTTGGCTTCCAATTGAGCAATGTAAAAATTTCTGAAAACGATATAATATTTTTCAGAAAACAACTATATTTGCAACAAAGTCGGGTAAGAAGCCATTTAGATTTTTTTATGGGGAATGATTTATTTATGGCATTTCCTTTTGAAAAAATGAAAATTTAAATGCTTCTGAACCTGCTTTTTAGTTCCTGACCTGAAAAATTATGCTACGAATCTGTATCTTTTTGGCGCTGATATTTTTATCGGTTTTATCGAACTTCGCGTCTTCTCCTCTTGAAGGACGCCAACTGCGCCACTACACCGTAAACGACGGGCTCGCCTCAAACGCCATCTATTCGTTTTGCCAGGATTCGAAAGGAAGGATGTGGTTCGGCACCATCGACGGTCTGCACAGTTTCGACGGATATAACATCACCGAATGGCGCGACGAGGATGTGCCGACCTTAGGGAGCGTGATATCAACGATTGTGGAAGACGACCGTAGCCGCCTTTGGCTCGGAAGCGGAAGCGGTCTGGCCCTTTTCGACCTTAAACATGAAAAATTCATGGAACTTCCGGTCAATCCCTCTTCCGGAGTCCGGATAAAGACCCCTGTCAGCGGAATCTTGCACGACAGCCAGGGGAGGGTGTGGCTTTCCACGCTGGGCGAAGGCGTGTTCCAATATAATCCCGATAACGAAATTCTTAAACAGTATCCCGCCACCACCAAAATCAACAACGACATCGTGAGATGCGTGATGGAAGATTCGTCGGGACACATCTGGGCGGGCACCAATGAAGGTGTTGCCCTCTACAATCCTACGCAAGACAGGTTTGTGCCGGCGGGCGACCCTCAGACAGACAGGATAAGCGTGACTTCGCTGTTTGAAGACAGTTCCCATAATATCTGGGTAGGGTCGCGTGGTGCCGGGCTTTTTATGTTTGATGTCAAGACCGACCGTCTGGTGTCAAAACTGTCTCCCGCCGACAGTAATTCACTTCTGCAGGTAAGGGACATTGTGGAGTGGCGTCCCGGGGAGTTGTTGCTGGCGTCTGACCAAGGCCTCACTGCTTTCGACACGAAAACCGGTGAAGTGACCCTTGTCAGGGCAAACCGTCAGAGAGAGAATGCCCTTAACGACAATTATCTTCAGACATTGTTTATTGACAAAGAAGGCGCTTTGTGGATAGGCACGTATTTCGGAGGGGTGAACTATGTGGTGCCCACGGAGAGGATGTTCCGCCATTTCTATAACGTCAACACCAATCTCGGTGCGCAGATAGTGAGTGTATTCGCCGAGGCCGACAACGGCAATCTTTGGATAGGTTCCGACGATGCCGGGGTTTTCCATTGGAACCGCAAGACCAACAATTTTACCGACGTGAGGGGGCGGTCGCTGGGAAGCGGGTCGGCCTATAAAAACATCCATTCGTTGCTCCAGGCCGACGGGAAGCTTTTTGTGGGGATGTATCTCGGCGGACTCGACATCTTGGATTTGAAGACCGGTGCCTTGAAGAATTATACTGTAGGTAAGTCTCCCCGTTCGCTCTATTCTTCGAGCATCTATTCCATGCTTCAGGATTCATATGGCGAAATATGGATAGGCACTGCCGAAGGGCTCAACAGATATTGTCCGGCCACAGACGATTTCGAAAGGATATATGAGGTGCATCCTGCCGATATCGGGTATCTCATGGAAGACAAGAAGGGGTATCTTTGGGCATGCACCACCAACAAAGGGGTGTTCCGCCTCGACCGTAAAACAGGGGAGTGGGTGCAATTCTCGTCGGAAACCGATGAGCCTGACAAAGAGCCCCCGATTCCTACCAATTCCATTGTCACCGCAGAGTGTGACGAAAACGGCAACCTATGGGTGGGAACCGACGGAGGTGGCCTGCTAAAGTTCAATTATGAAAGCGGGAAATTCACGCGTGAGCCTTTGCCCGAAAACGTGAGGGTTGTCAACAAGATTATAGCTTATAAAGACCAGCTTTGGCTCGGAACGTCGAAAGGGTTGTATTGCTATACGCCTAAAGATAGCCGCCTGTTTTCCTACAACAAAGACTCCGGACTGCAAGGAAACGTGTTTCTTCCGAATTCGGGACTTATGATAGACGGGGGCACGATTTTCATGGGAGGCATCAACGGATTCAACGAATTTAACCCCGACAAGATAACCCATAGGTATCTTAAGCCGGAGGTGATACTTACTGATTTCCAGATTTTCAACCATCCTGTGGAAATCGGTGCAGAAGATTCCCCGCTGACCGAGTCGATAACCTATTCCAATGGCATAACGTTAGACCACACGCAGAGGATGTTTAGTTTCAAAGTGGCGCCGTTGAGCTACATCAACCCTTCGCACAACCGCTTCCTTTACAAGCTCGAAGGTTTTGAGAAAGACTGGAACGAAGCCACTCCCTTGCAGTCGCTCACCTATACGAATCTCCCGGCGGGCAGCTACGTCTTTAAGGTAAGGACCTCCGACGGCAACGGAGGCTGGAACGACGACGCGCTTTCATTCCCCATCAAGGTGCTCCCGCCATGGTGGCTTTCCACGCCGATGATTATTCTTTATATTGTTCTTGGCGTGGGATGCCTGTTGCTGCTTTATTATCATTTCATGAACAAGCAGAAGGAGAAGATGCGGAAACTCGCCGACCAGAAGGACCGTGAGCTTTATCAGAGCAAGATAGAATTCTTCACGCATATAGTCCATGAAATCCGCACGCCGTTGACGCTGATTCTGTCTCCGCTCGAGAATCTTCTTAAATCTGACGGCGCGATTTCCGATTGCCGGTCGCAGCTGACGGTGATGGACCGCAACGGCAAGCGCCTGCTCAACCTTGTGAACCATCTGATGGATTTCCGCAAGATGGAGTCCGGTGCGATGAAACTGTTTATCACGGATGTGGATATCAGGGAACGCCTTGAATGGATTTGCCAGAACTATGTGCTTACTGCAGCCCTTAAGAATTTGAAAGTGACGGTGGAAGTGCCTGAATCTCCTTGTGTTGCCAAAGTTGATAAAGAGGCTTTTACGCAGATTGTCAACAATCTTCTGTCGAATGCGCTGAAGTTTTCCAAGTCTGAAATCGACATTTCTTTGGTGCGTCTGCCCGAAGGGGCGTTCAGGCTTTCGGTTAAGAACAACGGACCTGCCATACCGCCCGAGGAACAAGAGAAAATTTTCACTCCGTTCTATCAGATTGCTGAAAACCGTCCGACCGACAACATAGGCACCGGTCTCGGTCTGTTGCTTGTGAAGCGTTATGCCAAACTTATGGGGACTGATGTCGAGGTCAGGAGCGGAGGCGACATCGGGGCCGAATTTATTATAGACCTCCCGGCGTCGGCAGATGGGGTGGTGCCCGATGCCGACAATCTCCCTGACACGGAGAAGTCTGATTCGGAAGAGGCGGAGGCTCCCGAAACCGTTGCGAAAGAACGCCTCCTTATCGTTGACGACAATGCCGAGATGCTTGCGTTTCTGCATGAGTTGCTTTCTCCGCATTATGACGTGGAATGTGCCGGCGATGCGGAAGAGGCTTTCGTGAAGCTGGAAAGCTATTCGCCCGACCTTATCGTGAGCGACGTTATGATGCCAGGCATCGACGGTATGGAGTTCTGCCGCCGTCTGAAGCAGGATATCAACACGAGCCATATCCCGGTGGTGCTTCTTACCGCCAAGGTGGAAGATTCCGATTTTGTGACGGGATTCGACAGCGGTGCCGACCTTTACGTCACCAAACCGTTCTCCACCGACGTTATCAAGGCTCAGATACGCTCGTTGCTTGCAAACCGTGAGCGTCTGCGCGAGCGGTTTGTTTCCGATCCTGAGGTGATAGAAGAACTCGTTCCCCATTCAAGTATCGATAAAGAATTTTTCGACCGGATAAAAGGCATTATAGTAGAGCGCATGACCGATCCGGAATTTTCTGTGGACGTGCTCGCCAGGGAAATGGCTATTTCCCGCACCGGCCTTTTCACGAAACTGAAGGCTATCACCGGCATGACCCCCAACGATTATATCCGGCTTATACGTCTGCAGAAGGCGGCCGAGTTGCTCGAGACCACCAACATGAGGGTCAACGAAGTGTGCTGGCAGGTAGGTTTTTCTTCGCGCTCACATTTCGCCAAGTGTTTCCAGACTCAGTTCGGTGTCTCCCCGAGCGAATATAAGGGAAGCCTTTCCGGCGAATCGAAGGGCACGGGCAAGTAAATTAAAAATTTTTCATTAACTTTGCGCATGGAGATGTGCCGCTCGGGCCATATCCATGCGCAAAGTGTTTTTTCTGCCGTGCGCAGGCGCGGCTATATAATCCATAACTAACCCAATTTCGTTACGTCTTCATGATTCGGAAAACTCTGGCAATCGTTTTTGCCATTCTCGTTGCGATTCCCTCGTTTGGAGAGGAAAAGTTGCCGTCGCGCCGCGATGTGCTCAAAACCTTGGTTAAGGTAAACGATTATTATCTGGATAACCATCCCGACCCGTTGCTCGGCATTCCCTATTATTCGCGCAAGAAAGTTTATGAGGCGAATATCTGGACGCGTGCCGTCTATTTCGAGGGTTTGATGGCCCTTTATTCCATTTATCCCGACAACCGTTATTATGACTACGCCTATAATTGGGGCGACGGTTTCAAGTGGGGGATGCGACGCGACAACACCACCACACGCGATGCCGACAATTATTGCTGTGGCCAGACCTACGTTGACCTTTATCGTCTCACGCCGGAGCCGAAGATGCTCACCAAGACCAAGGCTTGCATGAACATGCTCGTCAATACCCCGCAGGTGGGCGACTGGACCTGGATCGACGCCATACAGATGGGTATGCCGCTGCTTGCCAAAATGAGCGCGCTTACGGGCGACCCTAAATACCGGGAGAAGGCGTGGAAGATGTATAGCTGGACACGCGACTCGCTTGCGGGAGGCCTTTTCAACGGGAAAGAAGGGTTGTGGTGGCGCGACAAGGATTTCGTGCCTCCCTATAAGGAACCGAACGGGAAGAACTGTTATTGGTCGAGGGGCAACGGCTGGGTTGTGGCGGCGCTTGTAAGGGTGCTCGACGAAATTCCCGCAGACGACCCGCACCGCGCCGCCTATGTGGCCGACTTGAGGGCGATGCTCGACGCGGCTGTGAAGTGCCAAAGGAAAGACGGCTTCTGGAATGTGAGCATGCACGACGAAAGCAATTACGGAGGGAAGGAACTGACCGGGACGGCACTGTTCGTGTATGGTTTGGCATGGGCCGTCAACAATGGGATATTAGACCGTAAAACTTATCTGCCCGTCATTGCTAAAGCCTGGAACGCCATGGTGAAAGAAGCCGTGCATCCCGACGGTTTCCTCGGATACGTGCAAGGCACCGGGAAAGAGCCGAAAGACGGCCAGCCCGTCACCTACGATTCGATTCCAGACTTCGACGACTACGGCACCGGCTGCTTCCTCCTTGCCGGCTCCGAAGTCTATAAACTCTGATGTTAGTCATTAGTCGTTAGAGTCCCTAAAGGCCTTAAGGACCTTAAGGCCTTTAGGGACTCTAACGACTAAAGTTTCAGAATAATCCCGATATTCTCCGGTCAATTGCCTAATTTGCCGCCTTAACTGAGTAAATATGGCAACTGTAAAACTAAAATACAGGCCGTCGTCTGTAAAGGGGAAGGTCGGTACACTTTTTTATCAGATAATCCACACTCGGCAGGTGCGGCAGATCTACACGGAGTTTCATATCGGCGATGCGGAATGGGATGATGAGGAGTCTTCCGTTGTCGTGCCGTCGGGGACGGACGTCGAAAGGCGGCGTTATCTGTCGTCCGTAACGGAGTCGCTGAAGGAATGGCATTCAAAACTGTCGGCGATAATATCGCAGTTCGACCATTGCGGGAAGCCATACACGGCAGACGACGTCGTCGCCACCTATAATACTCCGCTCTTCATTTCAGGACCGGTGTCTTTTACGCGCAAGCTGATAGAAGATATGAAGAAGATTGGCAAGAAGGCCGCCGCCAAACGTTTCAGCGCAATGCTCAACAGTCTGTTGCGCTATACCGGTGGTCAGGAGGTGGCATGGGCCGACGTTACATCCACCTTCGTGCTTGGGTATGAGGAATCGCTGATAAAGCGGGGCCTATGCCGCAACTCCACATCTTTTTATATGCGCAATCTCCGGGCGGTGCTCAATCGCGCGGCGGAACAGGATTTCGAAGTGCCCCGCAACCCTTTCAGACACGTCTATATGGGTATTGACAAGACGAAAAAGAGGGCCGTGACTCTCGACGTGGTACGTATGATACGCGACGTTGACCTCTCCGGCTATCCGTCGCTCGACTTCGCACGAAAAGTGTTTATGTTCGCCTTTTATACGCGGGGAATGAGTTTCGTCGATATCGCCTTCCTCCGGAAAAGCGACTTGCAGAACGGAGTCATCACCTATTATCGCCGGAAAACCAGGCAGCAGCTCACCGTGAGGATCGAACCTGAGACAAAGAAACTGATTGAAAGTTTCGGCACCGGCAAGACAACATTCCTGCTTCCTATAATCACGGAAGAGGGGAGCGATGCCGACAGACAGTATGAAAACGCTTATTACCGGATAAACCGCAATCTGCAAAAACTCGGGAAGATGCTCGAACTTGACACCAAGCTGACACTATACGTGGCACGCCATGCATGGGCAAGCATCGCCCATGCAAACCACGTGGCGTTGTCCACCATCAGCAAAGCCATGGGGCATGATTCGGAAAAGACTACTGTCATTTACCTGCAATCGCTCGACACCTCGTCGGTAGATGAGGCTAACAGCGACATTATAAAGATGATGAACCGGAAGAAAAAGAAGCGTTGAATCCTCAATGTAGGGACGTGCCTCCGGCACGTTTGATCAACGTGTTTTGCGAATCCATCAGTCTCTCCGGGAGAGACTGACAGGACCGGCATGTTATCTGAATTTCAGTACTCAACAAGAATTTTACCTGCAATTTCGCAAAACAAATGTTTGGCAAATGGACACTTAGTAGAATCCTTCAGAGAGCGGTTGCAAAATTTTACTTCCTAAAAAGTGGTTATTATCAATAATTTTAGTAACTTTGCAGTCTCAAACATCAGTCTCTCCCGGAGAGACTGACATCCGGACCTCGAGTAAAAGCTTGAACCCGATGCAAAAAACAAGGGCAATTAAAAGAAGTAAGCTTATCACAACTAAAAAAGCTTTCTTTTTGGCAAAACATTATAACTGCTTAAAATTCAGTGTGAAATGAATTTGGGCAGGACTTGAAGAATTGCCCATAAGTCTTGCAACCCCTCCCATGACATCTTCAGAAAAGCAGTGGTTCGTTATGCGCGACCTGAAGCGTAGAAACTCGAACTCGCTTGCCATAAACGAACTGGCAAAAGCCGGTCTTGAGGTCTTCACACCGATGACCCAAATGGTGATGACCATCGGAGGGAAGCGGCAGAGGCGCGACGTACCCGTGATACAAGACCTGTTGTTCGTCCACGAAGAGAAATCGACGCTCGATCCATACGTGGAAATCTATCCCACGCTCCAATATCGTTACGTCTTCGGCAAGACGAAAGACGAACCGATGACTGTCCGCGACGAAGAAATGCAACGGTTCGTCCATGCCGTCGGCAACACGGAATCCGCACTCTATTACAAACCCGGCGAACTCACCGAGGCGATGTGTGGCAAAAAAGTCCGCATCGTGGGAGGCCCCCTCGACGGCCTTGAAGGTTGTCTCCTTTCCGTGAAAGGGATGCGCAAGCGACGCCTCATCGTAGAACTCCCCGGTCTCATCACCGCCGCCGTCGAAGTCTCCCCCGACTACATCCGCCTTCTTTAACCAGCGTAGTCGTGTTGTCCGTTGTCTGGTTTCCGTTGTCTGTTTTCCGTTGTCGCGAAAACTCCTTGAGTGCCGAAAAAACAAAAACGACAACTTCTGACAACTGACAACTGACAACTGACAACTTCTGGCCCTCTGGGACCTTTGGTCAAAAAAGATTATGCATTATGAATTATGCATTATGCATTGAGAAAAGCGACTTGCTTGAGACCGCCGACTTGCTCGAAGCCTCCGGCACCGCGCCGCAGTCATACCTCGACACCCTCCGGCTCTCGGCCTTCGACGCCTACATCCGCGGAGACAAGTCCATCGACCTCTACCATCTCCAGCGCACCATCGCCCGCGAACTCACGCGTGGCAACGCCGCCTTCCTCGGCGCGCCCCTCCGCTGGAACAGCGACACCGTCACCCGCTGGCACGGCTGGTTCCGCAACGGCATCACCACCCGTCCCATGAGCGACAACGAAAAGCGAAACATCGTCAGCGCCCTCCTCGCCGCCGATCTCCGTCCCCTCGAAACCCGCAACGAACCCCGCTACAAACGCCTCCTCCTTCTCCACCACCTCGACCTCCTAACAGACCATAGCCGCATAGAACAAAGCCAAAGACCATAGTCCCATAGAACCATAGTAACAGACCATAGAAATAAAACCAAAGACCATAGTCCCATAGCTCCATATAACAGACCATAGCCCCATAGAACCATAGAAATATGAGGCATAAACTCTGTATCCAGTCAAAAAACACTGGTCCTCTGGTTCTCTGGTCAAAAAAAACGGAAGATGTTGCGTGCAAGATCTCTTTGAGGTCGCCAGAGGACAGAAGGCCTCTCCACCGACGGTAAAGACATATATTCCCCAAAGATTCAGGAATTCGGAGAAAACCTCCTCCACCTCCTCCGCCAATACGGCCCCGAAATACCGCCAACCTCCCTCAACCGCCTCAACGGCCGCTAACCAATTTAGTGGAAAGCACCCGTTGTCGAATCTGAATTGTGAGCGACTATCCACTCCCCCGACGATATAACCCGAAGCATGGCCTGCCGGTTAATAATTACTAAAATTCCAACTCGAAATTTTAACATTTAGTGGGTTCAACCCTACTGAAATCGATATGTCCAACGCACTTGGACGCTTACACTCCGACACATGGACTTTTACCTATCCTGTTGTCGTTTATCATAAGATATAATGCAAACCACAATTACACTTAATGATTTTGAAATAATCAAAGACGGTTGTATTATCTCAGAACAAGATGATAATATTAACTTCCATTTCGGGAATATGACAATCTCATTTAGGATTGTCATTAAGGATGAGGTACATAAGGAGTTAGAAATCACTCCGGATTCCTCTAACAATAAGCTGACATTTGTTATCCCAATAGAATGGAATAGTCTTAACACAACATTTTCAAAGAAATTGGAGGTAGGAACATTTACAGAGGGCGGTGAACGTAAGGATTTATATATTTCTTATGCAGTTACAGGTTTAGCTGGTTCTTTTAAGACAAGCTTATTCCGTTATACTTGGTTCACTAAAGTTCAGGAATCAAATGAAAAACCAGACTGAATCAGAAATGTCTGGGGAAATTAATGTCAATATTCCCCAAACTGGTGTTAACAAGTATGTGGAAACTTCTCCAGAAGACATAACTGCCGCAGAAATTCAGAAACCATCACAACCTTGCTCCCGGTTTTCAAATGATCGACTTGAATATACAAAAGAGGAACATGCACACGAAAGAGAAATGGCAAAATATGGTTATTTCGGAAAAATATTCGGAGCAGAGGAAAATTCATCAAAGGCAATTACATTTGTCATCCTTCTTGTCATCCTGTCCATGTGGTTTGCCTTGACACTATGGATACCGTTCTTACCGGCTGCACAAGACATCGCAGTAAAATTATTTGAGCTAATTATTCCGTTGATAACTCTTGCATTTGGTTATTTTTTCGGTAAAAAATAAATTTGTAAACATCCAAGTTCGAATTAGACGAAAAAATATAACTTGGATCAGATTGAGTTTTATTTTATAGTTCTTCTTCGATTTTCAATTCGCGGCTGTATAACTAATCCGGTAGTTTAATCAAAATTCCTTCAATAATATACTATTGTGTTTCGATTACTTCTATTATCTTTATTGCTCCTCTCTTCTTCTGTCTCCGATGCTGCTCCAAAAGAGGAAGTATCGCCCGTCAGGATTGCCATGCAGCTTGTGGAACAACCGGATTTCGAAGAGGCTGTTAATGCTCTTTCTTATTATGGATTCCGGCTTCTTTCAAACGACGGGCATGTGGCTTCTTTCCAATCTGACAACGGCACTCTCGTTACATACTCAATCTATTCGGGGCAGTCTGACCCGGAGATAACGGTTTCAACAACTGCCAAACCCGGAGAAATTGAAAAAATACTAACTTCTTCCGGGTTCTCCAAGGTGAGAACATCCAACCATCAAACGAAGAGCGATAATCCACAACCGACAACCAAAAACGGTCAACCAATAACCACCTATGAGAAAGGCTCGCGCCTCCATCCCAAATCAACTGTTTGCACATTCTTAAAAGGTTCTCCTACTATCCTCACATTTCGCAAACACTCCAACCTGTGAATTATAGAGGCGAGTGTCAGTAAACAGAAGGACATAGAGTCTAAATACATAGGTGTCTTTGAATACATGTCTTTATGTGTCTTTTAATCGTAAGCATCGGGTTTTAATTATATCAAAATCGAGGAACTATCGTTCCGAATGATTTAAGATGTGAGAATCTGACCAATCTTATTCCCATGAACATAGGGTTGCCGGTTAATAATTACTAAAATCCAACTTGAAATTTTAACATTTAGTGGGCTTAGCCCACTAAAATCGATAAGTCCAACGCTTTTGGACGCTTACATTTCAACGATAAAATATATATGAATTTAGCAATAATAAGCCCAGGTCAAAATGCTTATAGTGAGACATTTATCCAAGCTCATAAGAATATAGAGGCAGATAATGTTTTTTTCTTTTATGGTGGAGTAATACCAACATATTTGGAAAATGAGGGAATTGTTAACATCAGTGCAAGGACGCTTAACACTCGCACTCTCATAAATTTAATTCCAAAAATTAATCCTTTTAGAATCCTTAAAAAAAAATTCTCTATAAAGGAAGAATTGTTTGCCCAATCTCTGAAACGTCATCATATTGATGTTGTGCTTGCAGAATTTGGTCAGACTGGCGTCGCATGTCTCAATGTTTGTAATTATCTGAATATCCCGCTAATCACCCATTTTCATGGAGTTGATATCACAGCGGACTTAGAACGTTATAAGGAGAAATATAAGGAACTTATCAGAAAGACTCCGTATGTCGTTGGTGTTTCCAAAGAAATGAGAGAAACTCTGATAAGCTTAGGAGGCGAACCGGATCGGGTAATTTACACTCCATGTGGTCCTAACCCCATGTTTTATGACACTACCCGTAAAGCAGATGGCACGAGATTTGTTTGTGTGGGACGGTTCGTCGACAAGAAAGCTCCTTACTACGTCATTATGGCATTTAAGAAAGTTGTAGACAAATATCCAAATGCGATTCTTGATATGGTAGGGACTGGCCCATTATATGACACATGTATTAATCTATCGAAGTATTTCAACTTGACACGCAATATAAATTTCACTGGAGTCAAGACACCCAATGAGATTCAAGAACTTCATTCAAAGGCTGTTGCTTATGTGCAACATAGTATTACCGCCGGTAACGGTGACAAAGAAGGTACACCTGTTGGCGTCATGGAGGCAAGTGCATCCGCGCTCCCTGTCATTTCTACATTACATGCGGGAATAAAAGACGTGGTTATAAACGGAGAGACAGGGTTGCTGTGTGAAGAGCACGATATTGACGCAATGGCAAAAAATATGATATGGGTAATTGAGAATCATGATGCGGCTTTAACCATGGGAGAGAAAGGCCGCATATATGTAAAGGATAATTTCTCCTTGGAAAAACACATCTCGATACTGTCCTCAACCGTAGAGAAAGCTTATAATAGAATTTAAACTACAGAGAATGTCTTCGATAAGAAAAGAAATGACTTCCGGAGTATTTTGGATAGCTCTTGCAAAATATTCCGGATTATTGGTTTCTCTGGTCATTACAGCTGTATTGTCGAGAAATATATCGGCAAGTGCCTTCGGTACAATGGCAGTAGCCACTGTCATACTGACATTCCTTGATATTTTTACCGATATCGGAATAGGTGTGGCTATAATACAGTTCAAGAATCTTACAAGACGACAGATTAATTCCTTGTTTATGATTGGAGTGGCAATAGGTGTTATTCTGTCAGCTGGACTGTATTTTTCATCGAAAGCTATTGCGTCATACTATGATGACCCGGTATTGATACCTATATGTAGGCTTCTATGCATATGTCTGATGTTCAAGGCTCTCAATATCGTTCCCAACGGTATGATGCTTAGAAATAAACAGTTTAAGCTGGTTTCCATCCGAACATTTATTCTTCATTTGACCAGCGGATGCATCGCTATATGGGGAGCGTTGCATGGCTGGGGAGTATATGCGCTTGTGGTCTCACCTATAATCAGTTCGGTCGGAGTATTTATTTTCAACTTCTGCAATTATCCTCAGAGACTAATCGTAGATATTGATTGGAAGGCCATAAAAGAGGTATGGAGTTACTCCGCATTTCAATTTCTTTTCTCTTTTACTAATTACTTTTCAAGAAATCTTGACAAACTTATAATCGGTAAGTATTTTTCTATGGCGGATTTGGGTTACTACGATAAGTCATATAGGCTCATGCAACTCCCCCTGCAGAACATAACATTTGTCATATCCCCTGTGCTCCACCCGATACTATCCTCATTGCAGGATGACAAGGGAGAACTTAGCAACAAAAACATAAAACTAACACGTCTTCTTTCGCAGCTTAGTTTTCCAATCGGTATAACAATGTATTTCTGCGCCCCGGAAATTATTAGAATCATATTCGGTCCAAATTGGCAGCCTGCGATACCTGTATTTGAAATACTCTCCCTGTCCATTCCGTTACAGATGATTTTATCGACCTGCGGTTCATTGTTTTTAGCAGCGGGGAAAAGCAACCATTTGTTCTATACCGGCATACTTAATACATTATTTACAGTTGTCGGTTTTCTGATAGCCGCCATATGTTTCAAGACAATAGAGAGCATGGCTTGGGCATGGAATATCACGTTGCTGATGGGCTTCATCGACAGCTATTATGTCATGAATAGATATACCTTCGGGACATCTTTCAGGAAATTTGTAAAGTCACTTATTCCCCAACTGGTAAACAGTGTCGTTGTGTTTTCTCTCGCATTTGTGCTATTCAAAAGTTTTTCAGTGAACTACGCGGTTTTGTCGTTGCTTGTGAAATCAGCGATAATCCTGATTCTGAACTGTGTTCTCGCCAGGTTACTGAAGCAATACAATATACTTACTGTACTACCTAAGTATATGAAAAAAGGTCACCATATAAATGGCTGAAGTATATGACCAAAGGTGTTTTCACACGTATCCTTACATCCGTTACAGCGATTATAATATTCGTGTGTGTATATGCCCGCTCTGATTTTAAAGAGACGGAAAAAGGGTTGAATCATGATTTTAAAATTGCGCATCCACTTATCCTATTGACTGAGGAGGAAGAAATAAATTTGTCGGAACAATATAAGAATAATCATGTAGTGCGTGTTATCACCGATAAAATTATATCGAATGCCGACTCGCTTGCAAAACTACCTTTATTGCCGAGAAAATTCGAAGGGAAACGGATGCTTGAGACATCACGGGCGGCCCTCAGAAGGATATTCTATTTGTCATATGCCTATCGACATACCAAAGATTCCAGATATGCTATTAGGGCAGTCAGCGAGGTTATGAATGTATGCCAGTATGAAGACTGGAATCCGTCACACTTTCTTGATGTGGCAGAGATGACTATGGCAATTGCTATCGGGTATGATTGGCTCTACGATTATTTCACACAGGAGCAACGGAATATTGTTGTTGACGCAATAAAGGAAAAGAGTTTTGAACCGGCTTTGGATAAGAAATATTCGTGGTTCAGAAATACTGAATCCAATTGGAATCCGGTATGTAATTCCGCCTTGATATACGGAGCGATTGTTTTCAAAGATGAGCTTTCAGATTTGTCGAATGAACTCATTGAGCAAGGTGTAAAATCCAATGAAAAAGCCTTGAATGCTTATGAACCAGACGGATGCTATCCTGAAGGATATGGATACTGGAGTTACGGAACATTATATGAAGTGCTCATTTTTGATATTTTGCAAAGGTATTATGGGGAGGATTTAGATTTGACCAGTAGAAAGGGATTTTTGAAAACTCCGGAGTATATCCAATTCATGTCAGCGCCTTCCGGCCAATGCTTCAATTACAGTGACACCTACAGCAAGGTCAAAGGGGAGATAGCATTATGGTGGTTTGCAGAAGTGAATAAAGATATGTCATTAATCTATGATGAGCTGAGGAGAATAGAAGAACAGAACTATTCTTATTCGGAAGATTGGCTTCTGCCTCTTCTGCCGATTTTCGCCTCAAGACTTAATGATATTGAATCTGTGAGACCGGCCCATAACGTATGGCACGGAACTGGAAGGACTCCTGTTTATGTCTACCGAAGTGGATGGGATAAATCCTCAGATTGTTATCTTGGAATCAAAGGAGGGTCAGCCTCTACATCACACGCGCATATGGATGCAGGTTCGTTCATATACGAACGCGGAGGAATAAGATGGGCAGAAGACTTGGGGGGATTAAATTATACATTGGTAGAAAAGTATGGCATAAACATCGGTGACCAGACACAGAACAGTTCCAGATGGAAAATCATGCGGGTAAGGAACGATATGCATAATACACTTACAATAGATAGTGGACTACACAAGGTGGACGGATATGCTAAATTTGTCCAAACGATAGAACAGGATAAAATGAACGGAGCGGTCGTGGACTTATCCAATACATTGAAAGGTATAGAATATGCATTCCGCAGATTGTGTATTGATGAGGGGGGAAATCTGATATGTGTCGATAGCATAAAAAGCGATCATGAGCCACACGAGTTATTATGGACAATGATAACTAAATGCGATGCGACTATTGAAAATCCCACTACTATCAGACTTACAAGAAATGACGTTTCTATGACTCTAAGCATCAAATCAAGGTACTCCGTAAAACCCTTTATATATGAGAATAAATCGGAGAACGAATTTGATATAGATGATTCAGAGACAAAACGAATTGGCTTTTCATCTTCATTACCCCAAAATACGGTATGTGTATTCTCTGTAGAATTATCAGCTGAATAAATTAGTCTATACAGGTATGTGGTATCTTACGATAATTATTTCACTGCTTCTTTTGATATATCATTATGATTACTGCGGACAAAAAAAATACAGGCTAAAATGGTATATCGTAATATTGATTGCCTTTGTACTTACTGCAGGATTGAGGTATCGGCTTGGGACAGACACAATCACGTATGACCGGGAATTCCCAGAACTTCCTTCGTTGTCAGAATTTTTTTACTTTGATTTTGACAAGACCCGGTATGGAAAAGGTTATCTTTTCTTCAATGCCATCGCAAGGAGTATATCAGACAATTTTGTCGTAATGCAGATTGTACAATCGACTTTCATTAATATTGTAATTTTCTATTTCTTTTATAAGAACACTAAAAATATATTCACTTGTGTTCTGTTGTATTCCGTATTGGCATACTTCGATTTCAATTTCGAGATTATCCGTGAGTCATGTGCGGTAGCGGTATTTCTTATAGGATGGAAATATTTCAAAACAAATCAATGGGTGAAATACTATCTGTTGGTGGTTCTGGCAATACTTTTTCATCCATCGGCATTGGTAACTGCAATTGTACCTTTATTTTACCTTCCTATTTTTCGTCCGTTTTTCACATTCGGAAAGAAGTTCGTAATTGTATTTATTATTGTCTTTGTAATCAGTACTTATCTTTCTGTGAAATTCTATGACCTCATAAGGCTAATACAGATACTGGATACTCAAAGCTATGCTGATAGCTATGAGAATTCAAAACTCGGAGGGTCTTTAAGATTGGGGTTGTCCGAATATCTGTTCTATTTCTTACGGTACATGGCATATCCAATTCTTGGGATATATGCCATAGCCAACAAACGCTTCATACGAAATTCCTACGAAGGGCATAATACAGGAGTGAAACTTGAATATATGACCTGCTGGTATGTCTATATCGCTATAGTCACATTGTTCATTAATTTATTCTTACGTTTCAATAATTACTTTATACTATTTGTTGTAGTCACAGTTGCTGACGTTGCTTTCTCAAAAATTCGAACGAAGAAAACAATCTTGAAATTATCATTTGGAATTTGGGCTTTAGTCTTATGTCCATATTTCATACTTCCGGTTTACGCTTATTTCAACAGAGATCCTCAGACCCAAATAGTGAGGTTCAGAAGATATTATCCATATGAATCTGTTTTGAATCCTGTCACTGACAAAGAGAGAGAGGAAGTATTTATCTATTATAATAAATAACTTTTCAGGAAATAAACAATGGATATAAACTATAGTATAGTAATACCTCATTATAATAATTCTAAGAGATTGCATCGGTTGCTCGACTCGCTCCCTAAAAGAGAAGATATGCAAGTGATTGTAGTGGATGACTGTTCGCCAGACACATCGGAATTAGAAAAAATAAAAGGACTGTTTCCCGACATCGAGTTTTATTCCACCGATACGAATCAAGGAGGAGGGAAGGCAAGAAATATTGGACTTGACAAAGCCAGAGGTAAATTTGTTATTTTCTCAGATAGCGATGACTTCTTTCTACCGTCATTAGATTCTCTTCTTGATGAATACGTTGACTCTGAATATGACATTATATTTTTTAATGCCGTGTCTCTACGGGACTCCGATTTCTCTTTGTCAAATAGATCAGTTCATTTGAACCGATATATTGAATTAAACAAAAAGAATCCGGATAAGGCATCACTTTCTCTAAGGTATCTGTTTGGAGAACCATGGTGTAAAATAATCAGAAGAGACATAATTACAGGGAATGACATACGATTCCAGGAATGCAGAGTACATAATGATACATATTTTTCGTACATGGTTGGTTATCATGCAAAATACATTAGTATTTCGAGAACTGTATCGTATGTTGTTATTGACAGGCCGAATTCAGTGTCTAAGAATGCCTCCTGGAAACGAGCTGAACTTTTGGTTGATACTTTCGCTAAGAAAAACAGGTTTATGTCCGACCATAATATTCCAGTGTTCGACTGTATACTTATCGGACCGTTTATTAGGTGTGTCAAGAAGCTAAATATCAAAGAATTCAAAAAACTAAAAACGATTATGGGCAAATACGGCTATTCGACATTCGATATTATGATGAAACTTATCTCAAATAAATTTCTCATTTGGAAATGACATGAACTTAATTACAAAATTTTGGAATCACTTTCTCTTTAAGTGTATTTTTTACCCCTTTTGGTGGTTAAAATACAAAGATAGTTTTATTTGCAATGGTCGTCTATGGAATTGCAAAATTTCCGTGAAAGGATTGAACAATTCTATTAAGATAGAATCCGGGGCATTTCTGAATAATGTTTCTATCGAAATTAACGGGGATAACAATTGTTTGATAATAGGTAAATCAACCTTGTTCTCGGAAGGTGGGAGAATAAGAATAGAAGACAACAGTAATAAAGTTATCATCGGCAATACAGTTGCGATATCCCACTTGTTTATATCGGTCAGTGATAATAAAACATCAGTTGAGATAGGTGACAATTGTCTGATATCATCACAGGTAATAATACGGACAAGTGACAGTCATTCTATAATTTCTAAAGAAACCGGTCAAAGGCTTAATCAAGGTGCCAATGTAATAATTGGTAATCATTGCTGGATTGGATATGGAGCTACAATATTAAAAGGATCCTGTATAGGTGCCGATTCTGTAGTTGCAACAGGTGCAATTATCACGGGATTGGAATCTCCTTCAAATTCTGTTATTGCTGGGGTACCCGCAAAAGTTGTAAAGACTGGAATTAACTGGAATACAAAACGAATATAGTTCTCATGAAATACGATTACCTTATAGTCGGTGCCGGGCTTTTCGGTGCCACTTTTGCACACCTTGCCAACAAGCGGGGAAAACGTTGTCTTGTCATTGACAAGCGACCACACACCGGAGGAAATATCTATTGTGAGAAGATTGACGGAATAAATGTCCATAAGTACGGTGCACATATTTTCCATACATCTGACCGGGAAGTCTGGGAGTTCGTCAATTCTATTGTTCCTTTTAATCGTTACACAAATTGTCCAGTGGCACAGGCTCCAGACGGCAAATTATATAGTCTGCCTTTCAACATGAACACATTCTATCAGATGTGGGGAGTAAAGACACCATGCGAGGCACAAGACAAACTTGAGGAACAAAGAGCCGATGCGGTTGCCCGAATGCAAGCGGAGGGTGTTTCAGCCCCTCGAAACCTCGAAGAGCAAGCTCTGACGCTTATAGGGAAAGATATTTATGAACAGCTCATAAAAGGATATACAGAAAAGCAATGGGGAAGAAAATGTACAGACCTTCCTGCGTTTATCATTCGCCGCCTCCCAGTCAGGATGACATATGACAACAATTACTTCAACGATTCATATCAAGGGATTCCCATCGGGGGGTACAACCGTTTGATTGACGGTCTTCTCGAAGGAGTGGAGGTGAAGACAGAAACAGACTTCTTTGCTGATTGTGAATATTGGAAAACTGTAGCCGATAAAGTTGTATTTACCGGAAAAATTGATGAATTCTTCGGATATCGATTCGGGAAACTTGAATACCGCACAGTCCGGTTTGAGACAGAATCTCTCCACAATCCCAACTGGCAAGGAAACGCAGTAGTCAATTATACTTCGGTAGATGTGCCATATACCAGAATCATCGAACACAAGCACTTCGAGACTTTCGGCAACGCT
Source organism: uncultured Muribaculaceae bacterium (assembly GCA_910585275.1). Taxonomy (GTDB): domain Bacteria; phylum Bacteroidota; class Bacteroidia; order Bacteroidales; family Muribaculaceae; genus Lepagella. The sequence goes on from CAJUCW010000007.1 coordinate 66,016, forward strand.
GTCTATGACAATCCTAAGACAGTCATTTCCCGAGAGTATTCCTCCGAGTGGCAAGACGGTATGGAACCGTTTTATCCTGTCAACGATTCAAAGAATCAAGAGACATATGAGAAATACCGTCAGCTTGCAGAGAGGGAATCAAATATCATATTCGGCGGTCGTCTTGCGGAATATAAATATTACGACATGGCACCCATAGTCGCACAAGTGTTGAATCTTTTCAAATAAAAAATGGAAAAAATTCTTAGTATAATCATTCCCTCGTACAATATGGAGAAATATCTGCCACAGTGTCTTGACTCGCTGTTAGTGGATAAAATCGCTGAATTAGAGGTGATAGTAGTCAATGACGGGAGTAATGACGGCACTCTTCGTATTGCAAAAAATTACGCATCCAAGCATCCCGGAAGTATTCGAGTCATTGACAAGTCAAACGGCAACTATGGTTCTTGTATAAACAAAGGTCTGGCAGCCGCCACTGGTAAATATATCAAAGTACTGGATGCCGACGATAGTTTCGAGAAAAAGAATGTCAACGCTTTTGTCAAATTTCTTGAAACATGCGAATCAGACTTGGTCATCAGCAATTATGCGATAGTCGATGAGAACGGGAATGTCACAAAGCAATATAATTTTTCATCAGAAAATCGTTCAAGTCTCTCGTTTGAGGAGACGGAGTATCATCGGAAGCTTAACGGATTCCAGATGCATGCGATAGCATATAGACGCGGTATTTTCGAAGGCTTAAACTACTTGCAGACAGAAGGTGTGTCATACACTGACATGGAATGGATGTTTCTTCCTATGACAAGGGTGAAAACTGTTTCGTACTTTGCGAAATCCGTTTATCGTTATCTCGTTGGGAGGGCAGGTCAGACTGTAGACGCGTCTGTGAGTCGGAAAGCAGTAAACCAAACAATGTATGTGCTTGTCAAGATGCTTGAGCAATACTCCGAAATCAAAGATTCAATCGATTTGCCCTATCGGAAATATTTGGAACACAGAATCTCCATGAAAGCTCCGTCGGTCTATCGCATATGTCTTCTGAAGCAAGCAAATCCGGCACTATATCCCGGCTTGATGGAATTTGACAGGACGGTTAAAAATCTGTTTCCAAAACTATACCATGCCTTGGGATATGAAACCATTATGTTCATACCGTTCTATTACGTCAAATATTGGAGAAAGAAATACTCCGGTGACCATCCTGTCACTCTATTGACGGTTGTAAACAGATTCTACCGCATTATATCGTGATGTCAATTTTCTGAGTATATATATTGAATAATTAAGACATGAATATACTGCATATTCTCCATATCAACCATTTAGGGAATGGCATTACATCCGTAGTCTTAGAGCTTTCTTTTGCACAAGAGGCACTTGGGCATAAAGTGCGAGTATTAAATGTAAGAAAAGAGGCAGTGGATATTGAACGATTCCATAGATGTCTTTCAAAAGAATCCTTTGTTCGAGAACTTGATGATTTTAAACCGGATTTTGTAATATTTCATGGAATATTCTATAAACAAATTAAAAGTTATCCTAAAATTGTAAATAACCGTAATATTCCATACGTCATAGAACCTCACGGTGCTTATTCTTATGATAACTATTCAAAAAATTACTTCAAGAAGTATCTTTTTAAAAAAATCTTTTTAGACAATACATTAAAAAACTCAAGTGGAATAATCTTCCTAAATGAAAATGAAAGACAAAATTTTGCTTTAGAAAAAGCATCGTCTCCAAGTTATATTATCCCTAACGGATGCAATCCCAAAGATATACCTGTTATGCAAACAAATAATAAGAAGGTATCTTTATTATTTTTAAGCAGGATTGCAATAACTCATAAGGGACTTGATATTCTTTTACATAGTATTAAATACTTAATTAATAATAATCCTGATTTGGATTTTGAATTAAACATGTACGGACCTGGGCATGACGAAGATTTAGAAAAATTAAACGAATTAATTAAGCCGATTTCCTCTCATGTCAAATACTACGGTCCTGTCTATGGTAAGGATAAGGAATGTCTATTCTCTAAAGCGGATATTTTCATTTTGACATCTCGGTTTGAAGGATTCCCAATGTCAATACTGGAATCATTATCTTACGGATGTCCTTGCATTGTTTCCAAAGGCACTAATGTTGAAAACATCATTAAGGACCAGAAATGTGGTTGGGTGACAGAAAAATTATCCGTCCAGAATTTAGCAAAGACAATTCACGATGGCATAAAAGAATATCAACTAAATCCGCTGTTATATAGAACCAATGCTCTGAACGCTTCAAGATTATTTAATTGGGAGAAAATTGCTGCTGATTCGATTGAAATATATAAGCATATCATCGACAATTATTTACATTCTTAAAAATAATTTAAAGTGGCTACAAAAGACCGAATTTACTTATTATGGAAATTGGAGAATTGGTTGTGGAGATGTCATCTTACTCCTTTAGCCGTACTAACAAGAGCATTCATACGTATTGTCTTCTCTGCCGATATCCCATATAAGCTTAGAGTTGGTGAGGGTACGAGATTTCCTCACGATGCCCTTGGTTCGTTAATTCATCAAGATGCAGTAATCGGTAAAAAATGCGTAATACTGCATGGCATCACTGTTGGGGGTAAAGGAGGAAGCGGCTTACCGGTCATAAAGGATAACGTTTGGGTTGGTCCCCATTCTATACTTTTGGGCGACATCGTTATTGGAGAAGGCAGTATTGTAGGTGCAGGAAGTGTAGTAGTCAAGGATGTCCCTCCCTATAGCGTTGTTGCAGGAAATCCTGCAAAAGTCATAAAGCAATTATCCCCCCCCCTATGTGCAATAAAATGATTTTTAGCTATTTATCAACAAGGGCGTAATTAGTAACTGATGTTCGCCTCCTTTACTAACCGAAGATTGAGTCTCTTTTTGAAAAAAGAAAGTACCTATTTAATCATAATATCAAATATATGCCTGGTAAATATAGAAACCTTTATTATTGTTTAAATAAGTATGTTTTCAGCATACTTCCTGATACATTGTATCATAACCTGTTGGGATGGATTATGCATCGGCGTTTTGGTATCAAATACAACTACATGAATATATCCAACCCTAAAACTTTTAGCGAAAAGCTTCAATGGATGAAATCGCGTGGCGACATCAAATTGAAGACTTTATTGGCAGATAAATATGATGTCAGAGATTTCGTAAGGAATAGAATAGGAGACCAATATCTTGTTGAACTAATTCCCCTTAATAAAAACGGTGATTATACGGTTTCATCTGTGGACATGATTGATTGGGAAATGTTGCCAAATCAATTTGTATTAAAGCTGACAAAAGGCTCAGGATTCAACATTATATGCAATGATAAAATGAGTCTCAATCTCAATGATACTTCACGGAAACTCTGTTCTTGGCTTAAAATTAACAACTACTATCTTTCACGAGAGCCTCAATACAAAGGTAATAACAGGATTCTTGCGGAAAGAATGCTAAAATACAATATCACTGATTACAAGTTCTTTTGTTTCGATGGTAAACCTGTTTTTGTTGAGTTGTATATTGACAGGCTTGGCAATCATCGTAAACTGTTCTATGACATGGATTGGAGAAAAGCAGGCTTCACTACAGCAGGAGATTCTATGGAGGGAGAGGTAAAAAAACCGAATGTTTTTCCTGAAATGGTTGAAGTTGCATCCAAACTTGCAAAAGGATTTAAATTTGTCAGAGTTGACCTTTATGAAAATGAAGGTAAAGTATATTTTGGAGAGATGACTTTCCATCCTGCCGGTGGTTACACTCCAATTACACCCCGCGAATGGGAATACAAGCTTGGAGGTATGATTAAATTATAAGAATAGAGATTAATCTGCAACATTCTGTGAAATAATAACAGTAAGCGGTCAAGTAAGAGTACCGAGGCTGTTGAAAAGGACGCATTCAGGACTAAAGTCGCTTATAAATAGGCATATAGTTTGGGAAAGATAACTTTTTGAATTTTCAAGAATGTACTCCGATGCATTCCTTAACATTATAAATCATGAACGACTACGGACTCGTGTCGATTATTACCCCATCCTATAACTGTGAGGATTTTATCGGGGAGACAATCGATTCTATTTTGGCACAGACCTATACGAATTGGGAATTACTGATTACCGATGATTGCTCCACCGACAACACCCGTGGAGTGATAGAGTCGTATGTGGCTAAAGACCCGCGTATCAAGCTTCTTGTACTTGAACAAAATTCCGGTGCAGGTGTGGCTCGCAACAATTCCATAAAAGCCGCCTCCGGACGATATATTGCATTTTGCGACTCCGATGACCGGTGGTATCCAGACAAACTCGAAAAACAACTCGCTTTTATGGAGGAACGGGGTTGTGCAATGAGTCACACATCGTACATGACATGCGATGAAAAAGGGGTTACGAACGGTATTGTAGTGTGCCGGACGAAGGAAACTCTTAAGTCAATGAGCAAAGATGACAAAATGGGATTCCTCACTGTGGTATATGATACGAATAAGACGGGAAAGCTTTTCATGCCGAAATTAAGGAAACGTCAGGACTGGGCTTTGAAATTGAAAGTTCTTATGAAATGCGGATATGCCTGTGGAATGAAAGAGCCATTGGCGTATTATCGTAAACGCGAAGGATCAATATCGAACAACAAACGTTCCTTGGTGAAGTATAATATTGCCGTCTATAAGGAGGTGCTTGGTTGGTCTTCCGTTAAATCAAATTTTTATTTCTATTTTGTTTTTATGCCATCCTATATTAAAAAACGTCTTTTCCTAAATTATCTTAATAGATAATCCCTTTGGTTAAAGACGATACAAAATAATGTCCCCAACATCTATTATCAACATTTGATTATGAATATAGCAGTTGCCGGCACCGGTTATGTCGGCCTTTCAATCGCTACTCTTCTCGCTCAGCATAATCACGTTACTGCCGTTGACGTGATTCCGGAGAAGGTTGAAAAAATCAACAATCGGATTTCTCCGATTCAAGACGAGTATATCGAGAAATATCTTGCAGAGAAAGACCTCAACCTTACCGCCACTCTTGACGGAGCTTCGGCTTATAAGGATGCGGATTTCGTGGTAATAGCGGCACCTACAAACTATGACCCTGTAAAGAACTATTTCGATACGCATTGCATCGAGGATGTAATCGATCTGGTCCTCTCCGTCAATCCGGATGCGGTGATGGTGATAAAATCGACAATCCCCGTCGGCTATTGCCGTTCACTCTACCTCAAATACTCCAACCAAATCAACAAAGGCTCAAACCAGAGCAACCAAGGACAACCAGGCTTTTGTGCAGAATGCTCAAACCAGGGCAACCAAGGACAACCAGAGGGGGTGTGTGCAGATGGGAAAGATGGAGGGAAAGATGATGGGAGATCAGAGGTCTTCGGTCTTGATTGTGGCGTGAACGGCGTGAGCGTTTCCCGGCGAAAGGCCTCTTTCAATCTCCTTTTCTTCCCGGAATTCCTCCGCGAGAGCAAGGCCCTTTACGATAACCTATATCCTTCGCGCATAATAGCCGGTATCCCTAAAATTATTGATAAACCGGAATTTGCAGAAGAAAACGAGGCTATCCTTGCTGTGACTGATATCGACAAACTCGATGAAGCCGCACATACTTTTGCAGCTCTTCTTCAACAGGGAGCTTTGAAAGAGGATATTCCCACGCTATACATGGGGATGAAGGAGGCGGAGGCTGTCAAACTTTTTGCAAATACTTACCTTGCCCTACGCGTAAGCTACTTCAACGAGCTTGACACGTATGCGGAAGTGAAAGGACTCGATTCACAGGCAATCATCGAAGGCGTAGGCCTTGACCCGCGTATCGGTTCCCACTATAATAATCCCTCATTTGGCTACGGAGGTTATTGTCTCCCGAAAGATACCAAGCAGCTCCTTGCCAACTATGCGGACGTGCCTCAGAATATGATGACAGCCATCGTGGAGAGTAACCGTACCCGCAAAGACTTCATCGCCGACCAGGTACTCAAAATGGCCGGTTGGTATGATTACTCCACATATAATTCCTATCACCAACAGCATACAACGGAAAACGGACAACGGAAAACGGACAACCCACCCACCATCGGCGTATATCGCCTGACGATGAAATCAAACTCCGACAACTTCCGCCAGTCGTCAATCCAGGGAGTAATGAAGCGCATCAAGGCCAAAGGAGCGAATGTGATTATCTACGAGCCAACACTCGAAGACGGTTCCACATTTTTCGGTAGCCGTGTGGTTAACGACATCGAAGAATTCAAACGCCTCAGCTCGGCAATCCTTGCCAACCGCACATCGGAAGACCTCGCCGACGTATCTGCCAAAGTCTATACCCGCGACATCTTCTCCCGCGATTAACTTTTTTGTCCCGGTGTGTCCTGCATGTCCCGGCCTTGGGACAATGGAACACACCGGGACAACTTTTTCAGGGAAGTACAATAGGCATGGGCGTTGATAATTGCTAAAACTCGAACTTGATATTTTGACAGTTAGTGAGTTAAGCCCACTGAAATTGATAAGTCCAAAGCACTTGGTTGCTTACCCCATAGGAAATAAAACAATTTGCAATATTAGGGAAGAAACTTGGAATAAAAATGTATTTAGTTGGCATAATTAAAAAAGTTTATTAATTTTGTAATATTTACAGATTAATCTGAATTCATGTTAACGAAAATAGGTTTTGAAAATTATAAGGGGTTTAAAAAATTCCAAGAAATAGAGATTCGTCCCATTACCCTAATCATAGGCAAGAACAGTAGCGGTAAAAGCTCTATCTGTAAACTTTTGCCTATTCTCAGGGACGGGGTAGATAATCCTGGCTCCCCTTTGCCTCTAATTTCAAAAGAGGGAATCAGACTCGCCCATACCTATAAAGATCTTTTCTACAAGAGGGATTTTACAAATCTTCACTTCAAACTCGATTTCGATGGTTCGGAGGAAGATCGATATTTCCTTATCACCGACGGCATTTTCCTTAACAAGGATTTCGGCAAAGAGAATAGAAACGTTTTTGGCGGCGTGGGTTCTGAAAAAAATAGATTCGATATCAATTATATCGGGCCAATTAGAAAAGAGGATATCGAATCGTTCAGCCTTTATGACTATGAAAGATTGTGTAAAAAAGATTCCCGTGGATGCTACACTTACGGCTTGCTCCTAAAGTCATTCCTATCTGACAGTATTTTATTGCAGTCCGTAAGCGATTGGCTGTGGGAAAACATGGATTCACAACGCTTTGTTCTTGAAGAAACGGACAAAGTGCTTGGTCTCGTCACTCCCTTGATAGAACATAACGGGGTCCAGGTTCACATTTCAGAAGTAGGGCAAGGAATAGGGCAGGTGCTCCCGATTATCGTGCAATCGTTTATTAAAAACGACAATTCAATTTCCGTATTGGAGCAGCCTGTATTGCATCTGCATCCTTCTATACATTCCAAGATTTCGGAACGTCTTGTGGCTTCCACCATTGAGACAGGACAACGTTATATAATTGAGTCGCATTCTAAAACCCTTCTCCTCGGGTTTGTGAGAATGGTTACGAAACCTGACTCCGGATTTAACAGGGAAGACCTCGCAATCTATTATATTGACTCCGACGATGAGGGAGCTTCAGTCAAAAGAATTGAAGTAGATGAAAACGGCACTTTTTCCTGGTGGCCGAATGGTCTGTTTGAAGACGATTTTGAAATACAAGAAAAAATTATTGAAAAATCATGATTTTCGATATTTCAAAAGAGTTTGCCGAAAGGGTCAACCCGACGGACTGGTGTGAGGTTTTCCAAACTATTGCAAGCAACCGGCATTTTATCTTAAAGAAGCAGGAAGTTTACAGTGTCATCAAAGGGAAACTGACGCTTGGAGGAGCGTATCTCGAGAAGATATTTAAAGACTATGTGAGCGTATCAGGGTTCAATCCTACACATGAACATCAACGTTTCCTTACGACTGTGACGGTCGGCAACGATTTCGAAGTGAACGATTTTAAACAGCTTGCCTCACACCCGGCTTACCTTATTTGCGAAAATAATAATTACGAATGGGACATTTATAAGCATTTCATAGAATTATATACCAAGGACAAGGAATTTAAGAATATCTTTCTTTTTCTCAATGAGGCCGCAAAATCGCATAAGCGTCTTGAAGCCGTTTCTTGCGGGGGGAACACTCAGCTTATCCCTTCATATAATTCTCTTCAGAAGCGTAATCCGACTTTCGGAATGCTTCATAAGAAATGTTGTTTCCTTTTCGACCGCGACACTGATTTCGACAAAGATCCGAGTGGTAAAGATGCCTTTTCCTACTCCAACGACAGCCTTTTTAAATTTCTTAACGACGGTAAAAAACATGATGCCACCTCTTTATCCGACATTTACACTCTCGACCAACCGAAATATGTCTGGCACATGTGGTATAAACGAGCGATTGAAAACTACATGCCGGATTATTGCTACGAATCTTTTAACGTTGACATTTCTGATTGGAAGAACGCCACTTCGAGAGATTATTTTAAGGTAGATAAAAGCACTTGTAGGCGTTATGACAAATCGAAACTCCATGATATATGCAAATTGACATCAAAAGAATGGCTCGACAATAACACCGGAACGTTTGAATGGCGAAAATATAATTTTAACGAAATCCAATTATTTCTCCTTAAACTCGTTAAGATTATATGACACGTGGCACTCTTCAATCTTCTACCGCCTATATCAGGCAGATTGTCAGGGATATCGCTGACAATAAAATCGGCATACCGGCTTTCCAACGCTCTTTCGTATGGAATCGTGAGCAGGTGAAAGAGTTGTTCGACAGCATTAAGAAAGGGTATCCGATAGGTTCCATATTGCTGTGGAACAAGAAGGAGAAAATGGCACGCAGAGGATTTCTTTCCGACAAAATACTTGAGCCTATAGATGGCGTGAATTACGTGCTTGACGGAAGGCAACGGCTGACCGTGTTTTATGGTTGTATTTCCTCGCAGAATAACGATGACTCACGGTTCAACCTGTGTTATAATCTAAAAAATGATTCTTTTGCGTTCCCGAATGAATTAAAGAATCAAAAAGACACTGAATTGCTTGTGCCTGTCTCTACAATTTTCGATACCTTCTCTCTCCTCGATAAACTTCAGGATATTTCTGCCAATTATAAGGATGACCCAAATCTTTGTATGTACCAAAACAGGGCAAAAGAACTTAATTCTATCCTTCAGGAGTATCAGGTCGTGAAAATTGTTTTAGCTGACTGTTCTTTGGACGAAGCTTACAAAGTATTCTCTCGAATCAATTCAAAAGGCACTGAGATCAGCAAGGCTGAAATGCTTCAGGCGTCATCTTACGATGAGGGCAACATATTGCTGGCAGACGTAATAGACAGTATCAGGAAAGGTTTATCAGATTATAATTTCGACTCCCTTACACAAGACGATATTCTAAACTGTTTTTTTAAATTCGTCGGTAAGGATTTCTTTGACAAAATCAACGACCTTGAGTCAATCAATCTTAAACCGCATGTTGAAGCAGCCCGAGACGCGATATATCTTTCAGCAAGGTTTTTATATGAAAAGTGCCATGTGTTATCGACAAAGTTATTGCCTTATAAGAAACAGTTTATCGCGCTTACATGGTATTTCAGACTGCATCCGGACTATGAAAACGCCAATATAAAGGAGCTGCGGAAATGGTTTTTTTATACAACGATTAAAAAATCATTTCAAAACAGTTCTTTATCTGTGGTGAGGAAGCTTTTTTCGGATTTTGAAGATTTCGCCAAGGGTATAAGACAATATCCCATAGATTATAATGAGGTGGAACTGCCGGAAGATTTCGATTTCCGAATGAATTGGAACAACGCAAGGGTAGATTTTATGCTTTTGTCATGGATACATCATTATCTAAAGTATTCTCCTTTGGAATCAAAGTGTTATTGTGACCCACAGTATTGGTGTAAAGACAAGGGCGGATTGGAGAATTATTTCATAATCCTTAACGAGGATGATAGAATCTTTTTGCGGAATATCCTTGACAAGCAGGTGTTTATGCCATATTATGACTTCCAATCTCTTGAAAATAACCTATATGAAATTTTTGCCCAGGCCAAACATAACTTAAAAAAATTTGGTCTTTCTAAAGATTTGATTTATAATTACCATTTCAACCGTGAAAAATTCTCGGCTGAACGCAGAGTTTTATTCATTGAATTCCAAAAGAATCTTTGGAACGAAGTAAACGGTTAATCTCCTACAGACTGTGTGAATGTTTTTTTAGGAACCGATCACATACGGCTCATGCAGTAACAGCTGTATGATAGACAATGAGGTCGTGGATATGCGGTTGAATTGTGTCGTTAAGTAGTTGGTTGGTATTCGATAAGCGTCCAAGTACGAATTAGACCAAAAGATATAACGTGGCTTAGATTTGGATGTTTTTGATAGGTCTTCACTGATTTTTAATTCGAGGATGTAAAACCCCAAAAAAGGAACCATGTTTCAGTTTTACAATAAAATGTGATGCAATATAAATTTTGTTTCAGACGTTATAATTGTAAAGAGGCGGTTTATGAATTTCTTGGACGGACATATTGAAAGAATCGTTGAACTTTGCAGATTGCATAAGGTGAAATCTCTATATGCCTTCGGGTCTGTGCTGACGCCGCGTTTTAACGAAGACAGTGATGTGGATTTATTGGTAGATTTCAATGAATCGGAAATCCCTCTTTTGAATTTTGGAGACAATTTCTTTGGATTGCAGTTTGCTCTTGAGGATATGTTTGATAGGAAGGTTGATTTGATTTGCAACAATGTAATAAGCAATTCAGTGTTCCGTAAAGAGGTGGATTCTACAAAACGAATCATTTATGGATGAGAAGTTGTAAAAGACATAGGAGTCTTGAAAGAGGAGATTCTAAAAATTATAGCTGACCAATAATTGCACTCCTGTTTCTCGTGTTTTTCTGTCTAAAAAAGAAACGACACATTGGCGACAGGAGAACAGTAGCAACAGGAGATTATGGTTTCTTAGCGAAAAAACTTTGTGCGCTCTGCGTCTCAGCGTGACTTTTTCAAACACCTACTTCGCGTGAACGTCATCAATCACGCAATGCAGTGGCAGTAAATCGCACGCAAAGCCGCAAAGTCCGCAGAGTATATTTGTAGGGACGTAAAGATGCACTCCTGTTTCTCCTGTTCTCCTGTCGGTAAGCGTCCGAGTGCGAATCAGGGTAATTAGGCGTTTGTTTGAGGTTGTTGGCTTGTTGGGTATCAGCCGGAGACGGATTTGGGAATGAACGGTGCCAGACGTTTCTGCCAAATAAATTGGAGGGAATTCATTCTACTTGTTTGTTATATTGTAAAAAATACGTATATTTGTCGGATAAAATATAATAGCTATTTTTTTTACAAAACAGGATTCCGAATATGAAGGCGAATATCATCAGGCAACTCTCCGAATTCTTCTCGACGCAACCTATCGAGAAGGCGTGGATATTCGGCTCTTATGCGAGGGGAGAAGAAACCTCTGATAGCGATTTGGATATAATGGTTAGTTACATCCCCGGGGAAAGTCCCGGACTATTAGGAATCTGTCGCATTATTGACAGTCTTCAGAACATGCTCGGAATAAAAGTTGATCTTGTGGAGAGAGGCACGCTCTATCCTCGGGTGGAGAAAGAAGTTGAAAAGCAAAAAATATCCATATATGAGAGAGGAGCTTAGAGACCCGTTGCGTCTTGACCATATAAAGGATGCCATCGAAAGGCTTGTTGAATTTGACGAATCTTGCCCGTTGGAAAATATTGATGAAAAGGACATCCGGTATTATGGTGCTGTAAAACTTTTAGAAATCATAGGTGAAGCTGCATATAAACTTACAAATGAATTCAAGACGGACCATCCTGAAACTCCATGGAAATTTATAGTCGGGATGCGTCATGTGCTTGTGCATGGTTATTTTCAGATAAGCAGAGCGAATGTAATCCGGACTATACGTGAAGACCTTCCCCTGCTTCTCGAACAAACAGAACGTTATCTACAGGAATTTGATAACGAGTAAGCAATCAATTTGATTGGGGGACTGAACAGTCCCCGCACAATTCAAATTCAATATTTGGCAGATATCCGCAAAACCGGCAACCGGCGGAGTCTTTCGTGAGAGCAAGGAAACAGAGGGACATATATAGATGTCTCTTACTTGTTTTTATGTCTCGATGTATCTTTTAAATCGGGCGGGTTCTAATCTGACCGAAATCTATAATTTCCGGCTTTCTTTATGTTTCTGATTGGCGCCAACTTCAGGAAGGCGCGAAGCAAAAAGGATAAAGAGAAACAGGGGGTGGTGTATTACAGGATTACCATCCCGAAATCTTCCGGCGGAAGTCCGGAGGAGAGGGTGGTCAATTCGTCAGTCAGGGGCGGAGACGACGGTGTGCTCGATGCGGAGAGGGAGGTTATCGTCGGTGACCTACGGTTGCTCTATTGCGTTGTAGAAAGACTTGAAGACGCGGGGAAAGGGTTTACGATTGATGATGTGGCCGAGGGTTTCCGCAAAGCGTTGGCCGGCGATGTTTCCATGAAAAACGTAATAGCCAAGTCCAAGACTGATTTCCCGTTGCGCAGGGATATAGTATCGGTGGGCAGAAAATATAAAAACGAATTCCGGTATGTGGGTCCGACACCTGCATCGGAAAGCAGGTCGGTGACTACGACTTCTTCCCATCCGGAAACGGCGGCCGGTTTTACCGGCTATCTGTCGGCTCTGTTGCAAACGTCGGGCAACGGATCGGGCCCGAGCTACCGCCAAAAAATCAATAACCTGCGCTCAAGCCTGCGTAATTTCAGCGGAGGCGACAGTATCGGTTTTGAAAAAATCGACGGGCGTTTCGTGGCGGACTATGCCTCATGGCTAAAATCGACGGGAATAGCCGAAACGACCCGGGCGTTCTATCTCGGCATTCTCCGCACGGTCTTAGGAAGGGCGTATGCCGACGGGCTCATCCCTTCGTGTCATGACTGGTTCAGGGGGCTGAATACGAAGGCTTCCCGGGAGGCTGGGAAACGTGATAAGGAGGTGCCTGACCGCGAATTGCTTCTGAAGATAAAGCATCTTTCCCTTGCGGATGACCGTCGGCTCTCACTTTATCGCGACATGTTTATGTTCGGTTTCTACTGTGGCGGCATGGAGCTCGTGGATATCGCCAACCTCACTTGGCAGAATGTCATCGGGGAGAATCTCGTGTATAGACGCAGGCTTGTAGGGGTAGAGAAGAGGGTGCGGTTGGGCTTACAGGCGATGGAGCTTATTGACAGCCATAAATCGGAAGGAAGCGACCGGTTGTTTCCGCTTCTTGATGAAAACGGCAGTAAATTATTTGTCACCGAGAGGAATTACGTGGCGTCAGGCATGAAAGAGATAGGCAAGATGGCAGGTTTCCCGCAACTCACGTTCAGCATGAATATCGATGCCTACAATCGGTTGGTCTCGACCGTAAATATCGCTGAACTTTTATTGGGTGATTGACATCGCCGGAAATGGCGGTTGGCCCCGCTGTAGCAAATTGCGACAAAAACCGGGCGTATCGAATCAGGATATTCGATGCGCCCGGTTTTTATTGCTGCAGGTCTTTACGACCTATTGCCGGTCAGCGTATCACGGTCTTTTTGCCGTTGATGATGTAGATGCCGGGGGTGGTGGCTTTTTCGAGGCGTATGCCCTGGAGATTGTAGATTACGTCCGGGCCACCGGCGGCATTGTCGGCCTCGATATCAAAGATGCCGGCCTCCCCGTCTTCCTGTGTCGCCTGGTTGGGATTGCCTTCGTATGCCACTGCGGGGTCAACCGAAAGGTGGGGCGGCTGGTTGTAGCAGCAGTTCTGGTTGACCACCTGCACGCGATAGTTGAGGTCATCCATGAGGTGGGGGATGCGATAGTCGGAGGTGTAGCTTGTGGCGTTGATGATGAGGTATTTGGTACTTTCATCCCACGTCACGATTTCTTCGCGCCAGTCGCCCAGAAGGTCGCCGAGCACGCAAGGGTTGAATTTTGTGCTATTGTTTAGCTTGCCGATTGTGTAGTTGCCGTTGTTCACTTTGTATCGGTCAAACCATTTGCTGGTGGGATTCCAGTGGGCAATGATGCTCTTGTCATAGAATTCGTCGTAGAGGTCGCCGTCCCAATAGATGCGGTTGTTGATTCCCGCGCCGCTGCCTCCTATTTTCCATTCAGCAGGCTCTCCGTTTTTCAGGATGGGGTCGCCGGTGACGCAATCATGCACGTATCCGGTCGCGCTGTAGAGGAACTGCGAGTGGGGCGAAGATGAATCGAAGTGGGCGGCCAGGCCGCGTCCGGTGTCGGATGAAGCGGTTGCGCGGAGCAAAATTTCTCCGGTGGCGGCATCCCGCAGGTCGCAACCGTATGGTTTTGCTTCATGCACCATGAACACCTCCATTCCCGGACGCTCGGGCAGGAAGTCGCCGAGGTGAAGGGCGTCGCCGTGTCCGAGTCCTGTGCGGTAGAGGAGCGAACCGTCATGGTCGAGTGCAGCCGATCCGAAAACAATCTCGTGTTTGCCGTCGCCGTCGCAGTCGCCACACGCCATCCAATGGGCGCCTTCGCCCCAGAGACCTTCGTTTTTCGTGGTGTTACGGCTTACCCAACGTTCCTTAAGCGTTGTGCCGTCCCAGTCGTAGGCTCCGACAAAGGCTCCGGCATAATATCCTCGAGCAAAGATGGGGGAGGGGTTGGCATCCTTGCCGTCGAGGTAGGCGAGTCCTGCAAGATAGCGTTCGGAGCGGTTTTGTTTTTCATCGCCCCATACGCTGAGGCCTGCATTATAGTCGGTGTGATAGGGGATAGTGGCGAGTTCCGCACCTGTAAGACCGTCGAACACAGTGATGTATTCCGGGCCGTGGTCTTGCTTGCCCCTGCCGCTCAGAAGGTTGGCAAACGGGTCGTCGTTGCCGAGGATTACGTAGTTGCCCTCACCGTCGATGGTGCCGGGGGCTGTCTTCATCATGAACTCGCCATAGCCGTCGCCATCGAAGTCCCATGCAATGAACTGCATCGTGTGGGCGCTGGTGAAGAAGTTGGGGCCGGCGTAAATGCGCCAGAGGCGTGTGCCGTCGAGTTTTAGGCAGTCGAAATATACTGGGGAAGTGGTGCCGGAACTTGCCGCGTCTTTTTCGTCGGAAGGCGACCATTTGAGGATTATTTCATATTCACCGTCGCCGTCCATGTCGCAGTAGCTTGCATCGTTAGGGGAGTAGGAGGCTCCGTTTTCGCTGTTGGCGGGAGCTTCGGTGGGGATATAGAGCGTCTGGTTGTCCCAGGTTTTGCCGCTTACTTCGCTTTCGAGAAGCACGCCTGCCTTGTCGTAGGTTTCAAGTAGATAATAACTGTCTTTCGAACCATCTTTGTCGGCGAAGTTTGTGCGGTCAGTGATGTAGAGCCCGTTGTTGAGGGCTACGTCCTGACTTGCTTCGTCGCCGCGATAGAGTTTATATTTCACTCCATATCCGTCGGCTTCGCGGTGGCGCCACGACACGAGGTTGCCGTTGCCCATCTTTGCTCCGTCAAGGCTTAGCGCCATGAGTCCGCGTTTAAGAGGTTTCGCCGCCGGTTTTGGCTTACGGTTTGTGACCTGGAAGGCCACGGAGAACGACATCATGCTCTTTTCACCCTTCAAGACATCTACCGCGAGCAACCGGTCGCCGTATTCGGTCTTAACCGAATAGCCGTCGGCCATGTCGAAGTTGAAATCTGTGGGTTCGCCGAAGAGTTTGGGCAGATAGAGCACCTTGTCTCCATGTTTGAGGTTGGCAATCAGGGAATAGATATCGAAGTCCTTTACGGCTCCCGATGCATCGGGAACGGCCGTTACCGTCAATCCCTTGATAAATGAATTGGCGATGCAAAGCTCCTCGTCCACTTCGCCTGACACCGTGACATTGCGTAGCGCCATTTCTTTGGGGCTCTCGGTGTCGGCCCCCGCCACGTTCAGGAAGTAGATATACATTGTGAGTGGCTGGCTATCGGTGATAACGTCGCCTACCGTGAATTCATGATGGCTGAAAGCAGTGGTGTTGGATGAAGTGATTTTGTTGCGCAAAGGTCTGATTCCCAATTTAAGGGAATTTTCTTTGCCGTCGCCTACGGTGTAATACACGTTGATGCTTCCGGCATCGGTGCCGACTTTGGCGGCATCGAAAGATATGACCGTCGGCTTGAATTTATGGCCATCCTGCGGGGTGATGGTAAACGAGACGCAATGTCCTGGCCCCTTGGACGTGGATTTCGTGGCCGGGGTAAACGCCGTGAAGGGAGGCACGTAATCTACCGCATCGAGCCCGGTGTCGGCCCCCGACCTTTCGAGCACTCTCGTTCTGGCGATTTTGTCGCCGAGTGCGAACGATGTTGACACAAGCGGCAGATAATCGGCGTCGCCCGTCACGGTGGCCTGCTGGAGGTTGTCAGGGTCGCTCAGCTGCCATGTTGCAGTTACGGATTGGGCGGATGCCGAAAAGGCGAGTGCCGCCGCTACAAAGGATAGGATTTGTTTTCTCATTTAGATTAGTTTATGGTATAGATGTAGCATCTGTTTTAGGCTTTTCATGTATTTTTTTTCAACCGATGCCTGCAAAACCGGATGCGATGTTAGAAGAGGTTGATTATCTTCGATGTGGAGTGCAAATTTATAAATAATTCCGGATAATTTCAATAGGAGACGTGCTATTTATGTGAAATTCGGAAAATTTTCATACCTTTGTGTTTGAATTGCAGTGTGAAGGTTTGACGCGGCGTGATGCCGCTGTCAGAAATATGAACAAGTGTAGAAGTATGAGACGTTTTTGTTTTTTGATTCTTGCGCTTACTGCCGTTTTTATCGGCTCCAAGGGCGAGGAAAGTTTGGAGTCGGGCGAGCGGGGGTGATGAATTAATGTCGGCTCGATGCCTGTTTTCATGTGATGTATATGGGTATGGAATCGGGATTCGAGCGTAAGGAGTAGCATGTATAATAAGCTGATTATCAGATGTGATATGACGAATATGTAAGGATTTGACAACGTATTTGCATGGAATGAGACCCATGTGAAAGCATTTGATGCAACAAATAAAGAAGAATCGATGTCGTTGTGATAATTTTGCATATCAAATGATTTGTGTCCCCCCGGCGATGTCGAAAATCAGGTATGCGGCGGACGCGTTGACGAGGAAATTCCATAAAACTTAAAAACTAAATAGCGATGAAAAATGAACACAAACTGCCTCATTGCATTGTTCTATTGCTGGTTTTCATCATGACTTCCGCACTTGCGGCGCGTGCTGACACAGTGAAGGGCATTGTGATTGACGAAACGGGGGAACCCCTCGTTGGTGTGACAGTGATGGCGGTTGGCTCCAAGACAGGAGTCGTGACCGACATTGATGGTAATTATGCGATTGAAGTTCCCGACATGAAAAAGGGGGAATTGAAATTCAGCTATGTCGGGATGCAACCCTTGACCGTAAAAGTAAATTCCCGCACTCTTATCAATGTTGAGATGAAGAATCTCGACAGCAATCTGGATGAACTTGTCGTGGTCGGCTACGGACAGCAAAAGAAAGCGTCGGTCGTGGGCGCCATCGTCCAGGCCTCGGGCGAAACTCTCGCTCATGCCGGCGGTGTGTCGAGCCTTGGTTCGGCCCTTACGGGTAACCTCCCCGGCGTGGTGACGATGCAGTCGAGCGGTATGCCCGGCGACGAAGACCCCAAAATCGTGATCCGCGGACAGAATTCATGGAACGGCTCCGACCCTCTCGTGCTTGTTGACGGTATAGAACGTGAGATGTCGTCGGTCGATATATCATCCGTAGCATCGGTATCCGTGCTTAAAGATGCCTCGGCCACTGCGGTATATGGTGTGAAAGGCGCCAACGGCGTAATCCTCGTCACCACCAAACGAGGCTCCGAAGGTAAAGCCCAGGTGCATGCCCGTGCCAATTTCACGGCAAAGGTGCCTTCCAAACTTCCTGAAAAATATGATGCCTACGATTCCTATTTGTTAAGGAACCGTGCCATAGAACGCGAACTTTCAATTCCGGGCCTCAACTCCTGGGGTGAAATTTTTCCGCTCCCTATCCTGAATAAGTTCCGCAATCCTGCGAATGCGGAAGAGTGGGACCGTTATCCCAACGTGGATTGGGCGGAATATCTTTTCAAGGATGTGGCGTTTTCGCAGAATGTGAGCGTTGACGTGTCGGGCGGTACGAAGTTCGTGAAATATTATGCTGCAATCGACTTCCTGCATGAAGGCGACATATTCAAGCGTTTCGACAACCATCGCGGATATAGCGCCGGATTCGGATTCACACGTGTGAACGCGCGCACCAACCTTGACTTCCAGCTGACTCCCACAACTGTGCTTAAGGTGAATCTTTTCGGCTCTAACGGCTCCAAACAGAGTCCTTACGGACGTAATTTCGACGACCCTATCGGCGCCGACTTCTGGAGTGCCGCCTATAAGACGGCCCCCGGTTCGATCCGACCTATATATAGCGACGGCACATGGGGGTTCTATGCCCCGAGAAACGCGGATGTCCCGAACTCCGCCTACAATCTTTCGATCGGTGGCGTGGAAAACAAGACTACCACACGCATCAATACAGACTTTGTATTGACCCAGGACCTTAAGGTCATAACCCCGGGACTTCGCGCGGAAGGGCGTTTCTCGCTCGACTACAGCTTCCTCGAAGGGCGTCGCGGCATCGTTGACCTCGACACTCCCGCACAGCGTAAATGGATTGACCCCGCCACGGGGCAGGTGTCGTATGAACAGCCTCTGCTAAATTCCGGATCCCAGCTCGATTTCGCGGAGGGTGTATATTGGACCACCCAGGGCGGCGAGGTTAACCTTAACTATACGTTCCGCAAAATCTACTATTCTTTCCAACTTGATTATAACCGCACTTTCGGCAATCACGAAGTCGGGGCGATGGGAGCCTTCACCCGCGAGGATTATGCCAAGGGAAGCGAGTTCCATCATTACAGGGAAGACTGGGTCTTCAGGGCCACCTATAATTATGACTTCCGATATTTCGCGGAGTTCAACGGCGCCTACAACGGTTCCGAGAAATTCGGTTCGAACAACCGCTTCGATTTCTTCCCTTCTTTCTCACTCGGATGGCGACTGAGCGGAGAGCCTTTCATGGAAAGATTCTCGAATTGGCTCAGCCAGTTCAAGTTCAGGGCTTCATGGGGAAAAGTGGGCGACGACAGCGCAGGCGGCCGCTGGCTCTATCGCGACCAATATGCTTACGGCGGCAATGTAATGATGGGTATGGTCAATCCTGCCAACACCCCGTATGCCTTCTATCGCATCTCGCAGCTCGGCAACCCCGATATTTCCTGGGAAAAGGTTACAAAACGAAATATCGGTCTGGAATACGGCTTCCTCAACAATATGATAAGCGGTAACATCGATTTCTTCTCCGACCACAGAAGCGATATTTATATTGCAGGTTCAGACCGCGCTATCCCGTCTTATTTCGGCACAAGCGCCCCCGGGGCGAACCTCGGCGTAGTTGACAGCAAAGGTTATGAATTGGAAATCAAATTCAATTATCCGTTCAATCCCGACACCCGTCTCTGGCTCAACGCCAGCATGACGCATGCCACCAACAAAGTGAAATTCCGCGACGACAAGCCGCTCCTGCCCTCCTATCGCAAACAGGAAGGATATGCCATCGGACAGAACCGCGACTATATCGACTGCGGCACGATGACAAGCTGGGACGACATCATGGGCTCGACCGCCACTGTCTCGAACAACGGCAACAAACTTCCGGGCGACTACATGATTGTCGATTTCAACGGCGACGGTGTCATCGACACCAACGACGTGGCCCCTGTCGGTTACAGTTCGGTGCCCCAGAACAGCTATAACGCTACTCTCGGTTTCGAATGGAAAGGGTTCAGCGCGATGGTGCAGTTCTATGGCGTCAACAACGTGACCCGTGAAATCACTTTCCCCACCTTCCAGAATTCAAACGTGGTGGCATACGTGGAAGGCGATTACTGGGTTCCCGGCGGCTCCGGACTCCCGATGCCGAGGTGGGAAACCAAGACCGACCCGTCGGCAAGAGGCACTCGCTACAGTTTCGACGGTTCGTACGTGCGTCTTAAGAATGCCGAGATATCTTACAGGATACCCACGTCGGTGGTGGGCAAAATCGGTCTTAGCGGATGCCGCGTCTATATCAACGGCGACAACCTCTTCCTCTGGACGAAGATGCCAGACGACCGTGAAGCGAACCTCGGCGGTTATAACTCGACCGACGGAGCTTATCCTACGGTGCGCCGTTTCAATTTAGGAATTGACATCACACTTTAACAGCCTACTCATGAAAATCAAAATATCAAGTTTGTCAAAATTGATGTTAGGGGCGCTCGTCGTCCTTACCGGGGCATGCAGCGATTATCTCGACAAAGCCCCCGGCAGCGACATCGACGAAACAGAACCTTACAAGAATTTCCGCAATTTCCAGGGATTCGTGGAGGAACTATATGCCGCTATTCCCAAGGCGATAGCCAACGACTACCACTGCAGCTGGAACCTCGGGGAAGACGAATACTGGGAGCCTTCGGACAATCGTCCCATGGCGCGCTATATCGACAACGGCAACTATCGCCCCATAGTGGATGGCGGAGAATTCATCTATGGTTTCCCAAAGCTTGACGAGGGCAATCCATCTGCCGTGGAACGTACGAAGAAAGGTAACGTATGGAAGCTTTGCTGGTATGGCATACGCAAGGCAAACATCGGACTTGCCAACCTCGACCTCCTGCAGGATGCCACCGACGAGGAACGTGACCTGATAAAAGGACAGCTTCTGTTTTTCCGTGGCTGGAACCATTTCATGCTTATGACCTATTGGGGCGGACTTCCTTACATCGACCATGTGCTTCCATCGGGCGAGACCCCTACGCTGGCAAGAATGAAATTTCAGGAATGCGCCGACCTCGCCGCCAAGGATATGGAGGAGGCCGCAAAGTTCCTTCCTGTGGATTGGGACAAGACGGAGGCCGGGAAGCTGACTCTCGGAAACAATAACTTGCGTGCGAACAAGATTATGTCGCTCGCATACGCAGGCAAGACGTTGCTCTATGCCGGAAGCCCGCTGATGAACTATGAATCGACCGGTTCACGCACATACAACGCCGATTATTGCAAGCGTGGCGCCGAACTTCTTGGCCAGGCTCTAAAAATCACTGAAGAGACCGGACGATATGAACTGGCTTCTTTCGAGCAATATTCCGAACTGTTCCATTACGCCGACAGGGGCAACCGTGTCCCCGGCTTGAAGGAAGCCATCTTTATGGAAAACCTTACCGAACTTCTCGGAGGCAGCAACTGGAACCAGAAGAACGATTATCTCTACCAGAAGATCGTGTCGAGCGGCGTGAAGGTGCAGCCTACGGCAAACTATGTGCTCTATTTCGGTATGGCAAACGGCCTTCCCATCCCTTCGTGGACAGAAGCCGACCCCGTGTCGGGCTACGACCCCACCCATCCCTGGAAAGACCGCGACCCGCGTTTCTATAAAATTTTCGGTTATGACGGCGCCCAGATTGTGAAAGACGATGCAGGCACGCTTGCCGAAGAAGTGAAATATGCGAGCCTCTACAGCGGCGGCGACATGCGTAACCACGGCGGTGCGAAAGCGAACCAGACCGGTTTCGTGGAGCTTAAATGGATTCCGCTTGTAGCGAAACAGTGTGGCACATACAACGAGTATGAAATGTGTATGGCCCTCAGCTTCATGCGCCTTGCCGACGTATATCTGCTCTATGCAGAGGCCGTGGCCAACGGTTACGGATCCGCCACATCCAAATCCACGAGTTTCAACATGACAGCTGTCGAGGCAATCGACAAGGTAAGGGCACGAGCCGGTGTCCCCGGCGTAGATGCCAGGTATCTGGGTTCCGTCGAGGCTTTCATGAGCGAGGTGCGCAGGGAGAGGGCTGTGGAGCTGGCGTTCGAAGGTCATCGTTTCCATGACCTGCGCCGATGGCTCCTGCTGACTGAACGTCCTTACACCTACAAGACGCGCCTTCAGTTCGACCGCGCCCCCGGCATCGATTTCTCGAATCCGAAAGAGAACCGTGTCACCAACATCAGGGAGGAAATCATTCTTGAACGCCAGCTCGAAGAGCGCCATTATTGGTTCCCCCTCCCCACCGCCGATGTGAACATATATCCTGAATTCGGGCAGAACCCCGGCTGGTAAACAAAACTAACAAAACATCTTGCAATGAATACCATAGCAAAATATATAGGATGCGGCGTCTTGATGACGGCGACCGGGGCGGCATCGCCTGCGTATGCCCAACTGGAAAACAACGACAGCCTCGTGCATGTGGCTTTTCAGACAAAGCCTGCCGAAGACGTCATCGGAGCCGTGCAACAGGTAAATTTCGAGGAGTTGTTGAAAAAGGATTTCACCGAATCCGCCCTCGACGGCAGCCTTACTTCGATAGTTGGCGCGACGAACTGGGGACAATCTGCCCTCGTGCTCGTTGACGGGATGCCCCGCGACCCTTCCGACATCCGTCCCTCCGAAATACAGAGCGTAAGCTTCCTGAAGGGAGCGGCCGCAGTGGCCCTTTATGGCAGCCAGGGCGCCAAGGGGGTGACACTCATCACCACGAAGCGCGGTCTCAACCAGAGAATGACCGTCGATTTCAGGGCCACCGGAGGTTTCAACGTGCCGAAGAGCTATCCGAAGTTTCTTGATGCCGCAAGCTACATGACCCTCTATAACGAGGCATGCCGCAACGACGGAATTTCGGAGCGTTATGATGCCGCCACAATCTACAACACGGCAGCCGGTACGAATCCGTGGCGCTATCCCGACCAGAAATATTATAACGACGATTATCTGAAGAAGTTCTCCACCTGGTATGGGGTGACCGGGCAAATCCGTGGCGGCAACGAGCGCACGCACTATTATCTCAACGTCGGGTTGAACCGGAGCAACGGGCTCATCAAGGTCGGAAAACATAAGGACGACTATTCCCTCCGTTTCAACGTGCGAGGCAACGTCGATATGGCAATCACCAACTGGCTTTCCGCTTACACGAATGCATCTATGGTGGTGAACGACGCATATAATTCGAGAGGCGATTTCTGGGATATGGCTTCTTCTACGTGGCCCAACAGATTCTCGGTGCTTTTGCCTGTGGATATGGTTGACCCCAACAACGCTTCGCTCCAGGACATGATAAAGTCGGCCACCCTTATCGACGGCAGATACCTTCTCGGAGGCACTTCGAGCAACCAGACGAACGCCTTCGCCGACGCTTTCGAGGCCGGCTATGTAAAAGACAAGACGCGGACCTATACTTTCGACGTGGGTTTGAATTTCAACTTAAGTGCCATATTGGAAGGTCTTTCGTTCAAGACGGTTTTCGGAATCGACTACCGTTCGTTCTACAGCGAGGGTTTCAAGGAGGACTATGCCGTGTATGAACCTACATGGGCGAACGTCAACGGAAAGGACATGATCGTAGGGCTTACAAAGCATGGCAACGACACCAACTCCACCAATGAATACGTCGGCCAGTCAACCTACTATCAGAACATGCTTTTCCGTGCCCAGTTCGACTATAACAGGGTTTTCGCCGATCTCCATCATGTGGATGCCGTGCTTCTCGGCTGGGGCTATCAGCGTAGCAATTCGGCAGACTCCAACCACGACAGTTCTTCATACCACAAAGATACGAACGTGAATGCCGGCCTTGAGGTGAACTATAATTACGACCGGCGTTATTACGCCACCCTGACCGGGGTTCTGGTGCATTCGAGCAAGCTTGCCCCGGGCCATCGCAACGCTTTCTCGCCCGCAGTCACACTGGGTTGGAGACTCGGACAAGAGAAATTCATAAAGGAGAATGCCGACTGGCTCGACGACCTCAAGATTATGGCATCGTTTGCCAATCTCCATCAGGACGTGGATATTTCAGACTGGTATCTATGGTCGGGCTACAACAAGTATAAAGGGGGCTGGTTCACCTGGCGCGACGGCAACAGCGGCGGCTGGACCACGGCACCGATGCGCGTGGATAATTTCGACCTCACGTTCCTGACCCGTAAAGAATTCCGAATCGGTCTCGATGCCCGTCTATTCAACGGTCTTGTGAACTTGAATGCCAACTGGTTTACCTACGATTCCAACGGAGGTCTGACACAGGGCACCAACACCCTCGTCCCTTCGTTCATGAACCAGTATGACGCATCGTTCCTTTCCTGGATGAACTATAACAACGACCGTCGCACGGGATTTGACTTCGCACTCGACCTCAAGAAGAATTTCGGTGAATTCGACCTCGGATTAGGTTTCTCGGGACTATATCTCACAACCAAAGCCATGAAACGCGACGAGATGCCGGCTGAGAAATACCTTTCTACAGTGGGACGTCCGCTCGGAGCAAGTTTCGGCTATCTCTGCGAAGGTTTCTTCGAGAGCCAGGAGGAAATCGACAACCGCGATGTGCGCCAGACATTCGGAGGCACCCTCCGTCCCGGCGACCTTAAATATACAGACGTAAACGGCGATGGTGTGGTTGACGCCAACGACCGCGTTTTCCTCGGCTCATGGAACCCGAAGTTCTCTTTCGGCATCAACCTTACGGCAAAATGGCGTAACTTCACGCTCTTCGCTTACGGTCTCGGACAGACGGGAGGCATCGGCTACAAGAACAACTCCTACTATAACAACGGCGGTGACAACAAGTATTCGGAAAACGCATGGCTGCGCTGGACTCCGGAGACCGCTTCGACTGCCCTTTATCCGCGTCTGACCACCGGCTCCACCAACAACAATAACCAGGCATCTACATTCTGGCGCTATAAGACCGACCGGTTCACTATCGGAAGGGTGCAGCTTACATACGACTTCCCTTCGACGATGTTCACAGGGAAGGTGGTCAGCGGCTTGAGCGTCTATATCCAGGGCGACAACCTGGCGGTTATTTCCAAGGAGCGCAAGGAGATTGAACGTTCCACCGGCAGCCCGCAGACACGTTCCTACAATCTCGGCGCACAGATCACATTCTGACAACTAAAACCTAAAGTCAATCATGATTAAGAAAATAATATATACAACGTTGGGTGTGCTTGCATGCGGTGCTCTCTCCGGATGTGACGATGTCTTCACCCCGGCGGAGGAGAACCTTTCCGACATTTCGCAGATGCAGACCAATCCACAGTTTGCCCACGGCTTCCTGCTGCATATCTACAGGAATGTGCCGGGATATTACGACAACAGCGAGTATGCCACCGACGACGCCGTCACCAACGAAAAGAACAATGCTATAGGCAACATGGCTACGGGAGCGTGGACGAGTTCCAACAATCCGTTGTCGGTATGGGACCGCCAACTCAACAATATTCAGAACCTCAACATGTTTCTGGAAAACGAAAAGATGGTGACGTGGGCTGAAGACCCTGAAGCCGCCGAACTTTTCCACCTCCGTTTTACGGGGGAAGCCCATGGTCTCAGGGCGCTCTTCATGTACTACCTTCTCCGCAACCATGCCGGCTATACTTCCGACGGGGAACTTATGGGTGTGATAAAACTCGACAGCTATCTTCCGTCGGGCGCGGGTCTTAACTTGGGCAGGGCGTCTTTCAGAGAGTGCGTAGATATGATCCTTGCCGACCTCGACATCGCCGAGTCTCATCTTCCGATGGAGTTTGAAAACATGTCGCTCGACGAGCCTGTGCCTGCCCCGTTCAACGAGATTACTACGAATCCCGGAGTATATAACAGGGTGATGGGAGAATATGGCCGACAAATGATGAACCGCACAATCGCGAGGGCGATACGGTCGCGTGTCACCCTCCTGGCGGCGAGTCCGGCGTTCGAGGCGTCCGGAATCACCTGGAACGAGGCTGCGGATGCCGCCGCTTCGGTGCTCGACGGAATCGGAGGCGTTTCGGGGCTTGCATCCAACGGAATCACGTATTATTGCAACGCCGCAGAACTCGACAACCTGAGCGAGGGTAAATGTCCGAAGGAGATTATCTGGAGGGGGAATACCAACGACAACCGCAATGAGGAAAACAATAACTTCCCGCCGTCGCTTTATGGCAACGGACGCATGAACCCTACCCAGAATCTCGTTGACGCTTTCCCGATGGCAAACGGATTCCCCATTGACGACGAGCGCAGCAACTACGACCCGGCTAACCCTTATTCCGGACGCGATTCACGCCTTTCAACATACATCATCTATAACGGGGCCACCGCCGGAACCAACAACACTCCCATTTACACGGCAAGCGACGCCACCACCGCCGACGGACTTAACAAACGCGAGACTTCCACACGTACGGGCTACTATATGAAGAAACGTCTGCGCATGGATGTGAGCAGCAATCCGTCGGCCGCACAAACGAAGATACATATCGAGCCGAGGTTCAGATATACCGAAATCTTCCTCAATTATGCCGAAGCCGCCAACGAGGCCTGGGGTCCGAAAGGATCCGGAAGCCATGGCTACAGCGCATACGACGTGATAAAGGCCATCCGCAACAGGGCCGGAATCAAAGACGTGGCCTATCTTGACGAATGTGCGGCATCGAAAGAGAAGATGCGCGAACTTATCCGCAACGAACGCCGCCTTGAACTTTGCTTCGAGAGCTTCCGCTTCTGGGACCTCCGCCGCTGGAAGGCAGACCTGAACGTACCTGCACGCGGAATCGATATAAAGGGGACAACATATACGCTTATCCCCTCGGTGGAGGAAAGGTCGTTTACAGATTTCATGTATTACGGACCTATCCCGCAGTCAGAGGTGTTGAAATTCAGCAATCTGTTGCAGAACAGGGGCTGGCAGTAATCTTACAAACAAATTATCGATACAGCAATGAAAACCTTTAAAATACTGACACTAACCGTTCTTGCCGGCGGGGCTTTGGCATCATGTTCGAATTCCGGAAATGAATTTCCCGATTTCGAGTACCAGACCGTCTATTTCGCCCAGCCCACAATAGGGAGGACCATCGAACTCGGAAATGCCCTCGACGTTGACCTTTCGCTCGACAACCAGCACATGTTTCAGGTGAAGGCGGTGCGCGGAGGTGCATACGGCAACTCTTCCAACCGTGTGATACATTATAAAGTTGACCCCTCTCTTTGTGATAACCTTTATTTCTCCGAAGACTGGGGGGGCCATCAGACAGTGATTCTTCCCGAAGAATATTATGAGATTCTCGATAAGGATCTCGTGATACCGTCGGGACGCATCGACGGAGGAGTGAGAGTGAAACTCAACGACAACTTTTTCCACGACCCGAAGGCGCTCGACTACAATTATGTGCTTCCGCTCGTGATGACGGGCGTGGAAGGCAATGACTCCATTCTACAGGGAAAGAAACTTGTGGAGAATCCCAACCGTTTTGTAGCGACAGACTGGAGCGTGGCACCAAAGGATTTTGTGGTGTATTGCCTTAAATTCGTCAACGAATGGAGCGGCAATTATCTTCGCCGCGGCAAAGACCGCATAGCCTTTTCCGACGGTACGTCGAAAGAGGTGGTGCGCCACAAAGAATATGTGGAGCGCGATGAACTCGTGACATCGGTCACCAGCGCCTACCGCAGTTGCGAGCTTCCGTTGTCAACGCAGATAGATGCAGACCATACATATTCCTACAGGCTTCTTCTCAATTTCAATGAAGACGGCACATGCAGCGTGGCTTCCGCCGCCGACGGCGTGACCGCTTCCGGCACCGGGAAATTCCTTGAAAAATCGGAGAAAAAAGCCATAAGCGGAATCGACAGAGACGCGCTGTATCTGGAATATACGGTGACCCATCCCGACGGATGGAACCTCACCGTGGCCGATACCCTCGTGATGCGCGACAGGAATGTGTCGGCACAATATCCGGCTTTGGAAATAAAGTAAACAACCTTGAATTCTAAGAGATGAATCAAATGAAAAAAATGAGATACCTTTGGCTTCCTGTGGCTTCCGCATGTCTGATGCTTTCATCGTGTGCCGAAGATTATAAGGAAACCATACCGATGCCTGACAAGCCCGGGGACGTGGCACTCGCCGAGCGCCTTTCTTCGTACGACGTGCTTTCGGAATATGCTTCCGCAAAGGGAATAAAAGCCGGCGTTAGCGTTGACCCTACGGCGTTCGCCTCGCAAGGGCTGCTCTACAGCATTGTCGTTTCCAACTTCAACCAGGTGGAGAGTTCCGCCAAGTTTACCCATTTGTCGTTCCTTTCCGCCGACAATGTGCTGGATTTCACTCCGCTTTCCACATTGAAGGATGCCGCCGGTAAGGCGGGCGTGGAGATGTTCGGTCCGGCATTGTGTTCCGACGTCAACATACCCGACGATTATCTCAAATCGCTGATAGCCGATGTCGTGATTCCTTATCAACCCTGGAGCGAAGACATCCTTATCAATGATTTCGAGAGTGACGAGGTAGGCAAGAAATATCCTTCCGTTAAAAAAGCCGCCGGTTCGGTGGATGTGGCTGTAATGGAAGATCCCCTCGGGGTGCGCGGCAAAGTGCTCGGTGGCACCTCGCTCACCATGGACCTTCCGAAGCTTGTGGATATAAAGCTGCCCGACGGGTTCACGCTTGCCGATGTGTCGAGGGTGAAACTGAAATGTCTCGTGCTTTCCGGCACTCCGACTTCCTCCCGTATTGTGGTGGAGAGCGCGGGTTTGAACGAAAGCGGCAACCCTTTCAAAACGAAGAATCAATGGGAAGACTACGTGTTCGACCTCACCAAGGTGAAACTTAGCGACGCGGAACGGGCACGCAACACTTTCAGCATCGCCGTCGGAGCTTATGGCTCAAAAGTGAGCTGTTGCATCGACGATGTGACGATACAGCTTGAACATTCCACCGGCGACGACACTGTGATCAAGAAAACCCCGGAAGAGAAGACCGAAATCATCAAAGGGGAACTCTATAAGTGGGTTGACGGCGTGCTCGACATCTGCGGCACCGACGTTAAGGAATACGTGATATTCGACGAACCGCTTGACTCGGAAGTGGCTTCTTTCCATTGGAACGAATATCTTGGCGACGGCTATGTGGCGGATGTGCAAAAAGCCGCAGAGGCTAAAGCCGGCACCGACGTGAAATTCTATTTAAGCCAGTCGCTTGTGCTCGACGAAATGCTTGCCAACGACGTGCGCAGCCTGAAGAGTGAAATCGAAGCATTGGAAAGCAAAGGAGTGAGGGTGGATGCCGTCAACCTTGTCATCGATGCATCGTATTCTTTGGATTATGTTGCGCAGACGGCCGCCGACGCTGTCGTGAAGGAGGCTTTGAAGAGTCTTTCTTTGCTTGGAAAGCCTGTCAGGGTGGCAGGATTCAAGGTGAAGGTGGTTGACGAAAACGGAATGCAGGTAAACCCCGTGAACATGACCACGGAACAACGTCAGGCTGTGGCGGAGTATTATGAACTTGTAATCGGCGAGACACTCGAAACCCTTGGCGACAAAGCGGCCGGGTTCTCTTTCTCATCCGCTCTTGACACGACCCAGGAGACCGCTCCCTGGCTGCAG
Organism: uncultured Muribaculaceae bacterium; assembly: GCA_910585275.1. Taxonomy (GTDB): domain Bacteria; phylum Bacteroidota; class Bacteroidia; order Bacteroidales; family Muribaculaceae; genus Lepagella. The sequence goes on from CAJUCW010000007.1 coordinate 95,616, forward strand.
AACGGCAACAGGAGTTTCATTTACGAAGGTATAGTGAAAGGCCTTTCCGAATGATTTTACAACCCTGAAGACAGGGTATGCCGATATGTTTGGTTCCGACGGTGGCATGTGCCATCGTGTCGCCGCCGGAGCTTTTTCTTATAATTAATAATGAGAAAAATGAAAATACGGTCAATTATAATTGCTTTTTCCGTGGCCTTGGGGTCGGGTTTTGTCTTTCAGGCATGCTCCGACAAGGATATTGCCCCGGTAATTGTCGCGACAGACGCTCCGAATCCGGTAGTGGTCAATATCAACGCCAATATTTCGGCTTTGAGAAAAATGGTCGATGCCAAGACCGGAGGTCTCGCCGTAGGGAAGGTGGTGAGGCTTGCCGAAGACGACGGTGTCTTGATAGGACTGTCTGACGGATCCACGTTTGCATTGAGGTCGAAGGTGGGAGTTATCGGCAACGGTTCGCAAACTTCCGAGGCCTCATATACCCCGATAGTGGGTGTGTCGGAAGGTTCCGACGGAGTTTTTTACTGGACTCTTGACGGAGCGCCGCTTCAATCGGGCGGCTCGCCTCTGTCGGTATCGGCGGAGGCTCCAGTAGTTTCGATAAGCGATGCCGGGGAATGGGTGATAACTACGTCCGATGGCGACAAAACCCTCGCGAAAGTTGAAGATGGACTTCAGAAAAGTGCCGTGGCTGGTGTTGACGTAAGCCAGACCGATAAAATCAGCGTGGCTTTGACACAATCAGACTATTTGCTTTCTTTGAATGCAGGAGGAGGCACCCTTAATCCGGACGAGCCTCTGAAAGGGAAACTCAGGCGTCCGATTTCGCCGGAATCGCCGGCATGGTTGGTGCATATCGACTCATGGAATTATGCCGACCCTCATAAGATTATCGACCTTATCCCCGATGACATCCTCCCTTACGTGGTTTTCAATCTTTCGCTTTCGGTGAGCCACGACGAAACCACGGGACGTTTCAAGGTCAGCGAATACGGATATGAGATAGTCAAGTCATGGTTAAGGGTTTGCGCCGAGAGAAACGTATGGGCCATGATTCAGCCGTCGTCGGGCGGTTTCAGCCATTTCCCCGACGTAAGCGACTACAGCCAGTTTGACGAGGAAAAGTATGGCATGTATAAGGAGTTTTTTGAAAACTATCCCAACTTCCTCGGTTTCAACTATTGCGAACAATTCTGGGGATTCAACGAGCACGACGGTCTCGGGTCGCCTACGTGGGACCAGCGCGTGGAGCATTGGCGCCATTTGCTGAAGCTCACTCATGAATATGGCGGCTATCTCACCTATAGTTTTTGCGCCAACTATTGGTCGGCTCCCATCAATCCCGTTGCGATGATCAAGAAGCATCCGGAGTTTGCCGAGACCGCCCGTATGTATGCCGAGAATTTCATAGTGTGCGAGAAATACACACAGTCCGGTTGCTTTTTCGATGTCGAGGCTGAATGTCTGGGAACATGGGTTTCGGGCCATGCCGGACAATATGGCATAAGGTTCGACCAATGTGCATGGAACGAGCAGGCATCGCAGTATTATTTCGGAAGAACCGACGCCGACTTCCCCGTTGCGCTCGGAGCTGCCCTCCAGTTGGAACATGTCACCCTTACAGGCCAGACGGTAATCGACGGACCGGAGCTGATATGGCAGCAGGATTTCAAGGAGGAAGGCCTTGTGGATGCCGGCGACGGCTATCGCGTAAGGTCGTGGAACACGTTCCCGCAGTTCAGGAATATCAACATCGACCTTTTCCGCAAGATTCTCGACGGCACCATCCGCATCATGTCGAAAAAGGAGGTTATTGACCGTTCGAAGATTGTGGTGTTGCAGGATGTGCGTAGCGGCGCGGATATAGAGCAATATTGCCTGCCGAAGTGGTTCCATCTGGGCACGAGCGCACTCGACCACGACGGCGGCCGTGAAGACAACCATTTCTATCTGCGCAAGAACGGACGCTATCCGGCCATCCCGGTTGTGGCGAATCTTAGCGGAAGCGATGCCAATTCGTTCAAATACAAATACAACCAGTCAAGCCTCCTGACTACGTGGGACAACGTGTCGGTAAAGACGCGCGAACTCAACCGCATCTTCCCGCAGGAATATACCGGCACAATATTCGCCGGGCGTCACGAGAATACGTGGGTGACCTACAACCCGCTGAAGGAGAAAGCCACAGGCAACATACCTTTGCAGTATAACACCTGCAAGAGTCTCGACCTTGAACTTGAGACGTTCACTACGGGAGTTTGGAAAGAGTATGCCGACCGCATTACCTGCTATCTCACGAATTATGACGTAAACGGGAAGAAGGTGCGCAGCGTGATTAAGATCAACGGGGCTTCGTCGCGTCCTTCGCTCGATTTCAATCCTCGTGCAGAGACTATGCTCAATATCGACGATAAATGGGAAAACGGGGTATATACTGTTGAAATCGAACATAACGGTCCGGTGGACATTTCCATCCGTTGCCAAGGCAATGAAACCGATCGCCTCACCGACTATAAGACGGCTTCCATGGTGGTTCCGCAGAATCCTAACCTCTATCACGGTCCGCGCCAATATGAAGCCGAGGTGTTCGAGTTCAAAAACGTGGCCGACAGGGTGACGAGCGGATATGACCGGCCAATAAGAAACTATACCGGGCAGGGATATATCAATTTCGGGAAAAACAAGAGCGCCGCCGTGAGAGACGAGGTGAGTGTGCTTTCCGAGGGGAGATACAACATCCTCTTCCGTTATCAGGCGCCCTCGGCGAATGTCAACACGGTTGACCTCTACGTCAACGGCGAGAAAATCGGGACGGTTGACTTCATCCAGACCGGCGGCGACAACGGCGTATGGTATGTGGCGTCGCTTCCCGCATTCCTCAAAGAGGGGACGAACAAGGTTGAACTTAAGGCAAGCGCTGCAGCCCCGTCTTTCCTCTACCTTGACAATATGATTGTAGAGGCAATCCCCTGACGTGATTATTTACCGACACAGGGTTGGCGGGAGTCTGCCGGCTTCCACACGACGACGTCCGCTAACCCTGCAACCGGTGAGCAATATTTTCAAATAAACCTACATTATTAACCTTTAAATTGATTTCTTATGAAGAATCATTATCTGAAATCTCTGTCGGCCATCGCATTGGCCGGCGTGTTCGCAATCAATGCGAATGCCGAGACAATCTCCGAGGAGTTTATAATTGACTTCTCACAGAAAGAAGACGGCTTCAAGCTTAATTCATATTGGGGTGGCCCGCAGGACAAGATGTCTTTGGCCGAGGCTCCCGACGGCACAAAGGCCGTTCTCATTTCGGGCGTAACAATAACAGAAGACGGCAGTGAAGCTGTCAATGAGGCCGGCTATCCTGCATGGAATACAAAGGCACGCTATGAAGGTCTTACTCTTCCCAAAGGGTATAATTTTTCTAATGTGTCATTGATAGAGGTGACCTACATGCCTACGCAGCCCGACAACGTTCCTTTCGGCATCCAGCTCAAGCAGACGACAAACTTCCTCACATACGATGATGTGGTGACTGTCAATGAATGGAACACTCTCGCTTTCGACCCGTCGGCGTTTACAAATGAAGATGGTTCGGAATACACAGGTACGCCTACATCGTTCGATTTCTGCATGGGTGCCGACGGTTCGAGCAACTATTACATACAGAATGTGACGTTCTATCTTGAAAAAGAGGTGACCCAGCGAGAGAAAGACGAAGCCGCCCTCGATAAGGAAACGGCAGCCTGCGTTGAGTTCAACTTCGACAACTGGGAAGTTTCCGGCCCCGGTGAAGACGGAGCGTTCTCTTCCCCCTACCTTGGCTCTAACGGCGGTGGTGTAAACCGTACGGACATGATTATCGACAAGGGTCCCGAAGGATACGACAACAACTGTGCCCACATCATCTACGGAGGATGGACCCAGGTTTTCATTACGGATGCCGTAAAGGTGCCGGAAGGCTATACTTTCGATGACCTCCGTCTTATCGAATATGATATCTATGAGACAGAGTTGCAAGGCGAAGATGCCAATTCCGGCTCGACGTTCCCCGGAAGGAACGGCGCTCCCATCCTTAAGATGAAAGAGAGCTATGCATGGGGATGGTGCCCGAACAACAACGGATCGGCTTGCGGCAATGCAGCGCTTCCTTCTGTCAACGAGTGGCATCATGTGGAGTTCTATCCTTCCGCTTACGAATGGGCGGAGACTACCGTGAAGAAAGACGTGCTTGACGAAAACGGCAATGTCAAGACCGATGAAGAGGGCAATCCTATTCAGGAAGATGTGACCTGGACTTCTGACCAGACCCGTGACGAATTCGGCAAACTCACCTCTTTCAATATTTCTATCGGCTTCTTCCCTTGCCTCAACCAGTGCTATGTCGATAACGTGAAACTGTGGTTCCAGAAGAGCGGCAGCCAGTCGGGCGTTGAAGGCATCGAAGAAGAGGTGGCAGAGCCTGAAACAGTAAACGTATATAACCTCCAGGGCATCTGCGTGCTCCGCAACGCTGATAAGGCTGCTGTCAACAACCTTCCCGCCGGCCTTTATATCGTGAATGGTAAAAAATATATGGTTAAATAAGAGTGTATCGATAAAGATTGTTTTGCTCCCGTTGCCGGGAGACGTAAGGAAATGTAATGATTATGGGCCGGTGTGGAAGCCGGCCCATTTTCTAACCTTGAAATCTTGAAATATGAAACGACTGATTACGACGTGTGTCGTGGCTGTTTCAGTGCTGACGGTGTCGGCTGCCACGACAAGAGAGAAATTAACGGTTGACGGACAAGTGCGTGAAATGAAAGTGCATGTGCCGACGAAATCGTCTGAAGGCGCTCCATTGGTGATAGCGTGCCATGGTGCCAACCAGAGCGCGGACTGGCACGACGACCATTCAAAGTGGACGGCTGTGGCTGATACTGCAGGTTTTGTATTGGTCTTCCCCGAGGCGGTCAACAAGTTTTGGGACGTGTCGGGAAACCGTGATGTGAATTTCATTCTTTCGATAATAGACGAGATGCATGGCCGCCATGGCATAAATCTCAACAAGGTGTACCTCACCGGCTTTTCTATGGGAGGGATGCTGACCTATCATTGTGCCAACCGTATTCCTGACCGTATAGCCGCGTTTGTGCCGGTGAGCGGGTATCCGATGGGGAATAAAAGCGCCTACGGGGCGCGTCCGGTGCCTTTGATGCATGTGCATGGCACGGGCGATGACGTGTGCGTGTTCAGCGGCGTGCAGCCCACTCTCGACAACTGGATAAAGCGCAACGGCTGCAACCCTGTAGCTGAGGTGGTGAAGCCTTATCCGGCATCCAATCCTAATTCAGGCGCCACTCTCCATGTATGGAAAGACGGACTTGACGGTGTGGAGGTGAGGCTGCTGGAATTCAAGGACAAAGGGCATTGGCAGTCGGAAGACCCCATGCATTGTCTCACGAGTGTTGAGGCGTGGGATTTCATGAAAAGATGGAGTCTCGGCCCCGATGCCCCCCGGGTGACTGTGTTGGAACCGGAAGACGGGTCTTTCGACCTCCCTACGGACGGGGCGGAAATTGTCATGACGTTTGACATGGATATAGATGCAACTGCTACTGAAGCTGCGCTTGAGAAAGACGGGGAGACTGTGGCTTTGGCTGCGAAAAGCGCGGGAAATATCCTGACCCTTGCGGTGCCTTCGCTTCAAGAAGGGGAATACAAGCTGACGGTCAGGAACGTGCAAGGGGAGAACGGCGGAATAATGAAGCTTTTTAAGGCTGCTTATACCTATGGATATGAAGAAGTAGGTGAGGTGCCGTCATATAATGTGGTTTTTCAGCCTGACCTACGCGCCGAACAGAACAGCGTGGGGGAGGGGATACCTACAGGATGGCATAGAATCAATACCCGGGCCGACGGAGGGAAAGATGAGAAAGGGTCGGGAAGTGCCAACACAGGGGGAGCACGCATGAAATATTTTATGAAAGGTGGAGATTTCGAGGAAGGTTTTTATCTGAGTGCGCGCGATTACGACCGATGTGAAATCACGTATGGCCGTTACATCCCCGATTTTGCCCTTCATCTGGAGAAAGGACGCTACGTTGCTACATTCAATTCTTCTTTCTGGAATGAAGGCTCTATGAACAATGACGTGAAGTTTGATTTTTCTGTAAGGAACCCCGACGGCACTCCCGTAGCTTCTTTTGCATCGTTGCCGTCGGCGGGCAATCTTGCCGAGAACACCGGCCGAATCGACGAATCGTATAGCCATTCCTGTGAATTCGAAATCGGGGTGGAAAGCGACTATATGGTGACGTATGGCATGAGCGCCGGATGGGCGGCGGTGATTGTGGGCAACCTGAAGATTGCCACGGCGATGTCGGCGGCGGAACGTTATAAGGGAACTTTTATGCGCGTGATGTCACAGGCACGCAGTTTATATGACTCTGTGCCGGAAGAGTGGCGGGTGGAAGCCGATGTGGTGCGCCTTAAGGATATAATCGACAAGTATGCGGATTTGGTATCGACCTCCCCGTCGGTATATGGAACAGCGATAAAAGAACTGGAAGAAGCGATGGTTAAAGCCGGCGGTTTTTCAGGCGTTGACGTTCCGGATGCCGGAAAAGTCGGAATCGTTTCCGAAGAATATTTTGACTTGACGGGTAGGCGTATTGCTTCCCCTTGCAAGGGAGTGGTGATGGTAAGAGTGCTTTTGGAAGACGGCACTGTGAAAACCTTTAAAAAGATAGTATGACCGGTATGGATATGAAACGTTTTGGGATTACTTTTGCGTTGATTGCGGTAGCCGTAATTTTTAATTGTAAGGCGACGACACTCCTGGTTTCGACAGGAGGGGATGGCGGTGCCGGTTATTTCCGGTTGAAAGGGAAACCGGTTGTGTTCGACTCTGACGACAGCGAAGTGGTGAAGAATGTGGCAGACATGCTGGCGGGAGACCTGTATGAAGTGACGGGTTGCCGCCCCGAAGTAATCTCCGGTGAATTATCTTTCGCAACCGATGCCATAGTCGTGGGTACGCTCGGGTTGTCGTCGGCGGTAGATTCGCTTGCGGCGGCAGGTGTGATTCCTGCTGACAGCATCAAGGGAGGATGGGAACGTTTCATAATCAAGACCGTGACAACAGATGAGGGATGCCGCCTGTTGGTGATAGCCGGGAGCGACCGGCGTGGGACAGCCTACGGCGTAACCACGCTTTCGCAGGCCATAGGGGTTGATCCTTGGGTATGGTGGGCAGACGTGCCGGTGGCACGGTGTCCGGAAATAGGAGTGAGGGCCGACTATGTGTCGGCTGCGCCTTCGGTGAAATATCGCGGAATGTTCATAAACGATGAAGACTGGGGGCTTCTGCCGTGGGCTGCCGCCGGCCTCGACAGCGATATAGCCGACATCGGCCCGCGCACGTATGAGAAGGTGTGCCGTCTTTTGCTCAGACTGAAGGGGAACATGCTCGCCCCCGCCATGCATTCTTGCACGGGGGCGTTTTATTCACATCCCGAAAGCAAGGTTGTGGCAGACCGCTACGGCATAATCATCACTACATCGCATTGCGAACCTATGCTTTTCAATAATGCGGCGCTTTCAGAATGGAACCCGCAGACCGACGGCGAATGGGATTATGCCCTCAATGGAGAGGTGATAAGAAAGAAGTTTTCCGCCCGTCTGGAAGAGGCGGCCCCTTACGAAAATCTTTATACTGTGGGGATGAGGGGAGTACACGACGAGGCGATGAGCCGGCAACGTCCGAAGGAGGAGAGGGTGGCGCTTCTCGACAGGGTGATTGCCGACCAACGGGACATGCTTTCTTCAAAGTTCGGGCGTCCCGCATCGGAAATAGGGCAGATATTCGTGCCTTATAAGGAAACTCTCGACCTCTACAGGAACGGTCTGAATTTGCCCGACGATGTTACCATAATATGGCCCGACGACAATTACGGTTTTATGAAAAGTCTCTCGAATCCTGAAGAACGGAAGCGGAGCGGCGGCGCGGGGGTTTATTACCATACGTCTTATCTCGGGACTCCGCACGATTATCTTTGGCTGTGTACCACCCCTCCGATGCTTATGTATCATGAATTGCGTAAGGCGTGGCTCAACGGCGCGGACCGCTATTGGCTGCTCAACGTGGGCGACATCAAACCTGCAGAACTCGACATACAGACGTTTTTCGATATGGCATGGAATGTGGATTGCCTTGGCTACGACAACGTCAACGACCATCAGCCGGCGATGCTTGCCCGAATCTTCGGCGATGACCTGAAGAATGAATTCAAGGCTATTCTCAGTGAATATTACAGGCTTGCATGGATCAGGAAGCCGGAATATATGGGATGGGAGATTGAATGGGACTCTCCCGACCGGGCTGACACGGGGCCGACCGATTTCTCGTTTGGCAATTATGGGGATGCCGTGAAAAGGATTGAAGACTATGCGGCTTTGTCGTCGAGGACATGGAGGATAATGGATGCGCTTCCCGATTCTTTGTGGAGTCCGTTTTTCGAATTGGTGGGCTATCCTGTTTTCGCTTCTGAAATGATGACCCGTAAATATCTTTTCGCACAGCTTAACGGGGAACTTGCCGCCGCCGGCGACAAATGTGGAGCCAATTTTGCCGCGCGTATTTCAGAAGAAGCGTGCGACAGCATAGATAGCCTGGGACGTATTTTCAATAGGATAGAGGATGGCAAATGGAAAGGGATTATGAGTGTGCCTCCCGGCTTTTGTGCGAAATATCAGAATCCACCGCATCTTAAGCATTTCCCGGACGCTGGCGAACGCATGGTGACATTTGCGCCGCGAGGAATTGCGCCGGGATGCCGCACGCTTGATTTGCGGAAGTTCAAAATAGGTAACGGGCATGGGAAGTGCGGGGCGAGGATTCTTGAAGGAATCGGCTACGACGGTTTTGCCCTTCAGCTCGGCGAGGCTGCGGACGATGCCGGAGAGGTAGAGGCTGAAGTGTCGTATAGATTTGACATGACAAAAGGCGACAGCGTCACCCTCCGGATATTCCATCTGCCGTTTTTTCCGCTCTATGAAGGGAAAAGATGCCGGATAGGGGTAAGCGTTGACGGAGGGAAAGAGGAGGTGGCGGAATATCTTCCTGAGGAATGGAGTAAGGAATGGAAAATCAATGTGCTGCGCAATTCTGCCATGACCACGCTCAGGCTGCCTCTAAGGAAAAAAGGCCGGCGGCATGAATTGCGCCTTCGCGGCATCGACCCGGGTATGGTGGTGCAGCGCATCGTTATAGACGAAGGGAGCTTCTCTCCCGGCTACGTCGGTCCCGACCTCATAATTGAATGACATAATTCTCTTCTCGGAAATTTCTCGCGGCGTATGCAATCGGTTTGGGAGGCGTGTGGACGTGCCGATTTTATTTGTTTCTGCCCCACCTGTCGGTATTATCTGCCGACCAGTGTGGGGCTATATTATTTGCCGATTCCGGGGGTAGAATTATCTTCTGCACCCCGTAGCCGTATTGGCATTCCAACTGCTGGAAAAATATGGTGATAATTTCGGCAATCAACAAATAATCAGTAAATTTGCATAATTATGGCAAAGGAAACAATTCTTCGGCAGAATACGGCAGATTATAACGCCGCTGTTCAGACAATAAAGGAAGCGATTCTTCGCAGTCAGTATCAGGCGGCGAAGATGGTCAATCGTGAAATGCTCTCACTCTATTATGGCATAGGTAGATATATTTCAGCGAACTCTCGCGAGGGGTTCTGGGGAACCGGAGCCATAAGAACAATCTCAGAAAGACTACGTAAAGAATTACCGGGGCTTAAAGGATTTTCGGAAAGTAGCCTGAAAAATATGAGAATGTTTTATGAGGAGTGGGCTCCTGTCTTGGAATCATCGGATTCTACATCATCTATTTCGCCAATCATGATTGGCGAAATAGAAACAAGATTGCTGCTCTCGTCTAAATCGACAATCACGATTGACGATTTAGAACTGTTCGGAAATCTTAGTTTTACCCACCATATTAGAATCCTCAACGGAGAAAAAGATGTAAACAAAAGGTGGAAATACATTAGATTGTCTCTTGAGTATAAATGGGACACTCGTTATCTCCAACAACAGATAAGGGATAATGTAGCCGATAAATATGGGGCAATGCCATCAAACTTCGGCATAACGATCAAAGATAGCCGCGATGCCATCAAGGCTCTAAATATGTTCAAGGATGAGTATCTACTCGATTTTATCAATACTGAGGAAATCGGGATTCGTGACATTCAGGACATCGATGAGCGGGTTGTTGAAAAAGAGATAATCCACAATATCAAGAAATTTATCATGACATTCGGGCGTGATTTCGCTTTCGTCGGCAACCAGTATCATCTTGAGGCATTTTCTGAAGATTTCTTTCCCGACCTATTGTTTTTCAATCGAGAACTGAATTGCCTTGTGGTCGTAGAGTTGAAGACAGGGAATTTCAAACCCGGTTATCTTGCTCAACTGATGACATATCTCCGCATTTTGGATGACAAAGTGAAAAAGCCGCATGAGAATCCCTCAATTGGTATCGTGCTGTGCAAAAACGCAAATAAAGATTTCGTCGAGTATGTAATTCAAGACTACGCCAAGCCTATGGGAGTAGCCACATACCGCCTGAGCGAGGATATGCCGGAAAAATTGCGCGAGGCCCTCCCGGATGTCGAAGATTTGAAAAAGTTGCTTTGAGATTTTGCCGATAACGGTATATTTGTCAAAGTAATCGGTCTTCAACATCAGAGAACAAAGTCCGATATCATGCTAAAATCGTAGGTCTTAGCACCAATATTATCACCAATATGGCACCAATGGAGCGATGCTGAACATCGAGAAGAAGTGAATGTGTAACTAATTCTTGGAACCCAAGACTGATTTTCGTCACATCCAAGAACTTTTCTATTGCTGCTTCCCGATGTCTTTTCTTGAAATTTGTGTGAAATTGCCCCTCGGCAAGTCTGAACAATCATGAACTCATCAATACTGCCTCATCGACAAATGTCGAAACGTACAAACGTCAGTATACACGAGTACACGTAGCTATATATCCAAGCCTCAGCATCGGCTAACTGCATCAGCCGATTGCATACCCAATTCTCATTAAGGATTTGAACAAAAAAAATTCATTTGATTGTCATGGAGCAACTACGACAATGTTGCTGGTGCCGGAAGATGAATGGCGCAACCTCCATGACATGCTGGAGCAAATCATCGATCTGATCACACGACGCAACGCCGATGATTCCAACAGCGATTGGATAGAATCCGAAGAAGCGCGAAAACTCCTCGGCATCTCCCCAAAAACATGGCAGAACTACCGCGACCAACGCCTCATCCCATTCTCCCAAATCGGCCGTAAAATCTACGTCAACTGCGCCGACCTCGACGCATTCCTCTGGAAACATCGAATTGATTCACGGAAGTAAAATCCTATAATACAACGGTAAATTGAGACTGCAAGTAAATATGTTATACAGCATAATTGCTTGTAGTCTCATTTGTCTTTAGTAACTTTGCCTTAAAATTTAATAAATCAATCAATGGAGACAAAAACAGAACGACAAAAGCTAAATAGAATAAAAGCAGTATTAGCTGAAACTGGCCACACCGGCAAATGGCTCGCAGAACAATTAGGCAAAGACCCCGTTACCGTCTCCAAATGGTGCACTAATACCTCCCAACCTGATCTAAATACATTGTTTCAAATAGCAAAAATGTTGAGAGTGCAAGTAAATCAACTATTGAAAGAAACAAATTAAATAAAAGAATATATGACAAGTACGAATCATCATTCTAAAAGTAAAAATAAAGTAAGATGTGGAATGGTGTTAATGAAATATGTCCATTCTCAAACTTTTATATGTGCCTACTGTCACAAAGAAAAGACATCAAAAAAGATTGCTTTCGAAGAAGGCAACCCAAGTTTTAAAATTTGCAATTCTTGCTATGGCGAGCTAATTGCTAAATATGAAAAAAAATAAGAGTTATTCTGCGATGTATCTGTCATTTATATCTGATATTGCCAAACCCGGAGATATCATATTGATTGAGTGTAAAGATGTAATCTATCAAGGGACAATTGTGAAGTTGTCTGATGCTTTTGTGGCTATCAAATTAGATAACGGAGCCCTAATTATAAAAAAGGATGAGGAGATCACAAATGTGGTTCTAAATCCATCGCAGGTAAATATTAAACAGGATTATGTTAAGGATAATAACTTGCAAAAGGAGTCGCATGACGACAAATTAGATATAACTACTATTGCAAATGGCCGAAATACTATTGAAACATCTGCTATAGATAAATCTAAAAGTTTAACACTTGGACAATATGAAACGGTCTGGGATTCAATTGATAAATCTAAACTACTTGCGTCTGTAGGCTTAATCAAGAAAGCCCTTTCAAAAGAGATTGGGTCTGTAATTGTGGCAAGTAATGCTAATGTGCGAGAGGTATGTAAAAGATCGATTCGAGTTAATACTAAAGAGCACCCAAAACTTTCAGTTTCGACTTCAACAATAGTAGAACTAGAGTTAATGAACGAAATTGACAACTTCAATATTGGAGATTCTCTGCCGGTTGTTATTTATTTTCATAATATTTTTGAATCAAAAACAGTTTTCTTAACTATATTGCCTAATAGTATAGCTGGTTATGTGGACTTATTGGAGGATGCTGTCAAAAGTGGTCATTATAGGCAGGCAAAGTCTATGTGCTACTTTCTTTTATCATATATTACTGAGGGACTAGCTAGGACTAGGTTGCTTTCTATAATTCGCATTCTGAAACCAGTGAATGCCTTCCTGAAAGAAAAGCAAGAGAGTCGAAAAGGATCAATAAAGATACCCAAACCATACAAAGAGATTGAAAAAGAAATTAATGACCTTGTACGTAATGGGAGTTTGCAAGAAGCTATTGCCGTTATAGATGAGTCATTGTCTAATTTGCAGCTTGATAGTAAATATAAAAGCAGTCTATTGTTACGTAAAGCACAGGCGTTCTCATCTATAAAAGATTATACAGGAGCTAAGCGTTCATACATAGAATTAATTTCATATAAAGAGAAGACGGATGGAGAATCTCGAAATTTAAGTCATCTGTACACTGAGCTTGCACGCCTACATGCAATCCAGCAGGAATATGAAGAGGCTCTTATTGCTGTAACTAAAGCCTTGAATTGTAATCCTGATAATAAGTATGCGTCTACATTAGCAGACCAACTACGTAATGGCGAGCTAAATTCTGTGTCTGTGGCAAGTGTTGCGGATACCCATCGAATAGAGTCATCAGAGGAGAACGGTGAACTGATTTTAGATTCGGAAGAAACTTCTTTTGCAATTAGCAAAATGATTGATTTGGATATCATTGAGCACAAGTATACAAATGATAGTATTTTAGCAAATAGCGGCAAACCGACTTTAGAAATCGCAGAAAAATTACTTAAAGAAGCACAAGCATATAAAGGCGCCAATGTAGGAGAAAAATATCCATTATTTCTAGAAGCAGCTAAAGCTTATAGTGAGTTGCCGGTGGGCAGTTATGATGTTTCTAAATACATGGAATCAGTAGCATTCTATGCAGTTTACAAAGGACATTTTCTCTATAATAAGTTTAAGAATGACATTGAAACTAATGACTCTGTCAATATTGCAACAATGAAGGCACAACGAGATAGTGCATGTAGTTATTATATTGAATCTTTAAATCTTTTATCTGATGTTAAGGGATACATGGTGGGAGTAATTCTATGCAATTATCTTAAACTTAATATCATGTTGGAAAGCCTAAACTCGCAGACTCCTATTAAACTTACTGGAAATTTAAATAAAATATTTTCTAGTTGTATAAATAGTGATAATTCAAGAATAATTGAAATTGCATGGAATACCGTTATAGCAGTTTGTGCAGCCAGTACGAAAGCTTGGAATCAACTATGGCGGTACAATAGCTCATGGAGGCACACTATAAGTTCTGCTTTTGAAGATGATGCTAAACGTCACCAAATTTTCAAAATTATCGCCATTCAGAATAAATGCAAGGTCAATTATACCAACAAGTTGACTCATGGCCAATTCTTGAAGAAAGTGCTCTCCTTTCGGCAGGAAAGATTAGCCAAATGTGCCGAATTACTAGCTGCAATTTTGAAAGAGGATCTTGATCTCCATTTATTAACAAAATTACTGAATAAATGGGCACAGTTGGCTGAGTATGTAGATTTAATGAATGAGACGGAAACTATTTCAAGAGGTATTGTAGATAATATCCTCTCAATTCTTACGCCATATACCAAAAGGAATCAAGTAGAACGTACAAATCTTCTTATACAAGCGCAAGCGAGAATTGATGAGCAGATACATTTTATTAACGAGAACACGACTTTTTATGGGCGTACGTTTTTCTTTCCTTTGCTAAAAAAATGGAGAAGAACTATTACAAAACTTTTAGAAAAAAAAATAGCGGATACTCTGCCACAATTGATTGTTAAGGCAGATCCTCCATATATTGTAGAAACAAATGGAGTCAAAGTAGTCAACCTTTTAATCAAGAATTGTGGCGAAAGTACAGCAGAAGGATATATATTAACTCCGACTCTAACTGAAATTCCGTCAAGATCTTCAATCAAAGGACACAATAATGTGGAAAGGGAAATTCAAGCTGGCGGTATTCAAGAGATGCCTATGAAACTGCCTCCAGAAATGTCAAATGCTAAGTCCATTAACTTATCTATGGCTATTTCTGCGATATACCAAGGTAAGAAACTCGAGCCCGCTTTGTTTGACTTTACAGTAGAAATAGAACCGATTGCATCACTCACATATGAAGAAATACCATGGAATGATGGTCCTATTCCCGCAGAAAAAATGTTTAAAGGTCGTAAGCAAATTATAGATATGCTTACTAAGCATTACACGTCTATCGAGAAAGATAAACCATACATTCTTTATGGTCTTACTCGTACTGGGAAAAGTTCTATTCTCAATTATTTAAAAAAAGCACTAGATAAGATTCCAGTTATGATTCAGGGAGAACAATATACTATCGCCACCTTTGAATGGGATCTTTCACAGGCATCCAGTTATGGAAATGCATCTGATATGTGGGAATACTTATTGCATAGCCAACTTAATGACTATCTTGAAGATTATATTGGAGAAGATGGTGTTATAGAATTGGATATGTCTGATAGTCCACGTGCCAAGGATTTAAAAAGCGCCCTAGATTTTTTGCATAAAAAACGAATCTATCCAATGTTCTTTGTTGATGAATTCTCCTTTATAAAAGTTATGATGGACAATAAAGTTCTGAACCCTGCATTTCTTCATACCCTACGACAATTCTCATTTGAAGGGAAAGCAGGCTTTATTTATGCAGGAACATATGATGTAGACGCATTGTTAGAAGACCCCGCATACGGCATAACAGGGCAGCTTGTTGGATGTAAGAAAGCTCAAGTTAATGAAATTGATAGGACCTCAACGGAAGAACTCATACAAGTTCTAGGCAATAAGCTCATCTTTACAGAAGAAGCAGTCAAACATATACATATGCTTTCGGGAGATGTGCCATATTTTGTCCAGATGATATGTAAATATTGCGGATTTTATGCGGTGGAAAACAAGAGAGCTATCATTGGCTATCCCGAATTGGAGAATGTGGTACAAATCTTAACAGGAGAACGCCCTGCTTGTGAAAACTCGCTGGTAAAATCTTTGCCTGAAAATGTTTTTCAGAACAATATGTTTAGTCCAGCGGATCCTAAGGAAGTAAATGTTTTAATTTCAAGTATCTGCCATTTTAATAGGGCTTCAAAAGATATGCCTCGTGGAATAAGTATGGTTGAACTGCAGGAATTGTGGGCGACCAAGAATATCACAGCGTTTCGACCAAAACTGGCTGACGCTATTGAATTGCTTTGCAAAAAGAAAGTTCTATCAGTTTGTCAAGATGAAGAATTGCCGGTATACACCCTGAATGTGGATCTGTTCAGGCGATGGTGGACTGTGCATCACCCTGATATTGCACTTGAAATAGATACAATCTTATAATAGTCATTGGATTATGAATAAAGTTCCTTTCCAAGTCAGTCTGAGGGAAAATTCCTCACATATAAATACTGTATATCCAATCGCTCCCGATTCGTTAATTTATCTTCGCCGTTATTATGAGAGTGGTAAAATGCTTTCTGAAGGTTGGTGCCTGCAAGATTGGAATAGAGAAACATTTGTAACCGACTATATTGGAGAATGGAAATACTTTGACAGTGATGGTAACTGTTATCATAAATTCTGGAATTATACAAAAACGGCAGATTGATTTATGAAGCAGATTGACATGAGATATTTATTTCTGTATGGTTTCGTGGCAATTATGTTGTCATATATAGTTGGTTGCAAAACCGATAAAACTACCGACAGCAAAACCATAGAAGTTGTAGAAGTAGTAGATTCTATACAATCCATACCATGTGGTCGTGTGATAGAGGATACAGTCGTTGGGCACTGGACGCTGATAACTACCATTGCGCCAAATGATGCCCGTATAAAAATAGGTGAAAATACATTTGGTGATTCATCTGTCTTTGTAACCCTCTCATACGATAACTGTCCCGTCTTCATAAATAAAGAGATTCGCACAAAAGATCTAATGGGACAGGAAGGCGAGTATCAAATGTATTGGGGAGGCGGACTGCATTGGTATTCCGACTCTACAATATATCTCACTTTCGGTTGTTTTCTGCCTGATACCGATGACGGTTGGCCTTTGCTGTATCAAATCCGCAAAAACGGAACATACGATATAATCACTGAAGATTATGCTCTTGGAATTGACGGATATGACATAGTATCCGGTTTTATGACACTATATTTCAGTGAACGAGCCGCCGGAGTTGCTGTTAGGGATATGAAAACATTATTTGACCGATACTGCAACGAGGGGTGTGCGACTAAACTTCTGAATGGAGATATTGAAATAGCTTATGCAGATACCGCTTTTCGCAATGCTGTAAAAACTATGGCTATAACATGGAAAACGGAAGATGGCTCAGATAATACATCCCCAAAAAGATTCTATGTAAGATGGAAGCCTAATCCAAATGATGAGAACGTGACAGATGAAGCCATAATGGTTGTCGATTATTCAAAGAACAAAATTTCCAAAATCGAAATGGTGGGCCGGGAAATAATATGACAAAAGTGCCGATAAATAATCGATATATAGCAAAAGAATCGCTGACGTCTCCACTGTTGGTAACGGTGATGTTTGGCGTGTCTTTATACGTTTCTATCTATACACCTAAATTTTGGTGCATATTTGGTGCGGTCTTTTTCGGTTTGGGTGTGGCTGTATATGCCTATAAATATATCCGCTATGGTAGAACCACGCTAATAATTGACAGCGAGGGAATAACAATAAAGGACTGGGGCAAGACCAAAACATATAATTGGTGGTGGGATATAGTGAGCGTCTATACCAGTTGGAACGTATCTTATTTTGCTCGTTTCGTGGAAAGATGGCTAAGAATCAAAACTTCGGTAAATGGTGAACAGTTTGAGTTCCACGACATTTGCCTATCCGATCTGTATTGCCGAAGCAAAAGTGTTCGTAAGGCGATTGAAAAATATGCAGGGCCGTCTCGTTTCGATTATGAGGCTTCACAAGAAACAAAAAGTTATGTGTCAAAGATAGTGCTGGCATCGATTGTTGCTGTTATCGTAATATTCATTTGCATAACTTGTTTTTCAGAGTGATTATGAAGACTTGGCAGAAGATAGTTGGCTTGATAATATTTATCTCAATATTTATCTATGGAACATTGACGTGGATTAACGCCTATGTGGATGCAAGTATATTATTTAACCATACAATATAGACATAATAGAGGAATGATACTATATGTATATAGATGGTTTGTCCACTCTGATGTGGATAACCTACTTTTTATCCCTTGTCCTGTTCATTATTCTCTGGCGGAAAGGAGGTAAACGATGAAATTTAATTGCGACAAAATTCCTAATTTCAAACAATTATATCTGATATTTACACTTTGCAATATCTTTTTGTTCGTTTATATTGCGGTGTGTGCTATCGTAGATTCATTTCACTTATGGCCTTGGGGTGATTTGATGTCTATTTGGATGATTATTGTCTTATTGATACCTTCAGGAATTGTATTAAGAATAAATTATTTTATAAGTCGAAATAAAGACACACTTAAATACCAGTTTCTACTGAGTTGCTTATTCATCATATATAGTCCTTTTTATTCATTCCGGGTACTGAAAAAAGGTTGGATTAAATAATAGGAAACTCCCCATGCTCACGCACAGGGAGTCCCGGTTTTTGACAGCAAAGAAATTGTCCTATCGAGGGCGGATTATTCAGCCTTGTTGTTGGCGGCTTCCAGCGAGAGTTTGCGGAAGCGTTTAAGCAACGGCTCCAGTTCGAGGGATGCGCGACGAGCGCGGAGTCCGGCAGCCCTGTTGCCCTTGTCGAGCTGGGAGGCGGCGTCTTTCAGGAATGTAGATGTGAGTTTTTCGATCTGATCAAGTAGTTCTTTCATCGTTGTATTCAGTTTAGGGATTTATAAAAGAGGTATTTCAAAAGAGTTTACGACGCACTGTGCGTCACGATCAAGTATAAACCAGTATTCCGAGCGGTAGGGAGAGCCGCTTTCCGACAGAGCCTCATACTCTATCTTCACTTTCCAGCCGGAGAACGGCTTGCGTGGAGCGTCAGGAGTCTCGAAGCCCACCATCGAGCGTAGAGCGGACATCGCCGACATCTGGCGGCCGACAAGCTCGGAAACGGCGTTGTCCTCAAAATCGAGGTTCTGAAGCCCGTCTGTCCGGGACATGACCTGTTCGTTGACTTTCATCATCGACATGGCTATCGCCATTTTCTCGTCGTTGTTGATGTAGTTGCGGCCGAACACGCTGTCAGGCTTGCTGACCGCTATGACCTTTACCGATTCCGGATTATCCACCGAGGCCATCAATGCTTTCTCCGCCACCGACTGCGCCCGTTTCGACGGCTGGCCGAAGTAGTGGAACGCACAACCTATGCCGCCCCACATAGCCACACAACTTATGAGCAGTATGGCAAGTTTCATTCCCGGCTTCATACCTTGATGACCTTTAGTTTGTCGGGTGACAAGCCGAGTTTGCGGCGATAAACAGAGCCGTTCTCGCCGAACATCTCAACCTCGTGGGATGTGACACCATCGGCGCATATCTCGCGCACTTCATCGAGCGTCATGAGGTGCCCGGCAATATTTCGCCATATCACGAAGTCGCAGGGGCTTCCCTCCTGCCGGTAGTTCGAGCAGTTGAACGCCTTTGCGCCCACGCGGATCTCGCCGCCGCAACGGGGGCAGCGTGCCACCACCGACTCCATATTGATAGAGCCGTCAGCCGCCATGACAAGCACGGTCGGAAAAGTCTTCCACTCCTTTGTGGCGAAGCCGTCGAGCAGTATGCTCCGCTTCTCCAGCAGTTCCGCGACCTCGGCATCCGCCATCTTGCGGTTGCCTATAACCCCGTTGATGAAGAGTCCGCACTTGCCGTCCTCCCCGGTGTTGTTCTCACAGCGGTAGCCCTTGCAGGTCTTCACCACATTGCCGCCGCACACAGGGCAACGGCCGATAATCTTTGTTTCTGTATCCATGTAAAAAATGTTGTTGATAGTTCGTTTATCTGTATTTTATCGTGTTCCACTCCCACACAAGGGTCTCCGCGATAGCCTTTCCCGACATAACCGAGGCCCAGCCGTCGGGGTCGAGCGAGAACCACAGGTCGTTCCATGAGAGAGTGCGTATCTGCCACGCCAGCAGCCACAGGTCGGTGTTGATTGTCTCCAGACGTGTCACCACCTCGTTTGCCACATAGTACCGCTCGGCAGAGTTGAGCAGGTTGACCTTGTGCTTCTCCTTTTTGCCATCAGAACCTGTGACAGTGTAGCTACCCGACGTGACAAGCTGTTGCATGAAGGGATAGAGAGCCGCCATCTGCGTGGCCGCGTCAGTCAGCTCATCGGACACCAGCACCGCTATGGCCGTGCCTTTCAGGTGGCCCGGCACCGATTTACGCAACAGGTCGCAGTTCTTGGGTATCTCCGTCAGCACCAGTTCTCCGGCACGCTTTATCTGATAGAGATTCTGCATGGCACCCTGGGCGTTGGAAAGATACTCAAGCATCTTGTTCTCCACGGAGTGAACGCGGTCGAGGGCGACAGTCACGGCGGCTTCAGCCGCGATGATCTTCTCCTGGGTTGACTTGCGCTTCTTGTGGATATTGTTAAGCTCCACGGTCTGCGCTATCACCGCCGCCGTGAGCGTCGGGTCGGTCTGTTGCGCCATCATGTCCGCTCCCGGAATGACAAGGAGGGATAGAGCGAGCAGGGCTGTTTTCGGTTTGATAGTCTTCATCGGTCAGTCATATTTTTAAGCCGGAGGCGCGTTGCTCGGCGAGGTTATCGTCACGGTCATGTTTGGTAGGGAGTATCTTGATTGAGGAGCGATTACCCAACAGGCAGTCGTTCCAGTCCTTGAAGTCCTTAGGCGGCTGCCACTGCCCCATGCGGTAACGCACGGAGATATGCGGCTCAAACTGAGTGTAGGCGGAGCGGTCGGGCGACACCGGAAAACTCTTGCCTTTGGCCTCCACCATCAAGCCCTCCGGCGTCTTGGTGATTTTCAGTGGAATGTCCTCGACAAGAGCCATGAGTCGGAGTCCGTTGATGCGTCCGGCAAGGTCGTTGTCGAAGCAGTCGTAGGCACGGGCGTTTGGAAAACGCTCCATCACGCCCAGTACCTGACGGTCGGAGAACGTGCCGCCGAGGGAGACAAGGGCGATGTCCTCGCCTAACCGGGGACGGTTCAGCTGGAAAAAAGCCATAGCGTCAAAGGCGGATTCACAGAAGAACACATGACGCACGAGGCCGTTGTTGCCGTGCGACAGGTCGGCCACCCACGCCGCCGTGGAGGAATTGGTGCCGGCGGCCTTTGACTTGTAACCGCTCACGCCGCGGATCTCATATCCCACAGTCTTGTCACTCCCGGCTTCCGTGTAGGGGAAGCCAATATTGTAGCCGTTGAAATTCTCGTTGCGCCTGTCAGACACAAGGGAAATGAACGGGGCGAGAGCCTTGACCGTATCTGCCGACAGTCCGCGCTGTGCGAACAGCCGGGGGATATTGGCCGCGTCCAGTTCCTTGACACGGTAGCGCGAAGGGTCGAACACCTGAGGCGCGGATGCCGAGCGTACATAATCCCTGTCGCGGTCATAATCCGGCTCCGGCATATTGGCGAACTGCGCCATCACTTTCGCTATCTTCTGCCATTCGGTAAGCCCGATGACATTGAACGATGAAAGGTTCTCGCGTATGAACGACACCACGTCACCCTTTGAGCCGTCACGCCGGAAGAAAGTCTGCGAAGCCTTGTCGCGGCGGTTGCTGACGATGATTGTGTCGCGCTTGTCGCGTCCCTCGCCCAGCACAAGCTCGATGTACCGGCCCACACCTGCCTTGCGGTCGAGGCGGTAGCCGAGCGAATAGGCGACATCATCAATACCCACACGCGATTTAAGTTCCTTGAACTTGACCTTATAGTCAGCCGGTGCCATAGCTTCAGACGATTGAGAGTGACTTGGAGGCGCGGCGGTCGATGCCTGCTATCTCCGATTCATAATTCTTGCGTATCGCGCTTCCGAGGAATATATCTTTCTCGCGTTGGTCGGTGAGCTGGAAATACATTCTCGCGGTTGAACGCTCGATAGGCTTCATGCCGAGATCGACACCGTTGTATGAGGCACGGAGGGCGAAGTCGCCGGAGCGGGTCTTGATTATGGCAGCGTTCCTGAACGGGCATATCTCGTCCTCCAATGGAGCCATCAGAGGGTCGTTCTTCGCCAGATAAGGCTGTTCGCCGAGCGATATGCGCTGTGCGTCCACACGGTCGAGTATCATTTCCGAAGCCTTGTTGACATCGGCCATCACGGACACGATGAACTTCGGCTCCTGCCGGAGTGCCCCTATCCATGAATCGAGGTAGGCCGCCGAGTTGTCGGTGACTCTGGAGTCGAAGCCCATAGAGTGGCTTATCATGGCCGCTGTAAGCTCGGCCACCAGTTCCTCTTTCGCATATTTCGGGTCGCCGAACTTCGCGCCCGCCTCACGGTTGAGCCTTTCGGGTGTCATGGTGGAGTGCGTCATTTCGTGTAGCATGGTCGAGTAGAACTCCATGCCGTCGCGGTATATGTCCTCCGGAGTCGCGCCCTTGTTGAACTGCTGCTTCATGGGAAGCACCACAATATCACGCGAGGGGGAATAATACGCGCCTTTCTCCTTGCGGTCGGCCTGTATGGGACAGAGCCATGTCTGCTCGGCAACCATGCGGTCGAGTGCGCCGTGGGCGTACATACCCTGTGTGTCGCGCATTTCAGGCACCTTGAAGCGGTCGAGTAGTTTCTGCACCCTCTCAGGCTGTGCCTCACGGAAATTGGTCTGGTCGATGTTGTAAACCGGGAACGCCTTGACAAAGGGTATCACGTCAAGATTTTTCCGCTCGTCACGGCTCATGGCGCGGTACTCGTCGGAGGATATTCTCTTGCCGTCCTTGTCTCGTACCATCATGTCCCAGTATATCACCGGAAAGGCTTTCTCTCCTTTGAGGACATGGGCCTTGAAGTTGTGTGCCTGCTTGAATGTGAGGAACACGGGAAGCTCGTAGCCTTGCGCCGCCGTGTGCAACTGGAGGAAAAAGGAGTTTGAGCCGGAGTAGTTGCGTCCCATGATGTTCTGGGGCAGGCCGGCGGAGGAGGCTCCGCCAATCCAGCCCTTCTCCCAGTCCGAGCCCTTCATCTTCTCCATACGCTCGATCATCATCTGGGCGAAGCGGTCGAGGGCCTGCTGGCCTGAACTGTTGGACGCGCCGTTAGTTCCAGATGCCATAATCCTCGTCATCTATCAGCTGACGCTCCATCATGTCAATCTCGGTCTCGTCGTAGTAGAACTCGGCGGATTCTTCAGAGGGTTCGATGCCATGAAGCTCGCACCATTCGAGGTAGGACTCCGCATTATCGCTTTCAAGCATGAAGCGGAGGAAGCCTATTGTACCGTCCTGAAGGAGCTGCACAAGTTCGTCATATTCTAATTTTGCCATAGTGGTATTCTTTTAAGTGTTGTGGGGAAACGGTTTTACATTTTCATGGAGGCTGATTTCTCCATAGATAGCGGAGCGGCGAGTTTGGTGCTTATCTCCTCAGTGAGATATTTTGCGGCTATCTGCTCGCGTGTGGCGGTCTTCGTCTTGAATAGAGAATAGCCGTCGTCAAAGGACAGCTCCTGACGGGAAGTGCGTCCGCGTCCTTCGCCGAGGTCGGCCGACACCTTCCACTTTCCATCTTCCTTGTCCTTTGCGACACGGATACCCTTGGGGTCGATGCCCTCCGGGAGCCTGAACTGCTCGTAGTGGGATTGCAGGTGCAGACGGTCGCCGAAGTTGCGCTCCACAAGCTGTCCGGGAGTTGCCACGCGGTCGAAGTATGCGTTCAGGTCCTCGCGTGAGGCAGTTGTTGACATCTTCTTGTCTCCCACCTGTGCGTAGAACTTATACTTGCCGTAGTCGGCGCGGGTCTCGTCGGTCTCCTTATAGACATTGAACTTGTCTATGGTCAGGTTTCCGCCGGGTCCGGGCAGCACATTTGCCACTTGATAGGCTACATCCGGCACCCTCGGCATAAGTTTCGTGGGATAGTAGCGTTCCATTAGCTGCGGCACGGTGAGTTCCTTCTCCTTATAGGCGACGAGGTCAGCCGGATCCATCTTCTGAGGCTTCAGTTGTTCGCCGTTGATCTTGGCGGTGAAATACCAGTCCTCCGGGTTGGTCTTGCTCTGGTATGCGTGGCCGTGTGTCACCTTGTCGCCGTTGACCGTCACCATCTGAGGCTCACGGGGCTTGCGCTCGGCGGCTTCGCCCTGGGTGGCGGATTGGGATTCTGATTTTTTCTCTTTCGGGGTCGTTTCATCGACCGCGCTCTTTGTGGTCTTTACAAGCTCCTCCTGGGGAGTCTTCTCTTTCTTTTTTCTTGGCATATCGGTATTATCTATGGGGTTATGTGCTTCTTGTTTGCTATTCAGTTTTGTTTCATACACATCTATTTCATCGTTGATAATTATATGTTTACCGCTCTTGACAAGCATGAACAGATAATCTTCCATAAGCTCAGGAGCAAAATGGTTAGTATCAAGGTTCAGTATTTTCTTGCCGACCTCAATATCTTGCCCGAACAGTTCATAGCCTTTTTCTGTATCGAATAGTATGATAGAATCGGGATGTATTGCTTTCAATCTGTTGTACTCGGTTGACATCCGTTCCATCTTTGTCTTTTGTGAGATCATTCAATCATCTCTTTAGTCCGGATTTCCGTTCCTCTTTCTGCGTGGGGTCGAGGCTGATGGCACGTTCCTTAGAATCATTCTCGACAACTTTCTGATATTCCCAGCGGTTCTTGTCGGTCATTACCAGTCCGAGATATTCGGGGTGCTGCTCGTCATAGCGGAGTTTCTGCTGTCGCTCCCATTCCTTGAGGTCGCCTTTTACGACCTTGAAGCCCTGAGGCTCTTTGAGGTCTATGCCGACCGATACCTTTTCGCCGCCTACCGACAGTTCCACCGGCTTGCCTTCGCGTGCCTGCTGTTTCTGCTGGGAGCCAAGCTCGATGTCGTTGACCTTTTCCATGTCCTTCAACTTCTGCTCAATCTGCACCTCGGTTATGCGGCGGTGGATGATTGACTTCGTTTCCGGGTCGAGCTGGAGATACTGCTGAGTCTTCTCGCCGTTGATGTCGATGGCTTTCTGCAACACGTCGCCACGGCGCAATGCGTCAAGTTCCTGTTGCGACAGGCGAAGCTCGTTGTTCCTGTCAACCGACAGTTCACGCTGCACGGGATATGCGATCAGCGTGGGATTGCCGTCTTTATCAGCGGCGAGCTGGAGTTTGAGGGGTAATGAGATAACCATGCCATTCCCGGCCGGTAACGTGACCTCCATAAGAGGTGTCACTTCTCCGTTAATCAGCTTCTCCTTTACCTCCTGTGGCAATTTCTCAACCTTTTCACGGTCGAGCCCGAGTTTTGCCAACTGCTCGAAAGGTAACTGATTTGAAAAATTTGTGTCCGAATTGTTCATGCGGTTTATTATTGGGGGTTAATTTCGTGGTGTCAACCACTTGCCGATGACAAAATTATTTTACAAGAATTTCGTACATGAGCACTTTGGACACATTTCTCATTACAGTAGCCATGATTGCAGTTCCCTCTGTGTCAATGGCTCAGTTTCATACAATCACAAAAGAGACACCGATTGAGGCTCCTCCAGCCGTAGTGAATACCAAAGAACCTGAAAACGTGGGATATACAGAGAGTAGAGAATTGGCTATGACAGTGAAATATCCTGACTCTATACAAATTGCATTTCGCAATGCTGGCATGGTGAGAAAATCATGTGAGGAAGTAGCTGCCGCTGATAATTTGCCCCCTCTCACCATTAAAAATCTGATTGCCGAGATTGAAAAGAACGGCATAAAATATCCGAAGATAGTATTGGCACAGGCAATACTTGAAACAGGCTGGTTCAAATCCCCGGTCTGCCGCAACAAGCACAATCTTTTCGGGCTTACCAATCCACGCACAGGCAAATACTATGAGTTCAACCACTGGACTGAATCGGTCAAAGCATATTACACAAAAGTACAATATAGATATAAGGGCGGAAATTATCTGCTATGGTTGAAAAAGATTGGCTATGCCGAAGATCCGGGCTATATCCGTGCAGTGATAAGGGTGCTCCGTCAGCTTTGAATGAACCAAGTTTGCAATAATTACGTTAAAATTTAACTGAATATAATGTTTTAATCGGCAATAGCTTGTGTAAATGGATATATTTTGCTATCTTTGCCGTGAATAACAAACGGAATAAGCCATGCTACTACGATTCGCAGCAGAAAATGTCATGTCGTTTAAGAACGCGGTTGAGTTCAACACTTTCCCGTCAAGCAAGAGCCATAGCCACGAATGGCACAAAATGGACTGTGGTTATGTGACCGCATTGCGTATGAGTGCCATATATGGAGCAAACGGTGCGGGCAAAAGCAACCTACTCAAATGTATCGCCTTGCTCAAATCATTGGTCGGGGCCGAGAAGATGGGCGAGGCGGATATTGCCGAAGATCTCTATTTCAAACTTGATGAGAACGGAAAGAATACTCCGTCTGAACTTGCTGTCGAGTTCTTTACCGAGGGCAAGATATTCTATTATCATCTGCGTTTCAACCGTCAGGAAGTATTTGAGGAGGAATTGCTTCTCAGTCAGAAAAGTAAAGACATAAGGATATTCAGCCGTAAGGATAATGACATAAATGTTTCCGGCGATTATTTGCGTCCCGGTGGCAAGGATGATTTCATCGAGGTCTTTATGAACGCGATGAACAGGATTGTGCGTCCGGATATGCTCGCCCTGTCATTCTTCGGTAAGTATTACCCCGAAGAATTACCGGCTGTAAAGGAGGCATACGACTGGATCAGACGATTGCAGGTTGTACTGCCAACTATGCGGATAGGCTATCTTCCCCATGTGCTTGACGGAGACAGTGAGTTTGCGGAACTCGTAAATTCAATCATGCCGGAACTTAAAACGGGCATAACCAAACTTGGTGTCCGCAAAGAGATTCTGAATGAGGATGAAGTGCGTGGCAACACTACCATGACAAAGGCTATCAACGCCGCTAAAGAGCATCCAGGCACACCACAGATGCTTATGGAGACGCATAACAATGAGATTTCAAACATCGTTGTCGAGGATGGCGTGCCTTATATAAAGACACTTATTGCCGTACACACCAATTATAATGGTGATGATGTGGAGATGAAAATGGATATGGAGTCTGACGGCACACGTAGGCTTATAGAATATATGCCTCTGCTTTATGCCATTCTCAAACGTGACAATGTGTTCGTTGTAGATGAGATAGAAAGGAGCATACATCCAATAATGATAAAGACTCTCATGAGTAAAATATCGGAGAACCGTGATGCCAAAGGTCAGATAATATTCACCACACATGAGAGTTGTCTGCTTGACCAATCCATTTTCCGCCCCGATGAGATATGGTTCGCTCAGAAGGATGTTGACCAGTCAACACAGCTTTATCCGTTGAGCGACTATAATATCCACAAGACCGCGAACATCGAGAACGGTTATCTCAATGGCCGCTATGGAGGCATACCGTTCCTGTCTAACCTTTCTGATCTGAAATGGTGATATGATTACACGCAGGAAAGATTACAGCAAGAGTGAGCCGACCAAAGATGCCAGCAAGATCTATATAGTCTGTGAGGGGAAAGGCTCTGAGCCTGACTATTTCGGCTTTTTTGAAGGATTGTCCTCCAATCTTGAATTGATTGTCATACCTCCTGAAGAAGGCACAGACCCCTTGAAACTGATGGAGCTTGCCGAGCGTATCTTGCTTGGCGATACAAGAAAACATACGATTGACTATCTCCAACAAGATAAAATATGGTTTGCGATAGACACTGATTCATGGGAGAAAGAGGGTAAGATAGCACCTCTCAGAAACTTCTGCAGGGCTATGAACGCGCGGATAACTGAGAAATACAGCGAGGCTAAACCGTATGAGGCATGGAATGTCGCGCAAAGTAACCCCTGCTTTGAAGTATGGCTATATTACCATCACTATGCAGACAGGCCGGATAGAGAAGATGTTGAAAAACAACCATCTGTCAAGGCGTATGTCAATAAACAAATCGCAGGTGGATTTGATTATCAACGAGACCCGGCACGTCTCCAGGATGCAATAGACAACTCCGAGAAAAATTATACTCAGCAAGACAACGGCAACCCCGATTGGTTCGCCACTGAACAATTCCTTTTAGGGAAAGAGATTATGGGCTTTGTAAAGACCGAAGTCCGTAAACTCCGCAACAAGCTGGGATAAGATAAATAAACAAATATATGGGATTTTTCAGATTTTTTATCATGTTGTGGGTAGCAATCGCCTTTACAACCTGTTCTGCCAATAATAAATCGGCAAATGGCAAGCATATTATTACTGACTCGGCAGGCTTGCAAGGTGATAGTCACATCACCTCTGCTTGCAAAATTATATTGGAGTATACACCGGCACCACAGATAGCTCGACCCTTATAATAGACAGGAACACCGATTCAAGTCTAAACTTATGGCTCCACTGCATATTTTGTCATTGGCAGCGATTTGACATATCCTGAAGTCAGGGCCATTATATCTCGACCATCTATGATTGGAACTGAAAAACAGAACCTAAAAAATACACAAATCGTTCTCCTTACCAATTCAGCCATTGACCAAAACGCTGAACTTCATACTGAATTTGATGCCTTGTATGATTATTTCAGACATCCGTACATCGAAGGAAATTATGGCTATCCAATATACTGCACAGGATGCTCCATTAAAGACAATAATTATGTGCATTAGTAGCGATATGGAGGCATTAACCGAATAGGTACTTTGTCCGATTCTGCCATCTGTATCGCAATAAAAGGCGCATTTCGGCGTTTTATCTTAAACTAATAATCTCTTCATTATGAATAAGTTTTTATTCTCACTGTTACTCTCGCTTATTTCATTTGGCATTGCCGGTTGCAGCGATGAGGATGATGTGGAAATCATCGACTTGAATCTTTTGGCCGGGCAATGGGAGGTTGTCTCGCAAACTCCTGAAAGAAACTGCATTTACGATATAACTGCCGCTCCTGATTTGACTGAGGGGACTTATGGTGGTCATTATGGAAAAATCACCACATATTATCTGACAGCAAACGGCAAACCATTATTCGACAAAGAATACAACTGGAGTATCCGATATATGGAGAACAATCAACCTTTGTTGGATTTGACTTTAGTGGGTGAACTTGACAGTGAAGATCCTTGGGCCGGAAACTATTATTATAAAGTAACAAAACTCACCAGTTCAGTAATGTGGTGGCAAGCAAACACAAACGGGGATAACACTATAATAAAATTTCGGCGTAGAACTGACCTTAAAATTAATCAGGAGAACAATTCTACGATTTAATCAACAGTTGGCGCTACTCATCTTTGTCGCGTTTGTATTACCCGTTTATCTTGCAAGTTTTTTATTCGAGTGAACGAAATATTATATCACAGTACGGCACAAGCCCGTCATCACCAGCTTGCCGTCCGTTGAGTTTTGCGCCACATTCGGGACAATATTTATACCTCATATCTCAATCCCAGTCATTAAGGTTGGCTATTATGCGGTCGATGTCACTTTCATCGAAAATCTCCGGCTGTCTCTCGTAGCAATTATGGCAATGACATTCGCCCTCGCAATGGCAGTTACAGTCGGGAGTCAGTTCTTCAACCGCACTTTCGATATTTTGGTTTTCCTGTTCCATATCACTGAGCCACCTCCTTTTTGAACTCGGCCGATGGTTTGAAGAACGGGATATTATGTGCCGGGATTACGATAGTGGTATTCTTTGAAATGTTGCGTGCGGTTTTTTCAGCACGTTCCTTAACTTGGAATGTGCCGAAGCCACGGAGATATACGTTCTCTCCATGTGCGAGGCTGTCTTTTACTACAACCATAAATTGCTCAACCACTGCAAGAACACTTGTCTTGTCAATACCTGTGGTCTTCGCTATCTCGTTTACAATTTCTGCCTTAGTCATTTTGCGTACTTATCTGATTTAGACTGCAAATTTACTAAATTTTGAGGAGACTGCCTATAAAAAAGCCTGTCCGAAACGAACAGGCCGAGACAGGAATATATGTATTCACAGATGCCAAATCCTGCTACGCAATAAAAATTGAATTTAAGTTATCAACTGAATAGCGATAGCAACATCAGATGTACGGGGTATATGGCATATAAGCTGTATTTGGCCGGTTTGCTTAGTATGAAGCCACGGGTACCGTCATAGAGGAAGATTATTCCGGAGGCGAGCAATGCCCCAGCTACGCCGTAGTGAGCCATCAAAGGGAACGTGAATATAATCTGAAGAATAGCCTGCGAGGGAAAATGTGTCGATGAACGCTCCAGCCACGGACGCATAGTCTGGTGCCGGAGAATGTAGAACACCGCTATCATCAGAACACCGCGCCAGTCATAATCCGTTCCGAGCCACCATGCCAGAACAGCGATACCTGAAACACCGATGAACGACAGCGGCCCATGTTCACACATACGGTCGAATATGGCGAGTGCCACAACTCCGAGGGAGAGAGTGAACATGACATTATGCGTGCCGTCCGCTCCGTTGAGCAGATACCACGGCAATTCGCTGACTACACCGGCAAGCACAAGTATCAGAAAATATCTCATGCGGTCGCGGCTATGTGCGAACCCCTCGGCAACAAGGAAAGCGAACACAGGGAACGCTATCCTGCCGAAGCATCGCAGACAGTCGTACATCGGAGTGTCCGACTCCATAAGGAAGTAGGCGCAATGGTCGGTCACCATCGAGAGAATGGCGATAATCTTCAACGCACTCCCGGATAAGCGGAGCGAGAGGGGAACGGATATTTTGGCGGTAGTTTGCATGATAAAAAATTTGTTATTCAGTACCGAGGAGTTCCTTCACCATATCGGCCACCTCCTGGTTCACACGTTTGAAATTGCGGTTGAGCATAATCTCCTTCTCACGCTCACTGTCGAAAGAATAGATTTTAGGCAGCTCCACATAGTTGGATTCCTCCTCCTTGATACGTGCCATATCGAAGTGCGTCTTGCAGAAATACTTGGTTGTCTTGAACTCCTCGGAGTCCTCGATGTCGAAATGCGACAGCATCTTTTCATCGGTGGCCGTGAAGTCACGTGCCGCCTGCCCTGCAAGCCAGCCCGTAGCCATGTCAGCGATTTTCGCCGCCGGAACGAGATAGTCCATCTTCTCGGAAATGGAGGTTGAGATTTTCTGGTCGTTTATGGTGATTGATGTCGATGTCTGCTTTGCCTTGCCGAACACATCATTCTGCGCCCATTCAAGAGTCTCCTTGTTTCGTGCCGCACCCATGAATATGTTGCCGCAGGTCGTGATAATCTTCTGCATACCCACCT
>CAJUCW010000008.1 GCA_910585275.1 uncultured Muribaculaceae bacterium
TGAAGTCTACAGGCTTGAGTGAACTCGCCTCAGACACACTCAGTGAAACACTACCGATTTTTAGTGGACACTAATGTATTCAAATAGAAACTGACAGTTCGGGGATTGTTGAGGGCATCCACAGTAATGAACTGACATCCGGCCTGTCGATACAGAGAAAATGTACCAGCGACAAACTCAAGGATAAACATGCCTATGCCATTGTTCTGAAAATCTACTGATGTGCCTAAATGACCTATATTGATGGCAGGGAATGAAGATTGCCTTTTGAAAAAATCAACAATAGAGGAACCTTCTTCCAATCTGAGATCATCAAAGAAGTCCGTTTCCTTATCCTCCATGTTAATCATAATGGCATCGTTCATTAGAGTTAAACGCCGCCACTATACCGTCTGATTCAGTAAACGCGCAATATGCGGAGAGATATTTACGCTCTACACACTCTTTGACCTCGTATCTTTTGAATGTCCGCTGAATAGTTATGAAGCATAGTTTAGTTTTACCGCTAATGATACTCAATAAAGCCTGATCTCATAGGAAGATGAGGAACCTTGTCAACAACTTCGACTATAAAGGTTTTTGAAACGAGCTTTTAATGTACGACTGATTGCTCTATGGTCGCGAACAATCACGTGTTCCGCAAAATCTACCCCAGATTTCACTATCTCCTTACAGAGCTTACAGAGTCGCTCAAATGGGCAACTCTCGTTATCGCATAGTGTATTTCAAAATCAGCTCTTTGTAATCATTTAATCTTTCTAATACGCGTCTTCTTTTGGAAATACTATCTTCAAGTTCGCTTATACGAAGTTTGAGGTCCTTAATCGTTTTTCTAAACTCAACATACTGAGGATTATTATTCTCAAATTCTTTTTGAATCTTAGCGTTATCCTCGCCAGACAAATAACCTGTTTTATGCAATTCCCTGTTGAAAATTCTATCAAGCCTCTGCTGTAATTTGTCAAATGCCACTTGACACGAGTTTAATTGCGTTTTCAAAGGCAAAATATCTGCATTGAATTCTTTAATTTCTTCTTCTACAGGAGGTATAGCACGCTCTACCTCTGGAAGAATAGTCCGGTTCATTTCAATAATTCGATTTATTGTATCTGTAATATCGGAGTATATTTCCTTAATTTCACGAAGACTATCCAAAAATTTCAGTGAACCGCTAATCTTCTCCATCTTATAAATCATAGCAATCTCCTTAGGAGCTATATTGTATAATTCTTCATCTGATTCAGAGGTCTGTCTCAATCCACGTATTCCAATGTACCTATCTTCACCAGGGCATTTCTTTACTATTATTTCCTTCTTAAAACGTTCTGTATCATATTGAAAAATTTCTTCTAAACCTTCCATAAGACCATTTACTTCCTGCATAACTTCGTTTCTTATAAATTCCTCAGGATTAGATATCGCTGAGTTAATAAAATGTTCAAGAAAAGTCATACATGTATGCCAACTTTCGCGTATTAACTCATAAGAACGAGTGTATCCCAATAGCTCCGTTATTCTTGCATAATAGTACTTTACCCATGCGCTATAAGGCAGTAATGCTATTCCTTTATAAATAACCACAACATGGAAATAGGATGAATAACCATAACAAAAGTTGGTCGTTATTTTTATGGATATATCTTCGTTAACCTTATGTTCAATGGTGTTTTCTTTAATTTTCTCATAACGGCTGTCACCATGTCGCTCATGCGAATAGATAATACTTTTCTCAGGGATATTGTGTTTATTCAGAGCGTCTTCATAATCGTTGGCATAAACATAAGGTAGAGCCATATCAATCAAGAACTCCTTATGTTTTTTTATTTGCCAATACATTTGTTTCCAAACTAATTGTCTGACTTCGGCTAATTTTTCTCGATTATTTTTTTCATTATTACTAAGCCACCGGACTTTAGCTTCAATGCGAGAATCAATTTTTTTTCTTAATTCTCTACCATATTTATAGCAATCAAATTCAACCTTGATAGGCTTTATATAATGATCAGTATATTCGTGTTTGAGACAATAATTGTATTCTCTCCCATATAGACACCGATAAAGGGCGTTATAAATATCACACGAATCGGCATTTTCATCATATAAACATTCCAAAGCTCTATCAATTTCACTACTATGTCGGCTTATAGGGTATTGGGCAATAGTAACTCTATCGCCTTCTTTCTCCAAGGCGAGTATGTAATCATAATTGACCCCCGTCTTCTTCTTGAAATCCATCGGTCGTTTATTTTTCAGTTATTTAGACTGCAAAATTAACAAAAATCCGCAAATTTTAGCTTGAATAATTTGTCTTGATTTGTAGGTCGTAGGAATCCCTTTGGACAGATGTAATAAAGTGACCCACGCTATGAACGTGAGAATCACTATGCCAATCCTTGTCCTTGATGAATTTCCTACGTTCACAATCACAAGATTGTGCATAACTTTTCTTATTTTTCTAAAATATTGTGGACAGTCCAAGGACTATCTTACGACACAGTTAACTAAATTATTTAAGACAGGGTTCTTAGTTCATGTATTTTTAATAACTTCGCATTTGATATGTCAATCGAAAAGAACGACAAATCGAAATATTATCTCTTCATTGACGAGTGCGGAGACCATAACCTCGCAAAGCATGACATATGATTCCCGGTATTCACTTTGTGCGGAATTCGTGTGTCCTGGAAGAATCTCAATGCACTGAATAAGGCTGTTGAGGAACTGAAGATAGAGATATTCGGCACAAAATATGTCGTAATCCACTCTGTTAACATCCGTAAATGGCTTTGACCATTCTCGGTGCTTGCTGATGAGGCATTAAGAATGAGATTCTTTGAAGAATTAAGAAAATATTGAGACGAAATTGTGCTTATGTATTATAAGCTATACGATTCTCAAAAAGCAGCTTAGCAAATTCTGTGTCCATGGCGAGGAAGACGATGTTTATGGTTTGTCTCTGTCATATCTGATTGAGAGAAGCATCTTCTGTGTTAACAATGAAATTAAAGAGGGTATTCTTCCGAAACGAGCCTTAATATTTTTCCACCTAAGGGCGATAAGGTCTTACAAAGTTAAGAATTTTATCCTGTAAAATTGAAAAGTAGAAATAACCTAAAAGTTTACTGTTTAACGATACAACGTGAATATCGTCAAGACCCACCTTATTAAGAAGTTCAAGTATGATGTTTTTGCACAATCAAAAGGGCGTTTAATAAATTTGTAGGAATAGTAATCGAACGTTCTATTTTTATAGTCGTTTAAATATTATATAATCAAGACGTTAGGTTCTTGTTATATTGCCTAAGAGAAACTTCTCATCCACTATTCCTTCTGAAATGGATTAACGAATGGAGTTAAGGGCGTCCTATAAGATAATCTACAAGGATGACGTGGATTCTTTCTTTTAGTTAGCTCGCCTAAACTATAAAGTGAAGCATCAGGATACTTCGTCACTTCAATATAGCGTCCCTACATTTCTTCATTCAGGGAACTATTTCGATAGAATCACCGTAACAGAGCAAAATTTTAGACGCTGGATATGTATTCAAAATCGAAAGAATGAATTCCATATTTTTATTATGTAGAGACGGATGAAATGTATGCTCTTTAACCAGTTCATAGGGAGAGGTCTTTCTCAATGGATAAAGATTAAGCATAATGAAACTATCGAAGTTGTGGACACCACCTTGATTCCAGTTAGTAATAAAATCAATTATCTTACGCATGGTAACATCTGAAATGGTTTCATCTGCCGTACTCGGATTCATACCGATTATTATTAGTGGCTTGATGCCTTCTTTTCTTAACAACAATCTACAATCGCAGCCATCAATCTTCTCTGCTATGTAGCGAATATCGGTATATTCCATATCACTTAATTCTCTTCAAAATCTTTTTGACATTCTCCTTACCAATCAGGTCGGGAGACAATTTGAGTTTGGAGTTAGGTTGGTCAATCAGGATAAGATCTTGTGACACCATTATCTCATTCTCTATCCAATATCCCAGCACCTTTCTCCAAACCTCATGGAGACTGGTAGAAGGAATAATGAAAAGAGGTTTTTTCCCCTTCTTATTATTTACAAGATAGTTCAAAAGAATACGCAGATAATATTGAGATGGAAGAAGTCCAGTGGCCCAGGGGTCATGGCCACAACTTGCATAGTAAGCATTTGCATTAATGACGCACACATGGTTGAATAAGTCTTGTCCCTCTACTTTGAGTTTCCATGCTAAATTTCGGAGTTCACTTATCCAGTGACGGTAAGATATTGAATTATAAGCATCCCCTACACATATCCCAGATTGCTGAAATTCCGTATTATTATAAATCCCTGGGCCGTCCAATGACATCCAACTTCTCACCATAATCTGAACCTCTTACATAAGTCGAGGCTCAAAAGATAGTATTATATTCGCACATCGATTTATAAAATCGTCATTACATGGCATATCTCCAAGAATGATTATACTTGCAGACATAGGATTGCCATACCATGGCTCGGGACACGGACCAACTGGAAAAATATGTCCAACATTGGCTGAATCAATGTCCGCTTGATGGTATTTCAGAAGTAACTCAAAATCACCTGGAAAGAATCATCGTCCTTATACATTTGATAATGGTTGACATTCTCAGCAGCGACTTCCCAGCAGTTGCTGCTATACACGGTCTGATCAGATACATTACGAAAGTTCTCCTCCAGGAAATGGGGAATTGAATTATTGAGAGGCAGTCGATAACATCTTAATAGATCTTCCACCAAAATCTCTACGTCAATATCCAATGAATTCCCTAGGTCTTCAATATTCTCTATGTGATTGACGGCTGCCGTTAATGTCCAAATTGCTTTCTGAATCTCCCGCCTATCTCACTAATTATCAGTGTTTTT
Source organism: uncultured Muribaculaceae bacterium (assembly GCA_910585275.1). GTDB lineage: Bacteria > Bacteroidota > Bacteroidia > Bacteroidales > Muribaculaceae > Lepagella. Next base: position 4,893 of record CAJUCW010000008.1, read on the forward strand.
TAAAACGAGCTTACTGTCGATTTATTGCCTTGATATCTATTCTTATTAAAAAATATACGATTAAGTTCTGTTTTAAAAGTCGACGAGGTGATTGATTTTTGAAATTGTATTCTTCAGATGCAGCGATAAGAATCTGTGTGAGAAAATGGAGTCCGACCTGCTTGTTAGGGAAGACTCTTGGCTTGACTAATCTTGATGATGTGTCTCCTTTCTTTGATATATTATTTCTTCAATCGTAGGTTGTAGATGCATGCTGGAAAGAACAGTTTAATTAATCTTCTTTCGTTGTATTTTTCTCTTTTTCTTCCTTTTTCCTGTTTTTTCGCAGATAAAAGTTCTTCATGGCAGGTGTGAATGACAGGAAAACCAACACCGCCATGATTGTCAGATACGTGTAAAGACAGTTCCTTAATATCCGCATGTTGTCGGTGCCGAAAGTCATTGCATCCGTTGATGTGCCGGGCGAGAGGAAATCATCTATATTGATGGCCGCCAGACTGCTTTTCCATTCTATTTTACCGTCAACGAGATAAACCACCGCCGGATTTCCTCTTACCACCTCTTTTATTTGCGTATCATCGGCAGTGAAGATAGGATAACTTGCCATCGAAAGGTCTTCCCATTCATCTATTTCATCAGGAGTGCCGGAAACGACCGCCGCCATGAAAACATTGTTTTTTATCGACCATTCGTATAGTGAATTCAGCTTCCATGTGGTTGCCGGGGAAACCTCTTTGAGATTCGGCATCATTACGAGCAGTTCCATCCCCTTTTCGTCGATGGCTTCTTCCGTCACGTCTTCCTCTCCCGTCTTATCCCAGATTCTAAGACTCTTACCGTTTTCCGATGTTGAGGCTTTCGGTTGTTGGTGCGGCAACTCTTTTCTGTCAACAAACTCCCAACCTTCGGATTCTTCGGGAAGCACGTCCGTATCACGGAATTCTTTTCTTATTCCATCTTTTTCATATATAAAGATGAATTGAGGCTCTTCCGCATGAGCCTGATTTTCGAAGTCGATAATTGGTTCACCTTGCTTATACGGCCTGAAATCGATTAACGGCTGTGAAATATAACCAAACAATTCAATTATCACAATAAAAATGGAAGTTGCCACGAACGCAATCCATTGCAACGCCGGCGTCACGAGCCAGTGGCATTTCTTGTTATAAACCACGAGCCATGCGATAGCGGCGGTAAGTGCCACGTTTTTCCAGAATGTAGCCCAATTAGAAATCAGGAGAGCATCCCCGAAGCATCCGCAATCATCTACAGGATCGCTTACGGCAATCCAAAGCGTCAGCGGAAGCATGAATGCCATGATTATTGCCGCTATTATGGCGGTAGATCGCCTGAAACATCCCGTCAGTATAAACACCCCGACAAGGAATTCGGCGGCACACAGCGCGAACACACCCACCAGTTCGAGGTTGGGCCAGATATCTAAAGACATCGACGCCAGATAAGCGTCAACCTTATAAAGAGTGCCGTAAGGATCGATGGCTTTGGCAAATCCGGAGAACATGAACACCGAACCTACGGCAAGCCTGATAATCCATGTAGCTATCTCGACGCTTTTCCTGGATTTAATCGCCATAAGTAAGTTTTATTAAGGCGAAAAGGGAATAATTTATCATATCCATATAATTGGCGTCAACCCCTTCGCTTATAATGGTTTTTCCATCGTGACTTTCGATTTCTCGGGTTCTCAAAAGCTTCTGAAGGATAATATCCGTGAAACTTGATACCCTCATGTGGCGCCAAGCTTCGTCATAATCATGATTTTTATTAAGCATGAGAGATGTGGCGGAAGCAATCTCTTCGTCATATAGTTTGATTGCCTCCTCCTTGTCGATTGCCTCGCCCGAGCCGAGACGGAGCTGGATAAGGGCGATGGCGCAATAGTTGACGATTCCTATGAATTCCGGTTCGATGCCTTCGTTTACCGCAGCTTCCCCTTTCTCCTCAAGTGAGCGTATCCTGCGTGCCTTTATGTATATCTGGTCGGTAAGACTCGACGGACGCATCACCCTCCAGGATGTGCCGTAGTCAGATAATTTTTTAACGAAAATATCCCTGCATCTTGCCGTCATTTCGGCAAACTCTTTTGCAGTGTCGGGAGTATGTTTTGTATTGTCCATTGTGTATTTCAGTTAATTTTTTTGCAAATTTAATCATTTCACAGAAATTTATTCCCTTTTCTAAAGGTGTATCACGCGTTAAATTCTTAAATTTGCAATCGCTGATTATTTTTTGAAACAAAGCTACATCATAATATGAGAACTTTCTTGCCCGAATGGGCTCCCCAGGAGGCTGTGCTTATGGCGCTTCCTAACGAAAATACCGACTGGAATTATGTCATCGATGAGGCTCGACTCCAATATGAAAGGATAATCAAAGCCTTTACCGATGAAAACGTCCATGTAGTCTTGATATGCAATGACCCCGACTATGCACGTTCACTTCTCGGGAAATGCCGCCAAGACAAGATAACTTTCATCTCACTTGACTACAACGACACCTGGACGAGAGATTATGGCCCCATTACGGTAATGAAAGACGACCGTATCCGTGCCCTTGATTTTGGGTTCAACGGTTGGGGACTTAAATTCGCTTCGGATAAAGACAACCTTGTAAATCTGAAGCTCTCGGAAAAAGGTGTGTTTTCACCTGACGTTTATCGCAACGAACGTGCATTTGTGCTTGAAGGAGGGTCGGTTGAAACGGACGGTGAAGGCACTCTGCTTACAACCACGAGGTGTCTTTGCTCCCCCAATAGAAACGGAGGCCTCTCCAAGAAAGAGGTGGAGACAAAGCTTCAGAATCTTCTTGGGGTGAATCATATTCTTTTCCTCGATTACGGCGCACTCGAAGGAGACGATACAGATTCCCATATCGACACGCTTGCAAGGCTCGCCCCCGACAATTCCATAATTTTCACCGGTTGCAGAAATGTCGATGACTCCCAGTTTGAAGAACTTCTAAAAATGAGGGCTCAACTCACCATGTTCAGAAATGCTGAAGGGAATCCGTTTAACCTGATAGAACTACCTCTCCCGGACGCAATCTTCGACGAAGAAGGCAACCGGCTTCCAGCTACTTATGCAAACTATCTTGTTACGGACAATGTTATCTTCATGCCCACATACGGACAACCTGAAAACGACCATCTTGCAATGCAGACTGTAAAAATAGCCTATCCTTCCCACAGGGTGGTCGGCATAGACTGCACCACTCTTATAAAGCAACACGGCTCCCTGCATTGTGCCACTATGCAGATTCCGAAAAATCTTTTTAATCCAGTAATATATGATAGATAATTATAATAACGACCGGGCGGATAACGTTGCGCCCGGTCTATATCGTCCTTTAAAAGCCGATTCCATAAAGGTTGGAGTCGTGCAGCATTCTTTTTCTCCCGACGTGGCTTACAACCGCCAACGCAATCTTTCTGCCATCGAGAATCTTGCGGAAGACGGCGCACAGCTGATAGTGTTGTCGGAGCTTCACGACTCGCTTTACTTCTGCCAGTGTGAAGACGTTGACAATTTCAGATATGCCGTTAAGATTGAAGACGTTGAATCTGTATATGCCGAAGCCGCAAGGGAAAACAACATCGTGTTGGTTACAAGCGTTTTCGAACGTCGCGCCCCAGGGCTTTATCACAACACTGCAGTGGTGTTTGATGTAGATGGCTCGATTGCAGGGAAATACCGGAAAATGCATATCCCCGACGACCCCGGGTTTTATGAAAAATTCTATTTCACTCCCGGCGACCTCGGATTTAATCCTATAAAAACCTCTTTAGGAAATCTGGGAGTGCTTGTGTGCTGGGACCAATGGTATCCGGAGGCAGCACGGATTATGGCCATGAAAGGGGCGGAGATGCTAATCTATCCTACAGCCATCGGCTGGAATCCGGATGACACTCAAGATGAAAAAGACCGTCAGCGTGAAGCTTGGATCACGATTCAACGTTCTCATGCCGTGGCCAACGGGATTCCCGTGGTCAGTGTCAACCGCTGTGGATTTGAAGAAGACCCTTCCGGCCAGACTTCCGGAATAGATTTCTGGGGGTCGAGTTTTGTCGCCGGTCCGCAAGGGGAAATACTTGCGATGGCCCCGGACAATAGTCCGGAGGAGTTTATCGTTGAACTCGATAAGAAACGTACGGAAGACGTGCGACATTGGTGGCCGTTCCTACGCGACCGCAGAATCGACTTCTATAACGGTTTGACTTCAAGATTCCTCGACTGAAAGGATTTTATTCTTCAGGCAATTTCTTGGCGCGGGCAGGATTGGCGGGAAACCACCCTTTTCTGACCCGCTCCACTTGTTCTTTCACCTCTTTGATGCTCCAGAAGCAGCTGAAAGCGGTGACACCCAAAAGTGCGGATGCGGTAAGCCCTTCCACGGCAAGCGACGCCGCCAGGAAAACAATCCCGGCAACAAGAAACCACCATTTCACTTTTTCTCCGAAATAGTACTCCCCCTTTATCACAAGCGGATGAAACACTCCTATAATCAGAAAAGTGCATAATCCGACAAACAGTCCTTCCAAGCGGTATTGAGCCAATAATTCAATCATATTCTGTATGTATTATATTTTGCAAATTTCGCTAAAAATTCCATATTTAATGCATTGATTTCACATTTTTAATATTTTTTATAAATATTCGGGTGCGCTATAAGAAGTTGTTTAAACAACTTCTATTTCTATATTCCAAGCCATCCCCTCCATTGGTCGGCGGTGTCATCCATCCCGGCGTCTTCATAAAGTTTTATGAGGCGTAGAATCGGTTCTTTCTCTTTCGGTCTGTCTTTGGCGGCTGCCTGATAATTAAGGGCGGCTTGCGACAAGTCTCCCTGGTCGGCTTGGATATCTCCTTATTAGCAAACAAGCTTCATAATGCATATTACCTCGTTTACGTATGATTTTATCGAGAATACCATATGCCTTCTTCACATGCCCGGTGCGGGCAACGCATTTTGCTTTACCCAGTTCGGCTATGGTGTTCGAGGGATCGAGTTTAAGGGCTTTTTCGAAATTAGATTGTGCGGCATGTATGTCATCGGAATTCGAAAGAGTAATTTCCCCCAATTCGGTAAATTCCTTCGACAATCCTCTCAGCATCTTGTCTTGCGATTCAACTTTGCGCCGCAGATTCCTGATTTCCCCCAAGCAATTAGAGATTAGCCTTCTTACGCTTTTTTTAGACAACGCCCCGGTCAATGAGTGGATTTCCCATATCTTTTCGACGGCGCTTTCAAATCTTCCTTTGGAGTAGTCGTCTTTAGCCTCGATTGTGAGTACTATTGCATTTGCCTGGTTCAGCGCCCTTTCCAACGCTTTTTCGTCGTTGAAACTACGGCTGAATTCCGATGCGCCTTTACTCACGATTACGTCATACCTCCGTAAAGGATTAATGAAGCGCAGACCTTCAAGACTCCGGCAGCGGCTTAACGCCACATACGTTTGCCCGGCGGAGAAGGCACCGCCTCCCATGTCGATAGTTACGTTGCTGAAGGTTAACCCTTGACTTTTATGAATTGTAAGTGCCCAGGCGGCTTTTAAGGGATATTGAGTGAAGCGCCCTATTACCTCTTCTTTAACCTTCTTTTCTTTTTCGTCGTAAGAATAGGTGATATTCTCCCAGGTTTCCTGCTCCACTTTTTCTTCCCTTCCGTCTTCCAGTTCAACAGTTATCCCGTCGTCATCTATACTTTTCACACGTGCCAGCGTGCCGTTGACCCAACGTCGTTCTTTGTCATTGCGGATAAGCATGACCTGTGCATTTTCCTTTAGCACAAGGTTAAGGTCGGTGGGAAGAATTTTCTCGGGAAAATCATCCTCTATTTTCCCTTCGAACACGATTTCTTCCGAAGGTAGCTCATCCATTTTTTCAGAATTAATGGCGGCTGCCGCATCCCTTCTCGATGCGAGTACAATTCCGAATTTCTCATCTGCTTTTATCGGAAGAATCTCCCTTCCCTCCATTCTCGAATTGAGAATTTTGAAATCAGCGTCAGTTGCTTTGTTGATACGGATACGGTCAAGCATGTCGATGAACTCGGAATCCGTCTGTCGGTAAATCTTCTGCAGTTCTATGGAGACAAGATTTGCGCGTTGGTATGCCAATGCATTAAAGAAGAAGAAATCCGGATAATATTTTGACAATATTGCCTTGGTATCGGATGTCACCACAGGTTCAAGCTGAAAGATATCGCCCACGAGCAATAGCTGCACTCCTCCGAACGGCACTCCCCGTTTACCTCTTACTCCCCTTAAAGTGCGGTCTATAAAATCTATCATATCCGGGCGAACCATAGAGACTTCATCAATGATTATAAGGTCAAGTTCCGTCATCAACCGGCGTTTCTGCCTCGATAATTTTTTACTTACAGCCTGAACTTTTACTGAATAATCCGGGTCGTCCGGTGGCACAGGACGTAGAGGCATTTGAAAAAAAGAATGGATTGTCACACCCCCGACATTGACGGCGGCCACACCGGTGGGAGCCAACACCACATGTTTCTTCTGAAGTTTTTTGCAGATATATTTAAGGAATGTGGACTTACCCGTACCCGCTTTTCCCGTAAGAAAAACGTTGGCATTAGTGTTTTTCAAAAGCTCGAAAGCTCTTTGAAATTCAGGATTGTCTAAGTCTATGGTTTTAGGTAAATCTGTCCTCATGGCTATTTTTCTGCAAAAATATAAAGTATCGGTTCAACAAAAGAGACATAGGTGAAAAATTCGCCAAGCATCCTGTAATATTTAATGAATGCCATGCCTCTTAATATCTAAAAATGTCCGAAATGATTCAATTTGGGAAACCGGACTATATAATAAAAACTCTCAAAATCAGTTAAATCATTGAGTTTGAGAGTTTTAATTTTGTGGAGCATACGAGACTCGAACTCGTCACCTCTTGACTGCCAGTCAAACGCTCTAGCCAGATGAGCTAATGCCCCTTTCATTTTGATGCTGCAAAGTTAAGGAATTATTTTCTATAATCCAAATTAAATTTAAAAAAAATCGCCATGAATTTTTTTTTTGAAAAAATGTCAAAAATATTTTGCTGTTTCAAAAGAAAGCAGTAATTTTGCAACGTCAAAAACAAAATGACCCACTCAAACGGGAAAGAGATTCCGAAGGGTCGTTGAAAATTGCCTTGTGGTGTAATGGTAGCACACCGGATTCTGGTTCCGTTTGTGAGAGTTCGAGTCTTTCCAAGGCAACTAAAAAATTGACAGTCTTTATGACTTACAGATTGCCTTGTGGTGTAATGGTAGCACACCGGATTCTGGTTCCGTTTGTGAGAGTTCGAGTCTTTCCAAGGCAACTTTAGAGAGCGATTGAATTTCAGTCGCTCTCTTTGTTTTGTTACTTCATTTCTTGATCCGATCTGCTTTATCTCGATTGCTCGATATTTCCTTTTTAGTCGTTATTATGGCTTTTTAGCTTCGTTTTGAATAAACTTTTCAATTCATTCTTGTCTTTATAGGAAAGTATAAACCGAATTGTATAACGTTTTAACATTATTTGCTATGAGACGTACAACTATAATCCTTATCCTCTCTCTATTCTTTGCAATGGGAAGCGGCATTGCTTACGCCGACAGGCATAATGACAAAGATAGGCACGAACAACGTGACAGAGGACGGGGAAACAACCGCAAAAATCCCGGAAACCGTCCCGGCTATAAAGAACATGGCAAGAAAAAAGACAAATGGAACAAGCATAATAGCCACAAGCATGACAAGTCGTGGAACAAGCATAATTCCGCACCTCGTCCCGGCCATGGTTACGGACGCCCCGTCCCTCCTCCTCCGCGTCCCCACCATTACCGTCCGAGCCATTACGCTCCTGCGCCTCCTCCCCCGCCCGCTCATCTTGGCTATATGGTGAGGCATGCCACGAGAGGATGTCGCGACGTTGCTGTCTGGCAGATTAGCCCTGATACCTATATTGTAAAATACCGCAAGGGCAACCGGTTCTACACGCGACGGCTCTATCCCTATTCAAACAGATATGATGCCCCAAACGTCATTTCCGTCAACTGGACTCCCTTGTCTCCTTGGACACTCATACCATCCATAAATCTCAACATCAATCTATAATCAAGGGTGTGTCATAATTGATTCTATATTTTCAATTATGACACACCTTTTTATGGCATAACATTTGATATTGTTTTTACGTTTTGTAATTTAGGGTCTCTTCAAAAATTTATGATTGGAGACGACGATGAGACCGTAATCATACTATCAGAATGAGCAATAAAACAATCGATATTAAAGGAGCGAGGGTCAATAATCTTAAGAATATCGACCTTTCCCTGCCGTTAAATAAATTCATTGTGGTGACTGGAGTGAGCGGTTCCGGAAAATCGTCACTTGCATTCGACACTCTTTATGCGGAAGGGCAACGACGATATGTGGAAAGTCTGTCGGCCTATGCCCGCCAGTTTCTTGGCAGAATGGCAAAACCGGAATGCGATTACATCAAGGGGTTGCCCCCCGCCATAGCCATTGAGCAGAAAGTGAACACCCGAAATCCGCGAAGCACCGTCGGCACGTCAACTGAGATTTATGATTATCTTCGTATGCTTTTCGCGAGAATCGGCCATACATATTCCCCTGTATCAGGTCTGGAAGTGCGTAAGCACACCATCGAGGATATCGTCAATACGGCCCAATCCTATCCCGAGGGTACTCGCATGGCCGTTTTGGTAGATATAAACATCCCGGAAGGGAGAACTTTCCATCAGCAACTCGACATATATTCGAAAGAGGGTTATTCACGACTTGAAAAAAACGGAGAGTTCATCGACATTTCAGATTTCATGCAGAGCGGTGACGACAACGATGCTTCCGGCTACCGTCTGCTTATCGACCGCCTTGCCGTGTCGTCTGACAAAGATGAAATCTCGCGGCTTACCGACTCGGTAGAAACTGCCTATTTCGAAGGTCATGATTGTTGCATAATTAAAACTTGGACCCCCGACGGCCCTCATGAACATTTCTTTTCAAGGAAATTCACTGCCGACGGCATGGAATTTCGTGAACCGTCTGACCTTATGTTTAATTTTAACAATCCTTACGGGGCTTGTCCTGAATGTGAAGGGTTTGGTAAGGTTATGGGCATAAGCGAAGACCTTGTGATCCCAGACAAGTCCCTGTCTATTTATCAGGATGCCGTGCAATGCTGGCGTGGAGAAAAGATGAGCGAATGGAAACGCCATCTCATCCATCTCGCTCCTCGTTTCAGTTTCCCGATCCATACCCCCTATTCCGACCTTACTCAAGCACAACGCGACTTCCTTTGGCACGGCAATAGTGCTTGGGAAGGTATCGACGGCTTCTTCCGTTGGGTTGACGAAAACCTGTATAAGATTCAATATCGCGTGATGAAGGCCCGCTATCGTGGGAAAACCACTTGCCCTGTATGCCACGGTTCAAGGCTTCACAAGGATGTGCAATATGTAAAAATCGACGGACACACCATCACAGATCTGGTTAAACTTCCGGTAAGCGACCTTCGCACTCTCTTCCTTGAATTAAATCTGTCCGACACCGACAGGGCCATAGCAAAACGTCTCCTAATCGAGATCAATAACCGTCTTGAATTTCTCGATGAAGTTGGACTTGGCTATCTTACGCTCGACCGCCTTTCATCCACACTTTCCGGCGGCGAGAGCCAGCGCATTAATCTTGCCACCTCCCTTGGCTCGTCGCTCGTGGGCTCCCTCTACATCCTCGACGAACCGAGCATCGGCCTTCATTCTCGCGATACGCAGCGTCTTATCTCCGTTTTACGTCATCTTCAGGAAATAGGCAACACGGTTGTTGTGGTGGAGCATGACGAAGAAATTATGCTTGCAGCGGATTATATCGTAGATATCGGCAAGGATGCCGGTCGTCTGGGTGGCAACGTTGTCTATCAGGGCAATCTTCCCAAAACATTGGCTTCTGACGAACCTTCCGACTCATATACCGTCGATTATCTTCGAGGCACGAGAGAAATCGAATATTCTCATCTCCGCCGTCCTTGGAAAAAATATGTAGAAGTGGTCGGTGCTCAGGAAAACAATCTTAAAAATATAGATGTGAAGTTTCCGTTGGGAGTGATGACGGTTGTCTCGGGCGTCAGCGGTTCCGGAAAATCAACTCTTGTAAGGGAAATTCTTTATAAAGCGCTATCCCGCCATTTGGGGGAAGCCACCGATGCACCCGGATTGCATAAAAAGCTTCAGGGAGACCTTGGCGAAATCAGGGCTGTTGAATTCGTTGACCAAAACCCGATCGGCACGTCGTCGCGCTCCAACCCTGCCACCTACCTGAAGGCATTCGACGAAATACGTAAGCTTTTTGCCGAGCAACAGCTTTCCAAACAGATGGGATTCACGCCTTCCTATTTCTCATTCAATTCCGAAGGCGGACGTTGCGAAGAATGCAAAGGGGAAGGCACAATAACCATCCCGATGCAATTCATGGCCGACATTCAAGTGGAATGCGAAGTCTGCCATGGCAAGCGCTTTAAGCAGGAGGTGCTCGATGTGGAATACCGTGGGAAAAACATTTATGATTTCCTTGACATGACAATAAACCAGGCTATTGATTTCCTCAACGAGAATCCCGGCAGCATGGAGAAAAAGATTGTCAAGAGACTTAAGCCGCTAAGCGATGTCGGACTCGGCTATATCAAGCTCGGTCAGAGTTCCTCCACCCTTTCCGGCGGGGAGAACCAACGTGTGAAGCTCGCTTACTATATTTCGCAGGAAAACCTTGACCATACGCTGTTTATCTTCGATGAGCCAACCACCGGACTCCATTTCAACGATATCGCCACATTGTTGAAGTCAATGAATTCCCTTATCGACAAAGGACACACCGTCATTATAATCGAACACAACATGGACATGATTAAGTCGGCTGATTGGGTTATTGACATAGGTCCCGAAGGAGGAGAAAAGGGTGGCAACATAGTTGCCGTCGGCACACCGGAACAGATTGCCGCTTCCGAAGAATCATATACAGCCAAATATCTCAGACCAAAACTGAAATGAAATCGTCTGCTATGTTAAAACGGGGCATTATGCCGCTATTTATAGTTTCTCTTTGTGGCATGGCGGGGTGTGGTAATTCCGGAGAGAAATACGACCATGCCGTGGCGCAACAGCTTTTTCAGAAGAGCGTGCGACTGATAGAGCTATATACCGACAGCATGAAAAACGTGTCGGATTCGGCCACTTATCGTAGATTGAGAGACAGTTTCGACGACAAGCTTTCCAAGGTGAATTTCCAGTTTCCTGCCGACACAGATTTGCATCTAACGCAGGAGGAGAATGATTCTTTGATGAGGATGCTCGACAAGTTTGTGAAGATGGTCAACGAGAAAGGAAAAAGTTTAAATGCCACGGATTCCGTTCCGTCGGATTCCGTGGCACTCGTTAAGCCCTCTACGCCTCAGTTGTAGAGGCGTTGTGGTTATTCTGCCGTCAGCGACAGGGCTACGCTCGTAAATGGTCTGCCAAGTGAGCTCCCTATATTAATACCGGCATTCTTCAATATCCTTCCGCTCACTACTTTGCCGTCAAGTCGGCTTGGACGCTTCGGGTCGGCAGGGGTAAGGTCGTGTATTCGATAATTCTTATCCGGATCCACACCGTCAAGACGCAGATTGGGGATATTCTGCCCGTTGAGATATTCGATGCGATATGCAAACACCACGACATTGTCCTTCTTCTCGTCGGCATACATTAGGGCGGCTACCGGCCCCTTGTCGTAAGGTGAAACCAATCGGTATTGATTGCCGAATTGCACCACCGGACGAATCTCCTTGTATGCCTGTATCGCACGTTTTGCAAATTCTTTTTCGGCGTCAGTCATGTTTTTAGGCTGGATTTCCATACCGAGACGTCCGCTCATGGCCACGTCAAACCTGAATTTTATCGGCACCTCGCGTCTTGTCTGATGGTTAGGACTTGCGCTTACGTGCGATGCCTGGGCTATGGCAGGATAGAAATGGCTGTCGCCCCATTGTATGTAAATCCTCTGCAAAGCGTCGGTGTTGTCGCTTGTCCAGAATTCGTCGAACCATGGTAGTAGGCCGTAGTCGGCACGTCCGCCGCCGCTTGCACACAACTGGATTACAAGGTCTGGATATTTTGCACGTATCCGGTCGAGCACTTTGTGGAGGCCCTGATGGTAGCGCACATAAATCTCGCTTTGTCTTTCGGCAGGGAGATAAGGCGAATTGTAATTCATGATGTCGCTGTTGCAGTCCCATTTTATGTATGCTATTTCAGGATTCTCCTTCATGAGGTTGTCGGTCACGTCGAAAACGAAATCCTGCACTTTCGGATTGCAAAGGTCGAGCACCACCTGTGTATCTCCTCTGCCGCACGACAGTGGCCTGTTTTTCTGGCTGAGCACCCAGTCCGGATGTTCTTCAAAGAGTTCGCTCTTTGTGTTTGCCATTTCCGGTTCTATCCAGATTCCGAATTTTATGCCATGTTTCTTGGCGGCTTCTGTCAGTCCCTTTATTCCTTCGGGGAGTTTCTTTTTATTCACCATCCAGTCGCCGAGACCTGCGCTTCCGCCGTTGCGCGGATGTTTGTCGCCAAACCATCCGTCGTCCATCACGAAGAGTTCGCCGCCGAGAGCGGCGATATCGCCCATCATCTGGTCCATCACTTCCTGGTTTACGTCGAAATATACGCCTTCCCAACTGTTGAGGAGAACGTCGTGCAATTTATCGCCGTGTGTCATTCCATATTTACGGCCCCATTTATGGAAAGCCCTGCTCACTCCACCTTTTCCTTCGTCGGAATATACCATCGCGAATTCCGGAGTCGAGAGGCACTCTCCCGGCTTCAGTGTTATAGCCGATGTGTCTTCGTTAATTCCTCCGATAATGTCGATGCTTCCGTTGTCGGCAAGTATCTTGGTTTTATAGTTGCCGCTCCAGAGCAGGTTGAATCCTAATACTTCCCCTCTGTTTTCAGCCGGCTTGCCGTCAAGCGAAATCATGAAGCCGGGATTCGTGCCGAAAGCATTGCGGAGTCCCGCCTTGTCGGCGATTACGGTTTGTCCGTTGGGAAGCTCCGTCTCTGTCATCCCTGTCTCGCATCCCCAACTTCCGTGGAATTGTGTCAGCCAGTTGTCAAGGCGTGCCACAGGTATGCAGGCGCTTGCGAAATTAAGCAGTTTGATATTGCCTTTCTTTCCGGTGTTTGTGATATCAATCCATGTGCTGAACACATCGGAATCTGCATATTTCCGCACATATTGTTTCACCGTGAGAGGATATACCTTGTCTTTAAATACAAGCGTAAGCAATTCTCCTTTCTCGTCGGTGGTTCGTTCCATAGTTTCCATCACCAGGTCTGTGCTCATCGTTCCGTCAGGCATGACCACGGCAAGCATTTTTTCACCCGAAGAATGAAGTCCGAACTGAGGGAGTGTGTGTCCCGTAAAGTTCGAACCGACTCCGAAGAAACCGGCTATGTCGGTGTCTTTTATTGTCGGGCCGAAATATTGGAAATATGCCTGTCCTCCATCGTTGGTGGTTACAGCCAACGACGTTTTGTCGGAACTCAACACGTGCGTACGGTTCTCGGCAGTTGCAGTCAATGACATGATTGCTGCGGCGCCCAGCAATCCGGCTCTCGCAAGCTCTTGAAATAATTTTTGCTTCATGATTTGGTTTTGATATTTAAGTTTAGATTCTTATTGTTCGGTTGACGCCGGATGGATCTGGTGCCGGCGTTTACACTCGCAAAATTATAAAACTTACTTTCCGGGAGCGTATTCTCGCGTACAAAAAGAAAATACGATAGCGTTCGCCATGAATGCTATCGTACAAATATACTGACGTTATCGTCCAAACCTCACTGTGTCAGCACTTCCATCTCGCAGTCTGCACAGTTAAAATGGAGCCTGAAATGCCTGTTGCCGCTACATATTGCCAATGGTTCTTCAAAACGTCCTCTCTCCAATCGCTTGCACATTCCGAGTTCTCGGAGTATGCAATGCCTTGTAGTCATAACTACTGTCCCCTTCTTCCGATTTTGGTTCGAGGTTTCCATTGCGGTTTCTACGCTTTTCACACCATGGCTCAAATAAAAAGATTCTGCCAAAGAATTTGCCACATTTTCACGGAAATCGAGCTTTTTCAACGGATAGTTCGCCGCCATATCTTCCGGACGTCGATAGGCGTAGCCGTAGGTGGCAACGTTCCCTTTATCAAGCATATCCACAAGTTCACGGCGTAGCGAAGCCAGCTCCGAGCGCGGGATAAACACCATGGGGTCGAGCGTGCTTTGGAATGAAGAAAGTGAATAAACTGTATTACCTAATTTCCCGAATTCGCTTTTATAGTCCATGGGGCTCCTTGCGCGGTCTCTTGTCACATCCAAAGGAAGACGCACTTCCACTCCCCTTTCATCATGTGCCGTCACTCCGGTGTCGTCAATGCTGACATGGAGGGCGAGCTTCCTGTCTGCGGAATCTTTTGCCATGAGTTTTTGCCAATCTACGTCGAAAGTCCTATGGATGATTGAATCCCTCGGGATAATGACTTTCCTTCCCGTGATAATCCTGCCGTTATCCACTTTATTGACATTGACGCCTTGGTATTGGTTGTCATGGTCGAAGAAACTGATGCCGTCGCCGTTATGCAGCTCTTTAATGTCTTTTATCTCCTCTCCCATCGATTTGGGAGTATCGAGAGAAGCGATTGAATCCGGACGACGCTTCGAAAGGAAATAGTCTGTAAAACCTCTGTTGAAACTTTTGTCGGGTTTCGGCATGAATATCCTTTTCACTTTCCCAAAAGAGCTTCTGCTGTATTCGTCGCCATGTGTGGCAATGTATTCGTCAAGCAGTATGCTGTAGTGGGAGGTGATGTTCTTTACATAGTCCGCTTCCTTCAGGCGTCCTTCTATTTTGAACGAACTGACACCGGCTTCTATAAGATCCGGGAGCTTGTCCGTGGCATTGAAGTCGCGCAACGACAGCAGGTGTTTGTCTTTTGCCAGAATCTTTCCCGTGTTGTCTTTCAGAGTGAACGGCAACCTGCATATCTGGGCGCATTCCCCACGGTTTGCGCTTCTTCCGGTGGTAGCGCAGCTTGCATGGCACTTTCCCGAATAGCTTACGCACAACGCCCCGTGTATGAAACACTCCACAGGTATATCTACGCAGGCGGTTATTGCCTTTATCTCAGGCAGTGTCAATTCCCTTGCAAGCACGAGCTGCGAGAATCCCACGTCTTGAAGAAATTTTGCTTTTTCAGGAGTGCGGATGTCACACTGCGTGCTGGCATGGAGTGCAATGGGGGGAAGGTCAAGACGAAGCAGCGACATGTCCTGCACAATCAGCGCGTCAACGCCGATTCTGTAAAGGTCGCGACATAATCTCTCAACCTTCGCAAGTTCGTTTTCATACACTATTGTGTTGACCGTGACATAAACCCGTGCGCGAAAATTGTGCGCATAATCAACCACTCGGGAAATATCATCGATAGAGTTGGCGGCCGCCTTGCGTGCTCCGTGGCTCGACGCACCGATATACACGGCATCCGCGCCATGTTTTATGGCATCGATGGCTATGTCAGCGTTCGACGCCGGCGCCAGCAGTTCAAGATTGCGCTTTTTCATTTCCGCAGACTCTTCTATTTCTTAAACATCCGGTCGATGTCGCGACGGTCTTCTCGCTCCTTGATGCTCTGGCGCTTGTCGTATTCCTTCTTACCTTTGCCTATTCCAATCACAATCTTGGCAAAACCTTTATCGCTGATAAAAATTCTGAGAGGCACGATTGTAAAACCTGCGTCGCTGCTTTGTTTCTCGATTTTTGCAATCTCTTTTTTAGAAAGCAGGAGTTTTCTGTCGCGTCTCGCCACATGGTTGTTATACGACCCATAGAAATACTCCGACACATGCATTCCTTTCACCCATACTTCGCCTCTGTCAACCACACAATAACTATCGTTGAGATTGGCTTTGCCTTCCCTTATCGACTTGATTTCAGTCCCGGTAAGCACCATTCCGGCTGTGTAGGTGTCGCCAATTTCATAATTGAAAGTGGCTTTCCTGTTTTTTATATTTACTTGACTTGCTTTCATCTTTACTCTTTTATTGAATGTAAGATCTCCCTCAAATTGTCAGAACTATGAAAGAATCTTTTTCAACAACCAATCCAACACACAGGGCACTCCGACAATGAGAAGGCACATTATGGCAGTGCATGAAATTTGTTTGTTTTCGGGAAATCTGAAGAATCTTACTCCGCGGCATATCACATATATAGTCCAAAGAGGGAGAAATATCAAGGCTGCCCACAACATTGGAAAAATATCGAGAACCGCAAAAAACAGACACAATGTAGAAAGGGATATTATTACAAAAACCTTTCCAAATTCCGACTTCACGGATTCCTTGGCGCGTACGGGCATCAAAAGATTCAATAAGATAATGATGCAGAAATAGCCGAAGAAAAAAGAAACAAATGCGGATACGGCATCTACAACCACCTCGTTAAGCCCCACGCGGGGAGTATGTATAAATTCCGCGAACTTACTTACTGCCAAAATGGCAAGCAGGGGGTAATAACACCCTTTCTGACACTCTTCAATAGTAAGCTTGTATCTTCTGATTGATTTCCATCCCTCGATAGGATTGAAAAGCACCTTAAGCATCATCAGAAACGCCGACTTGTCTCTTTTGCCGTTTTCGTCCGAAGATTTTTCATCGTCCACCCTTTCGGCCTGCGAATAGTTTGGTCCCGATTGGTCAAGATGTGAATAATCAGGCTCTTCTACAGAAACGAATTCTTCACCTTCGGTTTTTGGAAACTCTTCGGAAGTTGATGTGTCTCGCGCGTCATCTTCTTCCATATATACGTAGATGTTGTCGTCTTCCTGTTCTTCAAATATTTTGCTTTTTTTGTCTTCCATAATATGCAAAGTTAAGGAATTCCCGCCAACTATGCAAAAAGAAACGGTGCCTTCCGTTTGAACGGCACCGTTTCTTTTTTATAATGCGTTGATTTATTATGCCTCGCGGTCCTCGTTAAGAAGACGTATCATTTCAATTGCACTCTTAGGGATGCGGGTGCCGGGTCCGAAGATTGCAGCTACACCTGCCTTGTAGAGGAAATCATAGTCCTGGGCGGGAATAACGCCGCCGGCGGTTACCATGATGTCAGGGCGTCCAAGTTTTTCAAGCTCGGCAATCACCTGCGGAATCAGAGTCTTGTGTCCGGCCGCAAGCGACGACACTCCAAGGATATGCACGTCGTTTTCGACTGCCTGGCGGGCTGCCTCGGCGGGTGTCTGGAATAGCGGACCCATATCTACGTCAAATCCACAGTCGGCATAACCGGTGGCTACCACTTTGGCACCACGGTCGTGGCCGTCCTGACCCATTTTTGCAATCATGATACGCGGCTGGCGACCTTCGCGTTTTGCGAATTCCGCAACTACCCTGCGGGCTTCCTCAAATTCGGGATCACCCTTCTCTTCGCTGCTATACACTCCTGAAATTGTTTTGATTACGGCTTTATAACGTCCGACTACTGCCTCGCAGGCATCCGAAATTTCGCCAAGTGTGGCGCGGAGTCCGGCCGCCTTCACGGCAAGGTCGAGAAGATTCCCCTTAGAGGGATCTTTTACGCATTCGGTGATGGCTTCGAGAGCCTCCTTCACGGCAGCCTCGTCTCTGTGGGCCTTCAGGTCCTCAAGACGGGCGCACTGCTCTTTGCGCACCTCGGTGTTGTCAACCTCAAGGATGTCGATAGGATCCTCATGGTCGAGGCGATATTTGTTGATGCCGACGATAGTTTGTTTGCCGGAGTCGATTCTCGCTTGAGTGCGGGCTGCTGCTTCCTCGATCTTGAGTTTCGGAAGACCGGTTTCGATTGCTTTGGCCATGCCTCCGAGTTTCTCGATTTCCTGGATGTGCTCCCAGGCCTTGTGGGCTATTTCATTGGTGAGGGCTTCAACATAGTAGCTGCCGCCCCATGGGTCAACCTGCTTCGTTACGTAAGTTTCCTCCTGGATATAAATCTGGGTGTTGCGGGCGATACGTGCCGAGAAGTCGGTAGGAAGCGCGATGGCTTCGTCGAGAGCGTTTGTGTGGAGCGACTGGGTATGGCCGAGCACAGCTCCCATGGCTTCTACACAAGTACGGCCAACATTGTTGAAGGGATCTTGCTCCGTAAGGCTCCAGCCGGATGTCTGGCTATGCGTACGCAATGCAAGCGACTTCGGGTTCTTCGGGTTGAACTGCTTCACAATCTTTGCCCAGAGCATACGGGCGGCACGCATCTTGGCGATTTCCATGAAATAGTTCATCGATATTGCCCAGAAGAACGAGAGACGCGGTGCGAAGGAGTCGATATCCATGCCTGCGTTCACTCCGGCGCGGAGATATTCCAGACCGTCGGCGAGCGTATAGGCGAGCTCGATGTCGGCGGTTGCTCCCGCCTCCTGCATGTGATAGCCGGAGATGGAGATTGAGTTGAACTTTGGCATGTTCTTCGAAGTGTATTCGAAGATGTCGGCGATAATCTTCATGGAGAAGGCCGGCGGATAGATATAGGTGTTGCGCACCATAAACTCCTTGAGGATGTCGTTCTGGATGGTGCCTGCCATCTCGTCAAGCTTGGCTCCCTGTTCGAGGCCGGCGTTGATATAGAACGCAAGCACGGGAAGCACAGCGCCGTTCATGGTCATAGACACCGACATCTTGTTCAAGGGTATTCCGTCGAAGAGCACTTTCATGTCTTCGAGCGAACAGATTGACACGCCTGCCTTGCCAACGTCGCCTACAACGCGCTCGTGGTTGGCGTCATAGCCTCGGTGGGTAGGAAGGTCGAACGCTACGGAAAGACCTTTCTGGCCCGATGCGAGGTTGCGGCGGTAGAATGCGTTGGATTCTGCTGCAGTGGAGAATCCCGCATACTGACGGATTGTCCAGGGGCGCAGAGGGTACATCGCGCTGTAGGGGCCTCTCAGGAACGGAGGAAGACCCGACACGAAGTCGAGATGTTCCAACCCTTCAAGATCCTGTTCGGTATAGACATGTTTCACGGGGATAAGCTCCGCAGTGATCCATTCCGCCTCCTTAGTCTGGGAGGCCGGGGCAGCATGGCGCTCGCCTACGGCTGCCTCAATATTGATTTCTTTGAAATTCGGTCTCATTTTCAGTTAAGGAGTTTTGCATTAAACTTGATGAGGGTGTCAAGCACGTTCACCCTTACGTGGATAAAGTCTTCGATGCCGGCGGCTTTGAGTTCTTCCATGCATGCGGGTGCGCCTGCCACTACGAACATTGCCCTTCCGGCAAGTTCCTTGAACGCTTCGGGTGCGAATTCCGCATATTCGTCGTCGCTTGAGCAGAGCACCACGATGTCGGCACCTTTCTCAATGGCGGCGTCAACACCTTCCTTCACGCTCTTGAAGCCGATGTTGTCGATGATTTCATAGCCTGCGCATCCGAAGAAGTTCGAAGAGAACTGTGCCCTTGCCAGACGCATGGCGAGATTACCAATGGTGAGCATAAATACTTTCGGACGCTTGCCGCTCCTTTCAGTGTCAAGGCGAAGCTGTTCGAACTGGCTTGCAGCACGGTCGAACACGAGAGATTCCACAGCACCGTCTGCCGCCTCCTGGCTGCATCCGCAAGAGCAGGCGCATGCTTCGTTCTCGATTTTGTCGAGAGCCTTCTCGTTGAAGTTGGGATACTGGTTTGTACCGAGAAGAATCTCCTTGCGGCGAGCCACGTCGGTATGACGTTTCACTCCCGATTCGTTGACGCTCTTCTGCACCTCCCCTTTCTTCAGGAGTGCATAGAAACCGCCTTCGTCTTCCACTTTGTTGAAGAGTTCCCAAGCCACCTTTGCGATGGAAGCCGTGAGGTTCTCGATATAATATGAGCCGCCGGCCGGGTCAACCACCTTGTCGAGATGGCTCTCCTCGCGGAGAAGAAGCTGCTGGTTGCGGGCGATGCGCTCGCTGAACTCGTCGGGTTTCTTATATT
The DNA here is from genome assembly GCA_910585275.1 of uncultured Muribaculaceae bacterium. GTDB lineage: Bacteria > Bacteroidota > Bacteroidia > Bacteroidales > Muribaculaceae > Lepagella. The sequence continues at coordinate 24,938 of CAJUCW010000008.1, forward strand.
GGAGGTCGAAAGGAAGGGTCTCGATTGAATCGACGCCTGCGAGAGCCGCGCTCATGGTTTCGGTCATTGAGCGGAGAAGGTTCACGTGTGCGTCATATATTGTCTGGTTGAACTGGCTCGTAACGGCATGCACCTTCATCTTGCAGCATTCGTCGTCAGCACCATAGGCCTTCACGATTTCAGCCCAGAGCATACGTGCGGCGCGGAATTTGGCAAGTTCCATGAAATAATTCGAAGAAATACCCATGTTGAACTTGATTCTTCCGGCAGCCTCGCAGGCAGAAAGTCCGGCTTCGGTGAGAAGGGTCATCCATTCTGCACCCCATGCCAATGCGTAGCCCAATTCCTGGGTGATATAGGCGCCGGCATTGTTGAGCATATAGGAATCTACTGCAAAGCAAGCGAGTCCGGGCACGTCTTTGACGGTGGCATACATAGCCACGGCTTCTGCCTTGATGTCGCGCGGGAAATCGATGCCATGGCGGAGAAGACGCTTGAAGGGATTGAAAGCTATCGAACCCTTGAATTCTTTCTCAACGCCTTTCGATTTGAGGAAATCCACAAAGATGCGTGCAATCTCCACTGCCTTACCCATGCAGCAAGACACGTTTACCTCAACCTTGGCAAGGTCGATGTTTTTAAACATTACTTCCAGGTCTTCTGCGGTCACCTCTCTGCCGAGTTTAACTCCGAGTGAATCCACGCCTCTGTCGAGAATGTGGAGGGCCTCGCGGTTGATGTCGGCGGGAGTCTCACCCTCTACCTGCTGGCGTATGAGCCAGTTGTTGGAATCTTTAGTGCCTCTCACGTAGGGGAACTGTCCGGGCACTGTCCCGATATGGGGAAGGTCCTTGACGTCGCTCCTGCGGTAGAAAGGCTGCACGTTGAATCCCTCGTTGGTGCGCCACACGAGTTTCTTGTTGAAATCGGCGCCCTTGAGATCGACATTGATTTTTGCCACCCAGTCTTCTGTGGAGACAGGCTGGAACATGTCGAATAGTCTTTCTTGGTTAGTTGCCATAAATAGTTACAGCTTTATGATATGATATAGAAAATTTAATTGTCTTTATTCGATTGAAAGCGGACGTAAAGCCACGCCTCTCGGTTTATTTTGCGGAAATTGGATGGTTCATTCACTTTTTCGTCCTTGAGTCTTTCAGGTTGTCGCCATGTTGTTTCCACAGATGCAAATTTAGATATTAACTTTGAATTAAAGAAATTTTTCACCAATTTTTTAATCCGCCGTCAATCCAGTTCCTCAATTCTTCGTTGCTCACATCATTTATAAGAAGCCCTTACCTCCATTTTATTCCGGGATAAGCCCAGCCAAGCTCCTTCTCGCAGTTATGGATGTTGCTCCCTCCCGAGGTCATGAACGGGATGACGGTCTTCCCTTTCAAGCCGGCAGCCGCCCGCGTCGTGCCTGTAGCTGAAAAATACGCCACCAACACATCTGGAGCCGCTTCTGCGTTACCTTCCGAATTTTGCGACTTGCTGCCGCCACACGATGCAAGGGTCAAAAGAGCCACAACGCACACTGCCATCAATTTCTTTCCTTCATAATTTATATTCTAATAATTTATTTTTTCTAATAAGATTCAAGATTTTGCAATGCATTCTCTTTGATTTTAAAAGACTGAGACCTTCTATTTCGGATGTTATCTATAAGCTCTTTAATCTGTATCTTTGAGCCGGATGAGTAGGTTGATTTGGATATTCCTGTATCAATTCCCCATCGTTCAACATCTTTTTTAATATTTCGCGTATATATGTAGGATGTCTTCCGATTTTTAATGATATTTCTTTAGCCGATTTCCATTGTCTGCAACATATTCTAATCATTGCTTTGGCATTGTCATCTTGTGCAATTATATTCTCTTTTAAAGAACTTGCAAGGTCGGAGCTTGCAAGGTCGGAGCTTGCAAGCTGATTATTCATAACTTCTTCATTTATAGGGTTGAATCTTGCAAGATTGGAATCTGCGATATAATCTTTATTCAAACGATAGACAGTTCCTCTTCCAAGTCCGTAGGCAATTAGCATATTGTTCTTACACATTTTCTTAAGTGTTTTTGTCAAATCACTTGGATGCAAATCAAGAATACCTTGCAAGCTTGAATTTGATATATCTTCTTCGCTAAGAGCAAGTGCAAGAATTGTCAATTCATTATGTGGAAGGTCGGAAACGGATTCTCCATATATTTTTTTTAGTGAGTCAATAGTGAAATCAGAAAATAAGGACTCCAATGGCAAGAAGAGTTCAACCATATCAGGATGACTTTTTTCGATGACATAAGGTCTGCGCCATTTTGCAAATTTCCAGCCCTTAAGAATTTTGTCAACCCCACTGCCGGCTTTATCAGAACGACCAATAAGTCCGAACATTTTTTGGAGCGAAGGATTTCGACATTCGCTATGTCCTCCCTCATAATATTGGGGAATAGATATGAGAAGTGTTCCGGGGTTTCGCAAAACAATACTTGCCACACGCTTTTCAATTACAAGCCGAGGAGAGCGATTATAGCTTGAATGAACACAAAAATTTATAAAAGCCTCTCGTATTGCCTCATGAGTCGGAGTTTCCTCCTGTCGTTCATCACCTTTGAGAATAAAAGGTTTGGGGATAAAAGAATGAAGCTTTGGAAGAACTCGCCTATAAAATTGGAAAAGATTACATTCCCATGTTCCATCAGGATATAGTCGGTCAGCCCATCTCGTTTTACTTGTGTCAACCGGTATTTCCCGATAATCAAGCATAAAATCCGGCAGACATGCGGGGTCGGTTATCGCCTCTGTTTTTCCAAACATAAGAATTCCCGCAAGGGTCTATGTTTCAGTAAAGAGCGAGTTATGTCAACCGGCAACCGCGAAATTACAAAATTATTCTCTTTATTACATATACTGTGTGTTGGAATTATTTTTACTGTGTGTTAGATTTTTCAATTATTTATAACGTTTTGGTTCATTAAGGTGTATTTTCTTCTGGGAGTTGGGAAATATGTTGTGCGGCAGAAGAGTTTGCATTCTAAGAAAAATATTTATAATTTTGCACACGAACCCGCAATATGTGGTGCCTCGGAGGAGGATTGACACCGGGTGTTGGGAGGTTCGTTTAAATACGAAAGGCGTTTACCTGACGCTTTATTTCTTGGCTCTTCGAAACGACCAATTTCTAAATCATAGTCAAGAGTGAAGCAATAGTAGATGCCCCTTGGGTACGTTTATGTATTTCCGGCTTATTTCCGTTCGAAATGGGTTGGGATTGTTGCATACACTTACTTTGCGGGGTGATTCTGCCATTGCTCATTCTACTATGATGGGCTTTGGTCGGCCTCGAAGAGCGGAATGAGCAAGGTGTGGCTCCCGCTTTTCTTTTATATCAACCTGATATCGCCATTACGGAGTCGATGGCTGTGAAGCGAACGACCCGTCGTGCAAACTCAACTAATTGATAATGTCAATCAGACTCTTCGCGATGATTTGATGAAAACCATCAAATCCGGGAGCCGTGTGTCCATTGCCGCAGCGAGTTTCTCGATTTATGCCTTCCAGGAACTTCGCAAGCAATTAGGCGATATTGACGAGTTGCGCTTCATCTTCACATCCCCCTCCTTCATTACCGAAAAAGGTGACAAACAACGACGGGAATTCTATATCCCTCGCCTTAACCGAGAACGAGACCTGTTCGGTTCCGAGTTTGAGATTAAGCTTCGCAACGAGTTGTCGCTGAAAGCTGTTGCCAAGGAATGTGCCGACTGGATTCGCCGGAAAGCCTGCTTCAAATCCAACCACACCAACGAAAACATGATGGGGTTCATCAATGTTGATGCAACCAACTATATGCCGATAACCGGATTCACTACGGTTGACCTCGGATGCGAGCGCGGCAACAACGCCTATCAGTTCGTGCAACACACCGACACTCCCCTATCCCAATTCTATCTGAATCTATTCGACCAAATATGGCAAGACAATGGAAAGTTGCAGGTGGTTACGGAAAAGGTGCTCGACAACATCACCAACGCTTATAAAGAGAATTCTCCGGAATTTATCTACTTCGTTACGCTATATAATATCTTCAACGAATTTCTTGAAGACATTTCGGAGGATGTGCTTCCCAATGAGGCTACAGGGTTCAAGGAGTCCATTATTTGGAACAAGCTTTATAATTTCCAACGCGACGCCGCCCTCGCCATCATCAATAAACTCGAAAAATATAACGGCTGCATCCTTGCCGACTCCGTGGGTCTCGGTAAAACATATACTGCGCTTTCGGTTATCAAATATTATGAAAACCGAAATAAGTCCGTCCTTGTGCTTTGTCCGAAGAAATTGCACGACAACTGGGTGACATACCGCAGCAACTATGTCAACAACCCGCTCGTTGCCGACAGGTTGCGTTATGACATCCTATACCATACCGACCTTTCGCGGCAATCGGGGAAAAGCAACGGGCTCGACCTCGAGCATGTCAACTGGGGGAACTACGACCTTGTCGTCATCGACGAAAGCCATAATTTCCGCAACGGCGGCAAAGTCACCACCGACGAAAACGATGACAATCCCCGCGAAAACCGTTATCTCCGTTTGATGAACAAGGTGATCCGTGCCGGAGTCAAGACAAAGGTGCTGATGCTTTCCGCCACACCTGTCAACAACCGCTTCAACGACCTGCGCAACCAGCTTGCCCTCGCATACGAAGGCGACAGTTCGCAGATGGATGCGTTGCTGAATACATCAAGTTCCCTTGACGATATTTTCAGGCAGGCACAGGCAGCGTTCAACCGATGGTCGAAACTTCCCCCGGAAGAGCGTACAACGCCGACGCTGCTCGAAATGTTGAGCTTCGATTTCTTTGAGGTGCTCGACAGCGTCACCATCGCACGCTCCCGGAAGCATATAGAGCAATATTACGACACCGCCGACATCGGCAAATTTCCGCATCGTCTGAAACCGCTCTCCCGCGCCCCCAAACTCACCGACCTCCCGAAGGCGGTAAGTTTCAACGATATTTTCGTAAGCGTCAGCCAACTTAACCTGGCGATTTACACCCCGTCGGATTTCATTCTTCCAAGTAAACTTGAAAAGTATTCCGACCTCAGGGAAGACGGCAAATTCAGCAATCTTTCCCGAAGCGGAAGGGAACGTGGCATTCGCCAACTTATGAGCATCAACCTGCTGAAACGTCTCGAAAGCTCCGTAAATTCTTTCCGCCTTACACTCGGAAGAATCAGGAAATATATAGAAGCTACGATTGCCGCCATTGACGACCTTGCGGCAACCCGGCAGCCATCGATGGTATGCGATTACGACTTCTCATACGGTCTGGATTCCGACGAACAGGAGGATACGGTTTTTATCGGCAACAAAAAGACGAAAATCGCTTTGGAAGATATGGACTACGTGCAATGGCGCGGTTATCTTGCCAAAGACCTCGCTAACCTTAATATGTTGCTGTTCATGCTTGCCGACATCACTCCCAAACACGACAGTAAACTGCAGATGCTCATTAAGGACATCCGCAATAAGTTTGCCAAACCCATCAATGCCGGCAACAGGAAGGTTATCGTTTTTACCGCCTTCTCCGACACGGCCCAATACATCTACGACAACATCGCGCCCGTGGTTAAATCGCTCGGTTCCTACATCGGGCTGATAAGCGGCGACAATGTGGCGACATCCCTCCGCGACGTTTCACGAAGCGGCTACGATTTCAATAAAATCCTCACCCTCTTTTCGCCGGTATCTAAGGAGAAAGCCTCCCTCTATCCGAAACAGAATGAGGAAATCGACGTGCTCATCGCCACAGATTGTATCTCCGAGGGTCAGAATCTCCAGGATTGCGACTATCTCATCAATTATGACATTCATTGGAATCCGGTGCGCATCATCCAACGCTTTGGTCGAATCGACCGTATCGGTTCGCGCAATGAGGTAATACAACTTGTCAACTACTGGCCCGACATGGACCTTGACGATTACATCAATCTGAAGGGACGCGTGGAGGCTCGTATGAAAGTTTCGGTGCTCACTGCCACCGGCGACGACAATCCGATTTCCTTGGAAGAAAAGGGAGATCTCGAATATCGTCGCCAACAGTTGGAAAGGCTCAAAGAGGAAGTGGTCGATATCGAAGAGATGGGTACCGGGGTTTCGATTATGGACCTCGGCCTTAACGAATTCCGACTTGACTTGCTCGACTATATAAAGCAGGGTCATGACATCGACCACACCCCGATGGGGCTTCACGCCCTTGTCGCCTCCGACAAGTATGCGCCTCCCGGAGTGATATTCGTTCTCAAAAACCGCAACAACGAAATCAACATCGACCGCAAGAACCGCCTCCATCCGTTTTATATGGTCTATGTGTCGCATGACTCGGAGGTAGTCGTAAACCATCTCGACCCCAAAGGACTTCTTGACCGAATGCGCCACTTGAGCCGGGGCAAGTCCGAGCCTATTCTTGACCTTTGCCGGAAGTTCAACGCCGAGACACGCGACGGTCAGCGAATGGGCAAGTATTCCTCACTCCTCGGCGATGCAATCTCATCGCTGATAAAGGTAAAGGAATCAACCGACCTCTTTTCATTTCTCGATGGCGACAACGGTTCCCTTTTCGGCAACGAAGTTCGCGGCCTCGACGATTTCGAATTAATATGTTTCCTGATAATTCGATAGCGTATGTTAGGACTGCCGCAATCTACCGAAGTCAAGCGACCGCTTCCCAAAGCGCAGCTTTATAAGCGGTTCGACTGGGAACCATCGCAACGTGAAAGTTTTGATGGCAACGTGTCGCGTCTTGACTTCGTTAATTGGATTTCTATAAGCACCCTCCCCTCTATCGCCGAAGGTGTGGAAGTGAAAGAGATTTTTGTTGTGGATGTTGTGCTCAAAACTCGTGATTTCAACATCAAAAATATTATTCTCCTTGCAAAAAGCATCCCGCAACGCATTGTCTATTTGCTCCGCTATGAAGACGAAGTGAAGTTGGCCGTATTTCACACCAAACTATTCATTTCGCCATGGCAACACCTAACGCCTAATACCTCAATCCCTCTCAAAGGTTTAAACCTCGATGCCGTTTGGCAGAATATCGTTGCTTCTGTCGGCAATATGGAGATAACCGACGGCAACTCTCTCTCCGAACAAATCCATATTGACGAAGAACGAGCGAAACTCATTCGCCGAATCGAAACGTTGGAACGCCAGATGCGCTCAACGTCTCAACCCCGACGTCAACGCGAAATCTATTCCGAAATCAAAAAACTAAAACTATTAATATAATATGGATCAAACTTTATCATTGGAAGAAATTCAACAAAGTGCTTTAGAAAGTGGTAATTGGGAACCTTTACGAGAATACTACATGCCTAAGCTAATAAGACTTTTACTTGTGGCGAATGCAGCTCCTCGCGAAAGATTTTTCTATCTTGATGATGTTGAGAATAATGATGGGGTCTTCAATGCAGTTGCTAAGGCAATCTGTCCGGATGAATATATCAACTATCAAATCTTTCATTTTAAAGATAATAACCGTATTGAAAGTAAACGAATAATACTAAATCTTCTAAAAGATAAGGGTATCTATCTTATCGATATAATGCCAAAGACAAAAGAAGAAGCACTTGAAGAAGCAGATTTAACATATTGGCTTAATCAATGTAAAAAGGATGTTGATAAGCTTCCGCTTGCAAAGGATTGCAGAATTGTACTCTGTCATACTAATTCTCATAAGTTATATTCTTTTTTTAATGACCGGAAGTATGAAACGGAAAAACTGCCTTGTCCAGTCCAAAGAAACAGCAATTCTTTTAAGATTAAGGGAACTTTTATAACCAAACTCAGCAAACTTTACAAAAAAATAGAAGGCAATGGATAAACTACACATGCGAAGTCGTGATGTTGTGGGTAGCAATGTGGAGAAGATTGCTGCGTTGTTTCCGCAGTGCGTTACAGAGCGACTGAACAAAGACGGTAAGCCGGAACTTGCTATTGACTTTGACAAGCTCCGTGCGGAACTGTCGAACGAAGTGCTCGATGACGGCGAAGAACGCTACCAGTTCACGTGGCCCGACAAGCGTGTCGCTTCACACCTTGCAAATACTCCAACTACACAAACGCTCCGTCCGAATGTCAATGCCTCAAAAGATTTTTGGAATACTGAAAACCTATATATCGAGGGCGACAATCTTGATGTGCTTAAAGTTCTCCGTGAGAATTATCTAGGTCGAGTGAAGATGATTTATATAGACCCACCTTATAACACAGGAAATGACTTCATATATCATGACGAATATTCAATGCCTGATGACAAATATAAAAATAAAGACATCGACTGGGATGGAGTTTACGAGGGTAAAGCACATAGTATAGGGGTTGGCGTTAAAAGCGGTCTCTTTGACGAGAATGGAAACCAACTCCTTGATCATATGCAGCGTAACATTGAGAGCAATGGTCGCTTTCATACTGATTGGCTTAATATGATATATCCACGCTTGAAAGTGGCTCGCGACTTGCTTTCAGACGATGGTGTTATCTTTATTTCAATGGATGACAACGAAGCGAATAATCTTAAATCGATATGTGATGAAATCTTCGGTGTTCGGAACTTCCTCGCGCAAGTTGTTTGGGAAAGATCTTTTTCCCCAATCAATCTAATGAAGCACTTCTCTCCTTCTCACGACTATATCTTGGTGTATGCCAAAAATCAAGAAATTGCTAAGTGCTTTGGTATTCCAAGGTCTGAAGAAGCCGATAACCGCTATTCGAATCCGGATAACGATCCAAGAGGCCCCTGGATGTCGAGTGATATTTCAGTTGGGCCTGCAATAGAAGCAAATATTTATCCGATTACGACGCCCTCCGGACGTATAGTTGAGCCTCCAGCTGCTCGCAGCTGGAGGCTCTCGCGGAACGCGTTCCGCGAGAGACTCCAGGATAATCGAATTTGGTTCGGTCCAGATGGTGATGGAGTACCACGTATTAAAAGATTTCGGTCAGAACTTCGTAAAACCGGTATAACACCCATAACTATATGGAAATATACTGAAGTTGATCACTCTCAGGCTGCTACTCAAAAGCTTGCCAAACTCTTTGACGGCAAGAAGTATTTTGATTATCCGAAACCTGTTGCGTTGTTAAAGCGCTGTCTCTCGCTTTACACCGCCCAAGATAATTGTATCGTTCTTGATTTTTTTAGCGGTAGCGGCACTTTTGCTCAAGCCGTAATGGAGCTTAATGCCGAAGACGGAGGCAAACGCAAATATATATTGGTTCAAGCTCCTGAAAAAATGGAGAATCCAGCAAATGTAACTTTAACATTTGAAACAATTCCTCAGTTTGCAGAGGAACGTATCCGCCGCGCCGGAAAACGCATCAAAGAAGAAGCGGGTCTGCAAGGTCTGGATCTCGATATTGGTTTTAGGGTATTAAAGCTTGATTCGTCGAATATGGAGGATGTGTTTTATTCGCCGGAAGATTTTAATGAGCAAAACCTTTTCAACACTGTTGACAATGTGAAGCCTGACCGCACACCGCTTGATTTGCTTTTCCAAGTCCTGCCCGAACTCAATATTGAGTTATCGGCCAAGATTGAGGAAAAGGAGGTTAACGGTAAAAAGGTGTTCTTCGTAGATGGCAATTATCTTATTGCCACGTTCGATACCGACGTGAATGAATCCACAGTGACGGAAATTGCTAAGATGAAGCCGCTCTACTTCGTTATGCGTGATGCTTCTGCTGCCAACGACAATGTCCTTGACAACTTTGAGCAAATCTTCCGCCACTACTCACCCGATACCATCCGCAAAATCATCTAAGCCATGAAGTTTAAGTTTAAGATTCAAGGCTATCAGACGGAAGCGGTGGAGAATACCACCGCCATTTTTGCCGGGCAACCGAACCGCGACATAGCACACTATCGCCGCGATTTGGGTAAAATCGCCTCGGGCACAATGCGCGAAATGCTAAACGATGACGGCTACCGAAATGCCGATGTGGAGCTGACCTCTACGCAGTTGCTTGAAAACCTACACTCGGTGCAGACTGCTGCCGGTGTGCCTCTATCCAAATCTCTTTCGAAGATCGATGGACTCGGTGCGGCAAACCTCGACATCGAAATGGAAACCGGTACGGGTAAGACTTACGTCTATATAAAGACGATGTTTGAACTTAATAAGCTCTACGGCTGGTCGAAGTTTATCATCGTTGTGCCGAGCATTGCCATACGCGAGGGTGTGGCAAAGTCGTTCCGGATGCTTGAAGAACACTTTATGGAGCATTACGGAAAGAAGGCCCGTTGGTTTGTCTATAACAGTTCCAATCTCAATCAACTCGACCAGTTCTCCCAGGATGCTGGGCTGAACGTAATGATTATAAATACCCAGGCTTTTGCCGCGTCACTCAAAGAGGGAGGCCGCTCCAAAGAAAGCCGAATAATTTATTCGAAGCGAGACGAATTCGCTTCACGCCGTCCAATTGATGTGATTGCCGCAAACCGTCCTATCATTATCATGGATGAGCCGCAGAAGATGGAGGGGGCCGCCACACAGGCGGCACTCAAGAAGTTCAATCCGCTCTTCGTGCTGAATTATTCCGCCACCCATAAGACCAAACATGATACCGTCTATGCACTCGACGCACTCGATGCTTTTCGGGAGCGGTTGGTGAAGCGCATACGCGTCATAGGTTTTGAACTCAAAAACTTGCCGGGCACCAACGGCTATATGTACCTCGACAACATCGTTCTTTCGCCCGACAAACCGCCGATGGCACGAATAGAGATTGAGGTCAAGAATGCATCCGGCGAACCGCGCCGCAGGATTAAGACTTTCGGTGTGGGCGATTCCCTTTTTGCCGAATCAAACGAGTTGCTCGAATACAACGGCTATACCGTTTCCGAAATTTGTCCCGGCACCGACCGCCAGCCCGTAGGGTATGTGACGTTCACCAACGGGCGCACTATCGTGAAGGGTCAAGTTGTCGGTGCGCATAACGAATTGCACTTGCAGCGCGTGCAGATACGCGAAACCATCAAAGCCCATTTCGAAAAAGAGCGCGAACTTTTCAAAAAGGGAATAAAGTGTCTTTCGCTATTTTTCATCGACGAAGTAGCCAAATACCGCTCATACGATTCTGATGGAAAAGAGGTGAAAGGTGTGTTCCAACAGATTTTTGAAGAAGAATACGCCCGACTTGTCAACGGAGAATTTCGCATCTTCGATGAAGAATATAATCAATACTTACGGCGATTTCATCCAGTCGATACACATCGCGGTTATTTCTCTATCGACAAGAAGACGGGCCGTATGACAGATACGAAGATGAAGCGTGGCAGCGACGTGAGCGAGGAAGCTTCGGACTATGACCTCATACTCCGCGACAAGGAGCGACTCCTGAGCTTCGACGAACCGACGCGCTTCATATTTTCCCATTCCGCACTCCGTGAAGGTTGGGATAACCCGAATGTGTTCCAGATTTGCACGCTGCGCCATAGCAATTCCTCCACCGCCAAGCGTCAGGAAGTGGGCCGAGGCTTACGCATCTGCGTTGACAAGAATGGTATCCGGCAGGACAAGGAACTGCTCGGAGAAGACGTGCATAAAATCAATGTACTAACCGTTATTGCCAACGAAAGCTACGCCGACTTTACGACCGCTCTCCAGCGCGAAACCCGCGAGGCCCTTCGTGAACGCGTATCGAAAGCATCGTGCGGCTACTTCGAGGGTAAAACCATCAAGGTTGACGGACAACCTCACATCGTCACCGACTCCGAGGCAAGACGCATTATGGTATGGCTTGAAGACAATGATTATGTCGATGCAGAGGGCAACATCACTCCGAAATATCATGCAGACCTGGCCGACGAGGCACTTGCCCCTTACGGAGAAAAACTCGCGCCGATGGCAGAGGGCATTACAAAACTTGTCAATTCAATCTTCGATTCATCGCAACTTGACGACTTGACAGAAGACGGCTCCAAAACGAAGGTGCCTGTGCAGACCACCAACGGCAATTTCAACAAGGAACAATTTCAAGCCCTATGGCGCGAAATCAACCATAAGTATGTCTATACAGTCAGCTACGACAGCAAGGAACTTATCGAAAAATCAATCTTGCATCTCAACACCGACGAGTTGCAGGTGCGTACCCTGCGCTATATCAAGATTGTAGGGGAACAAGACAGCAACGAGGTTACAGAATTCGGCAACACCCGCTCTACATCACAACAGCTTACGGATGTCAGCACCTCGACGGTGAAGTATGACCTTATCGGGCAGGTGGCAAAGGGGGCGAATATCACACGTCGCACCGCCGCGAAAATTCTTCAGGGACTGCGCTCTGCAAAACTGGCATTGTTCCGCAACAATCCGGAAGAATTTATACGCAAGGTCATTCAGATTATCCGCGAGCAAAAAGCCACGATGATTGTTGACCATATCCACTACCATTTGACAGAGGGCTCATACGATTCCGACATATTTACCGTAGCAAGTCAGGTTGAATTCAACAAGGCGTATAAGGCCATGAAGCATGTTACTGACTATGTGATTTCCGACAGTATCGGTGAGCGCAATTTCGCGCATGACCTTGACGAGGCAAGCGAGGTTGTGGTCTATGCAAAATTGCCACGCTCGTTCCGGATACCTACTCCTGTGGGCAGTTATGCTCCTGATTGGGCCATAGCGATGGAACGCGAAAATGTGAAGCACATTTTCTTCATCGCAGAGACCAAAGGCTCGCTCCAGTCAATGCAGCTCAATGCCATCGAGAAGGCTAAGATTGACTGCTGCTCCAAGCTCTTCAGCGAGATGTCAACCGCCAACGTACGCTATCATAAGGTCACTTGCTATCAAGACCTTCTCGATGCAATGACCGCAATCAAATAATATTTTGGGCCAGGCGGCGAGAGTAAATGGCTTATAATCAGCGGGAGCGAGTGGGTGGTCCAGAAGAAAATATAAAGTGGTCCAGAAAGTGTTAAAACGGGATGACCGGCCCCTAAGGCCCGGTAACGCAACGAAGACGGTTCCTGCCGATTGAGGAGGCAACGAAGACGGGGCTGTCCCGCTGTCCCACGTCGGGGACAGTGGGACAGCGGGACAGCCGGGACAATGGGGAGAGGAGATTCTTCAGGATTCGACGAGGAGGTTTTTGGAGTCGCAGCGGAGCACGCGGCCGGGGAAGTCATCGACGAGCTGGAGATTATGGGTGGCCATGAGCACGCAATGGCCGGCACCGGCGAGCTCGTGAAGGAGGGTCACAATCTGATAGCCGGTCTGGGGGTCGAGGTTACCCGTGGGCTCGTCGGCGAGGATGAGTTGAGGCTTGTTGAGCAATGCGCGGGCAATTACGATGCGTTGCTGTTCGCCGCCGCTGAGTTCGTAGGGCATCTTGTAGCTTTTATTGGCCATTCCTACGGCGGTAAGCACTTCCTCAATGCGCTGTTCCATCTCGTCTTTATTGCTCCAACCGGTAGCATTAAGCACGAATTTCAGGTTGCCGCTTACCGAACGGTCCTGCAGAAGCTGGAAGTCCTGGAAGACAATGCCGATTTTTCTTCTAAGATACGGCACTTTGCTTTTCTTGATGGTGAGTAGGTCGAAGTCAAGAACATCGGCCGTGGTGCCGGAATGGATGGGCACGTCGGCATACATAGATTTCATCAGACTGCTCTTGCCGCTCCCTACCCTACCGACAAGATAATTGAATTCTCCGGTAGATAAAGAAAACGAAACGTTTTTGAGCACGCTTTTTTCGGCGCGTTCGATGCTTACGTCTTTATAGTTTACAATTACGCTCATTCAGTTATTATTTTAAGACCATGTTCCCATAGAACCATGGTTATAGCTCACAGAGGATTTGCAAAAAGACCATAGCCCCATAGAACCATGGTTATAGCTCACAGAGGATTTGCAAAAAGACCATAGCCCCATAGAACCATAGTTATAGCTCACAGAGGATTTGCAAAATTACTGAAAAGTTTTTGAATTACAGTCAAGGAGCAAGAGATTTGTGTACTTCCGGCTTATGCGCTTCCTTACTTTACCTTTACCGACATATTAACGGCAAAATAAAGCAACCGATTATAAAATAAATTTTTATATTTTTATTCAATTTACTCTTTTGAAAAAAGAAGGACTTCGGAACGCTTTTTTAATTAATTTTGCAATAATGACACAGGCATCACCACCCGTGCATGCAGTAACCGTAAAAACAACCCACATTAATGAAACTCAGCAAACTCATACTTCCCGCAGTAGCCCTTTCATGTGTAGCGGCACCGGCCGATGCGCAGTCTGTCTGGAACAGGCAGCATCTTGAAACTGTAAAATCGCAACTCTCACGACCATGTTATAATAAGGCATATTCATCTCTTATACGCGATGCCGACCAACTGCTTGATGTCGCTCCATTGTCGGTCATGATGAAGAAACGTCCTTCGCCCGACGGCAACAACCATAATTATACCAGTCTCGCCAGGTATGCGCACCCGAATCCTGCAACGGCCGACGGTCTTCCATACGTCACTCGCGACGGGATAACGAATCCTGAAATCGACCTCTATGACCGCAACACGCTTGGAGAAACCGCCAACCGTATAGCCACTCTTTCGCTCGCCTATTATTTCAGCGGCGAGGAGAAATATGCCGCAAAGGCTTCCGAAATGTTGAAGGTCTGGTTTCTCAATCCGGCCACAAAGATGAATCCCAATTTCAAATATGCACAGATCATTCCGGGAGAGAACGGCAATAAAGGACGTTGCTACGGAGTGCTCGACGGATATTCTTTCATCGAGATGCTCGACGGTGTTTCGCTCCTTCAGGGTTCGAAGTCCTGGACAAGAAAAGACGACAAAGATCTTAAGAAATGGATGGGTAGCCTCCTCACCTGGCTCTTGAATTCGGAGCAAGGGATAGAGGAATCGAAACAAAAGAACAACCACTCCACTGCCTACGACGCACAGGTCTCCGCCATAGCGTTATATGCAGGTCGCGACGAGGTTGCCAAAGAAATCCTCAATGCTCTTCCGGCGAAACGGATTTTCAAACAGATAGAGCCTGACGGTATGCAGCCCCACGAAATGTGGCGTACGCTCTCATTCGGTTATTCCCAATACAACCTCACCCATCTCATCGACCTTTTCATGATGGCCGACAAATTGGGTATCAAAATCGACAATGCCACCGACGGAGAAGGTCGCAACTTCTACAAAGCTTTAGACCTTATGGCATCTTACCTCGGGAAAAACAAGGAGACATGGCCGGGGAAACAGATTTCCGGGTGGGAAGAGAAGCAACAGGAGCTTGCCAAGGATTTATGGAAAGTGGCAGCCTTTGTTGACACCACACGCCAGGATTATAAAAATCTTTATGCGCACCATAGGGTCTTCTCTCCCACCGACCGGTTTACTCTACTCTATTATACCCCGGATGTGTATGACGATATTTTTACCGAAATAGGCGACCAACTCAATTACGCCATACAAAGGGTTAACACGGATAAAAAACTTGAGTCTAACGCATGCAAACGCAGGGTTAGCCCACGCACAACCGACAAGGAGGGAAAACTCTCACTGGTTCATCCCCATGACTGGGTATCAGGATTTTTCCCGGGCGAATTATGGATGATGTATGAGTTCACCAACGACCCCTATTGGCGTCAGCAGGCCGTATCCTTTACTTGGCCCATTGAAGAATCGAAATGGCATAGGGGTACGCATGACCTCGGCTTCATGATAGGCGACAGTTTCGGCAAAGGGTGGGAGCTGACAGGAGAAAAAAGCTACTTCGATGTAGTGAAACAGGCATCGGAAACACTCTGCACCAGATTCAATCCGACAGTGGGGGCCATCCGTTCCTGGGACCATAATCCCAAGACGTGGAAGTATCCCGTTATCATCGACAACATGATGAATCTTGAAATGCTTTTCAAAATGTCGGAAGAGACGGGCGACAGTAAATTCCATGACATAGCCGTGAGCCACGCCGACGTGACAATGAAAAACCATTTCCGCCCTGACAGGTCGTCATACCATGTGGTGGATTACGATCCGGAAAATGGAAGCATAAGGATGAAGGTGACGGCTCAGGGATATTCCGACGATTCTTTCTGGAGCCGTGGTCAAGGATGGGGGCTTTACGGATATACTATGTGCTACCGTTATACCCACGACAAAAAATATCTCGAACATGCTTCCGGAATAGCCGACTGGTTCCTGTCGTTAACGAATATGCCAGGCGACATGGTGCCTTATTGGGACATGAAAGCCCCCGGCACAGAGACAAGCGACAACGCCGACGTGCCTCGCGATGCATCGGCGGCCTCCCTGATTGCATCCGGACTTTATGAACTGGCCGGCTATGTCAATCCGAAGAAAGGCGACGCCTACCGTGAAAAAGCGGATGCAATCCTCGCTTCGCTCACAGGAGACTACCGTTCGAACATTGGAGAGAACGAAGGCTTCCTTCTACTTCACTCCACCGGACATCACCCGGCAGGTAGCGAAATCGACGTGCCTCTCGCCTATGCCGACTATTATTACATAGAAGCATTGCTCAGACAGCGTGCATTCAATAAAAACAATAACTGGTAACATTCCCATAAATGGGACACCGATATGCGAACTAACATATTTTTACGATTAATCTGGTTTTCGTTGGCATTGGCAGGCGTCAGTCTGCCAATGTCAGCATATAATGAGGAAACGGAAAAACTGCTTAAGGAACTCGATGAGATGATAGAACGACCCGAACAATGGGAGGATATGAAATCATACAAAATCATTCAGCTCCACAAGAAAGAAGCCTCTGTAAGAAACAACGAGGAAAGATATGAAATCAATAAGAAGCTTTTTGAAGAGTATTCCGTTTTCAACGCTGATTCGGCTGTGAGTTATGCCATGCGCAATAAGGAAATTGCAAAAACGGAAGGCAATGTAGAAAAAATGATTCTTTGGGACATCAATAGGTCGTTCGCATTGGCTGTCACAGGTTTGCTGAAAGAATCACAAGATATAATCGACAGCATTGACCTTAGCAAGTTGCCTGTAAATCTCTCCCCGTTATATTTCAATCAACTTGCCTATCTCTATTCCCATTTCGGTCAATATCAAGGCAAAGACAGGATTTCCCCTTCAAACTATTATGAAATAAGCAAGGCCTACCGCGACTCCACATATAGCCACGCCAAAGCTTCCGACGAACTCTATCTATGGTATAAGGCATGGGCGAGCGAGAACCGCGAAGGGGAAAACCTTGAACGCATGAAAGATGAGTTGAGACAATATGTCGATAGTTCTTACATGACAACAAGGAAAGACGCGATGTTGGCCTATGCGCTTTCCAATCTCTATAAGATTTCAAATGACAAGGAGAACCAGATAAAGTATCTTGCCATATCTGCCATTTGCGATATCCGGACATCCAACAAAGACATAGCTTCGCTTGAAGAACTCGGTAAACTGATGCTTGAAGCGAATGAAATCGACAGAGCTTATTCATATATCAATTTCTGTCAACGACAGGCACGCTCTTTCAACAATAGAATCCGGTCTCTATCCCTCTCCCACGTGGAGAAGGAAATAAGGGAATATTATAGTGAGCGCGACGCAAGGCAACAACGAACGTTGCATGCATATGTAGTTCTCCTATCCGTGCTCTCCCTAATCCTTATAGGCGCAGTGTTTATCATTATCAACCGTAACAAACGGCTGAGTGATTCGAGACAATCCCTTTCGGAAGTAAACGACCGACTCAAGGATAATATTAAGGAACTGACCGGTCTCAGGGAGGCTCAGGAAGCGGCCAACCTCAAACTGCACGAGATGAACAAAAAGCTCAAGGGGATGAACCAAAGACTATCTGACGTGAATATCAAACTCAAGGAATCTAACCATATAAAGGAAGAATATGTAGGTCAGATGTTCTATATCTGCAGCGAATATATCAACAAGATAGAGGATTTCCGCAAGGAAGTGTTGCGACGCATCAAGGCCGGCCAGACCGGAGAATTGCAAAAAGAAGTAATGTCACCGACGATGGTGCAAGCCGAACTAAAGGAATTTCACCATTATTTCGACACAATTTTCCTCAATATATTTCCTGATTTCGTAAAAGATTTCAATAAGCTTTTCCGACCGGAAGACCAAATAATATTAAAGGATGGCGAGCTGCTCAATACCTCGCTCAGGATATATGCCCTTGTCAGGCTTGGAATCACGGATTCTGTGAAGATAGCCGCCTTGCTTCACTGTTCGCCACAGACCGTTTATAACAACAGGTTGAAGATACGCAACAAATCGATAATCCCGAAAGAAGAATTTGCCAATAGGGTAAAAACCCTCGGAAAATATCAGAGCCCTATCGACGACGACAGTGAAGATGGCAACATGTGAACCGAAACGAGATATACAGTGAAAGACGGGAGAGTAAAAAAATACCTTATTCCCGTCTTTTTTATTTATTACACTTTACTCACTTATTACCATCCATATTTCATTTATGCCTATTATTCAAGATTTTATACAAAGTGGTTATTACCGAGATGCGTATTGTTCTATTAAAATATGTGAAGAGATATTAATTTTGCAACATCTGAAAAAACAGACCATGAACTATCGAATATAAGCACAGTATTCAAATTTAAATTAACTAATTACATCATGAAAAAACAGATGTTGAAAGAAAAAATCCAATTGCTGTTTTCCGCCATCTGGATAACAGCATGTCTTTTCAGCAGCATATCCGCCACGGCGCAAGGGGCATCCCCTACAGTGGGTGGAGAAGTGGTTGACAAGACAACAGGCGAACCACTAATCGGAGTGACCGTAATTGACAAAAGCGACCCTTCAAAAGGCACATCCACCGACATTGACGGGAGATTCTCCCTAAAAGTAAAATCCATATCGTCTATGGTTGTCTTCTCCTATGTGGGATATCAAAGTCTGGAGATGAAGGCAAGCGATGTGAAGGGCAAAATCGAGATGTCGGAGTTATCGACCGACCTTGGCGAAGTGGTAGTCGTTGGTTACGGCACACAGAAGAAGGTGAATCTTACAGGAGCCGTTTCGGCAATTTCCGGCGACGAAATTGCATCGCGTCCGTCGTCCGACGTTCTTTCATCCCTTCAAGGAACAGTGCCGGGCCTTCAAGTGCTCCGCTCAAGCGGGCAACCCGGTTCCGAGACCTCGGGAATGCGAATCAGAGGATTCTCTTCGGCCAACTCCACTTCCACGCTTGTGCTCGTAGATGGAGTGGAAAGCGACATCACCCTTCTGAATCCTAACGACATCGAATCGGTGTCGGTGCTCAAAGACGCTGCGGCGTGTGCCATCTACGGAGCTCGTGCGGCGGCCGGAGTTGTGCTTGTCACCACCAAGAGAGGCACGGAAGGGAAAGTCAAGGTGAGCTATAACGGTTATGTAGGAATGAACAAACCCGGACTTATGCCGGAACGTGTGCCAGCCTGGATAGAACAGCAGATGATCAACGAATCAAGGCTTCAGACCGGTGCCAACGCCGAATGGAATCCGGAGCAGAGTTCATGGGTTGGCAACCCCAACTTCAACTACCGTCCGAACAACACCAACGGACGGTGGGACCTCTTCGAAAGCACAAACTGGGTGGCGGAAGGCACCAGGAAATATACGTTCCAGCAGAGCCATAACGTAAGCGTAAGCGGAGGCAATAAAACCACAAACTATCTCGTGTCGGGTGGATATTTCTCTAAGAACGGTGTTTTGAAATATGGCCCGGACAAAAACGAGAGATTCAACCTTCGCCTCAACCTTAACAGCGAGATAAATTCCCACATCTCGTTTAATGTTCTTGCGAGCTACGAAAACAAAGATCTCCAACAGAACCCTTACGGGGCCACAGGCATCCTCAATCTATTATACCGTTCGAGAGGGCGACAACCTATCTACCAGCCGGCAGAAGACATAAATGACAGTCCTTATAACGGCGACCTTCAGGCGAATGCAATCGACATCATGAGGAACGGCGGCATTAACGAAACAAAATACCAGAGCTACACCGGGAAAGGAACCCTGGTAATCAAGGATTACGGAATCAAAGGTCTCGGGCTGTCGTTGTCGGCAAGCAGAAGAGGCGACTATTATTCAGCAAGGAATGAGCGCAGGTCACTATATTGGAAGGACCGTCTTGGCAACTCTGACCGCAACAAGGCCAATGACCCCAATTCGTTCTATCGTCAGAAAAACAACGCCAGCCATGACAATCTTGAGGCACTCCTGACGTTCAACCGGGATTTTGGCGTGCATGGTGTAAACGTGCTTGCCGGCATTTCATATGAACGTTACCGCAAAGACCGTATGGACGGCACCGTGAAATACCTTAATTCGAATGATTTCTTCTCATTCAATTATTATGACAATTCAGAAGCAACCAACACTTCGGTCAGCGACGAAATACAAACCTGGGCCATGCAGTCCTATTTCGGCAGGGTCAACTATAATTTCGACGAGCGTTATCTGTTTGAGGCCAACATCCGTTATGACGGAAGTTCACGCCTTGCCCCGGGGCGGCGTTGGCATGCCTTCCCGTCGTTCTCAGCCGCCTGGCGACTGAGCGAAGAGAAATTTTTCGATATCGATGTAATCAGTAATCTTAAAATCCGCGGTTCATGGGGTCAGCTCGGCAACGGTGCCATTCTCGGACTTTACGATTATATCGCCGTCATAAACCGTGGCCTTAACATGGGAGAGGCAAGCTACTATCAGAGCGCAATGGCTTCGACCGACAAGACTTGGGAAATTATTTCAACCACCAACATCGGGTTCGACCTTGGTCTTTTCAACAATACCCTCACGTTTACAGCCGATTACTACTGGAAGAAAAACGACAATATGCTTGCCAACGTCACCCTCCCCCATCTTGTGGGTATCTCCGTGCCACAGTCGAACGTAGGCACGCTGAAGACGTGGGGTTGGGAAATCGAACTTGCTTACCGCAGACAATTCGGAGAAGTGGAGTTCACTGCCGGAGTCAATCTCAGCGACAGCGACAACAAAGTTGTGAAGTATTCCGGACAGAACGTAATCCGGGAAGGCGACGTTGCCATCCTCGAAGGTTATCCCCTCAATACAATCTGGGGTTATAAGACTGACGGCTATTGGAGCAGCCGCGACGAATATCTGGCTTACAAGGAGGCTAATCCAGGTTATGAATCGTTTAACGATGCCAAGGTGTCAGGTGGCGACGTGAAATACTTGGCGCAAGGTAAGGCTGACCATACAATCGGTGCCGGCGGGGCCACTCCTGAGAATCCGGGTGACCTTGTTTATCTGGGATCATCCAACTCAAGACTGTTTTATACGGTAAATCTCGGTGCGCAGTGGAGAGGATTCGATTTCTCTATAATGTTCCAGGGAGTTGGTAAACGTAAAGTATATGTGGAACCCTCCACAATAGCTCCCTTGTGCAACACTTGGGAAATGCCTTGGACTATCAGCACTGATTATTGGACCGAAGACAATCCCAACGCTTCGCTCCCGCGCCTTTACAGCGGCAACAATTTCAACTATAAATCGTCTGACCGCTGGATACAAAACGGTGCCTACATACGTCTGAAAAATATCAGCCTCGGATATACCATTCCCATTAACAAGAAAGTCATAGATAGACTGAGAGTTTATATTTCGGGCGACGACATCTGGGAACACACAAAAATGCTCAAGGTGTTTGATCCGGAGGTGGGCAACAAACCGACCGCCAATTATTATCCGTTCTTCCGCACATGGACGTTCGGGGTCAATGTAACGTTCTAAACCAATTCACAACAACAGACATGAATAAAATATATAAATATATATTGTTTTCAGCGGCCTTTCTTCCAATGGCGTCGTGCGGACTCGACATGGTGCCGGAATCAACAATGACCGATGCCGCTTACTGGAAATCGGAGGGCGACCTCCGCGGAGCATGCAACAGGTTTTACGAGCAAATGAACGGCAATAACGACCTGGGCACAGGTTTCTCACATGATTACCGTTCTGATGAACTCAGCAACAACGGCAGGGCCAATGACATCAGCACAGGAAGCCGCACTGTCCCTTCGGAGAGCGGTTCCTGGACAGATGCATATTGGCGTATTTTCATCGCCAACAATATTCTTGAGAAGGCTCCCCAGGCGGCTGTCACGGAAGATGTCCTCAACAAATATCTTGCCGAAGCACGTTTCTTCAGAGGCTTGTTCTATTTCGAGCTTGTAAAGAAATATGGCGACGTACCTTTGCTTCTGCATGCCGTCAGCAACACGAAAGACCCGGCAATCATGATGCCGCGCACCCCACGCCAAGAAGTGATCGAACAAGTATATTCCGACCTTGAGTTTGCCGCACAATGGCTTCCCGACATAGACAAGACCGACAAATGGGGCCACGTATCTTCACAGGCCGCCGAGGCTATGATTGTGAGGGTCGGTCTCTATACGGGGACGCATATGAAATTCCACAACGGTACCGACGGCGACTATAAAGCGCATCTTCAAAAGTCAATCAAATATGCTGAAAGTCTCATAAAGAGTGGTAAATTCGAACTTTATCCCGATTTCGATGCCCTGTTCCAGCTCGCAGGCGAAGGGCGTCAGAACCGTGAAAACATTTTCGTCAAGGAATACGGTCCCAACGGTGCGGCCACCACAACCCATTCAAACAGCCGTCAGATGGAAAACGCCGTATGCCTCACCCGCAATATGGTTGACATGTTCCTTTATACTGACGGTCTGCCCCGGGAAAAATCGCCCCTTAAAGTTTCGCCCGAGACAAGTTACGACGATGTTTTCACCAACCGTGACCCTCGCCTCGCAATGACTATATATAAGATTGACGAAGAAGCATACAAAGGTCCGTTCAAACCTTTCGGATTTTCAACCGGCTACAGTCTGAAGAAAGGTTTCAGTCTCGAACAGTGGAACACGCTCAACAAAGAGTATATCGACAAGATGCTCATCCGTTATGCAGAGATATTGATTTCGTATGCGGAGGCCCTCTATGAGCTCAACGGACAGATTACCGACGACCAGTTGGATGCCACGGTCAATGCACTTCGCCGACGCGTAAACATGCCGGCCATGCTTACCAACGCATTTGTAGCCCAGAACCAGCTCGACATGAGGGAGGAAATCAGACGCGAGCGGACCATTGAGTTCATTGACGAGAACAAACGCTATGACGACATCATAAGATGGAAAACGGCCGAATATGTTCTTCCGGCAGACATCATCGGTGCGAAGTTTACAGACGAATCCGGCAAGCAACGTCAAGATTATGAATCTCATCTCACTACGGCAGGCTCGGTGAAAGGGAAGCAACGATATGGGTCGGAAGACGATATTTATGTAATAGAATTCGCCGAAGATCGGCGTTTCGATCCGGAGAGAGACTATCTATATCCTGTGCCGCTCTACGAGATTGCACAGTCAGGAAATGCCGTGACGCAGAATCCCAAATGGTAAAACCAATCAAATGAAAGAATCATGAAAAAGATATTATATTTTATAATTTTGTTTTCAGTCATCCTTCCGATGTCGTCATGCAGCAACGACGACTGGGACTATGACCACTCCCTTGAACACGTCTATTTCTTCGGACCTCAGGTCTGGGGCTACGATGAGACAAAGAAAGGTAACAATAACGTAGTCTTCTATGACATAGCACAAGGCGAGACAGCTGTCGTGCCGATGCAATTCTGGAGCGAATTTACCAGAAACTACGACGTAATTGCCCGTTATTATACGACCGGCGACCTTATTCTCGGGAAGGATTACGAGGTGGTCGATGAAAACGGCACTGTTCTTTCCCCTGGTGCCGACGGAGCTTACACAATGGTATGGAAAAACGCTATGAAAGGAGTGAAAAACATCTATATCAAATCTCTTCCCGATGGCGATAAGGGAACGGTCACTCTTCAGACAGCAGACCCCGCCGGAGCGGAGCCGGTGAATAACGACCTTTCGACCACCCTTCAAAGCAAGACTGAAGACTACGAACTGCGAATATTCTCGCAAAACTATAAAGTGGCAATCAACATTAAATAGCGATAGGATTTTGCAAGAGCAAATACAATTCGGGATAAAATTTTTAAGGATAAAGAGGATTGTAATATGGTAAAAGATTCCGGTGTGATAGTATCACACCGGAATCTTTTTTAGTCTATGGTCAAAAGCTAAACATGAACATTGCGGTGAGCCGGTTGGCATTCCCATGGGTTCGGTTGAAATTCATCCGTTTCCCGACAAGATACTCGGCACCCACTTCAAAACGGGGAGTGATATCCCAGAAAAGATTGAAAGCCCCGTAAAGGCCATATTTATATTGGCTGTCGGAAAGGTTTCCTTTAGGATAATAGCGTTGTTCGGAAAGGGCTATGTTGGAAAACAGCTTCGGAGTGAAATAGTATTGTACACCAAACACATATCCTACTGCGGCAGGAGCATATAGTATGCCGTTTTCTCCAGGCTTCGAAACAAGGTCGAATTTGTCGCATGCAAGGTCGGTGGTATATGAGGAATGCCCCTGCCCTACCGATGCAATTCCAAATAGATTCAAGGAGCGGCCTATATTCACTACAGATGAAAGTTGCAGACCCCAGCCGAATATACTATGGTTTTTAGACTCGATCAGATTTCTGTAGGTCAATACACGTCCGAGTGCGGAGAGGCGCACATGGCTTGACCCTTCGTTCCACGAATATTTGAATGCCGCCGAAATATCGGGTACGAAATCACTGCATGCCTTTGTATATTCACCGTCGGCTGAAATAGATGACTTCGGGAACTCAAACGAGGCGTCAACAGTCCAATGTTTTTTGAATGTAGTTGTATAGCGCATAAGGATGTTTGTCTTGGAATTGACGCCATTAGGGCCTGCGCCATCGATTGTGGGAGGTTCGGCGGAAGGGTCTTCAAACGTGGTGGTGGCAAGACCTATTGTCCAATGGTCGTTCTGTAGGTAAGCTTTCTTGAGTTTGAAGTCCTGGTTTTCATATCCGGAGAAATCAGCCTGGATAAAGCCCATGAAATCACCTATGACAGAGTTATGGCCGAGAATCGTAAAAAACAGCCCTGTGGCAGCAGGGGTAGCCGCAAGCCTCCTCTTGCTCGTGGGATCTTTAGGAATAGGAATCAAATAAGGAGCGAATCCGTTCACCGGGATAGAACCGTTCCAATCATAATATCCTCTCATTCTTATGACCCCACCCATGCCCATGGCAAGCTTTCCATCTTTGCTCATAAACATAAAGTAGGGAGCCCGGGGATCCTGAAAATGCCTGTATTGGTCAAAATAAAACCTATTAAGTTTCTTTACGATGGAATCTACAGGAACACTCGCGCCGTTTTCAGTTATTACATGAGTCGATGCCACCATGGCATCGCGCCTTATTTCACTGACAGTCTTTGACCTACCGGCACCGACAGTGTCGGTCTGTGCAAATGTGAAAGTAAAAGCACACAAAGCAAGGCCCGACAAAAGAATTCTGCGGACACCATACACATGATTAAACGAGATGTGGAATTTCATAGTGGAAAGTTGTTAATTTTATAGTTTTATAACATCTTTTCACTATGGTAGGTTCAGAAAGACGGAATATACCGATTCTATAAGGCCGCCATGCAATCCCGGCGAACCACTTGAAACCAAGTGCTGACTTACTCGAAAAGGAAGCGGAGCAACTCTTCCACCTTACCCACCTCCACAATCTTGATAGTGAATTTGTCTTTCACACCTTTTAGATTCCCCTTTGGAATCACGGCACATTCGAAACCGAGCTTCTCAGCTTCCGCTACCCGTTGTTCGATCCTCGTGACCGTCCGTATTTCACCGGAAAGTCCGACTTCCCCGACAAAGACAGTCTTCCTGGACACCGATATATCGAAATTGGAAGACATAATAGAGGCCACGACAGCCATATCGATTGCAGGGTCGGCCACTTTCAAACCTCCCGCCATATTCAGGAATACGTCTTTCTGTCCGAGTTTGAAACGGGCACGCTTCTCAAGGACGGCAAGAATCATGTTGAGACGGCGTTGGTCGTAACCGGTGACCGATCGCTGAGGGGTGCCATAGGCCGCACTCGAAACCAACGCCTGAACTTCGACCATAAACGGCCTGATTCCTTCTATAGTGACACCAATCGCAATGCCGCTCATTTCTTCGTCGCGGTTTTCGGAAAGAAGCATCTCCGAGGGATTTTTCACCTCTTTCAGACCTTTCTCTACCATTTCATAGATGCCTATTTCGGAAGTGGAGCCAAAACGGTTTTTAATCGACCGGAGGATACGGTAAAGATACTGGCGGTCGCCTTCAAATTGAAGGACAGTGTCAACGATGTGTTCGAGCACTTTCGGTCCGGCTATGGCACCGTCTTTGTTGATATGCCCTACAAGAATGACCGGCACCCCGCTCTCTTTGGCATATCGGAGAAGTGCCGCCGCACATTCCCTGACCTGACTCACACTACCCGATGCCGACTCAATTTGGTCGGAGGCAATCGTCTGAATAGAATCGATTATCACAATCTGCGGTTCCTCATTTTCAATCTGAGTGAAAATATTGTCGAGTCTGGTTTCGCAAAGTATAAGGGTGTTGTCGGATACTTTCCCAAGTCTGTCTGCCCTAAGTTTCAACTGCGAAGCACTCTCCTCGCCCGAGACGTAAAGAATCTTTTTATTGCGTATTGAAAGTATGTTCTGGAGAAGTAGCGTTGACTTACCGATGCCTGGTTCGCCTCCAATCAAAGTGAGACTACCTGCCACGAGACCACCTCCGAGAACCCGGTTCAATTCTTCCGAAGGCATGTGGATTCGAGGCTCGTCAAGGGGTTTTATTTCCGAAAGTTTTACCGGAGTCTGCGATTTGGCTTTGGAGGAACGCGTATCGGTCTTTTTCGAAAGGGTAACCTTTTCTTCAGCGAAAGTGTTCCACTCGCCGCAGGCAGGACATTTGCCAAGCCATTTCGGGGCCTCGTAGCCGCATGACTGGCAGAAATATACTGTTTTTGTTTTGGCCATTTTTAAGAGTTTTAATCCGAAAGTGTTGCAGAACCCCGTTTTTGGGGAAAGCAGATTGTCAATCAAACATGCCGAAGGCATGTCTTTACATTAGTCGGAAGCGGGCAAGGGTGATTGCCGTGGCGATTGCCACATTCAAAGATTCCCCATGGCTTTCCTTTCGATAAGGAGGTATGAGAAGAGGTTTGTTGACAAGCCTACGAATTCTATCCGAAAGCCCTTTCCCCTCATTACCCATGACAATTACTCCGTCTTTTTCAAGATCCGATTCAAACATGTTTTCTCCATCGAGCAATGTGCCATAGATGTTTTTGATTTGGCTTCTTTCCAACAACTCCGGAAGGTCAACATAGCATACCTTTACACGTTTAAGCGAACCCATTGTGGATTGAATGGTCTTGGGATTGTAGAGGTCAACTGTGTCTTTGGATGCATACACCTTATCAAACCCAAACCAATCGGCAGTGCGGATAATAGTGCCGAGATTTCCGGGGTCTTGAATCCCGTCGAGGCATAGGAAGAGACCTTCGGAAGGGATTTCAGTCACGTCTGCATTATCATCGGGAAGATGAAAAACCGCAATTACGTCGGAAGGGGTGGAAAGAGTTGAAATCTTATTGATGACGTTGCGGTCTGCCGAGAGAACAATATCACAAAAAGAGGCAGCCAAATCCGGGTTGTGTTCTATCCATTCAGGAGTGGCTATAAGATTTTCAAGACGGAAAGCCCCGATGGTATCGCGCACACATTTATCGCCTTCCACAAGAAAAAGCCCGTGACGCATACGCATTTTTTTCGAGTGAAGCGACGAAAATAAGGATGTTTTATTTTTTGAAATGGTCATAAAATCATAATTTCGATTCAAAGATAAGCTTATTTTTTGACAAAAGAAAAAAATTGGTTACTTTTGTGGTGTGAAGTTCCAAAGGCTTCTTCATGACCGTAAATACGGCATTATTTTAACTAAATAGATTTTTACATGAAATATATTGGCGCACACGTCAGCGTAGCCGGCGGTGTTGACAAAGCTCCATCCAAGGCGAATGCCATCGGAGCGAAGGCATTCGCCCTTTTCACCGGCAGCAGCAACCGATGGGTTTCGAAAGCAATTTCGGACGAACAGGCATCTCTTTTTAAAAAGAATTGCGAGGAGTATGGCTATACTCCTTCGGTGATACTTCCTCATGACAATTTTCTGATTAACCTTGGGTCGCCCGATCCGGAGAAACTTGCAATGTCAAGAAAATCGTTTCTCGACGAGATGATTCGTTGTGAAAAGCTCGGGCTAACCATGTTGAATTTCCATCCTGGAAGCCATCTCAACCAAATTGACGAGAACGAATGTCTTGACCGTATCGCTGAATCGGTGAACCTTACCCTGGAAAAAACATCGGGAGTAACGGCAGTGCTTGAAAATGTGGCGGGGCAAGGTTCAAACGTGGGTCACACTTTCGAACAACTCGCAAGAATCATCGAAAAAGTGGAAGATAAATCAAGAATTGGCGTATGCATTGACACGTGCCATGCCTATTCCGCAGGTTTCGACCTTGTGACGGAAAACGGATACGAGAAGACGTGGAAGATGTTTGATGATATTATTGGATTTAATCGACTGAAAGGCATGCATATAAACGATGACAAAAAGCCTCTTGGATCGAGAATCGACCGCCACGCAAGTATAGGAGAAGGCACATTAGGACGCGATTTCTTTACACGCCTTGTGAATGACCCAAGATTTGATGATATACCTCTAATATTGGAAACCCCCGACGAAACGATTTGGAAAGATGAAATAGAATGGCTTTACAGTCAGGTGAAATGATATAAAAACGAAGCCACACCATGAAGTCGTTTTAAACGACTTCAGTTTATCCACGGAAAACTTAAAACCATATACAAATGAAAATCAAACCCGATTTAGGCTTCTGGAAGCTTTGGAACTTGAGCTTCGGTTTTTTCGGAGTCCAGATAGCCTACGCTCTTCAGAGCGCGAATGTTTCGCGAATCTTCACCACAATCGGTGCGGATCCGCATGATCTCAGTTATTTCTGGATTCTCCCGCCGTTGATGGGACTGCTTGTGCAGCCCATCGTAGGCATGATGAGTGACCGTACCTGGAACCGTTTCGGGCGTCGCCTTCCCTATCTGATTTTCGGAGCGACAATAGCCGTCATAGTCATGTGTCTGCTTCCCAATGCCGGTAGTTTCCATTTCACGGTGTCAAGCGCAATCCTTTTCGGACTTGTGGCCCTTATGCTTCTCGACACTTCAATCAACATGGCGATGCAATCGTTTAAAATGCTCGTTGGCGACATGGTAAACGAAAAGCAAAAGGGACTGGCCTATTCCATCCAAAGCTTCCTTTGCAACGCCGGCTCGGTGGTGGGATTCATATTCCCGATTTGTCTCGGATGGATAGGAATGAAAAACACCGCTCCCAATGGGGTTGTGCCTCCTACGGTTATATGGTCGTTCTATATAGGAGCCGCAATCCTTATGGTTTGCGTGGTTTATTCTCTGATTAAAATTAAAGAATGGCCACCCCACATCTATAATGAATATAACGGAGGCAGCGATGCATCGGAAGATAAGAAATCGCCGGGACTCGTAAAACTTCTTGCCAACGCCCCTTCCACGTTCTGGACAGTAGGTGTCGTTCAGTTCTTCTGTTGGTTTGCGTTCCTGTTCATGTGGACCTACACCACTAATACTGTGGCACACAATGCATTCGACACCCCTTCTATGGAAAGCGTAGTCGGGATAAAAGACGGAGATAACATTTACGAATCGAAAAATCTCCTTATAAACGACAATGTGCTCATCGTGAGCCACGGCAAGGCACTTGCCGAAGGTGTGACTGCAGGAGGAGTGTTTTATCCCGCATCCGAGATAGTGGTAAACGGCAACGACACCATCGTGAAAGACCATGAGATACTCAACGGAGAAAACGGCTCGGCAAAAGCATACTTCGGACGCCCCTTGACCGGCGTATCAAGCCTTACCGTTGACGGCAAAAGCGTAGCCGATTGTTCGAATGTGGAAATCAAGGATTATCTTTCGCGTCTCCAAGGTTCTTTCAAGTTGACTCAGGCCGCCATCGTAGTGAAAGATGCATCGGGCAAACTTTCGGTGGAAGATGCCACATCACATGAAATCGCCGATGCCTCCAACTGCACCTATGAGACAAAGACCGTACTCAACGCCGCCACGACACAATATAATGACGCCGGCAACTGGGTAGGCCTTCTATATGCCATCCAGGCATTAGGTTCAGTGGTTTGGGCCGTAATGCTTCCCAAGTTCAGAAGCCGCAAGTTCTCATATTCTTTGAGCCTCGTGCTTGCCGGAGCCGGATTCATCATGATGTCGTATGTGACCAACCAGTATGTGCTCTTCATAGCCTTCCTGCTCATAGGCTGCGGCTGGGCGGCAATGCTTGCATGGCCGTTTACTATCCTTACAAATTCTTTGAAGGGTGGCAACATCGGAGCCTACCTCGGATTGTTCAACTGCACGATATGCGTACCGCAGATTATCGCAGCGCTCGTAGGCGGTTGGATTCTTACATTGATAAGCAAACCGGGCGAAATTGCACCTGAGTATTTCATGATGACTATTGCCGGAATCATGATAATTATCGGAGCCTTCTGCGTGTTCTTTATCAAAGAAGGGAAACCGGAAAACAAACCGGAAGAAACGCCCGCGATAAGCGAAAATATCTGATGTAAAATTACGGATTAAGCCGATATAAAATGAACCGAGGCGGATGTGTGAATCCGCCTCGGTTCATTTTATAAGATTCTGTCGCTATCTTATCTCCAAGGGAATTCGGGAGGCACCGGGCGACCTTTCACGGTTTTACGGACAGTGCTGCAGAATTCCCTTACAAGTTTTTTTACCGGTCCGGGTTCCATTCCCAGCACCTTGTAAAGGAGACCAGCATCGTTGGGCAACCTTGTTATGCCGGCGGCAATCATATTCTTACGGTCGATAAACGCTTCGGTGGCATTGTAGATTTCGTCGGCTTTGTCTTTAGGAGTCATGACAATGACATTGGCGAAGACATCGAATTTACCCATCACACCGAGATTACGGGGATTCTCGACCAACGGGTCAATTACAAATTTTTCACGAAACAACTGTCGTCCGTCGGGTCTTTCCCCATGGCTACACACCGAAAGTATATCATATTTGAAAAGTTCTCCTTCCTTATAATACTTCCTGCCGCCCATGAATATTTCTGAATAAAAGACGGTGGCGGAATCCGCCACACAGAGTCTCGTGTCGGAAATGAAACGCGTGTGGCGGCACGGAATCACCGGCTCAGGCATAAACTCAAGGTAGGCATTGTCTTCGAGCACGATGTTTTGCACAAGCCCCGAGTAATTAAACCGCATCTCGGCAAGTTTCGTGGCAGCTCCTGTAGAAACAAAAGCAAAGGCATCTTTCTTTACAGTTATGTCTTGCCGGTAACGGTCGCCGTCAACGTTAGGGCCACCCGAAGACAGGATATAGACGCAAGGCAGTTCCGGCATCTCTTCGTCAAAATACAACTCTTGCTGCACAATAAGCGGATGCCTTCTGTCAAGGTCGCGGAGAATACTTTTCCCGGTTTTGTCAAGTTCGAATCCGAGCCGCAGATAGCCATGCTTACCGGGTGCGCCGACATACATCGCTTCGGGTTCGATAAGATACCTTGACATTTCCCGTGCCGTCGAGAAATCAACTTCAGGCGCCAGCGTTTTTTCTTTTATTTGTTCTGTCATGGGGATTCAGTTTAATTTTCACTCTTTGGCACCGGTCTTGTCGAAAAGCGCCATCTTGAAGATAAGGTCAACGAGTTCGTCGATTCCCTCCCCCGTCATGCAGTTGGTGAAAACGAATGGCTTTCCGGGGCGCATAAGTCTTGAATCGTGGTCCATCACACCGAGGTCGGCATGCACGTAGGGAGCAAGATCAGTTTTATTAATTACAAGGATATCGCTTTGCGATATGCCGGGACCGTCTTTGCGAGGAATCTTATCGCCTGCCGCCACATCGATTACATAAATAAAAAAATCAACAAGAGCAGGTGAGAATGTAAGAGTAAGGTTGTCGCCACCGCTTTCTATAAGGACGATATCGGAATCAGGGAATTTTTCTTCCATTTCTTCCACCGCCGCGATATTCATCGACGGGTCTTCCCTCACGGCTGTATGCGGACACGCACCTGTTTCCACTCCGATAATTTTATCTTCCAGCAGAATCCCTTTTAAGGTTTTGCGCACGTGTTTCGCATCTTCGGTCGTGACAATGTCGTTTGTTATGATGAGAACTTTCTGACCAAGTTCGAGGAGACGGGGAGTTATGGCTTCGATGAGAGCGGTCTTGCCAGATCCGACAGGACCGCCGATTCCAATTCTACAAGTATTTGACATGGGGTTGTTGGTTTAGGGTTATTGGTTGTTTGAATATATCAGATATCCATTTTTTAGATGACAGGAGAACAGTGGAACATCCGGAGCACTTCAGTTCATGAACATGCGCATGTTTCCTTTCTCATGAAGCGAGGCAAGAATGTCGAGCTCCGGATAAAAGGCATTCATATCTTTAGGTTCCATTTGCGATGCTTCGTCATATAGAGCCGGAACTTCATTTGCAAGCGTCTCAAGAATTAGCTGCGTATCATAGTGTGAAACCTTCACGCATCTGAGAGCGGCGCTGAGAACCATATTGACTATTCCATACTGATGCGAACAGAACAGATCCTTCTCCCCTATGCCGGCAGCCGCGAAGACAAGCCCCTGCGCCACAGGATAGGTGCCCGGAGTGTCATCCGACTTAATATCCGCAAGCCATCGGGAAATCAAATCGTTGTCGAACAGGCGTACGGCAAGTTCCGCCAACTTCTTCCCCATCCTTTTAATCATGAGGCGGGCTTCGGCATTCATCTTAAACATGATAAGATAATTGTCGATTTCTCTGCATGCCTCATAGTCGCCTTTAAGAAAAGCCCGGTGGGCATGCAGGGCGGCTACTCCGTCGCTGAAAGCGGCCTGTCTTGCCTGAGACCGTGCAAACGCTTCAAGCGATCCGGCATCTGTAACGATTTTTTCAAAAGATGCAGTTTCAAGCCCGTTGGAAAAAGAAAACGTGCCGACGGGAAAAGTGGAATCAGTGAACTGCAGCAACCGCATCACGGTTATTATGTCTTTGTCTTCTGTCATTTTTCTTTATCATTGATTATGGTTATGGCAATCCGCACCCTCAATGATGACAATGATGGGCATCTTCTCCATCGTGGTCGTGTCCGTGACCGTGAGAATGGATATGTCCGTCATGTTCATGGCAATGCACGATATGTCCGTGGTCATGTTCATGAGAATGGCTCTCATGTCCGGCCCCTCCGAAGAGTCTTCTTATTTCATGAGGCGCGAGATATGGAATAATCTCCATGCCTTTCTGAAACTCGTAGGAGATTCCCTCTATATGATGGGTCTCCATCACCGAAAGCATTACTTTCTTATCGACGGTGAGCGGCACATAGACCTTTGTACCTTTAACAACCGCAGGCCAGTGTTGGTTGCCTACGGCATGCCCGAGTTCCACGGAAACCCTGATAATTGTCTCGGGACTTTTGTCGGCCAGACCGCCCATGTCGATAACAAGCACGGGGCTCAATTCGATACGCAAGACTGCCGCCTTCCCCGTCACAGGGTCGTATGAAATGATGTCGCCATCCACAATCTGGGAATGACGTGCAAGTGCTATGGGATATTCTTCCCCACTGACCCCTTTACCCAGGAATCTTGATTTTTGCGCGGTCCATTGGTCAAGGAAAATGAAGTCAATATCTGCATTTTCAAGTTTCTCCTTCCATTCGGGAGAGAGGTTCATATTACCGATAATTTCGTTATATACTTTCATAATTATTAAAGAATAAGGCAGGGGGTGACACCCGCTCATCCCCTGCCCTGTTAAATTTTAAATTTTCAATAAACAATTGTATTTTCGTGTGCAACAATCAGCTAAACCAATAAAGCTGTGCAAGCGGCAATTCTTTCGCGGGAGCCACATATGCCTTATAACCGTCGATTGTAACTTCGAAGGTCTCCGGATTCACCTCGATCTGGGGAGTAGCGGTGTTAAGGACCATGTCGGCTTTCGAAAGCTGACGGACTCCATGCACAGGATAGATGATTGATTCAAGACCGAGTTTCTCCTTGATTCCATCGTCGTAAGCGGCACGGGAAACGAAACTCATGCGCGTATTCTGCAAAGACTGTCCGATTGCCCCATACATCGGACGCATAATCTTAGGCTGCGGCGTGACGAGGGATGAGTTGGGGTCGCCCATATTGGCCCAGTTGATTAGACCGCCCTTGATGACAAGTTGCGGCTTAACACCGAAGAATGCCGGTTCCCAAAGCACGAGGTCGGCCATCTTTCCTTTCGCTATAGAGCCGAGCACATCGCTTATGCCGTAACAGATTGCAGGATTGAGGGTAATCTGGGCAAGATAACGCAAAACGCGGAAATTATCGTTGCCTTCTGCATCTTCCTTAAGCTTGCCCCTTGCCTGCTTCATATAAGAAGCCATCTGGAAAGTACGCATAAACGATTCGCCCACACGCCCCATGGCCTGAGAATCTGAAGTAACCATGGAGATTATGCCAAGGTCGTGGAAGATATTTTCTGCCGACTGAGTCTCCGGACGAACACGGCTTTCTGCAAACGCAACGTCAGAGGGGATGTTCGGGTTAAGATTGTGGCAAACCATAATCATATCGAACAATTCGGCTTGAGAATTGATTCCGAACGGCAATGTAGGATTCGTGGAAGACGGGAGCACATTTGGCATAGATGCCATTTTCAGAAGGTCGGGGGCATGTCCGCCGCCGGCGCCCTCCGTATGGTAGGTGTGTATGGTTCTGCCATCTATTGCGGCAATAGTGTCTTCCACATAACCACCCTCGTTCAAGGTATCGGTGTGGATGGCCACTTGCACGTCATATTTATCGGCAACCTCCATACAGCTTCTGATAGCGGCAGGTGTCGAACCCCAATCTTCGTGAATCTTGAATCCACAAGCGCCGGCTACAATCTGGCTGGCAAGGTTTTCATGTCCGGTAATATTCCCCTTACCAAGGAACCCGACATTAATGGGGAGCCCTTCGGCGGCCTTAAGCATCTCATGAAGGTTCCATTTTCCGGAGGTGATTGTAGTGCCGTTGGTGCCGTCTGTAGGACCGACACCGCCACCTATGAGGGTGGTGATGCCGTTTGAAAGGCAGTTTTCCGCTTGCTGCGGCGAGCAGAAATGCACATGGCCGTCAATGCCGGCGGCTGTAAGAATCATGTGTTCGCCTGAAATTGCATCGGTAGAGGGTCCGGTTACCAAATCGGGCGAAACACCATCCATTATATTGGGATTTCCGGCTTTACCGATACCTGCAATTTTACCGTCTTTCACACCCACGTCTGCTTTTACCACGCCTAAAAGAGGATCAAGGATGGTGACGTTTGTAATGACAAGGTCAAGGCTGCCTGCATCTTCGGTGCAATCGTTAGCAAGTCCCATGCCATCGCGAAGGGTCTTTCCTCCGCCATATACCACCTCATCTCCATACGTGCGTAAGTCTTTTTCAATCTCGACGTAGAGGTCGGTGTTGCCGAGACGAATCTTATCGCCCACAGTAGGGCCAAAAAGATCGTTATATTCTTTTCTTGAAATAGTAGCCATATCTGAAGTGGTCTTAATTATTTAACATTGTTGGTGAATTCGGCTTCCTCTTCCTCCTCAGGCTCAGATTTGAAACCGTATTCCGTCATGCGGCGTATAGCCTCGATATTTTTGGGAAAGAACGAAGGCGTGTCTTCGTTACCCGTGTAACCGTTGACAAGGTCGTTGAATCCGATAACCCTCAGTTTGCCGGAATACTTCACAAGTTCCACCTCTTTTTCTTCACCCGGCTCGAAACGAATAGCCGTTGTGGCGGGAATATTGAGATGATAACCGAAAGCCTTCGGTCTGTCGAATTCCATATAACGGTTCACTTCAAAGAAATGGAAGTGACTTCCGATTTGTATAGGGCGGTCGCCGGTGTTGCGTACTGTAAGTTTTACGGTGCGGCGGTCAACGTTATATTCGATAGGGTCTGCACTAAGGATTACACCTCCGACAGGCACATATTGCCGAGGAGTAAATCCGGGAGTGTTGGGATATGCTATATCCGGCTGACCCGAGAATACTCCGTTAGGAGTGACATATTCCTGGGCAGCGTTGTTATTCTCTTGACTCATAGCGATGATGTTATTAATTTACAACTACAATTACTTGATAGGCTGATGAATGCTGACGAGTCGGGAGCCGTCGGTAAAGACAGCTTCAACCTGGAGCAACGATATCATGTCGGCCACACCTTCCATCACCTGGTCTTTTGTCAGGACGTTGGCGGCATCGTGCATAACTTCTTCCACAGTCTTTCCTTCACGGGCACCTTCGAGAGCTGCGCTTGTGATATAAGCCACAGCTTCCGGATAATTAAGTTTCAAGCCTTTCTTAAGACGTCGTTCTGCGATGAGCCCAACCATCAGCAGAGTGAGTTTGTCTTGCTCTTTCGGGGTAAAATGCATAGTATGATAGATTAGATGGTTTTGTTCTTGGGAACTATCATCAACATAAACCTTAGAGCCGGCAATTTTACCGGCATTCTTGTTTTGTTATAATTCTAACAAATCGATTGAAAATTGGTTCATCGGATGGAGAATGAATAAGAAAAGCCATTACAAAAAATTTTTTTGTAAAATTCTCCAGTCCGGAGATGTTTTATTAATTTTGCAAACCATACTTTCAAGTCTGCGCAATCGCGCACGCCAATAGTTTGTGACCGTTGTCGTGGGATTGTGCAAACTTATTTTGTTTATACCGATAATTTGATGAAAGATTTGCTTATAGAATTTGAAAGCGATAGGCTCGGATACGGAAAAGTGGAACTTCGAAATCCGGGCAACATAGGGATTGCCTACGGAGTCACGGCCATAATTGGAAGGAACGGAAGCGGTAAAACCACATTAGGGACTATAATCGAAAAAGGGAGATATGCATATGGCAACAGACTTCGTTTTTCCAATCCGAATCTGAAAATAAAGATGCTTTCTTTTGCCGACATACACTCCCTAAGCGGAATGGAGGCACAGTATTTCGCCCAACGTATGGAATCGACAATGAACGATATGGTCCCGACCGTCACCGAGATTTTGGGAAACAAAGTAAAAAGCGGGAATTGGGTAGGACTGGCCGATTCATTGGGACTACGTGACGTGGAAGACAAAAAAATAAACTATCTTTCGAGCGGCGAACTCAGAAAGCTAATCATCATCAATACGCTTCTTACAACCCCCGACTTACTTATACTCGACAATCCTTATATCGGACTCGACGCAGCCTCGCGTGAAGAACTCAATTCGATGCTTCATGATATGAAGGACAAAGGAATATCTGTGGTTTTACTTGTTTGTGACCCGAACGATATTCCATCTTTTACAGACTATGTCATCTATTTAGAACGGCTACGAATAGTATCGATGGAAGCGCTAAAGGATTTCCTTTCCGCTTTACCCACCTCCGAGACATCCGAATCTCCTCTTGAAATACCTGCCCTCCCTTCTAAGCGCAAGCCGTTTTCATCCTACCACACGGCCTTTGAAATCAGCAACGGCCATATAAAGTATGGCGACAGACAAATTCTTGATAAAGTTGACTGGAAGGTGATGAAAGGAGAGAAATGGGCCCTTACCGGCGCGAACGGTTCGGGGAAATCTTTATTACTTAGTATGGTTTGTGCGGATAATCCTCAAGGATATGCCAATGACATCACACTTTTCGACCGCAAGCGTGGAAGTGGCGAAAGCATCTGGGAGATAAAAGACCATATAGGGTATGTGTCGCCCGAAATGCAGCTTTTCTTCAGATCGGCTTCTTCCATCAGGGAAATAATAATACAAGGCCTCAGGAATACTCTCAACATGTATGGCAAACCCTCGGCAGAGGAGACGGGACAAGCCGAGGCATGGATGAACCTGTTGGAAATAGCACATCTGGCGGAACGTAAGTTTCAAGATTTGTCGGCGGGAGAACAACGTCTTGTGCTTGTGGCGAGGGCAATGATAAAACAGCCGGAACTATTGGTGCTTGACGAACCTCTTCACGGACTCGACAATAAGAACAAGCAACGTGTAAAACAGATTATCGAGACACTCGTAGAGCGCAACGGCACCACCTTGATTTTCGTGACCCATTACAAGAGCGAAATTCCCAACTGTGTAGATCAAACCAAGACTCTCATCAAATTACATACGTAAGCGGTTCAAAATTATGTTTAAGTCAACAGGCGCGTAAATCCCCAACTTTTCACTTTAAAAGTTGTTGAATATAAGTGAAAGCCTCTCCTTTTGCTTATATTAACTTAAACGGTCAACATTATGCATGTAGCAGACGCGCTTGTTTCCCCGGCAGTGGCAACCGTGGCGGGAGCAGTTTCAATAGCTCTCATAGGCATCTCCTCCCATAAAATAAAGTCAATTAAAAGAGACGACATCGTTCCGCTTATGGGAGTGATGGGTGCATTTATATTTGCCGCCCAAATGATTAATTTTTCAATACCCGGCACAGGATCGAGCGGACATATAATAGGAGGTGTCCTTCTTTCCGCATTGATGGGACCCTGGGCGGGTTTCGTCACGCTGGTGTCAGTCCTTATCATCCAGTGTCTGGTCTTCGCCGATGGCGGTCTCATGGCCCTCGGCTGTAACATCATTAACATGGCTGCCATGAGCTGCCTGGTGGCATATCCGCTGATTTATAAACCTATTACAGGCAAATCATTAAGCAAATGGAGAATCACGACGGCTTCTATAGTCGCCTGTGTCGTAGGTCTTGAACTGGGTGCGATCCTTGTCACAATGGAAACCGAATTGTCAGGTATCACCGCCCTATCCACGTCACGGTTTCTTATGCTGATGGTTTCAATACATCTTGCCATAGGGATTTGTGAAGGAATCGCCACTGCCGTCGTACTCGACTTTATCGCCGGTTATAAACCGGATATGCTTTATATAAGGTCGGTGCATTCCGTAAAGTCAGACAACGGCAAACTCTCTAAACGCACCAAAATCGTTTTATGGATTTTGGCAACAATCGCCCTGGTATTTGCCGTTTCCTTCACATGGATAGCGTCCGGCAATCCCGACGGCCTCGAATGGTCGATAGCAGGCATTACAGGCAGTCCGGAATTGGGAGAAGCGAAGGTGCCTCCCACCGCACTTATGCCCGATTATAATTCCACATTTTCCGGAATAGTCGGGGGAGTAATTGTAATGGTTATGCTTTGGTGCGTATGTACATTATTATTCAGGAAACGTAAGATAGCCGTAAAAGCATAAGATGGAGGCCATCGAGAAGACATACCGGCAAATAGTCTATGAAAAGGGGGATAGCGGATTTATTTCCGCCCCCTCGATGCTTGTTGTGACACTACTGTTCATCATAGCAGTGCTGAGTGTGCCTGTGCAAGAACCACAGAAGATAATATGGTTTGCGGTATATCCAATTATAGCGTCGGAAATAACAAGCATCGGCTTTGGCAAAGTTTTTATAAAATCGTTATGGATAATTCCGTTTATAGCATTAATCGGAATATTTAATCCGATAATCGACACACGGACCGCATTCCGCGTAGGGAACGTCGGAGTTAGTTGCGGATGGGTCAGTTTCACTTCAATCATTCTGAGAGGGCTCCTTTCCTTTCAGGCGGTATTGATTCTTGTAATGACAACAGGATTCCTCGACATGTTCAACTCAATGAGAAGACTGGGTTGCCCGGCCGTTCTCACAACCCAACTTCTTCTCACTTACAGATACATCGCTGTGATTATGGAGGAAGCCCTGACGATGAAAAGGGCACGCACGGCAAGAGGATACGGAAAAAAGAAATACCCGTTGGTTTTATGGGGGAGACTTGTGGGACAATTGCTCGTGAGAAGCATGCAGAGGGCCACTCGAATCCATAAAGCCATGTGTGCGCGCGGCTTCAACGGCACAATGCCAACCGGCAACAGCCTTTCATGGAATGGCAGGGCATTTTTATGGCTTGCCGTGTGGATCACCGTAATCATAGCTTTACGGTTTATAGATTTCTCCGACTTTATAACGAATTACGCCATATGAGCCATCATTTCATAAGATTCGATAACGTTAAATACACCTATCCCGACGGGTCGGAAGCCTTGAAAGGAGTTAGTTTTACAATCACCCACGGCGAGCGCGTGGCGTTGCTCGGACTTAACGGTTCGGGTAAATCGACGCTGATTCTCCATACTAACGGACTTCTCCTTCCAACTTCCGGTAAAGTCAACATCGGTGGAATCCCGATTACTGAAAAGACGGCACCGACAGTAAGAAAATCGGTTGGAATGGTGTTTCAGAATCCCGATGATATGCTGTTTATGCCCACGGTTTATGATGACGTGGCATTCGGCCCACGCAACATGAATCTCCCCGAGGACGAGGTGGAAAAGAGAGTAACGGAAGCTCTCGATGCAGTAGGATTGGCGGGGCTTGAAAAGAAGAGCGCATTCCAGTTGTCGGGCGGTCAAAAAAGGAGTGCGGCGATAGCATCGGTGCTTTCTATGGAGCCAGACATCCTCGTGCTCGACGAGCCTACCGCAAACCTTGACCTCCTCGCCAGGCATAATCTTATAAAACTGCTCGACTCTTTTCACCATACCATTCTCGTTGCCACGCACGACCTTGAAATGGCGACAGCCCTATGCAGCCGATCGATTCTGTTGAAAGAGGGCAGAATTATAGCCGACGGGCCGACCGGCGAAGTTATCGAAAACTTCAACGTCTTTTAAGAATAACCGCAAGTATCACCGGTGCTCCGATAAGAGAAGTAAGCGCATTGATTGGGATAACCGTATTATCGGGCATTGTACTCGCCAAATTGCAAGCAAGCGCGGTTACAGCACCGGTGAGCATGGTTGCCGGGATAAGAATCCAATGGTTGTCAGTGCGGAAATAGAATCTTGAGACATGCGGGATTGCCAAACCTATAAAAGCTACAGGCCCGCAATATGCCGTAATTATTCCTGTAAGGAGTCCGGTACACACCAAAAGCATATTTCTGACGGCAACGACCCTGACACCGAGATTGCGGGCATAACTGTCGCCCAAAAGCAGTATGTTCAATGGTTTTGCAAGAAGGAGCGACAATGCAAGCCCGATGATTACAATCGTGGAAAAGACGGGAAGCTGCGACATTGAGACGTCGCCGAAAGTACCCATTCCCCACATCACATATCCCTGCACCCCTTGCGCGCTCGCAACGGAAGAAAGCAACGTGACCACGGACGATGCCAAATATCCTATCATAATACCTGTAATCAGAAGCATGAGGTCATTCCTGACAACTGTTGACAGGAAAACAAGGACTGCCATGACCGTCATACTTCCTAAGACCGCTCCGGCCACAATCGCGGTATAACCGCCCCATGACCATCCACCTATTGAAAATGTACCGCCGAGAAAAAGCATTACAAGGGCGACTCCGAGTCCGGCACCGGAACTGATGCCGAGAATTGACGGCCCGGCAAGGGGATTCCTGAAGGCCGTCTGGAGCATGAGACCCGACACTCCGAGCCCCGCTCCGGCAAGCAAAGCAGTGACAGCCTGTGGCAACCTACTCCCAAGTATGATAAAGCCTACAGCATCATCAGGCGAAAGACGGCCAATGAGTGCGGAAAGCACGTCGGCGGCAGGGATATGGACCGCTCCGAAAAAAACGTTGGCAACAAACAAGGCCAACGTTAGCAAAGCCAATATGATGAATTTAATCACTCCCTGTTTAATTTAAAAAAATAACTTTTTCCAGTCTCCTTCACACCGGCTTCCGGATGCAACAATGAAATCAAGTCACAGAGAATCCACTGCGGATGAAACGCCATGTCGTCGAACAAATGGCTGACGGAGGTGTCGCTTCCATACACATTGCCGTCCTTATAAGCTTTGAACCTTGTATATATAGGTTTGTCGGCAGCCAATGACTTCATTGTAACGTTATTGTAGGCATATCGTATGAGCCATACATCGGCATCGCCGGCCTCCATAAGAACCTTCTCAGGACTAAGTTGAAGACTGCCTGACACTTTATAACCTTCAAACGGATTGGCAGCGCCCGCATCTTTCAACATAATACCCATGGTGGAGTTCCCTCCGGGCACGTTCCACGACTGACCATAGACACGGTCGAGTAAAACCTTCGGCCTCGACACCGTGGCTGACGCCCTACCCTTCAATTCCAAATATTCCTGTTCCGTCTGTTTGAAAAGGGAATCGGCCTTTTCCTTCTCGCCGTAAAGCCTGCCATAGAATTTCATCCATTCCGCCCTGCCAAGAGGGGAAGTCTCCATATAATCGGCACATTCCACTATAGGAATTCCCGCCGCACCGAGTTTCCCGTGACCGTTGGAATTTTCGAACGGCGAAAGCAAGACAGCTCCCGGGGAAAGTTTCAATATCTTCTCCACATTCGGCGACATGCTATTGCCGCAATCTTTTGTTTTGCCGTTGGCAAGACGCTCTTTCAGCCATGGTTGCAGAACGTATTCCGTATCGCAAACCCCCGACACGGCATCTTCCACTCCCAATTCGTGGATAAGGGAATTATGAACTACGGAAAAAACCACCGATTTCTGTAAAGGAACGTTTATAACTTTGGCAGAAGGATAGCCGTCGGGACGTTGGAATCCTTTTTCAAGCAAGATATAATTCTGCAAGATTTTTGTAGTGTCCCAAGGATTGCGAATATTCACGACCGAGAAACCTTCATGTTCCTCTATCGCAAGATTGGCCGCGTAGCGGATCTCAACAGTGTCTCCTTCAGCAAAGGAAGCGGCACCGTTCCCTCCGCACCCGTGCAGAAGGAACAATGCCGCCGCTAAAGCAAACATGAAGACGCAATTTTTGACTGCGCTCAGCATGATTATTCCATATTAAAGAAAATACAAGCCGGACCCGCACCGATATCGTATTTCTTGATAAATTTTCCGTCGAGGGTGTATTCGCAAACGTAGCCGGGCAAGGTATAGCTTGCAAATCCGTTTTCCATAGGGAATGAAGAAATCAATATAACATCTCTGAACGGATCGACTCCGATTCCGGACGGTGCCTCTACCTCCGGAAATTTCATTTCGGTTTTCGTCTTCGTCACGAGGTCATATTTCCAGTAACTAACCGGTTCACCCCATGGAGCATTTATAAGATATAGGGTGTTACCCTTGATATCTCCCATTGTGGCATCGCCTATCACTTCATATTCAGTATGTGCATTAATTTTGGCAAGCACAGCCTTGTGTGTCACATTATA
The DNA here is from genome assembly GCA_910585275.1 of uncultured Muribaculaceae bacterium. Lineage (GTDB taxonomy): Bacteria > Bacteroidota > Bacteroidia > Bacteroidales > Muribaculaceae > Lepagella. The sequence goes on from CAJUCW010000008.1 coordinate 68,374, forward strand.
GCCATCATAAACTGGTGCGGATATCACGAAAAGTTCCGTGCCGTTCGAAAGGAACTTCTGTGGATTGATAGGAACGTTGAATTCTTTCAATTCCATGAACGGATTGATCGACACCGCCGTTCCGGTGGTACCGTAGCCGGCGGAGTGGGAGCAATTAGGCACGTAAATCACATCGCCCATTATAGCAGGCACCTCAGGGTTGACACCGACTTTGACAGCCCCGTCAATCACCATATAGGCCGTGTCAATACGCGCAAGAAAACCCTCGTCCATAGTCACATACACGTAACCCCTTTTTGCCACCATTCCCCTCGGGCTTTTACCCTTGTCGGAGTCTTCGAGTTTGATTTGCTTGATGCTCTTATAGGTATGCTTGTCCAATATCTCTATGGTCTTGGATTGCCAGGCACCGATGTAAATCTTCGACCCATAAGCCACCCCGCACTGAGGCGTGGCTCCGATGCTTCTTTGGTTGACGGTCTTGAATACGTGTTCAGAAAGGTTATCGCTCCCATAATCAAGCACATTGAGAGAACCCTCGATGTTGTCGAAGTAGCTTCCCTGATTCAAGATATAAGCTCCTGCCGACACTGTCGGGAAATCAGGGTTACTACCGATATTGTCACTGCTTTCCTCGCACGACGAAAAAACGGTAAGCGCGATTGTTGCAACCGCGAACGGATAATTAAATCTCTTCATAAAAGTTATTACTGTTATTTTATTTTGTGTTATTAAAGATTATACTCAAATGCCAGTTTCCACGACCTGCCGGGCATCGGATATCTCGCCACAATCTCATATTGCGTGTTGAAAATATTGATTAAATCTCCACGCACCTCTATCGAACTTTTTTTCAACATAAATTTGCGAGACAACGACACACCCGTTTCGAAAAAACCCGGTATGCGTGTTTCCGGAAGATTGTTGTTGGTAGTGTAGCGGTCGTCCATTCCAGTGGAATGTATGGCGACGTCAACCCATGGATTGAGCCACGACAGGGAAAAGGAGCCGGAGTTGCGCGGGATGTAAGCCACCTGCTTCATCCAGTCGGAAGTTTCAGGACTTGTGCGCGGTTCCGCCCGTTGAAACGAATATGAACCGACAAGGGCCAAGGCGTGCCGGCGTGCCAAACGAAATGTAGAATTCAACGTCAAATCCACACCATAAACCCTTACTTTACCCAGATTAGTCATTCTCCACAAAAACAAATTATACGGCACTGCCACTATTTTGTTTTTTACATGGTTGAGATAGCCGTCACAAGTTATCGAAAGTTCGGGCATCCATGAAACAGAGGGGGCTTGATAGGTGATGCCAAGATTAAACTGGTCGGTGGTCTCCGGATCGAGGTTGATACTTCCATAATTGTCGTAATAAGCCTCGTTGAAGGTAGGCAACCGGAATATGTTCTTATACCCTCCCCTCACATAAAACCCTATCCCCTCAAACGGTTTTACCGACACACTTACCATCGGAGAAAACCGCGACTGGTTTTTCCCGGCATCCCCGTCTTTCGCGTCATTGAAATAAAGCGAATAAAGGAGTCTTCCCATGGCGGTGGCGCGCCAGAAAACATATTTGGCGGCCACAGACTGAAGCACGGTATAGCGTAAAGGTCGGATATTGTCGGCGGTATTGCTGCTGAGATTATTCCATGCCCAGTCGGCCGAATAATCCAACGAGAGATTTGAAGTAGGGGTAAACAAGAGAGCACCCGTGAAGTAAGCTTCCCGCTGAATATAATAATTGTCGAGCACCCCACTGGCATATCTTTGGTCAAAATCCCTGTAATGGGAAGTCGCCCAATTAAACTTTGCAGTGGAAAGAATCGAAAATTTATCTGCTACTTTACCTTTGAACTGTATCTGGCCGAAAAAATTACGGTCTCTCATGCGTTCGTCCGTTTTAGTCACGTAATATACAACAGGACCGGGAAGCCGTCGGGAATTATCGTAATAATACAGCTTTGCGTTTAAGCCGGAAGCGGGCGCAAGACGCAACCTATAGTTTAGTTCTCCATGCCATGAATTCATGTTGGAATTCTGTCTCTTCTCATTTGTTACATATTTGCCGTTTCGCAATTTGAAAGTATAATCGTTGTCGGCATGCACAAATTCCGTATTAAACGAGAAAGAATATTTCCCGAATCCTTTCGAAATCCTCAAAAAAGGATTATAGAAACCAAACGAGCCCGTCCGCATCCTTGCATTCAGATGGAGACTTTTGTCGGCGGGCGACGGGGCTGTGAATGACGAAATATAGATGGAAGAAGCGGAGGCGGCCGCCTTGGCAGGCATGAAAATATCGTCATTATCGCCCGAATAAAGGGATATCGCACTAACGTTGTCCAGGGAATAACGCGAGAGGTCGATTTGTCCCGACTGACAATCGCTCAAGGCAACCCCGTCATATACCACCGCGGTATGTCCGGCCCCGAGCCCCCTTACGGATACGGTCTTCAAACCTCCCGCACCCCCATAGTCCCTGATGTTGACACCGGGAAGACGGTTCATAGCATCCGAAATATCGGTTATGCCTGTCAACTTGATTCTTTCCGCATCGATTTTTTGATAAGGGGTGGAAGATGTCAAGGTCTTTAACGATTCACCGGACACTACATTGACAGAAGGGAGAAATACGGGAACGGTGTCAGACCTTTCAGAAGCCTGACAATATAAATTTGCCCCGGTGAAATCGACCGAGGTAATTACGCTTATTATCGAGAAGACCGATAGCAACTGTTTTCTCATCCTCGAAGAAAAACATTAATTATAGACATCGAAGAAGGGTCGGACTGTTGCCGTAGCGAGACTGTAGGGGAATTCCACCCCATTCCTTGTAGCCGATGTGTTAGAAATATGACGCAAATTTACAAAAGTTTTTTCGAATATTAATGAAATAACGTTCCCAAATGGATTCCTCCATCATTAACAAAGCCATAACTCCATAGATAGCAATCCATTATGGCCGAGAATCGTGTATCGACAAACAATATAAACGTGTCAATATTATTTAATTTTATGTAAATTTAAAACAATATTTAATAAAACATGTTGTACAATTAGAAATTTGTAATTAAATTTGCAGCATAAAACAACAAAATGAATTCAACATGGCTTTAATCATTCCTCAAAACTATAAGCAAAAGTTATTGCCGGAGACCACCGAACTGGCGATAAAAATGATCAAGCAGAACTTTCAGAAAAAACTTGCCGATGCTCTCGGACTCCGAAGAGTCACCGCTCCTTTGTTCGTTTTGTCGGGAACCGGCCTCAACGATGACCTTAACGGAGTAGAACGCCCGGTGACTTTCCCTGTAAAAGCTCTTGACGACAGAAAGGCAGAGGTGGTACATTCCCTTGCAAAATGGAAACGTGCAAAACTTGGAGCATACGATATTGCCCCGGGCTACGGACTTTACACCGATATGAACGCCATCCGTGCGGATGAAGAGCTCGACAACCTTCATTCCTTATATGTTGACCAGTGGGACTGGGAAAAAACCATAGAAGAAAAAGACCGCAATCTCGACTATCTAAAGAAAACCGTGAGACAAATCTATGATGCGATAAAAGAAACCGAAAAGAAGGTTTTTGAACGTTTCCCCCATATCACTCCCCGTCTGCCGGAAGAAATCACGTTTATCCATAGCGAAGACCTTCTGCGCGAATATCCTGACCTTTCACCTACGGAACGCGAGTCGAAGGCCGCTGAAAAATACGGGGCAATATTCCTAATAGGTATTGGAGCTACGCTGAGCAACGGCAAACCTCATGACGGGCGTGCTCCCGACTATGACGATTGGATTTCAGAGAACGAAGAAGGCTACAAAGGCCTGAACGGCGACATTTTCGTATGGGATTCTGTGCTCGGCCGCTCTTTCGAACTTTCTTCAATGGGCATCAGGGTGAGCCCGGAGTCGCTTAAACGGCAACTCGAGGAAAGGGGATGCACCGAACGTTGCCAACTTTCTTTTCATAAAAAACTCCTTAATTATGAGCTGCCCTATTCCATAGGAGGCGGCATCGGGCAAAGCCGTCTTTGCATGTATCTTCTCCAAAAGGCACATATCGGTGAAGTGCAAGCGTCAATATGGCCTGAACAACAGATTGAAGAATGCAAGAAAGCCGGCATACTCCTAATGTGACTCCACACATATTTACAATTATATTTCAATTACTATGTGGAGGAAGGAGCCCTTTCGAGAGGTTCCTTCCTCTTTCAACACAATGTCCCGTCATTGTGTTGAAGACATTCTATGTAAAATAGAACCACGTTTGTAAGCATAAAGTGCCATTTCGCTTATAAAATTTGTAATTTTAAAAATAATTGTATAATTTTGCCAAAAATAATATGATTTTATAAAACACAAACTGAGCAGACACCAGTCCGCTTTGGCTACAGGTAGAAAATTCAAATATGGTGAACCAACTCAGAAGTTACGCCAGCACGTTCGGACGTCGCATGGCGGGGGCACGCGCTCTATGGCGCGCCAATGGCATGAAGGAAGAACAAATCGGCAAACCGATTATAGCCGTTGTCAATTCTTTCACACAGTTTGTCCCCGGACATACCCATCTCCACGAGATTGGTCAGATTGTGAAGAAAGAAATCGAGGAACTTGGATGTTTCGCTGCTGAATTCAACACAATCGCCATTGACGACGGTATTGCCATGGGGCATGACGGGATGCTTTATTCCTTACCTTCCCGCGACCTTATCGCCGACTCCGTGGAGTATATGGTAAACGCCCATAAAGCCGACGCCATGGTATGTATCTCCAACTGCGACAAGATTACGCCCGGGATGTTGATGGCGGCAATGCGTCTTAACATACCCACCATATTCGTTTCCGGAGGACCTATGGAAGCCGGGGATGTCAACGGAAGGAAGCTCGACCTTATCGACATAATGATCGATTCCGCTGACCAAACGGTTTCTGACAAAGATGTGGAAACCCTTGAAAGGGAAGGTTGCCCTACTTGCGGCTCATGTTCAGGAATGTTCACTGCCAATTCCATGAACTCTCTCAACGAGGCAATCGGTCTTGCTCTCCCGGGCAACGGCACCATCCTCTCCACCCATGCCAACCGCATAGGGTTATTTAAGAAAGCCGCCAAGAAAATTATTGAAAACACTTACGCATATTATAAAGACGGGGACGAAAGCGTCTTGCCCAGAAGCATAGCCTCGTGCGATGCAATGCTCAACGCCATGACCCTCGACATCGCCATGGGAGGAAGCACCAACACCGTGCTTCATCTTCTTGCCATTGCAAACGAAGCGGGAGCTGACTTCACAATGGCCGACATCGATGCCCTTTCAAGGGAAACACCGGTGCTTTGTAAAGTGGCACCCAATTCTCATTATCACATTGAAGATGTGAACAGGGCCGGTGGCATCCTTTCCATCATGAAGGAACTGGCCGACAAGGGTCTTGTAAAAACCGATGTCAAACGTGTCGATGGCATGACACTAGGAGAAGCCATCGAATCTTACGCCATAGGCGGAGGGAAGTTTTGCGCCGATGCCGACGAATTGTGGCACTCCGCACCGGGCCATGTCCACACTACGGTGATGGGTAGCCAGGAGTCCCGCTATAAGGAACTCGACACCGACCGGGAAAAAGGTTGCATCCGTGATTTCGAACATGCCTACGTGAAAGACGGCGGACTTGCCGTTCTGAAAGGCAATATCGCAAAAGATGGATGTGTGGTGAAGACAGCCGGAGTGGATGAAAGCATTTTCGTTTTTTCCGGTCCCGCCAAGGTTTTCCATAGCCAGGAAGAAGCGGTGGAGGGCATTCTTAAAGATAAAGTGAAAAGCGGCGATGTGGTCGTCATCACCTACGAAGGACCCAAAGGAGGCCCCGGTATGCAGGAAATGCTCTACCCCACTTCCTACATCAAGAGCAAGCATCTTGGTAAGGAATGCGCCCTCATCACCGACGGAAGATTTTCAGGAGGCACTTCAGGACTTTCCATCGGTCATATTTCTCCGGAAGCCGCGGCAGGTGGAGAAATAGCCCTTGTGCGTGACGGCGACATTATAGAAATCAATATACCGGAACGCACCATAAACGTAAGGCTTTCCGATGAAGAATTGGAGGCACGCCGTCGCGAGGAGGAAGCATTCGGCAAGGAGGCGTTCACTCCGCGAGGCAGGGACCGCATCGTAAGCAAGGCCCTTAGAGCTTATGCTTCGCTCGTACAGTCGGCAGACAAGGGTGGAGTCAGAGGAGATATATAATTATAAAACGAAAGCTATATGAGCAACAAAATAAAAGGTTGCGAAATCCTTATGCGCGCCTTGATTGATCAAGGTGTTGACAAGGTTTTCGGCTATCCGGGAGGTCAGATTATGCCTGTATATGACAGCCTGTATGACTATTCCGATAAAATTCAGCACTATCTGGCCCGTCATGAACAGGGGGCGATACATGCGGCAGAGGGATATGCACGTGCATGCGGGAAGACCGGTGTGGTAATTGCCACTTCTGGACCCGGAGCCATGAACCTTATCACGGGACTGAACGATGCACTTATGGACAGCACCCCGATTGTGGCCATCACAGGCCAAGTGCCATCGACTCTTCTCGGGAAGGATGCATTCCAGGAATCGGATGTGGTCAGCGTCACTTTGCCTGTAACCAAATGGTCAATCCAGGTCCGGACAGCCGAAGATATAGCCCCGTCGATAGCCAAAGCCTTTTATATCGCCAATTCCGGGCGTCCCGGCCCCGTCGTGTTAGATATCTCTAAAGACGCGCAAGTAGGCATGGCGGAATATGTAAACACTCCATGCAATTTCATCCGCAGCTATGATCCGGATCCGGAGATAAGCGATGAAATAATCAAAGAAGCCGCTTCCCTCATAAATTCCGCTGAGCGTCCCATGATTCTTTCGGGCCATGGCGTTACGATTTCAAGAGCCGAAAAAGAACTGACAGGGCTTGCCGAGAAAGCCGGCATTCCCGTTGCCTGCACTATGCTCGGCCTTTCGTCGATACCTTCCTCACATCCCCTCAACAAAGGATTACTGGGAATGCATGGCAACCTCGGTCCGAACATCAACACCAACAAGGCCGACCTTATTATTGCGATTGGCATGCGCTTCGACGACCGCGTCACCGGCGACACGAAGAAATACGCTCCCGATGCAAAAATCATACATATCGATATAGATTCAAGCGAATTCGACAAAACCGTATTCAGCCATCTCCACATACATGGAAATGCAAAGACGGCTCTCGAAAAGATTCTCCCCCTTGTTGTTGAGGCAAAACATGAGGATTGGGTCAACTCTTTCAGTCGTCATGAAAAAGTAGAGAACGAACGGGTGAAAAGGCATGAACTCAATCCAGAAAACGAAGACGGGAAAATGCACATGGGAGAAGTGGTCAACAAAGTGAGCGAGGCTTTCGGCCACAACGCCATCCTCGTGACCGACGTTGGTCAGAACCAGATGTTTTCGGTGCGTTATTTCAAGTTCACGTCTCCACGCAGCTGTATTTCCTCGGGAGGTCTCGGCACCATGGGATTCGGACTTCCGGCTTCCATTGGCGCGAAGATAGCCGTGCCCGAAAGGGATGTCGTGCTTTTTGCCGGCGACGGCGGCCTTCAGATGACGATAGAGGAACTTGGCATGATAATGGAGTATAACGTCGGGGTCAAGATTGTTCTGCTCAACAACAATTTCCTTGGTAACGTGCGCCAATGGCAGGAACTTTTCTTCAACAGCCGTTACAGCGCGACCCCTATGGTCAATCCCGACTTTGTTGCGCTGGCAAGGGCATACGGCATAGCCGGTGAAGACGTGGCCCACCGTGACAATCTCGACGACGCCATCCGCAGGATGAAGGAACACAAAGGGGCTTATATCCTCAACGTGAATATCGAAGAGATGGGGATGATATTCCCGATGACGCCCGGAGGCCATGGAGTGGATGAAATACTCCTGAATTCTACAGAATATTATAAACCCGTATAACGCCCACTATCGGAAATGGAAGATAACCAACTTTACACCATATCGGTTTTTACGGAAAACCAAGTGAGTCTGCTCCATCAGATTTCAATGGTATTCAGCAGAAGATGTCTCAACATCGAGAGTCTTTCGGTGAGCGCGTGTTCCATCCCGGGAGTGCATAAGTTCACCATCACCTGCAAAAGCACACGCCCCATGATGGAGCATGTGGTTAAGCAGATTGAGAAACGCATCGAGGTGCTCCGTGCTTTCCTCCACACCGACGACGAAATCGTGTTTCAGGAAGTAGCCCTCTATAAGGTGCCGACTTCAAGCGTTCTCGAAAGCGGTCAGATAGAAGACATCGTACGCCAGAACGGTGCGCGAGTGCTCGAAATCCAACCCGAATATACCATATTCGAGAAGACGGGACATACCGTGGAGGTAAAAGCGTTGTTCGAACGGCTGAAACCCCTCGGGCTTCGCCAGTTTGTGCGTTCAGGCAGAATTGCCGTCACGAAAGCCCCTCTGGAGCTTGTGGATGAATTCCTTGAACATCAAAACCGCAGAAAACAACGTCTTTCGTCGGGAGAAGAAATCAATTGACCAATAAATATAGACAACCAAATAATACCCTAATAATTAAAGTTATGGCAAAGCTTAAATTCGGTGACATTGAGGAAACTGTCATCACCCGCGAGGAATTTCCTTTGGAAAAAGCTCGCGAGATTCTCAAAGATGAAACAATAGCAGTTATAGGATATGGCGTGCAGGGTCCCGGCCAGAGCCTTAATCTCCGCGACAACGGCTTCAACGTAATCGTAGGCCAGCGTGAAGGAAAAACTTACGACAAAGCCGTAGCCGACGGTTGGGTGCCTGGCGAGACGCTTTTCTCAATCGAAGAGGCATGCGATAAGGCATCAATCATCATGTGCCTTCTCTCGGATGCCGCCGTGCTTTCCGTATGGCCTACAATCAAAGAACACCTCACAGCGGGCAAGGCCCTCTATTTCTCACATGGCTTTGCAATAGCATGGCCCGACCGCACAGGGGTTGTGCCTCCCAAGGACATTGACGTTATCCTCGTTGCTCCCAAAGGGTCCGGCACATCCCTTCGTACCATGTTCCTTGAAGGCCGCGGCTTGAATTCAAGCTATGCCATCGAACAGGATTACACCGGTAAAGCCCTTGACCGCACTCTCGCCCTTGCAATCGGAATCGGTTCGGGCTACATTTTCGAAACCACTTTCAAACGTGAGGCTTACAGCGACCTCACCGGTGAGCGCGGGTCGCTGATGGGTGCCATCCAGGGTCTTCTCCTTGCACAGTATGAGGTGCTTCGTGAAAACGGACACACTCCTTCCGAGGCTTTCAATGAGACTGTGGAGGAACTCACCCAGTCGCTCATGCCACTTTTTGCAGCCAAAGGTATGGACTGGATGTATGCCAACTGCTCTACCACCGCACAGCGTGGCGCCCTCGACTGGATGACCCCCTTCCACGATGCCATCAAGCCTGTGGTTGAGAAGCTTTATGCAAGCGTGGCATGCGGTCAGGAAGCCCAGAACTCCATCGACTCCAACTCTAAGCCCGACTATCGCGAAGGTCTTGAGGAAGAGCTCAAAGCCCTCCGCGAAAGCGAAATGTGGCGTGCCGGTGCAGTTGTCCGCAACCTCCGCCCGGAAAACAACTAAGAATCTGATTCTTCAGCTAAAACATGGCGCATCGCGACACGTTGCGCCATGTTTTGGTTTAGAAGACGTCCGCAATCATGCCAATCGCCTATCATCTCGCCTCGTTCGCTTGCTTCAATAAGTTTTTGCAAGCGGCTGTAAAATAGTTCTGGCTTTGAAACTACCCTTTGGATATTGTCAATCCTTACTCTCTGATATAATGGCGGAAATTTGCAAAAATTTTTCCAAGCAATTGGGCGAGCCTTAAAATTAGAGAGAATTTCCGGAACAATAATAAATTCAGTGTCGAGGTCCGGACAGGCTGCACGACCTTTGTCGGTCATCAATCCGAGGCGCTCAAGTCGTCGGCATCGCTCTTTGTTGAGTTCTGTCCACTTCCCGGATTTGGTCCGAGGTCCAAATCGCTGGAGGGTGATACCATCAACATTCTTTACCGTCGAATCAATCCAACCGAAGCAAAGTGCCTCTTCCACAGCATCGAGATACCACAAATAATCCTCCGGAGGAGTCTTGCCTCGCTTAACAGCAATCCAGCACTCTTTTTCAGTAGCACTGTTGTGTATCAGCCATTCACGGAAATCATTACGCTTGGTTATGTCAAGTATGTTTTGTGGTGTCATAAATATCAAGTTCGGCAGCACATCGTGGCATAAATTCTATTTTTCATAATTCCTGAATATATCATCGTTAAGAGCACCTTCGTTAACCCCATGATAGAGGCAATGGCTCGCCGGACTTTACCGCTTCTTCGATGTCGGCATCAGCGACGGTACATACGGCATTGTTGTGGTTCAAAACTTCATATACCATATAGTTCTTTAATATGCGTATTGCGGTGAAATATTATTCCCATGTCGGGTGAACCGAATGGAGTGCAATGCCTTTACAAGGCATTGCACTCCATTATATCACACATAGTAGGACAGCCAGAACTATACATATAGGTAGAATATTTTTACACTTCATTCCGCGCAATCAAACCTGCGGATGAATATCCTACACACAGAATTACACAAATACCATGTATTTTACAATCTGTAGTCCTACTTCATAAAATTCAATTTTTCTTGGCTGGATCGCAGGTAAGGCCCACGCCAAGCTTTTTGAAAATCTTATGGTCAACTTCTCCGAGCATCACCGTGGAATGCATCTGGCAACCGTTAAGCTCCGGAAGCATCTCAAGGGCTTTGCGGCATCGGCGGTCTTGTGTGCTGAGCACCGACAACGCCACCAGCACTTCGTCGGAATGCAAACGCGGATTATGACCTCTGAGATAATTCAGTTTGGTATGCTGTATGGGTTCAATCATCTCTTGCGGAATAAGCTTCACGTCATGATCGATTCCGGCAAGATGCTTGATGCAATTAAGAATCAAAGCGGAGCTTGGTCCGAGTAGCTCGCTTGTCTCGGCCGTTATTATCGTACCGTCAGCAAGTTCCATGGCAGAACAAGGCAAACCGCTTTTCTCGGCACGGTCACGGGCCGCCTGTATGCACTTCCTATAGGAAAGCCCTATCTTCGCCTGTTTGAATAGCAACGAAATCTTGTTGACCTCCGCATCGTTCCCTTCACCGCGAGCCATTTTGTTGAGAGCCGTAAAGAAACGGCGTATGATTTCATTCTTCGAAGCCTTGCAGCATACTTCGTCGTCGCTGATGCAGAACCCCACCATATTGACTCCCATATCCGTAGGCGATTTATACGGATTCTCACCATATATGCCTTCAAACAGTGTGTTGAGCACCGGGAAGATCTCTATATCGCGGTTATAGTTGATGGCGGTTTTGCCATACGCCTCAAGATGGAATGGGTCGATCATGTTGACATCATTAAGGTCGGCGGTAGCCGCCTCATACGCGATATTAACAGGATGCTTCAGAGGAAGGCTCCACACCGGGAAAGTCTCGAACTTTGCATAACCGGCCACCACTCCCTTTTTGTTCTCGTTGTAGAGCTGGCTCAAGCAAACGGCCATCTTACCGCTGCCGGGACCGGGAGCCGTGACAATTACAAGAGGCCGCGTCGTCTCAATGTAATCATTATGGCCGAAACCTTCGTCGGAAGCAATAAGGTCAACGTTGGAAGGATAACCCTCGATGATGTAATGGTAATAGACCGTTATACCCATCCTTTCGAGCTTCTTCCGGAAAACGTCGGCGCTAATCTGTCCATTGTAATGGGTGACACACACAGAACCCACCAAGAATCCCAATTTTTGGAATTCCTTCCTAAGTCTGAGCACATCCATGTCGTAGGTTATTCCGAGATCGTTGCGCACCTTGTTTTTCTCGATATCAACCGCACTGATCACGATGACAATCTCCGCCTGGTCTTTAAGTTGCTGGAGCATCCGGAGCTTGCTGTCGGGCTGGAATCCGGGAAGCACCCTGCTGGCGTGATGATCGTCGAAAAGTTTACCACCAAGTTCAAGATACAGTTTGTTGCCGAACTGGGCTATACGCTCCTTAATATGTTCGGACTGAATCTTAAGATATTTTTCGTTGTCAAATCCGTATGTCATAACGGACTGCAAAGTTACAAAAAATATTCATTCCGGCAAAACCGCAAAGTTGTATTAAAAAAATTATGCACGCGCTTTTTCCTGTAAAGCAAGACTTTATCTAAATACATATCACTTCATCGTAAAAATTTTTTGAAATTATTTGGTGGATTCGAAAATAGTATCTATCTTTGCAGTGTACTAATATACTAATACACCATGCTAACAGTATCTAACATTACCTATTCATACGGGAGAAATAAAAGGCCGGTTCTTGAAAACTACTCCCTTCAAGTGAAGCCTGGCACTATCTGCGGTCTTCTCGGAAGAAACGGTGCGGGTAAATCAACGTTGCTTTACCTTATTACAGGGTTGCTCCGTCCGCAGGCAGGCGCAATCGACTACAATGGATTCAAGCCGATACAGCGTAAGGTTGCATTCCTCAACGATGTGTTCATAGTGCCGGAGGAGTTTTATCTTCCTAACGTTACACTGGGAGAATATCTGAAAGTGAACGCACCTTTCTATCCGAAGTTTTCAATGGACGACCTTGAACGCCATCTCGCCACTTTCGAACTTTCGCCCGAAGTGCATCTCGGCCAACTTTCCATGGGCCAGAAAAAACGCGTGTTCATAAGCTTCGCCCTCGCTTGCAACACTTCGCTTCTGATTCTCGACGAACCTACAAACGGCCTCGACATCCCCGGCAAACGACTCTTTAGGAAAGCGATTCTTAACGGCATGACCGATGAGAAAACCATTATCGTCTCCACACATCAAGTCTATGACGTAGAAAAGATTATAGACCATGTCATAATCACCGACACCGACGGCGTTATCCTCGATGCCTCTATGCTTGACATCACGTCGAAACTTTCATTCAATTTCACTACTGACAGAGACAGAATTGCGAATGCTCTGATTTCCCTCGACGCTCCGGGGGGAGCCAACATCATTGAGCCATCGGACGGCATCGCTGAAACAGATGTAAACCTCGAATCACTTTTCGAACTTTCCAGACAACGTCCGGACCTCATCAATTCCATGTTTCCGAAGAGAAGCGGCCTCAAAGGCATCGATTATTAATAAAACCAATTCTAATAGCAACAAAATATGGCAACATCAAATACATTCTGGCTGAACATCAAAAATGATTTCATAGAAAACAGAAAGGCGATACTCCTCTCGGTCGGCTCTCTTTGGGGAGCATGCATATTGTTCGGAGGCTTGATGGGATATTACGGCAGAGGTGGAGGTGCTGTTGAAGCCTTTTTCTTTACATTCATACTCGTGACTGCAGGGTATGTCTTTGCATCTATGATGTTTTCCAATATGAAAAGAAAAGAATCGAGAATAGCGGCGCTGATGCTCCCGGCTTCTGTTGAAGAAAAATTTATAACCAGATGGATTGCCTTCGTGCCATTGCTTTTCGGCATTCTGATAGCAGCATTCTATCTGGGCGACCTTTCGAGAGTATTTGTCAATTACCTTTCCAACAGTCCTGTCAACGGGAAATACTCGCACATCATCAATCTCTTCAGCGTGATGACGGCCAACAATTTAGTGCCCCAATCATGGATCTATACCATCATTTCATTTTATTTCTTCTACCAAAGCATATTTATTTTCGGAGCCATCCTTTGGCCTAAACTCTCTTTCATAAAAACACTCGGAGCCCTTTGGGTGCTTCAGACATTAATCGGCATAATAGGAATATCCATAGATAATCGTATAAACTTATCTCCCTATGACGGCAATGATGTTCTAATCTATATAGGAGTAGCCTTGAACATATTGACCATAGGGATGTATGCCCTTACCTATTACCGTTTTAAACGGAGCCAGGTGATTTATAACCTTTTCTAATAAATCCAACAAACGAATGAATTTCAGCGACAATAAACCTATATACCTTCAGATAACGGACAGCATTATGGATTCCATTCTGAGCGGCGAATATACTCCCGACGGAAGAATCCCTTCCGTCAGGGAATATGCCGCCAGAATAGAGGTGAATGCCAACACCGTGATGAGAAGCTATGACTGGCTGCAGCAACAGGCCATAATATTCAACAAGAGGGGCATCGGTTTCTTCGTGCTTCCGGAAGCAAGAAAAAGAATACTCGAAATGAGACGTAACATATTTTTCAGAGACGAGGCAAACTACTTTTTCAACCGTCTCGTATCGTTCGGGCTATCTCCCGCCGAGGTGGCAGACCTCTATCGGGAATATCTCGAAAAGAAACCTTACACTATGCCAAAAGTTGATTAAAGAAGATTAATAAAAGCATGAGGGCGGTTCATAATTCACCGATTATGAACCGCCCTCATCGTTATGTAAAAATTCATCTCAAGATATAGGAAACACAGTATGTCGCCCCTTCCTTTTCCAGACAGAGTGAATCGATATACGTAAATCCGGCCCTTTCCCTGTCAAAACGAAAAATACCGCATTCCGTAAGCTCGGCGCCAATTTCCAAACATTCCGAACAAATTCTCCCTTCCATATAAACCAGCGAATATTTCCGGGAAGATTCATCAGCAGTCTTCCTCCGGTCCATCACCTCGAGATTCCTGATTAAAAGTTTTACATCTGTCATACTCATTGCCGTTTCCTGACTTTCTGTCGTGTTGCTTTAGCCGGCCCGTTTTTTTGCTCATTCGAACGACGCACGTCTTCCACACTTCTCGCCCTCTTAACAGTGGCATTATTAACCGCAGGAGACATTCCGGGCCTTACGGCAGGTTGCATATGAGGACGGTCCGACCCATGCACGCCAAAACGATGAGAATCACGCATTATTGAATCAACCACAATTTTATCGGCCAACACCGAGTCCTTTTTCTCATCTTTTTTGCTAAACCTCACCGGAATGCCGTAACGCTTCTGGTTCCTATATTTAGAAAACTCAAGAGAGTCGAAGGGAAGACGACGGAGCTTTATGCTGTCAACGAATACGGCGGTTTTAAGGTCGTCCTTCAGGCGCATAGTGCCGTAAATCCTGTCAACGGTTTTCCCGGTATCGGTCTGAAGCCGCAAATCCATCGACATCCGGCTTGAGAAATTGGAAGAGACAGCCTCCCCCGTTCCGTCTTCATAATCAACACCAAGCACGCCGACAAGATTGGCAGGCAATGGAAGATGCATTGTCCATTCAAGCATGTCGCCCTTTTCAAGTCCTGGAGCGGGAATAGAAACCACCCATCCATCGGAATTGCCGAGATTCGAAATCACACCGTTTTGCGTATATGGCCATAACATGTCTCCTTGAACTTCCTCGTCAGGACCATCGGTTTTTAGAGATGCCTTACGCTTCTCGGTTATCCTCTTATCCACTTTCTCAAACAGGTTGGAATAGTCGTCAAGATTTCTTCCATACCATGAAAGCGTGGAATCAAGCTCTTCGCGGCTCACACCGTGTTGCAAAAGCACCGACTCGGCAAGTCCGTTACGATAATCGCGAAGATTAGGTCCGGAATATTCATAATCGGAATACGACTCGGCCAGCTGCATGTCTGCCATAAGGTCAATCATTTCCTTGTCAGACAAAACTCCGTCCGGACGTTTACGGCATCCGGACACCAGCATTGCGGCAATCGCCGCCGACATCCACACCCCTATCAGGGTTTTGTTTGAAAGGGCGTTCATCTACTTCAGTTTTGACTTGCTTTCAGCCTCCTTTTTCACAGCCCTTTTCTCACCGACATATTGGAATGCCTTCGATGCATCGGTAGAGTAGAAAAAAATCAAGAGAAAGACTCCTATGCATATTGACGAATCGGCGATATTAAAAATAAACTGGAAAAATTCAAAATAATCGCCACCGACAAACGGCATCCATTCAGGCCAATAGAAGGAAAAGAGCGGAAAATAAAGCATATCTACCACTTTACCCTCGAACCAACCCGCATATCCGCCCGTTTCCGGAAAAGCGACGGCCACTTCCGGAGGCATGGGATTATTGAAAAGCTTGCCATAGAACACACAATCGAAAATATTACCTGCCGCGCCGGCAATAATCAACGCCATCGCCACAAAGAATCCTGTGCGCAACGTAGCCAAAGATTTTACCTTAGTCACGAACCATACAAACAAAACAACTGCAGCTATGCGCCCCATGGTGAGCACAAGCTTGTTCCAAAGTTCGAGGCCAAAGGCCATGCCATTGTTTTCGATAAACTTCAGATGCCACCAACCCGTCAGCGGCAAATCCTCACCGAGATAGAACGATGTCTTGACCCAGATTTTAAACACCTGATCGGCAAGCAAAACAACAACGCTTATTACGGCTACAAGCCATAAGCGTTTGGCGGCGACGTCGCGAGCCGACACCGCCGCCAAAACATTATCATCAGTCTTTGTCAAAACACTCACTTTTTAGAAACCTTAGCGAATGCAACAACTCCGTCAAGTTCAAGGTCCTTGGCACCGTCGCCATCGACGGTGGCCGACAGTTTAATCTCGTCGGCGAGTACCTGACCGGCAATGTAATCGCCAAATGCCTCGACTGCCTCCCTGATTTCCGGAGCATCCGTCATTTCTACAATCACCTTGTCGGTAATCTCGAAATCATTACCTTTCCTGATATTCTGGATGCGGTTAATCAATTCGCGCGCCATTCCCTCGTTGCGAAGCTCGGGAGTAACCGTCACGTCAAGCGCAACGGTGATGTTGCCGTCGTTAGCCACCAACCAACCCGGCACATCTTCCGGGATAACCTCCACATCGTCAAGTGTAACAACGGGCGCACCTTCAAGAGCGGAGAAAACAAACCGGCCTTCCTTCTCAAGCACAGCAATATCCTTCTGCTCCATTTCGGAGATGGCTTTGCCGAGCTGTTTCATTATTTTACCGTATTTGGGGCCAAGTTTTTTAAAATCGGCTTTCACCCTCTTCACAAGTCCACTCTCCTCGTTGTCCACAATCTTAAGGTCCTTGATATTAACTTCCGCCTTAATCAAGTTTTCAAGAGCCTCCACAGCTTTGCGCTGACGTGCATCAACCACAGGGATAAGGAGCGTCTGAAGCGGCTGGCGCACTTTGAGGTTGACCTTCCTGCGCAAAGCAAGCACGTTGGAAGTGATTTCCTGGGCAAGCTTCATCCGTTCCTCAAGGTCGGAATCTATCAAAATCTCGTCGCTGACAGGGAACCATGCCGTATGCACCGAAGCAAACCCGCCTTCTTCGAGAGAGGGCTGCACGAGGTCGCTGTAAAGACGGTCAGAATAGAATGGAGAGAACGGAGCCATAAGAAGGGCCACCGTTTTAAGACATGCGTAGAGGGTCTGGTAAGCGGAAAGCTTGTCGTCATCCATTTCTCCTGCCCAGAAACGCTTGCGGTTCAGACGCACATACCAGTTGCTGAGATTGTCATTGACAAACTCCTCGATGGCGCGTGCCGCCTTTGTAGGCTCATAGTCGTCGAGGGCGTTCGTGACTTCTGCAACAAGGGTGTTGAGGAGAGAAAGAATCCAACGGTCAATTTCGGGACGTTTCTCAATATCCACCTGTGCCTCCGTGCCGGTAAACCCGTCAACGTTGGCATAGAGCGCGAAGAACTTATAGGTGTTGTAGAGCGTAGAGAAAAGCTTTTTACTAACCTCTTCCACTCCCTTTTCATCATATTTAAGGTTGTCCCACGGTGAGGAATTAGAAATCATATACCACCTTACCGGGTCACTTCCGAAACGTTCGATATTATTAAAAGGATCAATAGCGTTACCAAGACGTTTCGACATCTTATTGCCGTTCTTGTCGAGCACGAGGCCGTTGGAAATCACAGCTTTGTAAGCTACGGAATCGAATACCATTCCGGCGATGGCATGCAATGTGAAGAACCATCCACGCGTCTGGTCAACGCCCTCCGCAATGAAATCGGCGGGATATACCTCGCGGCTGTCAAGCAATTCCTTATTCTCGAAAGGATAATGAATCTGGGCGTAAGGCATCGAACCCGAGTCAAACCAAACGTCGATAAGGTCAAGTTCCCTCTTCATAGGCTTGCCCGAAGGGGAAACAAGCACTATTTCATCCACGTAAGGACGGTGCAGGTCGATTCGGTCATAATTCTCCTTGGAATAATCGCCGGGAACGAACCCTTTTTCTTTGAGGGGGTTCTTTTCCATCACGCCTGCCTCCACCGACTTCTCTATTTCGTTAAAAAGGTCGGCATAGCTTCCGATACAAACCTCTTCCCTGCCATCTTCAGTTCTCCAGATAGGAAGCGGGGTTCCCCAATAACGGCTGCGGGAAAGATTCCAGTCCTGAAGATTTTCAAGCCATTTACCGAATCGTCCACTGCCCGTAGAAGCCGGTTTCCATTTGATGCCACCGTTAAGTTCCATAAGACGTTCACGGGCGGCGGTGGTGCGGATAAACCAACTGTCGAGCGGATAATAGAGCACCGGCTTGTCGGTGCGCCAGCAATGGGGATAGTTATGCACATGTTTTTCTATCCGGAATGCCTCGCCACTCTTCTTCATCTCCATGCAGAGCACGATGTTAAGGTCTTCTGCCTGCGAAGCTGCTTTATCATCATACTTTCCTCCGGGATTGAATTTCGGATCATATGCATTCTTTACATAATCACCTGCATGACGTCCGTATTCTTTCAAGTCAACACACTTCTCGACAAATTCGGGAGCGAGTTCGTCAACGGTGTAATATTTTCCGGTGAAATCAACCATCGGGCGTGTCTCCCCCTTAACATTAATCATAAAGAGAGAAGGAATGCCGGCAGCTTTCGCCACCTTAGCATCGTCGGCACCAAACGTAGGCGCGATATGAACGATGCCGGTACCGTCTTCGGTGGTGACATAATCGCCGGAAATCACGCGGAATGCTTCCTCTCCAATTTCAACAAATCGGTCGTTGCCACAGTTGAAAACCTTGTCAGGGTGGTTTTCCGCATATTTCTTGACAAAATCAGCGCTAACCTCGTTAACCTTCTCTACAGGTTTCACCCAAGGCATAAGCTGTGAGTAACGCATGCCTACAAGTTCCGTACCTTTCCATTTACCTACAACGCGGTAAGGAAGCACCTTGTCGCCCTGTTTATAGGCATCCATATCCGCAGTAGCCCCCTCTTTTTTGAAATAAGAAGAAACAAGCACTTCGGCAAGCACCACTGTAATCTTCTCGCCGTTATAGGAATTGAAGGTGCGCACAGCCACATAATCGAACGACGGGCCGACACAGAGTGCCGTATTGGAAGGGAGAGTCCACGGGGTAGTGGTCCACGCCATGAAATAAGGTGTGCCCCACCCTGTCATCTCCTCTTTGGGTTCATTGATACGGAACAATGCCGTGGCGGTAGTGTCTTTCACGTCGCGATAGCATCCCGGCTGGTTCAGCTCATGCGAACTCAACCCTGTGCCGGCGGCAGGAGAATACGGCTGTATTGTATATCCTTTGAAAAGATAACCTTTATCGTAAAGCTGACGGAGGAGCCACCAAATGCTTTCGATATATTTGTTGTCGTAAGTGATGTAAGGATTTTCAAGGTCAACCCAGTAACCCATCTTATGGGTGAGGTCGGTCCATTCCTTGGTATATTTCATCACCTCCCGGCGACACGCAGCATTATATTCGTCAACAGAAATTTTCTTCCCAATATCTTCTTTAGTAATTCCAAGACTTTTCTCCACTCCAAGTTCTACGGGCAGACCATGGGTGTCCCATCCGGCTTTTCTTTTCACATGAAACCCCTTCATCGTCTTGTAGCGGCAAACGATGTCTTTTATGGTACGTGCCATTACATGATGAATGCCCGGCATGCCGTTTGCCGAAGGTGGGCCTTCATAGAAAACGAACGTGGGACATCCCTCGCGCTCTTTCATAGAGCTTTCAAAAAGGGAATGCTCGTCCCATTCCTTCAGCATCTCCTTGTTGATGTCTGAAAGATTAAGCTGTTTGCTGTATTCTTTGAATTTATTCATTCTTAGAAGATATATTATTTGGAAGTTAATTCTTGATTATCGATTATATTTTGAGAGACAGCATCACCCGTTATGAGCGAGAAGAAAGCTTACCTGATTTGGCACCCTTGCAACCGCCTTTCACGCCTCCTCCCATAGCAAAAATATTGGCATCGTATGTAAAAGTCTTGCGGTCGGTTTCACGCTTGCGTTTCAAAGCGAGCGCCACAAGTTTATCCATAAGTTGGGTGAAGGATATGCCGCTCTCTTCCCAAAGATAGAAAGAAAGACTGCCGGGGATGGTATTTATCTCGTTGACATAAATATTATTATTCTTTCTATCGACCATCACGTCAACACGGCTCACTCCGTGGCATGACAGCACCCGGAAAGTCTCGCCGGCCATATTCCGGATGGCTTCGCTCATCTCAACCGGGATGTCGGCGGGAATCTTTTTTTCGCTTGCCTGCATCCCGGCCTTTGCGCCTCCGCCATATTTCTCCTCATACGAAAGGAAATCGCCCTTGGAAATAGGCTCCTCGCAGACGCTGCTCTCATGGTCGTCGGCATCACCGAGAACCGAACAGTTGATTTCCATCATGTCTTCAATCATGTCTTCGACAATGATACGCTGGGAAAATTTTTCGGCATTGTCTATCTTGGCAATCAATGCCTCGCGGTCATGAGCAGCACCGATACCCACGCTCGAACCGAGGTTGGCGGGTTTCACAATCACCGGATAGCCGAGTTTGTCTTCGATTTTGGCAACAATGGCATCCCTACCCGCAATCCATTCCTTATCTGTGAACCAAACATAATCGACCACCGGAATGCCTTCAGAACGAAGAATCATCTTCATGGTTATCTTGTCCATGCCGTTAGCGCTCGAGAGGGTGTCGCATCCGGCAAAGGGAATGCCGATTGTCTCCAACAGCCCCTCAAACATGCCGTCCTCCCCATGAGACCCATGAAGGACCGGGATGGCTACGTGCAGTTCCTCATACACCGGATTCTTCTTCGAGAAAAGGCCTCCGCCAGGATTGGCGCGATAAAGGTTGAAGTCGCCATATTCCGGGCGCATATAAACCTCCTCGCTTCTCTCCTCAAGACTCTTCATGTCCTTATAATTCCTTATGTCGAGAGTCAATGGTCCGGTAAACCAACGTCCCTGTTTTGAAATATAGATTGGAATGATGTTGTATTTCGTACGGTCAAATGCATTTATCGCCTGTAAGGCGGAAATAACTGATATTTCGTGTTCTACCGACCTGCCGCCGAAAAACACCGCTACATTAGTCTTCATATCTTTATGAAAAAACCATTATTTTGTTATGACGGCAGCATCGCCGCAACCGCCTTTCAATCTGCAAAATTAGCATTTTAAGGCGTAAAAAGCAAATTTTTTAAACGCCACGGATTCATTTGCCGGCAGCGTTGCCGGAAGGCCAGGGAAAGTTGGCGGGATTGACCGTGAGATGCACATCCTTTTCCTTCAGACGCACCTTGACGTAATCTGTCAGCCGTTTCCGGTCGGAAGCATTGAGTCCGGCAGGAGCGTTTACAAACACCATATTGACCGTGTCGGCACGGTCGGGCGACACCGAAGTCGCAACCATCCTTGAAAGCGCAAGGTCTTTTACATTCGGGAAAAGCACCTGCACTTCCGGCGCAATCCTCACGCTTTCGTCTGAATAAATCTGGTGTTGAGTCACAATCTGCTTCAACGAATCAATAACGGATTGTTTGCTCGCTATTTCCTGTTGCATCATCGAATAAAACCTGTCGAAATTGCGGTCATTATCAATTGTTGCCTTCGTCATCGAGAAACCTTGTTTAATATTCAACACCGTGCCGCCGAGCCCGACGCTGTCGAGCTTATTCATCATTGCGAGCTGCAACGAATCTTTTGGCAATGCAGCGCCAATAAGCGTTACGTCAATATATCTTTTCCCTCTTTCCACATATTCTTTGTGGTTCAATACCTGTGTGTTAGGGAAAACCATCTCTTTTTCCACAAATGATGTGGCTTCGGCTATAAAAATACTTTTGCGAATCATCTCATAAGTGAGAAAAGCACTCACCCCGATGGTGGCAAAAACAATTGTATATACTATATTAGTCACCCTACGGTTGCGTTTGTTGTCCTGAACCACAACCTTGCTGTATTTCATCAACTTTACCCCTAAAAGCGAGGCAAAAAGGATAAAAATCATATTTGTAAAGAAGAGATAGAGCGCACCGAAAAAGAAGTGAGGCTGCAATGTGGCTATACCATATCCGGCAGTGCAAAGCGGAGGCATAAGCGACGTGGCGATGGCTACGCCGGGCATCACCTGTCCCTTGTTTTTACAAGCGATGCTCAGAATGCCTGCACCCCCGCCAAACAAAGCTACGAACACATCGTATATCGACGGCGACGTGCGTGCAAGAAGCTGGCTTGACCCCTCGTATTGCGGAGAAATAAGGAAATAAATGGCCGATGCCACCAATGAGCCCACAATGGCCATCGAAATATTTTTCAATCCCCTTCTCAATAAAGAATAATCCTGTATGCCGATTGCCAATCCCATACCGATAATCGGCCCCATCAATGGAGAAATCAACATCGCGCCGATAATCACGGGGATGCTGTCGGTATTAAGGCCCAACGAAGCTATAAAGATAGCAAATATCAATACAAGCAGTTGGCTCCCTTTGAAGCTCACGCCGGACCGGATACTTTGTTCCGCTTCGTTCTGCGGGATGAGGTCGTCTCCGACTTTAAAATATGACAGGAGTTCTTTCCAAAATTTCAGAAACCCCTCCTTAAAGGACGTATTAATTGTCATAGTGTCAACAGTTAGTTTATAACCATTCACAAAATTACAAAAAAAATAATTAACTTTGCATCATAATCATATCAACTTATGGCTCGAATAAATCTCAAAGGACTGGGAGTGGCGCTTGTGACTCCCTTTAAAAAAGACAAGACAGTAGATTACGAAGCACTCCGCCGCATGGTGGAATATGTAATCGAAGGGAATGCCAATTATATCGTGGTGCTTGGCACCACCGGCGAAACCCCGGCCCTCTTTCCCGAGGAGAAATATGAAATTAGGAAAACCATAATCGAGACAAACGCCGGAAGAGTGCCTCTCGTGCTCGGTGTAGGAGGCAACAACACCATGGCGATAGTAAATGAACTCAAATCTGATGATTATACAGGGTTCGAAGCAATCTTGTCGGTCGTGCCATATTACAACAAACCGTCGCAGGAAGGCATTTACCGCCATTATGAAGCGATTGCAACGAACTCCCCTCTCCCTGTTATTCTTTACAACGTGCCCGGGCGCACTGGAGTCAACATGACGGCCGCCACAACCCTGTCGCTCGCGCGTGATTTTGAGAACATAATCGGAGTGAAAGAAGCTTCGGGCAATTTCCTTCAGATTGAAGAGATAATCAAGAACAAACCTGACAGTTTCGATGTAATTTCGGGAGACGACAGCATCACTTATCCCCTGATGACCCTCGGTGCGGTAGGCGTAATTTCGGTTATAGGGAATGCTTTCCCCATGGAATTCGGCAGGATGGTACGTCTGTGTCTTGAAGGTAACTTCCAGGAGGCGATGCCGATACATTTCAGATTCAACGAGCTCTTCAACCTTCTTTTTGTTGACGGAAATCCGGCAGGTGTGAAATGCACCCTAAATGCACTCGGCCTTATAGAAAACGAACTCAGGTTGCCTCTTGTGCCGACAAGAATGAGCACAAATGAAAAAATCCATAAACTCATCGACTGTCTCTACACCCCTTCCGCCAGGGAAAGGGAGCTGGGCATAAAGTCCCCGGCATGCGACCGAAATGATTGACAGAGCCACCGTACAGAAAATAAAAGACACCGCCGACATAGTGGAGGTGGTAAGCGATTATGTGCATCTCGTTCGCAGAGGTGCGAATTATGTGGGGCTTTGTCCGTTTCATAACGAACGCACCCCTTCCTTCTCCGTCAACAAAGGAAGGAACTATTGCTACTGTTTCTCCTGCCACAAAGGCGGCTCGCCGGTGAATTTCATAATGGAAAAGGAGGGTATATCTTATCACGATGCCCTCCTGCATCTTGCCAAGAAATATGGAATAAAGGTAGAGGAAAAGGAACTCACCGACGAAGAACGGGAGGCTCAAAGCCGGAAGGAATCGATGTTTGTCGCCAACGAATGGGCGATGAAATGGTTTGAAGACAATCTAACGCAAACCCAAGACGGAAGAGACATCGGGCTGCAGTATCTCTATGGGAGAGGCGTGACGGAAGAAGCCATAAAACAATTCCACCTCGGATATTCAACCGACCGTGGCACAGCATTTGTCGATGCTGCGAGGAAAAAAGGATTCAATCTCGAAACAATGAAGGCGCTCGGCCTTGTAGGCACAAGCCAGCAAGGCCATGACTACGACCGTTTCAGAGGCAGGGTTATGTTTCCCATATTGAATTCTTCAGGGAAGGTGATTGCTTTCGGAGGCCGCGACCTGAAGGGCGGCCCGGCGAAATATATAAACTCCCCGGAATCGGAGCTCTACAAAAAAAGTAATGAACTCTACGGGATGTTTCAGGCCCGTAGCGCCATTGTGAAAGAAGACCGTTGTTTCCTTGTAGAAGGCTATCTCGACGTTATCGGGATGTGGCAGACCGGTATGAAAAATGTGGTGGCTTCATCGGGCACGGCATTGACCGACGGACAGATTGCGCTCATTCACCGTTTCACAAAAAACGTCACGCTCATATATGACGGGGACGCCGCAGGAATCAAGGCATCGCTCAGGGGCATTGACATGCTCCTTTCTCACGAATTGAACGTGAAGGTGCTCCTTCTTCCCGACGGGGACGATCCGGACTCTTTCGCCCGCAAACACACTCCCGAGGAATTCAGAGATTATGTCAACGCCCACGAAACAGACATAATACGCTTCAAAACGCAGGTGCTCATGAAGGAAGCGAGCGACGACCCGCAACGCCGCGTGCTTGCCATCAAGAGCGTGGTGGCTTCCCTTGCCTGCATCCCAGACAAGGTGAAGCGCGACGTGTATATTCAAGAGTGTAGTTCGATTCTTAACGTAAGCGAAGAATCTATCGGCACGGAGACCGCAAAAGCACGCGCGGTGATTGTGGAGAATCTTAAGAAGCAGCGGCGTTTGCGTGAGCTTAACAGATATATCGACACCGGACGCATCGACCCCCAACCTTCATTGGCCCGTCAGGAATCCGTGGAGGCATCCCCCGTGGCCGTAAACAATGCAACAACAAGCTCGGCTGTCACATCCAACCCGCCCAATCGACCTCTCGACGTGCCTGCATTCCAGAACCCTCTCCGTCCTCTTGAATGGGAAGTGCTGGAATATTGCATCAGATACGGATTTCTGGAATTCTGCGAGATGGAAGACGAGGAAGGCAACAAAATCCCCATTTCGGTGATAGAATTTGTCGATGACGAATTGAAAGCCGACAATATTTCTTTCTCCGTAAATGAATATGCCACCCTTTTCTCACTTCTAAAAGAACTTTTCGAAGATTTCAAAAGAGACCTCGACATCTTCAAGGAGAGCCTGAAACCTGAAAAAGACAACATGTTTAAGGCCGGAGTGGCTGAAATCGCGTCAAAACAGCTTTCCATTGCAGATATAGAGCGAGAGGAAAATAAACTCAACGAATCGATTTCTACATGGGAGGCTGATAAAATCTTTGAGTATTCAAGAATTTATCCATCTAAGGAGTTTGCAAGCCATGAGAGCGGCATCGTCAGACAACTCACCAACGAGGCAATCAGGGAAAAACATCATCTTAGCCAAATCTACTCCCGCGAACGTCCCGTGGAACGCGAGGAAGACAAACTCATAAATCTCCTACCCACCGCCATAACCGTATGGAAAAACGGGATACTGGACCAACAGCTCAACACACTGTTCAAACAATTTCGTGAAATAGCCGGCAAAGGGATGCATGACGAGGAGCGCGCAATGCAGGCAAAACTATCCGAACTTATAAGAATCAGGAGCGAAGTGGCAAAAAATATCGGCGACCGGATTATATGTCCCGGCAAAGGCACACGAGACCTCCCGAGAATAAAAAGATGAAAAAAAGTGAAGCATCTTGAAATTAGCCGGTCAAACATGCGTCTAACATAACGGAAAGCGGACCACACCTTATGGTAATATTTGGAACCTCTTTCCGTTATTATTTTATAGTTTTACAAATTTAATCCCTTTTAAGGTTTCAATTTGTATTTCTTGTTCATAATGATTCTAATTATAACATAAATAAAGTATGAACATACTTGAAATCGACGGCTTAGTGAAGAATTATTCTTCCACACGAGCACTCGACAATGTAAGTTTCACGGTAGAGAAAGGTGAAATCTGCGGACTTTTAGGTCCGAACGGTGCCGGGAAAACCACTCTGCTTAGAATTATCAACAGTCTTCTTGTGAGCGATTCCGGCACAGTGACCATAAACGGAATTCCTGCTTCGCTTAAGGCAGGACGCCACATTGGCTACATGCCGGAGGAGAGAGGGCTTTACGAAAAAATGAGGGTTGAAGACCAGATTATGTATTTCGGACAACTGAAAGGAGGCGACAAGGCTCGACTCCGGATTGTAATGAACGAATATATGAGTATATTCAACCTTTCCGGACAAGGGAGAAGACTCGTGAAAGAACTCTCGAAAGGCAACCAGCAGAAAGTGCAGATTATATCGACACTCGTGCATGAACCGGAACTCGTGATTCTTGACGAACCCTTCAGCGGGTTCGACCCCATTAACGGCGCACTTCTCCAGGACCTTATTGCAAGATTGAGTGAAAAAGGAGCCACCATTATGTTGTCGTCACACAATATGCCGGCAATAGAAGAAATGTGCTCCACAATAGCCCTTATAAACCACGGGCAGCTTCTTGTAAAAGGAGAGATAACCGAAATCAAAGAGAACCATAAGACTTCCGAGCTTCTACTCACCACGCGCAATCCACTCTCGCTGCCGTTGCTACTTGACAGCGGTCTCTTTATCGGAGCGGAACCTACGGAAGGGATACGTGGCAGAAAAGGGAATGCATATCTGCTCAGGAAGAAAGACGGAGTCAGAAACACCGACCTTCTTCAGGCCGTTGCCCTCCAAGGTGAAATCCTTCACTTTGAGGAACGTCTCCCCTCTTTGCGCGACATATTCCTCAGCTATACCACGGGGTCTGACGCCAAACCCACAATAGAGACAAAAAACGAGATGCCGGTTGAAACCGTAATCTGTGAAAACTAATAAATTCAAATTCCATCGTCATTAATAATGAGCCAACTATCTCTAATAATAAAAACGGAATTTCTTACTGACGTAAAATCGAAAGGATTCTGGATAAGCACAATTCTTGTGCCTGTCATCTTAATTGTCTTCGGAGGTGTGTTCGGATATCTGCTTAAAGATGCCGATACTTTCATGAGCGCTTCCGAAAGTCTTAACACCACTCCTGATCCGGAGACAATGACACCGGCAAAAATTGCGGGTATGTTGATGGGTATGTTCCTTACCTTCTTCCTTATGATTTACGGTGCCATGATTTTCAATAAAGTCAAGACAGAAAAGTGCAACAGAATCATGGAAATCCTTTCCACCTGCGTTGACGGACGCACCATGATGCTTGCCAAAATAACGGCGGTGGGGATGCTCGGAATTGTGCAGCTACTCGCATGGGCATCGATTGTGATTCTTATCGTCACGGTGCTTTTCATGGTCTTCCCGTTTGCAATCCCTTGGGACATAATGACCAATCCGAAAGTATATCTGGCATTCGTATATATGTTGCTCTATTTTATCGGAGGGTACGTCCTGTTCGGGTCATTGTATGCAGCCTGTGGTGCCATAACCGACAAAGACAACGAGAACCAAGCGTATATGACCGTCATAACATTCCTCCTTCTGGGAGCTTTCTATATCGGGCAATATGCCGTTGACAACGGAACATCAACTTTTGCCACCGCATGCAACTATATCCCTTTCACATCGCCCACAGTCGGCACCATCAACGCAATAGCGGGCGTATCCCCTATTTGGCAAACTGCATTGTCGCTCATTGTGCTCTACGCCACCGCCGCTGTCTGCGTGATGTTCGCCGGAAAGCTTTACAGGTCTTCAATGCTACTTAAAGGGAAACAGTTCTCGCCCAAAGATATTATAACCTTTATTCGCACCTCCTGAACCGTCACATAATATCTCAATCGATAAAAAGGAATGTCGGATTCGAGCTCGAATCCGACATTCCTTTTTATCGATTGCCACTTTATATTATTTGTCAATAAGAAGCCTTACCGCAGATATGAAATCGCTTTCAGGCATATCGTATGGAAGCCAATTAATCTTGAAACCTCGTCGTTCCATCCCACGGAACCATGTCATCTGCCGCTTGGCAAACTGATGGATTGCAATTTCAAGCTGACGTTTCATATCCTCGTAAGACAGTTTGCCGATTACATACAGTGTAAGGAATTTATATTCCAATCCGTAATAAATGAGGTCGTCAGGTTTTACGCTGTCATCAAGAATCTGTCGGATTTCATCAACCATGCCGTCTTGTAAACGTTTTTCCAATCTATCCGATATTCTTTTTCGTCTTACCTCCCTCGGCACATCAATGCCGATTATCACGCTGTCTAACGGTTTTGACACTTTCCTGTCTGCCTTTTGTGCGAGATCCGTATTCTCACGATAATACTCCTCTATTTCAATTGCTCGGATTGCTCTTTTACACGTGTCGATATCTGTGGTATTGTGCAGCGTCTTATACGTTTTTAGGATTTCAGTAAGTTCCTCAAGACTTTTATCTGAAAGGCAGGAACGCAAGGTCGGATTCTCAGGCACATCAGGCAATTCAACGCCGCTTAAGGCTGTTTCGACATACATGCCTGTTCCACCGCAAAGAATGGGCAATTTCCCTTTTTCTTTCACCATGGCGAGAGCGTTCCTGAAATCACGAAGATAACGATGCAGATTATATTTCTCGCCAGCTTGACAGACGTCAATCAAATGATATGGCACCTCACCATATTCCTCAAGATCCTTTCCGGTGCCGAGGTCCATCGTTCTATAGACCTGCCTGGAGTCGCCACTTATAATCTCTCCGTTGAAAGCCCTGGCGAGAGAAACAGCCCTGGCTGTCTTCCCTGTTGCAGTGGGCCCTACAACCGTCAACACTTCTATTGCCATGAATTCCTCTTTTTCTTATCCTTGCCGAACATCATTCTCCATTTTCTCTTCAAGGTATAAAACGGAGTGTCTGAATTGAAAAAAGAAATACGAATCCATTTGTCGTCTTGAAAATCAAGATTCGATTTTCTCACATCTATTAGATTGAAAGAAGGATTGTAGAATTTTATCTTCGATTTGCGATAACCGTTTTCGTCAAACGTCTTCTCGGTAAGCATAATCGTTGCAAGGCGTGTAGTGTCGGCCACAGAAATGTCGGCAAGTCTGCCCGGATTATTTGAATAAAGATATTTTATCTTTTCGTAATCCATCCACTCCCCGTCAGTATTCATTTCTTTATAATCATCGATTTCTCCATCGAGAAAATAGAAATAACGGAGAATGCTATGATTATTCAAATCAAGCGACTTCCTGCCAAAGAAAAACCTAAGCTCCCCGTCATACCCCGTCATCTTTTTTATAATCCTTTTAATCTCATCAACACTGATACCGTTAACCGATCTTTTGGTAAAGAACGGGGTGTCAATAACCTCACGATAAGGGGTTTTGGGGTCTATTGTATGTGCATCAACATAAATATGGTTGCCACAAATCACATAAAACCTCAGATAGGTTTTGGCCGTCATATCCTGGATTTCGTCGGGCATGATGATTTCGTTGTTCTCCTTAAGGTCAAGATAAAGGTTGTAATATCGGGCAATAAAATAAACCTCGTCAAGCACGAAACAAATTATCGTGACCCAGGTGAACATATACCAGTCCCTGGCATTTATGTTGATATTGACATAAAAGACAAGATAATAAACCCAAACCAAGACAGTAAGCACCCCGAACAATATAGTAAGGTTTTTCAGCTGGAAATGTGCCTCATGTTTGAAAATCCCATGCAATGCGCCGCTATCGACAGAATCCGAATTGGCAAGCCTACATTCCACACATATATGCAGCTTGGATTGTCTCACCAACATGAATAGGAATGTGACAAAGCACACGGGATTCATAAGCAACGACGGCACATAAGGGCTGTTGAAAAACACAAATTCCTGGGGAATGGAGCGCACACCCCACGCGTACATCACATTAATTATAATGCAAATAAACGAATACATCACAAGCGAATAAAGCATGCCGTACGGCACAATCATGCACGACATATCCCGCTTTGACCTCGCATCGTATATATATGTATATAGGAAAGCCGCAGCAATAAGCGATGCAACAGGCGAAAGATAATATGGCAACAATTTACTTACAGTCATCATTGCAATGACCGTCACCATACCCATCGTCAGGTTCTTCCAAAGCTTATATAATCGGGTACTATTTATTTTTCCGAGTTCCTCCATGCCAGTTAGGTTATATATATACAACAACTGAAATCACAAATTGGAGTTGAGAAAGTCAAGAATTTTTCTAAATAATTGCACACGGGCATTGCACATGCCAAGACTATGCTCAAATCCGGCGTATGCCATCATATCGAAAATCTTACCTTCCGAATTCAGTTTAGATGCGTATTTCAACGTATTATAGAAATGGACATTGTCATCGCTCGTTCCCGACATTATCAAAAGCCGTCCTTTTACACCGGAAGTATATGCAAGAGCCGACGAAGCATCAAATCCAATCTTGTTCTGTCCGGGGGTCAACATGTAACGCTCGGTATATATTCCGTCATAAAAGCGCCAGTCGGTGACAGGAGCCATTGCCACTCCGGCCTTAAACGGTGAATCGGAAGCCCCCATTTCCATAAGGGTCATATATCCGCCATAACTCCATCCGAAGCATGAAACCTTTTTCTTATCAACATAAGGCAATGACGCAAAATAATTCGCTCCGGCAATTTGGTCGCGAGTTTCAAGTGTTCCAAGTTGCTTATACACACAATTAGCCCATTTACGTGAGCGGTTGCCGGTGCCCCTTCCATCGACGCATGCCACCACATAACCCTGTGAGGCAAGATAATACACTCCTTCCATCTTCCATTTATTGAGCACCTGTTGCGAATCCGGCCCGTTATACTGGTACATCAAAAGCGGATATTTCTTTGAAGAATCGAACCCGGAAGGTTTGATGACATAGGCATTCATCTCCTCCCCCTCGGCGTTTTTAACTTTCAAAAACTCCATTTTGGGAGCGGAGGAATATTTCAACATATACTCTTCATTCAATTCGAGGTCATGAAGCTTTACTCCTTTCGAATTGAAAATGCGATACTGAGGAGCCTGTAAAGAGCTGCTATACGTCTGGACATAATATGCATGATTTGAACTGAAAGCAGCAGAGGCTGTGCCTTCCTCCTTATTCAGCAACTTCATCACACCTTTGGAATCGACCATCGCCACGTTGCGGTTGATGGCTCCAAGAGAAGTGGTCTGCATATAATATACACCCGTTGCATCATCCTTACCGTAATAATCGGTGACATTGAATTCCCCTTTTGTAATTTGACGACGCAACGCCCCGCTGTAGTCATATTGATACAGATGCCGATAACCGGATTTTTCACTGGCTATAACAAAGCCGTTCTTTCCATAGTCAACCATTTGATAGGCAGCCGGGCTTAACCAGGCATCGGAAGATTCTGTATAAATCTGTTTGCCTACGGTAGAAAGGGGATTCACATTGAATAGCCTGAGATAATTCTGGTCATGATTAAGGACCATAACCATAAGGCGATTCCCGTCTTCTCCACCAAACTCTATGGAAGGGACATAATCCGATGCCGTAATCGGGAGGTCCATTTTTTTGATAACCCTGTTGTCAAGGTCATATGCATTTACCGTAACAACGGAATTAGAGAAGCCTGCAAGAGGATACTTATATCGGTAAGCCTCCGGATAAAGGTCGCCCAAAGGCTCCGAATCACAATAACTTCTATAATTATCGAAGGAATATTCCGGCACAACCGATTCATCAAACCGGATAAATGCAAGCACATTGTCGTCGCCGCTCCATCGCATGCTGCTGACCATTCCGAATTCTTCCTCGTAACTCCAGTCGGGCGAACCGTTTATTATTTTATTCTTCGCACCGTCTTTCGTTATCTGGGTGTCGGTCCCGTAGTCAAGACTCGAAATAAAGATGTTGTTATCCCTCTCATAGGCCACAAACCTCCCGTCATGCGATATGGTCGCAGCTCTTTGAGCCCCTTTCGAGCTGACACGCTTTACAGTGGAACGCATCCTGTCATATACGTAATACTCCGCCGTAAAACTATGGCGATAAATCTTCTTGGTGTTGTTCCAGAGCAAGACCTTTCTGCCGTTTGCACTGATTTCATACCCGTCAAATTCAGAAATCTTCAAATCGCCCTTTTGTCCGTCTATGCTAAAAAGCACTCCCGTTTTCTTACCAGTCTTATAGCTATAGATATCGATGCTCCTATGGTCATCGCTGATTGCAGCATAAGTTTCCCCGTCTTGCAAAGGCGTTATGTCTCTTATAACGGAAGGCGAATTGACTTTTACATCGCAATAGTCTTCAACTGTGAGAGGTGAAGCATATTTGTCGGCCCCCGCTGAAACGAGAGCCGACATAATTATAATTGAACTTTTAATATTCATAGACCGACATACAAATTAAAAACCAGGGAAATCAAGAGACTCAATACGCACGGGCAATAACGACCCTGCGTTTTGAAGGCTTGCCGGTAACCATGCAGACGCCTTCTTCTTCTTCCCCATCAAGAGGGATACATCTGATTGTAGCCTTAGTGTCTTCCTTAATCTTCTCCTCAGTCTCCGGAGTGCCATCCCAATGACAAAGGAAGAAGCCGCCCTGTTCTATCTTTTCTTTGAACTCATCATAAGAATCTACCTTATAGGTGCGTTCTTCACGAAGTTTGAGAGCACGGTCGAAGAGACTTTGCTGAATGTCTTCCAATTCATTCACGATGCGCTGTGAAATGCCTTCGAGAGCCACAGTTTCCTTCTCCAACGTGTCGCGGCGCATAATCTCCACCGTACCGTTCTCAAGGTCTCTCGCTCCTATGGCCAGACGCACCGGCACGCCTTTCAGCTCATAATCAGCAAACTTGAATCCCGGACGACGGTTGTCGGCATCGTCATATTTCACACTGACGCCGAGTTTCTTAAGTTCAGCCACTATCGGCTCTACAGCTTTTGAAATCTCCTCAAGCTGCTCATTATTCTTATAGATAGGCACTATAACCACCTGAATCGGGGCGAGATGTGGAGGAAGCACAAGTCCGTTGTCATCGGAATGAGTCATGATAAGGGCACCCATCAGTCGGGTTGAAACGCCCCATGAGTTGGCCCATACATATTCAGGCTTATTCTCCTTATTCATGAACGTAACATCGAAAGCCTTGGCGAAATTTTGGCCAAGATTGTGCGACGTGCCCGATTGCAAAGCCTTGCCATCCTGCATCATGGCTTCGATGGTGTAAGTATTGACAGCTCCTGCGAAACGTTCGTTGGCAGTCTTCACACCTTTAACTACGGGTATTGCCATACATTTCTCGGCAAAATCGGCATAAACGTTGATCATCTGTTTCGTACGCTTCTCCGACTCTTCGGCAGTGGCGTGCGCGCAATGGCCTTCTTGCCACAAGAACTCTGACGTGCGAAGGAACATCCTGGTGCGCATTTCCCAACGCATCACATTGGCCCACTGGTTAATGAGCAAAGGCAGGTCACGATAACTGTGAATCCAATTTTTATACGTACCCCAAATTATCGTTTCAGACGTAGGACGCACGATAAGCTCTTCCTCAAGACGAGCGGCAGGGTCAACTATCACGCCATTGCCGTCAGGATCATTCTTCAGACGATAATGGGTGACTACGGCACACTCTTTTGCAAAGCCCTCCACATGTTCAGCCTC
Organism: uncultured Muribaculaceae bacterium; assembly: GCA_910585275.1. Taxonomy (GTDB): domain Bacteria; phylum Bacteroidota; class Bacteroidia; order Bacteroidales; family Muribaculaceae; genus Lepagella. The sequence goes on from CAJUCW010000008.1 coordinate 102,521, forward strand.
GCGGCAAAGAAATGATTTCGGGATTAAAAGAGGGAAATATGCATTCTGCACACCGGTTTCCTTAAACATACGGTCAAGCGTCTGCTGCATTTTTTCCCATATTGCATAACCGTAAGGTTTGATTACCATACATCCGCGGACCGCGCTCTGCTCTGCGAGGTCAGCCTTCACAACAAGTTCATTATACCATTTCGAGTAGTCTTCACTACGCTTTGTAAGGTCTTTTAATTCTTTAGCCATGACTTTAGGTCTGTTCAGATCTCTATAATTTAGCATTCCTCATTCTGCCGGAAACGGCTTAAACGAAGGAATTACAAAATTACAAAAAATAATGATAATTTAAAAGTGTGTCCGGATTTAAATCATCTGATTCGGTCAACCGCTTTCAACTTATTATGGTCTCTCTGCATACACGAGTAAGCGAGAATGACAGCACACAATGCGATAAACGGAGCCAAAGCCACCGACGACCACCCTATCTCGCCGTTTTCTATAGCGAAATAGCCGAGACATGCTGCACTCGCAGCGGAGGCTATAATCATCAAAACACTGACAAGACACACTTTTTTCTGAAGCGCAAGATTCTTGAAAAGAAAAATATCAATCAAGACAACAAGCGTGGTTGTCAAAGAAATAATGAAAAGATACCAGGTAGAGAGAAATGTGCCCGATGGAGCACCATCCGTAGCATCTCCTTCATATTCAAATCCTAAACTTGTGAAATCAAACGAATAATCGGTGGTCTGAACCTGTCCGAGAGAACAAAAAGTGAAGCACGCCATCATAACGGCTGCCACAAGGAGGAGAAGAGATTGCCAACGTTGTATTACCATACGATCTAATGTTTTTTCTATTTTAAGAATTTAATGGTGCAAATTTAATCAAAAATAACCGTTATTCCTCTTTTCGGCACGCGATTTGTTGTTATAAACATAGCTAATTATATAAATTAATAAAATATGGCATCTGACAACGCTGTCAAGCTTTATAATAAAATCAACAGTCTGCTCAACGCCCGCAGACTTCATGAATCATTTTCCTTGCTGGGTCCGGAAATCGCATCCCAATCCGACCCGGCCCTTCTCGACTTACTGAAAAGGCAGGAAGATACATATAAATATATGCTACATTATCTTGTGGAAGGATTCGCCGACGAGGGCAGGGAAAGAATGCTTTCTGAAATCGTAGCCACCCTTTTCTTTATAAACGATTCCCTTCTGCGCAACAAGACAATCATCGACAGCCCTGACATATATTCTTCAACCCTCAGATTCGAACGAATCCGAAAAGTTTCACTGGCATCTCGTCTTTCCGACTATCGCAAAGCCGAGTCCATGGCGATACTTGCCAAAGAAGCAGGCGGTCAGAATCAGATAAGAAAAGATGCCGACGACAAGCTGCTCGCCCTTTTCTCTTATATCTGGACCATGTTCGGGTCATCTTCCGATGATTACAAATCTCTTTCGGAGGCTGTCAAAGACCCTGACTTGCCATTCCAGTTCAAATCGCAAGTTATTTCCGCACTTATGTTGGGATGTCTCCGATTTTTCGACAGGAAAGCGATGGAATGCCTTCTCGATATTTACGACTCGGATCCCGGTCCTAAACTTTCGGCACGCGTTATTGTGGCCTTGGTTTTCATTATGCAGGCCCACCCCAAGAGAATTGAAAACGATTCTGTGCTTTATGCGAGAATCTCATTGTGGGAGGATTCCATAATAATCTACAGGCAACTCCGTGAAGTTGTGATGAGCATTATACGTTCACACGACACGGAACGGATTTCAAACAAAATGCAAAACGAGGTTTTCCCGGAATTGATGAAACTCCGCCCCGAAATTCTCAATAAGTTGAAAAACGTTTCGGAGAATTCAGATCTTGAAATGCTTGATATCAATCCGGAATGGGAGGAACTACTCAACAAAAACGGCCTTGGAGACAAATTGAAAGAACTCACCGAAATGCAAATGGAAGGAGGTGACATCATGATGATGGCTTTTTCCAACCTTAAGTCATTCCCGTTTTTTAATTCCGTTGCCAATTGGTTTCTACCATTCTTTTCCGAACATAATGAAATTGCATACCCCACGCTTGAATCGGCAGGGATGTTTAATGAGATTCTCGACATGGAGGGCGTGATGTGTGATTCGGATAAATTCTCCTTCGCGTTTTCTCTCAACAGCATGCCGGAATCACAACGAAAGATGGTTGCTGAAAGAATGGGGTCGCAGATGGCCCAGTTCAAGGAAGCGATGGCCGACAGGAAACTCAAGTCAAGTGTCCCGGAATTTGACAACGAAGTTACCCGATATGTGAGAGACATTTATCGCTTCTTCAAATTATTCCGCAAGAAAGAGGATTTTACCGATCCTTTTGAAAAGCCTTTTGACTTCAGCTCCGTTCCTGTGATAAAAAACATATTATCGGACTCCGAAATATTAAACCTTGTCGGTGAGTTTTACTTTAAAAGGGGTTATTATGGAGAAGCGCTTCCCCTTCTCAGCAAACTTGCTGACGATAACCGCGAAGATTCTCTACTATGGGAAAAAATAGGATACTGCTACAATGCCTCCGGCAATCTGGAGGAGGCCATGAAATGGTATAAACGGGCCGAACTGGTCCATCCCGACAGCAAATGGCTTCTTAAAAAAATAGCATTGTGCAGCCGGATGCTAAACAAGTTTGACCAGGCGGCGCAATATTATGCAAAAGCCCTTGAATCGGATCCCGACAATTATCATCTGCTAATGAGCGCCGGGCATTGCATGCTCGAATCGGGCAACAGCATCGGCGCGGTCGCCAACTATTATCATGCAGATTATGTGAAACCCGGGAAGACTTCGACATGGAGAGCCATTGCATGGGGGGAATTATTGAGCGGAGATGCAAAAAAAAGTCTGGAATACTATTCAAGGATTCTTGAAAAAGATGATTCCAACGCTATGGACCATCTCAATTCAGGACATGCCAACTACGTATTGGGCAACCTGAAAGAAGCGGCGGAATGCTATAAAAGAAGCGCGCGGAACAACGGATTCGGAATAAAAGGCCTGGAGAAAGCCATAGCGGAAGATATGCCGGAACTTGAAAAACTTGGTGTAAATCCTGTGGAATTCAACCTCCTTATAGAGAAAGTGAAATACGACATCTAACCCAAATACTTATAAAAATAAAATCCTCATTCTTTTCAGAATGAGGATTTATTTTATGAGTATTTATTATCTTCTTAATTCTGTATTATCTTCTTAATTCTGCTTCTATCGAATCGACTGCTATAGAGAGGTCTTTCGCGTAAGGAAGCCTGTCGGCAATGGCGGATATGCCATGAAGCACCGTAGCATGACGACGATTCAACTTATTGCCTATTGCAGACGAGGACAGGGCAGTGAGTTTATGACTGAGATACATTATAACCTGTCGGGCATCGGCGATATCACGTACACGGCTCTTGGAAAAAATCACATCCGGATTAAGTTTATAAAACTCCGCCGTTGCCTCTACAATCATATCGAAATTAATCGTTTTCTGCTCTATCTTCTTTATAGAGTGCTTCATCACTTCTTGCGCAAGCTGGAGCGTAATCGGAGCGTTCAAGGTTATAGACCTTGTAAGAATACCCATCACAATCCCTTCAAGTTCCCTGACAGAACCTGTGGATTGCTCCGCAATAAGCGAAACGACCTCTTCCGGAAGATTCAACCCGTTTTTCTTAGCCTTGAAATCAAGAATCTTTTTCTTCAAGGCATAGTCCGGTTTGGGCAACCTCTCCGTGATACCCCACTTGAAACGGTCGATAAGACGGTCGGCTATGCCATCAAGCTCCATAGGCGGACGGTCGCAGGTAAATACCAACGCTTTTCCGTTCTGATGAAGATGGTTGAATATCGGGAAAAGCACATTGGCCGTGCCATCCTTATGGCTCAATTCCTGAAGGTCGTCAATCAGAAGCACATCCATTTGTTGGAACCAGTTCAAGAAACTCGGAATCTGCTTATGAATGGTGGCATTCGCCATAAGATTCTGAAATTGTCTCAAAGTCACAAATAAAACCTTTGCCTGAGGGTTCCTTTCCTTGACACGTATTCCAATCGACTGAATCAAATGAGTCTTACCCACACCGACTTCACCATAAAGGAAAAATGGATTGAAATCATTTTTACCCGGATTGTTGGCAATGTATTCCGCAATTGTGAAAGGAAGACGATTGCTTTCTCCCACACAATAATTTTCGAAACAAAGAGACTCGTTAAGCTGAGGGTCGATGTCGGGGGTACGATCATTTTTTGCGTCTTCAAGAGGTGACGAAGCCTGCATTGACCGCACATACTTGTTTTTAATGGCATGACTCTGCTGAGGACTTCTGAGAGTCACATTGGATGCCTCGTCGTTCTTAATGATGCCAACCTGATATTCAAGCTGCACTCCTTCTCCGAAAACTTTCTTGAGAGCACCGGACAAAAGATTAATGAAGTCGTCTTCATATTTTTCATAATAAAAATATGAAGGCAACCCAAGAGTAAGCCTATGATCTTCATAACCAAGAGGCTGAGCGCAGGCAAACCAAGTGTTTGTCCTCGCCTCTCCTATGTTGTCGCGGATTATCTCCAGGCACTTGGCCCATTTATTTTTTAATTCTTCTGTCATATCGGTATATGGAAAGCGACTACAAAATAACATCAAATTTTTCACAAAAAAAATAGTTTTTCCACTTGCAAAATACGATTTTTTCTTAATTGTCTTAACCTCAACTAAATAAAAATAGCAGGAAAGATCTCGGCCAAAACCGGTTCTTTCCTGCATAGTAACGAGTCTGTTTGAACCTCCATGAGGGGAGGCCTACTGCCACATTAATTCTATCAGAGCAGCTTGATACTAATATATCTTTTGGGATTCTTCTGAATGTCGAGAATAAGGGAATCGACATCGGCGGTGACCTTGTTGATTCGCTCGTAAAGCTCAGGGTCGTTCATTATTTTGCCGAGCGACGATTTCTGGTCGTTAAGCTGGTTAGAGAATTTGGCCAGGTTTGCCGTAATCTCATTTACATTGTCCATTGTGGAAGCCACAGGGAGTTCTTTCAACTGTGCTGACAAGGCTCCGAGGTTTCTCGTAATGGTGTCAAGATTCGTCGCAACCCGCTTTGTGCTCCCGAGAATAACAGGCACGTCTTTTCCCATTACCCCGTTCAGGCTTCCCGTGGCCTGATAAAGATTCTGTGTGATTCCGTCAAGGCTCTGTATCGACTTTGCCAAGGCCGGGTCTGAAACAAGGCGGTTCAGATTGAAAAGTAAACTGTCTATTTTCGGCATCACACTTTGCACAGAGGGAAGAAGGTCGTTTGAAATACTCGCCATCATATCAGGAAGTGTCTCGGTCGAAATCTGTCCTCCCACCTCTATCATTTTGCTGCTCTTTCCAAGTTTTATTTCAACATAGGCTCCATTAAGAAGGCCGCTTCCAATAACGGCTTTGGAATCTTCGGGAATCCTAAGTTCCTTATTAAGGGCAAGGAGCACCTCAATATCCGCAGGGTTGGAATAATTGAATTTAATCTCCCTTACCTGTCCAACCTTATATCCTTCAATCGTAACCGGCGCCGCCACTTCAAGACCTGCCACATTCTTGTAGTTTGCCAAATAAAAATTGGCAGGCTTGAAAAGATTAATCCCTTTAAGGTAATCAATCCCGAAAAACAGAATCACGATTGCCATTATCACTGACAAACCGATGACAAACTCTTTTGTAAATAATTTTTTCATAGGTGGAATCACTTTTTAGCTGCCTCAATGCTTTTCATACTCGAAACGACGAATGCATCTGGAATAACCTTTTTCACCTCCTTCAGCATATCGTCTATTTCATTCCGGTCGCGACTTTCCCCGTAATAATACTTATAAAGATTATTCTCTTTATAAGCCGAAATCGGGGCAAGACCGCAAAAACGCGGATTATTCTGCTTAAGCAAATCAGCAGACGCTAATACTTGGATTTTATATACAGTAACAAATTTCTCTATCTTTGCGTTGTGGGCAGAAGGGGAACGTTGCGTTTTTTTCTTCTTTTCTTTATTCTTTTTCTCCTTCTTATCCTTTTTCTTTGCCTTCTTATCTTTCTTATCCGGTTCCTGGTCAGACCCTGCTTTATCAGAACCTGTGTCTGCCAATAAAACCTCTACCTTTCCCTTTCTTTCCATCTCACTGTGCAAAGGAATCTCATTCGTCTCAAGATTCCGTCCTGCCGATACTCTTCTTGCTGACTCTGAACGCCGACGACGCCTTGAAACAGCGTAAGAAGACGACGGGCTCCCGGTTGCCGACGAAGGAGCAACGGTTTTACGATTGTCTGTTTTCGCAGAAGCCACCACAACTTGCGACGAAACATCCGCCTCTTCCACGACGTGCTCCTCGCCTACTGGGTCGCTGTTGATGGAAAGTTTTCCCAATCCCGATTGCCCTTGCGATTTCTTCCATCCGTCGAAATAAGATTCAACCGCCTTGAAAATAGCTTCCGCCAACTCTTTCTGCCCCCTTCCCGAGGTCATGAATTTTGCGGAATTCGGATTGCATATAAAATCAAGTTCGATAAGGACAGCAGGCATCGACGTAGCCCATAACACCCAAAAACCGGCCTGATGGACACCCCGGTTTTTCCTTCCGGACTTTACAAGCTGATTCTGGGCCTCTTCCGCAAACTTAATACTTTTGCTCAGATTCTTCTTCTGAGCCATTTCGAAAATAATATACGATTCGTCTTTCGAGGGGTCGAATCCGCTGTATTTCTGTTCGTAATTCTGTTCGAGTTCTATCACCGAGTTTTCGCGGCGGGCTACCCGCATATTATTGTCATCCTTATGGAGACCGAGGGCATAGACAGAACTTCCGGCAACCGTTTTACGATTTTTATTGCTTTTGTCAACCGAATTGGTATGGATGGATATAAACAAATCTCCTTTAGCCTTGTTGGCAACGTCGGCACGCTGTTGGAGAGTGAGATAAGTGTCGTCATCTCTCGTCATCACCACTTTCGCCTCCTTGAGTTTCTTTTTTATAAGAGATTCAAGTTGCAAGGCCACTCCGAGATTAATATCTTTTTCACGGGCATTGTTATCGGTCGCACCAATATCCTTGCCTCCATGGCCGGCATCAACCACAACCGTAAACTTTTTTTGAGTATGTTCTTTCGCCGCTTCAGCCGTAGTTCCCCACGGCAGAAACGAAAGCGTCATAATAATATATATATATAGAGAGGTATGCTTCATTCAATAGGATTTTACCACAAAATTACAAAAAAAATATTGTCACCTTGAATTGAAAAGGATAAAAAACCAAAATTAAGGAACTTTAGAACGAAAATCCTATAAAATTTTTAACGCTATCGCAGCACACGCTTCGGCATCTGCAAGCGCATGATGATGTCGGGAAAGGTCGTAGCCACACCGTCCGGCCACAGTAGGCAGACGATGGTTGGGCAACGAACGACCGAACACTCTTCGCGAAGCTGTACACGTACAATAGAACGTATAGTTGGGATATGTCATCTCAAACCTATTGAAAGCCGCCTTCAGGCATCCTTCGTCAAAACGACTGAAATGTGCCACAAGAGGCAACCCTTCTATAAGCTGACAAACCTCAGCCCACACCTCGGGAAAAGTGTCGGCGTCATCCGTGTCTTCCTTAGTGATTCCATGAACCCTTACATTTGAAGGACTGTAATAATTCGGCACGGGATGAATCAGTTTATAAAACTTTTCAACCACTTTTCCCTCTCTGACGACCACGATGCCAACACTGCAGACGCTACAAGGGTTGCCGTTGGCGGTTTCAAAATCAATAGCTGCAAAATTCAACATAACATATAATCGCAATCTTCTGCAATCTCCTTGTTAATTGACGAAAAAATCTCATTATTATTTTGAAAATACCCACTGAGGATATTAATTTTGCAGAAATGGAGATATCTTTTGGAGGCCACATCAATTCGGGCCCCCTTAGGGATGTTACAGACAAACAATAAAATCAATGGATTCAATATCGCCCCCCGCTTCTTTTTTCAGTTTTATCGACGACAACATGAAGCAAGATATCGCGAAACTAAGGCTACGCCATCATGGAAAGGTTGCAGAGTTTGATGTTGATTTTGCGATAACGCAGATTGAATGCCGGAAGAAATTCCGTAAGAAATTGCCACACTTCACTTCTTTTCCCAAAACCCTGTTCCCATCTGTTTTGTCAGGAGAACAGGCAAGTCATGAAGCCGTAGCAAAATTTCATACATCTCTTTTCAATGGAAACGAGAAAGTCATCGACATGACCGCAGGCCTTGGTATCGACGCGATGACGATTGCCACTAAAGCCAAGTCGGTGATTGCCTGCGAACTTGATTCGTTAAAAGCAGCTTGTCTCGTGCATAATAAGGATGCCGGAAATCTTTCAAACATTGAGGTAAAAAACGTAGATTCAATCGAAATAATGAAATCATATCTCAATTGTTTCGACACAGTGTTTATCGACCCTGCCCGACGGGGCGCAGGCAACAAAAGGGTTTATAATTTCCATGATTGCCAACCCGATATACTCTCGATTCAAGACTATTTGCTCGAAAACTCCAAACGAATAATAATCAAAGCCTCCCCCCTTCTTGATATCTCACGCACACTTATCGACATACCTTCGGCAACCTCCATAAGGTGCATCTGTGTTGAAGGAGAATGCAAAGAAGTATTGATAACGGCTGAAAAAAACGGGGTCTTGAAATTGATGGAAGCCGTCAACCTCAACGCAGACGGCACCTTGATTTCCGACTTCTCATATAGTCCGGGCGATGAAATATGTGAAACCGTGTTTTGTGCCGATATCGACCTTGATACCGGATGTTATCTTTATGAGCCCGATGCAGCCGTCATGAAGCTTGCCCCGTGGGATGCGTTGTCGGAAAAATTCAAAGGTATAAAAAAACTTGATAAATCATCCCATCTATTCCTATCAGATAAATACTTTGAGAGTTTCCCCGGACGGAAATTAAAATACAAAGGCATGATAGAAAAAAAAGACCGGAAAGCCCTGAAAGGCTTTCCGGCCAATGTCGTCACCCGCAATTACCCCTTGTCGTCAGATGAACTGCGCAAGAAACTTGGGGTGAAGGAGGGGCAAGATACGTTCGTCTATGGCACACGAATCAACGAAAAACCGGTTCTCATTCTTGCAGAAAGATAAAAAGTGAACTATCCGCTCATCTTCCTCCGGCGGGGAGATTGTCAAGCCAATACTTAGCCATCGTCTTGCGAAGATGGAGTGTCGTACCTTCCCGTTCGTTGATGGCGTGCGTGCGCATAGGATAACTCATCAATGAAAACAGCTTGCCGTGCTTGACCAGTTCGTTGATAAGCATCTCGCAGTTTTGATAATGCACATTGTCATCACCCGTGCCGTGAATGAGAAGGAGGTTTCCCTTAAGTCCGTCAACATACGTAATAGGAGAACCTTTCCTATACCCTTCAGGATTCTGCTGTGGCGTGTTCATGTAGCGTTCCTGATAAATGGTGTCGTAAGTTTTCTGGTCAGCAACGAAAGCAATGGCGATTCCGGTGGAAAACACGTCAGGATAACGGAACATCGAATTAAGTGTCTGGCTCCCGCCGCCGCTCCATCCGGTTATTCCAATCCTTTCAGAGTCAATGAAGTCATATTTGCTTGCCATATCCTTTATGCCGCGAGCCTGGTCCTCGCTTGCAAAAGTTCCGACCTCCCCGTAGATACATTTACGCCATTCCCTTCCCCTCGGGGCATTGGCGCCACGGTTGTCGATACTCACCACGATATAACCCTGGTTTGCCATATACTGGTTCCAAAGGTCTCCCCCGCCCCAGACGTCTTGTACGGTAGAACTTGCCGGTTCGCCATATACTTCCACGATTACGGGATATTTCTTTGAAGGGTCGAATCCCACAGGCTTAATCATCCAGGCATCGAGTTCATATTCACCCGATTTTACCTTTACAAACTCCTTAGGGTTCAAGTTCAAAGCCTTATATTGTTCTTTTGCCTTGGAATTGTCTTCGATCGTACGTACTGTCTTATGCGCCGGGAATGAGACCATGTCTATTACAGGGGGAGTTGCCGCATTGCCAAAAGTATGCACCGCCCATTTCCCGTTGGGCGACATATTGTAACGATGCTGGCCGGCCTGCTCCGCAGGGCTTACGCGTTTCACATCGCCGTTGCCAAATAACGACGCGCTATAAAGATAACGCTGCGTATAATTGCCAGGAGAGGCTATGAAGTATGTCAATCCTTTCTTTATATCGGTGCCGACCGGCGAAATATAATCGAAATCTCCCTTGGTGACAGCTTCGATATTCTTTCCGTCGCGGCTTACACGATAAAGATGGCGCCAACCGTCGCGTTCGCTTTCCCATGTGAACCATTTGTTGCCGTCAAGCCACATCACATTGTCATTTGTCTCCAGCCACGCGTCATCTTTATCTGTAAAGACATTCACCGGTTCGGTTGCACCGATTTCCGCAAGCCAAACATTGTTGATATTCTGCTGCCGGTTCATCTGCTGGATAAAAAGCACATCCTCTCCCGGAATAAAATCCATCCTCGGGATATAATTCTCACGTGAATCGCCGGGAATCTTGATCCAGGCAGTCTTGCCGCCAGATGCAGGCACATAACCAACTTTGACCGCCGAATTCATACTTCCCGCCTTAGGATAAGGGAAATGGTTAACCGCCGGATAAATTGAATCCACGTTGTTGATGATGTCAAACCATCCGGTTCCTTTTGTGTCGCTCTGCCAGTATGCTATATACTCTCCCGACGGGCTCCAACGAAACCCGTCGCGAATTCCGAACTCCTCTTCATATACCCAGTCGAAAGTGCCGTTTACAATCTCCTTGTTTCCGTCGCGGGTGATTTGGTTGACATCGCCCGTAGCCACATCTTCTACATAAATATTATTGTTAGACACATATGCCACGCGGTTTCCATCGGGAGAGAATTTTGCAAACATCAATGTAGCTTCCGGCAAGCCGCTGCCTAATTTACGAAACATACCGGTTTTCAAATCAAGCACCCAATAGTCACCGCGCGTATGGTATCGCCAAACCTTCCTCGTGTTGGTAAACACAAGAACTTTACCGTTGTCTTCGCTCCATATAATACTGCTTACTGGAACGGCTTTGCCTGTAGCCTTATCTATAAAACTCGAAGCAGGAATCAAGACCTCACGCTTATTGTCTTTTACACGATAGCTCACCACGTCACTGCCTTTGCCGTCGGCCGAAGGTTCCAACCTGGAATAATGGTTGCCGTCTTTCAGCCAATTTATAGCCCCGGCTCCTTTAGTCTGTATGAGCGTACCCCCTACCACATCTTCCAAATAAAGCTTATCCTTTTTCACTCCTTGCGATTCGGCAAAAGGACTGTCGTCCGTTTCAGTCCTGTTTTCCCACGGCATAATCTGTGCCATGCCGCAATTAACTGACAATGCCATCAATGCCAAAGGGAATAGTATTCGCACTCCTTTCATAATGTTTGGTTTAGGTTTCAATAAAAGCATAATTTAAAACTATGCCACACCGTAAAATTACAAAAAATAATCCACATCCCCAACAAACATAATAGCAAACTGAAGCTGCCATTGAATCATCGTAGATTCCATGTCATGCCAATACTTTGAGCCCGATAATTGAGAGTATTAGAGAGGTGATGAAAAAGATGCGCCAGAATGTCGCCGGTTCGTTGAAGAACACGATTCCGACGATAACTGCGCCCACCGCTCCGATTCCGGTCCACACAGGATAGACTGTGCCGATAGGCAAGCGTTCGGCAGCCTTTGCCATAAAATACATACTCAGAGAGAGAGCTGCAAGAAAGCCTGCCCACCACCATATCTGTTCCTGTCCTGTGGTTGTCTTGGTTTTGCCAAGACAAAATGTAAAGCCGACCTCCATCAATCCGGCTAAGATAAGAATAATCCAGTTCATATAAGACTGTAAATTGGTTATCCTATTTGAGGGCTGCAAGCAATCGGCACGTCATTATCTTCGGCAAGATTCTCGGCGTCTCCTTCCCAAGGTTTCCACAAAATTAACAATAATCCGACACAAACGCAAAATAAAGATGAGATTCACCTATTCGCAATCTTCCAAATGTTGACTACGGGCGAATAGGGATTCTCGGAAAATGCAACTCCTTCACAAAGAAACATAGGTTATCGGGTTTTGCAACACTATTCAAAGAAACATAAGAACGGTCCCGAAAATAAAATTCGAGACCGTCTTTCATTATGACAAAACAATTTGTTCAGAAGCGGAAACCGGCGGAAAGGATGACCTGGCTATTGTTGAGCGATAATTTCGACTGCGGAGCCGCATAAGAAACGCCGTTTTCATAATCCACATCGGGAGAATATGCGTGATAAGTAGAATTCATATTCTTATATACATATGCCATGTCGATGTAGAATTGTTTATACCTGTAGCCGAAACCACATGTAATATAGTTAGTGTGACTGTCGAAGCGATAGTTCGGCAACGTTCCGGAAGTATAAATCACATCACGGTCATCTCTGGCTGACTGCTTCACAGGCGATGTGGTGTAGCTGTAGCCGGCCCGGAGACTGAAGGAAGGTGTAACACGATATTCGGCGCCAAGTCTTATTGTATGCGATGCCTGATAATAATATTTTATGTCGGAATTGCTGTCGTAATAGGGGTCGTCGTCATAACCGAATGCTCTCGTCGGAGTTCCGTTGGTGCCGGCGGCATATGGATACCAGTCATCCCAACCCCAACCGTCGTCGTAATCCCAACCTCCGTTGATGCCATAACTACCCGGTTGCGAAAACTTCATTTTGTTGTAAGGCACATATTCATAATCCATAGAAAGAATAAAATTGTTGCCAATCACACCGGCAAGACTACCTATGAATTTCATCGGGGTTCTGAAATCATAGCTGTTTGTTCCAAGATTTCCGTCGTTGGTATCGACTCCGTTAGGAGCCTCATTGCCATATTGATAATCTACTGAGGCGCCGAAGCTTTCATTCAGATTATACCATGTCGGGGTGTGGAATGCAAGACCGATTCTAAGTTCCTGTATAGGTTTTATTATAACGCCAATCTGATAATTAAACCCGGTACCGTTCACATTATAATAGTTGGAGAGGTCCCACATTGAATTCTCTCTTACAACCGTTCCATTCCCTGAAGGAACGTATGCATTCGAAAGGGATTCTCCCCAGCGGGCATTCATCGTATAGTTGAGGTTGGTGATGTCGAAGTTCATGCCCCAATAAACCACATTCGAAATGTTGCCGCCGATGGCAATGTTATACTCATCTACAGAACCCTTCTCCGTGACATTATAACTTCCTACGCCGGATGTGCCGTCGCCCCATTGCCCGTACCACCTCGTATTGTCGCCTTCTCCGCTTGCATCAATCAGCCATCCTTGATATCCAAGAGTGGAAAGCCACGGCAAGCTGCCGTCGGCGTAAGGTTTTTCTTGGTTGAAATCCGAAGGTTGAAGCCCATACCCTTCCGTTATTCCGGCTATATAATTGCTCATGGAATTGCCAAGATTGGGTATCTGGCCGGCATATTGGCGATTGTACGACGTGCCTTTGTTATACGTAAATCCGAAATTGATATTAGGGAAAGTAGTGCTCGGCAGACGCATTGTCAGCACGCCGCCTATATTGTTAAGCAAAAATTTTGTCTGGTCAACACCTACCTTGTTTCCCTGTGAATTGGAAGTGGCGCTTTGAAAATCAAGATTCACCGAGAATCCTATTTCATTACTTCTATAAACTCCTATGCCGGCAGGATTCTGCGACAAGGTGGATAAGTCGCCGCCCAATGCACCGAACGCACCACCCATCGACATAAACCTTGCCGTCCCCTTCATATCAGGTTGAGAAAGGCGGTAAGCGTCAATAGCGCTTTGTCCGTAAGCCAAGCCTGAGCATAAGACAGACGTCGAAAGTATAACAACTGATTTTCTCATATTCTTAAGTTTTCTTCTGTTAGACAATTATAATGGCTGAGAGAAGGAATCGAGCTATAAATCACAACGATTCTTCTATTGAAACAACCTGTGAGCATTAAATGTTTGGTGAGAGCCTTCAAAAGAAAACCCCCACCAAAGATTTTATCAACGACGTCCTCCTCGTCCGCCTCTTGAACCGCCTCCCACAGTGCCTCGGCTTCCACCGCCATAACTGCCACCGCTGCTTCTTCCGGTGTTGTAGTTCCTTGTGGAATTATAACTGCGGTTGTTATTGGTGTTATTGCCACGGTTATAATTGTAATCGCGGGTTGAATTGTTCTGACGGTCGGTAGTGGTCTGCCTGTTGGTTGAACGGTTGCCTCTGTTTGTGTTTACATTGCCGTTGGTGGCAGGACGCGCACCGTTGTTAACTGTCGTACCGTTTACTCTATATCCCGGACGAGAGCTGTTGGTCTGCCCTTTGACTGCACCTCCTACAGGAGTGCGGTTGCCACGGTTATTGTTAACATATTCCCATTTACCGTTGTTATTGACGACACCGGCATGTGTTCCGGGCCGTGTGACGGAAGTGCCGGGACGATTTGTTGCAGAAGGCCTTACGCCACCGCCGATAGGAGCGCGATGTCCGCTATTGCCATAACCGGGTCGGGTATTGTTTGACCATCCGGGACGCGGCCCGACCGGACGATTGCCGTTCGGCCGCCAATCTGCCATCGGTGGTGCCGGACGCCATGCCGGCCCCCATGAAGGGCCCCAACCGGGACCCCAACCCCAAGAAGGCCCCCAGCCCCAGGACCAAGAGGGTCCCCAAGTCCAAGACGGACCCCAGTTCCATGCATACCAAGGGTCATATATACCGATATTCCATCCCCACGGACCGATGCTTACGCCCCAATTCCTATAATATGGCCAAGAATAGCCGTAGAAAGGAGAAAACACCGGGATGCCGTTGGCATTAATCTCGATTTCGACATTGCCGTAAGAGTTGGCAAGCACATCACCAAGCAAATCCGCATTGTCAACCACAATGGTAGGGTTGTAAAATTTTTGAATCTGTTGGGTATAGACGAAATCTTCGCCATTTTCCACACCATTGCCGATAGTGTCGATAGGCGTCAC
This sequence comes from uncultured Muribaculaceae bacterium, assembly GCA_910585275.1. Taxonomy (GTDB): domain Bacteria; phylum Bacteroidota; class Bacteroidia; order Bacteroidales; family Muribaculaceae; genus Lepagella. The sequence goes on from CAJUCW010000008.1 coordinate 117,655, forward strand.
ATAATACTGGTTTCTTCTGTTGTATGTATCGACGTCCATATCTGCCATGTTGGCAATATAATTCGATTTCGGTTTATTTTTTTTTACAGTATTGTCCGCCTTTTTCGGGTTATAATAAATGTCGTCGTCAAAATAACTTTGCGCAAACAACGACGGTGCACCCAAAAGCAACAGCCCTGCTATTATAAGTTGATGTTTCATATCAAGTTCCCTTTATCTATGAATTGTTTGTATTATCATAATCCGGAGAGCATAAAAGATTGCCCGGAAGCATCTCTTAAATTATGACTCATTCTTTACTTATTCAGACATATAAACGAGCAAAAAGTTTAATTATTAAGTCGTGAAACCTACATTATGAAGGCTTTTCAGAATTTTAAGTAAAATTGACCACAAAGACGGCGATATTCGGGTGTGGGCTCCCCGTTTGATTCGAACATTGTGAGGTGTTGTATCGCCGGCTCCGAATCTACGCTGAAGTTCAGGTCTGTCGGAACATTCTTTACGAATTCCAACATCACTCTTTTCTCCGGAGAACCGTGATGGTCTCTTACGAAACATCCCCGTGCAAACGTCAAGCCGTTGTCGGCGGCAAGGGAGACCAAGGGATGAAATGTCTCTGCAGGGACTATCATTGAAAGCACTCCCTCCTGACTCAAAACAGACTCGGAACTGCAAACAAGACTCTCAGGCGACAGTTCTCCCGAATGCCTCGCCCTCTTCCGTGCCGTATCAAGGTCTTTCATCCCTGCATCATAAAATGGAGGGTTACTCACTATTAGGTCATAAGTCTCAGTTTCGTCCAAATCACAAAATGAAACACAATCGACAGAAAGCCTTTCACGCCAAGGCGAATTAATAAAATTCATAGAAGCCTCCTCCACCGAAGGTAAATCGACATCAATACCTCTTATAACGGCCTGTCCGTCGCGTTGGGCCAGCATCAATGCGATGACACCGCATCCCGTACCGACATCGAGCACTCGGCCACCCCTTGATGAAGCCCACGCCCCTATCAGGACACCGTCAACACCTATGGGCATCGAACTCCGGGCATGACTTACATTAAATCGTTTGAATCTAAACAATCGCTCTTTCATAATGCAAAAATAAGGATTTTTGAGTAACTTTGCACCATGCAAAAGAAAAAACATCCCAATGTTGCCTTCGAATCTCCGGAATTACATCTGGAGGATTCCATCATAACTGAGATTCCAACCGACAATGACATGGAAAATTTTTACTTTGATCCGTCGTCAGTGCCGGTGCTTCCACTGAAAGATATGGTGGCATACCCAGGAATGCCACAACCCGTGAAACTTTCCGGAGAAAAAGACCTGAAGCTCGTGGAAGAAGCTTATCTTTCAAAAACATGCATATTTGCAGCCCCTGTCAAACCGGATATCGAAGAAGCCGGCAAAGTGAAAGACTTTTTCCCAACCGGCACCGTCTGCAAAATCGGCAAGGTCATCAATGTGCCTGGTATGGAGCCGGTGGCTTTACTTGTGGGCGGACCCGCCGGAAGAGTAAGCAGGATAGTTAAAAAAGAGCCTCACCTTCGAGCATGTGTCAAATTATCTGAACCGTTGCGAGCTCCCCACAATCCGCAAGAAATAGACATTCTTATAAAAGAAATAAAAGACACATATAAGAAAGTGCTCGTATATCTTCCGGAGCAGGAAAGAACCAGGTTAAGCATGTCGGTTCAGAGTATCGAGGAAGATATTGTAAGAGGGGTATATTTCATGGCCAACAATTCCCCTCTCTCGATTGACGACCGCGCCCGCATACTCATGGCGGAAGATGTCAACGCCCTTCTGGAGACATTTTTACGGACTCTTGACAAATCTATACAGAGACTTGAAATCCAGGCGCAAATCCACATGCGCACCCACGAGGACCTCAACGAACAGCAACGGAAACACTTCTTGCAACAGCAACTGAAGGCCATCCACGACGAGCTCGGGGAAGATTCTGACGATTCCGACGAAGCGGAACTTGAAAACAGGGCTACCAAAATGCCCTGGAAAGACGAGGCAAAGGCTCATTTCGAAAAGGAACTTAAAAAACTCGGACGGTTCAACCCTCAGAGCCCTGAATATGCCATCCAATATGCATATCTTGATAATTTGCTTTCGCTCCCTTGGGAAAATTATTCGCCCGACAATTTTGCCATTTCCAAAGTGGAAGAGATTCTTGACCGCGACCATTACGGCCTTGAACAGGTGAAAGAGCGAATCATAGAGCAAATGGCCGTTATTAAGCTTCGCAACGACATGAAGGCTCCCATTCTATGCCTTTACGGCCCTCCCGGCGTAGGCAAGACTTCGCTCGGCAGGTCAATAGCCGATGCTTTAGGCAGGGAATATGCCCGGATTTCACTTGGAGGACTGCACGACGAAGCCGAAATCCGTGGACATCGGCGCACATATATCGGAGCAATGCCGGGGCGTATAATTTCAGCGTTGTCTAAATGCGGCTCCGGAAATCCGGTCTTTGTGCTCGATGAAATCGACAAAATTGGCAAAGACTTCAAAGGCGACCCCTCTACCGCCCTTCTCGAAGTGCTCGATCCGGAGCAGAACGTCAAATTTCATGACAACTATATCGACTTTGACTACGACCTTTCGAAAGTGTTGTTCATTGCCACCGCAAATAGCCTATCCGAAATTTCCCGGCCATTGCTCGACCGTATGGAAATTATCGAAATAGGTGGTTACATTCCTGAAGAGAAGATTGAAATTGCCAAACGCCATCTTGTGCCGAAAAGTCTGGAGGAGCATGGATTCGAGGAAAACGAACTTGCTTTCTCCAACGATGCTCTCGAACTGATAATCAACCGCTATACCAGAGAATCGGGCGTAAGGCAACTTGAAAAGAAGATTTCAAAGATACTCCGTAAGGTAGCACGCCTTAAAGCGTCGGAACAACCGTTTCCTATTCTTATAGATTACGGGGAAGCAAAAAAGCTTCTTGGCAAAGAAGAGGTGAATCCCGATTATTACGAAAACAACAGCTTCGCAGGCGTGGTTACGGGTCTTGCCTGGACCCAAGTAGGAGGAGAAATCCTTTTCATCGAAACATCACTTTCTCCCGGCAACGGTGAAAAACTCACCCTTACCGGAAATCTTGGCGATGTGATGAAAGAATCTGCAGTCATAGCCCTCCAGTATCTGAAGGCACATGCCGGAAAACTTGGTATCAATTCCGAGCTGTTCTCTAAACAGAACGTACATATCCACGTGCCGGAAGGAGCAATCCCGAAAGACGGGCCGTCGGCAGGCGTGACAATGGCAACCTCGCTCGTTTCCGCCTTCACAGGAAGGAAAGTACGTGAAAAACTCGCGATGACGGGAGAAATTACTCTCAGGGGAAAAGTGCTCCCTGTGGGAGGTATAAAGGAAAAAATTCTTGCCGCCAAGCGTGCCGGAATCACCGATATAATCCTTTCAAAAGAAAACAAACGCGACATAGATGAAATAAACGAAAGGTATCTTGTAGGGCTTATGTTCCATTATGTAGATACGATTGAAGACGTGCTTGATTTCGCCTTGCTACAAGAACTCGCGGAAAACCGTTTCGAAACGGAGGGCTGAAAATCAGAGTGCTGCTGACGACATGCCGAAGCCGAAGGCTTGTCACTTCGTTCCCATTTCCGCCTTACAAGAATTGATTACATAACTGAGCGCATCCTTAGCCTAAAAGAATCGTGCATCCTCTTTGATAACACAAAAGGGATGCACGATTCATTTTATATAATACTATCTTCTATGCCGAGGGGTTTTCAAGCTGCGACACAAGACGGTTTGCCATTCTTACTGCAACAGTGATATGCGGACATACATGGTCCTTACCTATCAGCTTATCAATACCTGCATGCTCGAGAACTTCCTTCACACTCGGATTCACACCTGAAAGCACCACATGAATCCCATCTTCTTGCGAAGAGCGTATAAGAATCTCAAGGTTATGCACAGCCGTGGCGTCGATAAAAGGCACTTTTCTCATTCTGATGATTCTGACCAGAGGTTTGTCGCCCATAGTGGAACGCATCATTTCATCGAATTTAGTGGCGACACCGAAAAAGAACGGACCGTCAATCTCATAAATCTGAACGCCGTTGGCTACGTCGAGCACCTCATGGGTAGTGGCCTCTGTTCCTTCCGCCACATCAAGCTGTTCGCTATATACCTTGATTTGAGTATTCTCGGTGACACGACGCAAGAAAAGGATGATTGCAAGCAAAAGCCCAATTTCTATAGCGATTGTAAGATCGAAAATCACAGTAAGGAGGAACGTGACAGCCAGCACCGTGACGTCGCCCTTCGGATTTTTCAACAATCCACGCACCGTTCTCCATCCGCTCATATTGTAGCTGACCATTACAAGCACCGCTGCAAGACATGCCATAGGCACAAGATTGATAAGCGGCATCATGAAGAGGAAAATCAAGAGCAACACTATCGCATGTATGATTCCGGCAACCGGCGTACGTCCTCCGTTAGTAATGTTGGTCATTGTCCTAGCGATAGCGCCTGTGACCGGAATGCCTCCGAAAAATGGCACCACAATGTTTGCAATCCCCTGACCTATCAATTCCGTGTTGCTTCGCGTATGTGAACCCGTTACACCGTCGGCCACTGTAGCGGATAGCAACGATTCGATAGAACCGAGTATGGCGATTGTAAAAGCAGAGGGAAGAAGAAGATTGATTGTCTCCATCGAAAGTTTGAAGCCCTTGGGCTCGGGAATATCAGTAGCCATAGAGCCGAAACGGTCGCCAATGGTAGCCACATGATATTCCGGAAAAAAGTTGTTGAGGAACCACACAGCGGTAGTCATAATGACAATCGCAATCAAAGCTCCGGGCAATTTCTTCGAAATCAGAGGCACTGCAATGATTATAACAAGGGAGATAACAGCTACGGCCGTCGTGACAGAGTCTATATTTCCGAAATTACTGAAATACGTCCCCCACTTGGGAATAAAAGCGGCTGGCACATTTGTCAAGCCGAGTCCGAAAAAGTCATTCATCTGCGTCGAAAATATCGTCAATGCGATACCTGCGGTGAAACCGACCACAATCGGATAAGGAATAAACTTAATGACAGTGCCGAGATGGAAAAGCCCCATAAGCACCAATATCAGGCCTGCCATGAAAGTGGCGAGCGCAAGGCCTTCAAGCCCGAACGTCTCGATTATGCCATACACAATAATGATAAAAGCCCCGGTCGGCCCTCCAATCTGCACCGAACAACCACCGAGCGCGGAAACGAGGAAACCTCCGATTATTGCTGTTACCAAACCTACTGTAGGACTCACACCGCTTGCAATGGCAAAAGCCACTGCCAACGGAAGCGCTACTATACCCACTACAATGCCGGCAACAAAATCAGACTTAAATCTGGAAGCCGAATAATTCTTCAATGCCGAAAATAGTTTCGGTTTGAAATCAATTGGTCCGGATAGACTCATAAATTTAGATTAGAAAAAAAAAGATGACTTATTGATAGTTAGAACCTAAAAATGAAAAAACGCCTTAATGGCGTAATCCAAAATAATGAGTGCAAAATTAATAAAAATATGTTAAACAACATAATAATACAACACATTTTCAACCGATATCCTGTTTTTGAGTCGATAATCCACCAAACATATATAAAAAAAATTGATTGTCATCCCGACAACCAATCTTCTGTTAACCTTAAAATCTAATACCATGAAAAACTCACTGCAAAATTACAAATTATTTTTCAAACAGTGTTATAAAACATAAAATATTTTCATATTTTAACATAGATTTAACAGTTCTGGAGTTTTACAGGCTTATTTTTAGATTCGTTAACATGAAGATTGTTCAATTTCAATAGTTGTAAACCTATGGAATAACAAATTTGAAAAACACATATTCACAACGAATAATTCGCAAGAATTCCGAAAGTGAGTAAATCAAGCAACTCATCGATTTGAATCGTTGCATGCACAATATTAAACTATGCCGGCGAATCCGATAACGAATCCATTTAATATAATAAAACTGAAATCGTTTAAATTAAAGCATAAAAACCATTCCAATTCGCATAATAATATTTCGGTTTTCCAGTCAAAGGCAAACAGAAATATATCAGTCGTGATGCAATCCCGACAGCCGAAACCGTCGCAACCACTCAAGGAAACTTTATCTTCGGAAAGCAATAATCGTGAACAGAAATTCTGGAGAACTGACTTCTAAAGATAAACAAGCTGTTCACGAGAAAAGACCGCAGTTCCGGGAAACCCGGGGGAATGCTCTAAATCGATATGCGGTTTAGCAAGGGGCGAAAAAAATTGATTGTCGTCCCGACAACCAATCTTCTGTTAACCTTAAAATCTAATACCATGAAAAACTCACTGCAAAATTACAAATTATTTTTTATATAGCATTATAACACGCAATAAAATTCTATCATTTAACCTTATTTTAACATATCGCCCGAATAATGCAAGGTAGTGTTTCACTGAGTGTGTCTGAGGCGAGTTCACTCAAGCCTGTAGACTTC